>DEFM01000033.1 GCA_002350855.1 Prevotellaceae bacterium UBA2852
AACAGAATTTTTAGAACCTACCATAAAATATAGAGCATATTTCTAAATATATATGAGTGCCTCTTTGAGACAGTTATCGACGATACCTATTGACTTTATTAACAAACATTGCTCGATTGTATTAATTAGCTTTTGCAAATATACATATTATTTTTAAGTCATGCACTTTTATTAAGTTTTTTTCAATTTATCACCATTTTTCTTTGTCATTACCACACTTATAATTATCTTTGCCAGTGAAAGGGTTATAGACACTGTAATCTTTTGTGATAACAGTTGTGTTAAATGCCTTTCCTTCTTTTCTCCTAAACGAGAGAAGAAGACACATAAGACATTTGGAAGAAGCATCCGCTACAATCTTGTATTCTGAAATCGCCAATTTAAGAATGCTGCAAGAGTAAAGCTTGGATGCTCACGCCAATCGGCGTGGGCTTTTACTCGTTTAGGCAGCATAGGTGTTTGGCGATACCTCAGAATACGTAGACGATAGTAATAGTCCACGTTTTTTTTGTGTCTTTTCGAACGGAAATTAGAATCAAACAACAATCATTATTATTAACCTTCAAAACATTGAAATTATGAACGTAAAGAAAATCGTTACTTTAATTGTGCTTGCGGCTTTCGGAATATCATCGCAGGCGCAAGTCGTTTCCTCGGAAAGCGAGAATCTTTTTGTGATAAAGACTAAGAAACCTAAGAAACCTAAGAAATTCATGCTATATGTTAAAGCAGGTATAGGTCCTGATATGTTAAGCGTGACACCTGAGTATAGCGAAAATGTGGATATTCGTGAAGGTAGATTCGGGTACGAGGTTGATTTTGGTATTAAGCATAAGATTGGTGCAAAAGGCTTTTATTGGGGTGCTGAATTAGGTGCTTTGTCATCAATAGATTTGGATGAATCTTATCCGGATGGAACCATTTCATATGATACTGATACCAAGCAGGTTATATCTTTACTTTTTACCCCATTGATTGGTTATGATATTAATGCAGGAGAATCAACAACTATTTCTCCTTATATTGGTCCTTCTATAGGATTAGTCGATTTTGAAAAAGGTATAGATGGATTATCTGTAGGTGCAAATATATGGTTCAATCAGAAATGGGCTTTAGGCATAAACTATAAGTATAGCTATAGTTTTTCTGATCATGATCATCCTAATTACAGAAAAATTATGTTAACAGGTATTATCAATTTCTAAAACTACCAGCCCTATGAAACGACTATTCTTAATTGCATCCCTTGCGATGTTTATGCCTGTTCTCTGCTTTGCTCAGAAGAACACCGTTGTTCAGTATATGAATACGCAAGCGCGAATACTTGACGTGAGTTCCAATGCGTACGTAAAACCGCTTACAGTGGAACTCAAGATGAAAAGTCAGCAGCGCATACGTGAAATAGTGAAAATTTCCAATGCTACTGCGATGGGAGCGATGAAAGCAGATCCTCACAACTGGCGCAACTATGCTGTTTATGAGGTGTCTAAACGTCTGAACTGCGATGTGATTGTTGCCGCGACTTTCAACATCAAATTCGACGAGATTGCCGGAGATAAGGATGTTCAGATTGAAGTGGTAGGATTCCCAGCCGACTTCACCAACTGGCAGACAGCGACCAATCAGGATCTTGAATGGATAAAGACTAACATTATCTCAACAACCGCCGACCGTGCAAATATCAATGCAGCTGTAAAGGACACTAAATAATAGTTGTCTTATAGTAAACAAAAAAGCCCTCCTGTTCCGTCTTATTCTTTTACAGACATATTGTGGGTGTTATGTAATTTTCTCTTTCAGAAATTGAAAAATAATCAGTGATTTTTGCAACTAATACAAAAAGTGTTTATCTTTGCCTGCGAATGTTCAATAATGCAATGGATTATGAATGTAGCATCAATAAATCAAGAAAGCCATATAGCTGATTTGTATTGGAAAGTGCTTTATCCGTTAAGCACAGAGGATAAGTTGCATTTGGCAGCTTTACTTACTAATTCTGTATATGAGGAATCAATTGCTGTAGAGAAGAATTTACCGAAAGTCAAAAGGAGAGTGAAAAAAAGTTCTGACTACATGCTTACAGATGACGATTTGGAAGTTGCCTTGGCAGGAGAACCCTCTCTTTCTTTCAATGGAGAGGAACCAGATTGGAATAAAGTAATAGATTCCAATACAGGCAAAACAATAAAACCTATCGAAAAATGGCTGTAAAAAGAGTCTACCAACGTGAAATTGTTGAAGTGCCTTACCATTTGCCCGATGGTAGTATAAAGCCTCACATGGCATTGGTTTTGTCAACCGAAAAACTATTGGAGGCTGAAGATGGTATGTTCTATGCAGTTTTGATTTCTTCAAAGAATATTAATCCTGAATTTACGTTAGAAATTAAAAATGAATGGTTGAATAAGCCCCTCTCCAAACAGTCATTTTTTGTCACACATATAGTTACCTATTACCGAACAGATGAAGTAATACAATCATATAACAATTATGTGAAGTATGATTATTTTGATGCAATCGTTAATAAAGTTATTCTCAGTATGTTCGATATTGAATTAGTATAATACTTTTCACTGTAATATAACACAGAAATAATTAAGCCCTCCTGTTCAGTCTTATTCCTATGCTGAACAGGAGGGCAGGTTTTGTATTGTTCCTAATGACACCGGTTCCCTAAAGTTGTAATTTGTGACATCAAAAGTTGTTTGGCTATGAAGAAATAGTTAACGTTGAGCGATGCTCTTAGTTACTCACGTTCGAAAATGCATAAATAAATTTTGCATTTTACTCACTTAATCGTAACTTTGCCGAGTTAATGAAATAACCCTCACAGAGCTAACATAGATAACAACTAACGTTCCTGGCCGACGAATTAGGCTTGCAACTTCACACTCACAGAGCTAACATAGATAACAACTAACTATATGCATTATTCTATCAAACTAAGAACAAAGGCTGTGGCTGTTTGCACCATGATGGTGGTGGCAATCGGCTATGCCGGTGAACGACCTATCAAGGCGGTAGAGACAATCAATGTGGAAACGGAAGTGGGTACTGCTCCCCTGCTGCCTTTCCATGTGTGGGTGACATACGAGGACGGAAAGGGTGAATGGAGACAGGTGCGCTGGACCAACAGCGCTCTGGCTACTGAACAGAAACAGGCTAACGCTGATGAAACTCCCGTCGGAACAACCTATCAGGTGCGCGGCTACATCATTGGCGACAACACTACAAAATATGGCTACCCCATCGTGGCTAATGTTAAGGTAAAGACCCCCCTTGTGACCACCGTCGCTAAAGCTCCCCAAAAGCTTGAACGCGAACGCGCTTTTGCCCCCCAAGGAGGGAAGATGGTGGAACCTCTCCCCCTGAACAAGGTGCAGATAACGGGTGATAATCGGTTGACACATAACATGGACCTTGACATCGATAACCTGCTGTCGCTCGATGTGAAGCAGCAGCTGTATAACTACCGCGACACCTACGGTCTCAGCACCGAGGGCTACCCTGTGGCTGACGGATGGGATTCGCCTACTACTAAACTCAAGGGACATGGCAGCGGACACTATATGTCGGCAATGGCTTTCGCCTATGCCTGCTGCTCAGATAAAGGTAAGAAGGCTCAGTTGAAGGCAAACCTGAAACTGATGGTTGACGAACTGCGCCGATGCCAGGAGATGACATTCGTGTACGACGAGAAGCTCGGACGCTACTGGGAGGCTCGTGACTTCGCTCCTGAAGACGAGTTGAAGACTATGAAGGGCACATGGGAAGCCTTCAACGAATATAAAAAGGACTACAGAAAGTACGGCTACGGATACATCAACGCCATTCCTGCTCAGCACTGTGCACTGATTGAGAAATACAGTCCATACAACAACGAACAGGGTGTGTGGGCGCCTTACTACAGTGTGCACAAGCAGCTGGCTGGTCTGATAGACATTGCCAGCTATGTGGATGACAAGGCTATTGCTGAAAAGGCACTTCTGATTGCCAAGGATATGGGTCTGTGGGTGTGGAACCGCCTGCATTACCGCACATTCGTAGAGAAAAACGGCAGTCAGGAGGAACGTCGTGCCAGGATGGGCAACCGCTACGAGATGTGGAATATGTATATTGCAGGTGAAGTAGGCGGAATGGCTGAATCACTCGCCCGTCTCTCGGAGATGGTGGGTGACAAGGACGAGAAAGCTCACCTGCTGGAGGCTGCCACATACTTCGACAGTCCTGCATTCTTCGATCCTCTGGCAAGGAACGTGGATGCCATCCGCACCCGCCATGCCAACCAGCACATACCGATGGTTGTAGGTGCGCTTCGCATATTCAGGGACAGCGGCAATCCTTATTACTACAATGTGGCTAATAACTTCTGGATGATGATTCAGGGACGTTACCGCTACGCCATGGGTGGTGTGGGCAACGGAGAGATGTTCCGCCAGCCCTATACACAGATGCTCTCGATGAACACAAATACCGGTGGCTGGGGACGCGACCGTTTCCCTGAGCCTACCATCAACGAGACCTGCTGTGCATACAATCTTGCCAAGTTGTCGAAGGACCTGAACTGCTTCGACCCCGACAATGCCGAATACATGGACTACTATGAACGCCTGCTCTACAACCAGATTGTGGGTTCGGTGAACAAACATCAATACAAGGTGCTCTACCAGTATGCCGTGGGTCTGAACGCCTCCAAGCCTTGGGGCAACGAGACTCCACAGTCCACCTGCTGCGGCGGAACTGGCGCCGAGAACCATGTGAAGTATCAGGAGGCTGCATACTTCGTCGGCGAGAATACGCTCTACGTGGCTCTCTACCTCCCGACCATAGCTACTTGGGATGCGAAGAAGGCTGTGATTGAGCAGGAGTGCCTGTGGCCGGCAGAGAAATCCACCATCAGGGTGAAGAAGAGCAGTGGCAAGTTTGCCATGAAACTGCGTGTGCCTTACTGGGCAACCGAAGGTTTTGAAGTTCGTCTGAATGGAAAGCCTATAGCTGCTTCATGCCGTCCCTGCTCATACGTGGAGATACCGGAAAGGAAATGGAGCAAGAACGATGTGGTGGAAGTAGTCATGCCTTTCACTAAACATATAGATTTCGGACCCGACAAGATGCAGATTGCAGCAACGGGCAAGAACGAGACTCAGACTCAGTTCACTCCTCAGTGGCTGGGCGCACTGATGTACGGTCCGCTGGTGATGGCTACCGACGGCATCAAGTCGTGGAATGAGGCTGAAGTGGATGTGGAGGCAGACCTAAGCAACGTAACCCTGCTCGGTGCAAGAGAAGGCAAGGGTGCTGACGCCAACTTGTATTCATTGGTATTTGCCGGACGTACATTCATTCCTGACTATGAGGCAGACCGCCACACTACCCACTATCTGCGCATGAATCTGATTGGTGCTCAATCGGACACTTCGTTACTGCCTGCCGACATGGTGGCAGAGGACGACGAGGTTGCTACTCTCGATGAGACTCCGCTGCGCGAGGCAATGGCTGTGGCTCGCACTCGCCGCGATGCACAGATCCGCTGGAACGGCATGGCGGTGAAGGTGCCTGAATATGCTCCTTGGGCAAAGCATGGATTTGCTCGGATGATGGCTGAATACGACAAGGCGCAGCGTGTGTTCGACAACTTTGAACGTACTCAGGACGACATAGACCGTCAGGCTGCAGCCCTGAATGCTGCCATCAATACCATGCGCCCGGGCAACCTGCCCGAACTGGAGGATATGGATGACCTCCTGCCTCTGCTCGACAAGGCGAAGGCTGTAAAGAATCCTTCTAAGGCTGTGCGTGAAGCCGTTGAATATGCGGAGATGGTGGTGAAGTACGTGAGCGACGGCTCCGGAACTATGGATATGATTACAAGGGCTACAGAACAGCTGAAGAAAAGCCTTCCTTAAGTGAAGACTTTTTCGAATTATGAATTATAAATTACTCCCATGAAACTATTTCTATCAATCATATTATTTTTGTTCGCTTTGCAGTCTCAAGCGCAGAAGTTCGGCTCGAAAGTGACTTGGGATGAACACAGTCTGATGTTCGACGGAAAGAGGGTGGTGCCTGTGATGGGTGAAATCCACTATTCTCGTGTTCCTGAAGATGAATGGGCTGCAGAAGTCAGGAAGATGAAAGAAGGCGGAGTGACCGTCATTGCCACATACGTGTTCTGGAATCATATTGAAGAACAGGAAGGTGTGTATGACTGGAGCGGACAGCGAAACCTGCGCCGGTTTATCGAGATATGCAAGGAAGAAGGTATGCCTGTTGTGTTGCGTGTAGGTCCTTTCTGCCATGGTGAAGTGCGCTGCGGAGGCATCCCCGACTGGGTGATAGACTCTGGATGCAAACCCCGTAGCCAAGATGCACGGTTCATGGCTTATGCAGAACGTCTGTACAGACAGATATTCACACAGGTTCAAGGTCTGCAATGGAAAGACGGCGGTCCACTGCTGGCTTGCCAGTTCGACAACGAATACAGAGGAAGTGGTGATTATCTCATGGCGCTGAAGAAGATTGCCTTGAACATAGGCTTCGACCTGCCTTTCTATACCCGCACAGGATGGCCTGAACTCTCAAAACCAGTGCCATTCGGAGAGATGCTGCCTCTCTATGGCGACTATGCCGACGGATTCTGGGACAGAAGCATCAAGGAAGGCTCAGGAAATTATTGGCAGGCTTTCCACTTCAAACAGTTTCGTGTCTCCACAGCAATTGCAAGCGAACAACTTAACTACAGTACAGAGAACAAACCGCAGAAGGGTGACGAAAATTATCCCTATTTCACCTGTGAACTGGGTGGCGGAATGATGACCAGCTATCATCGCCGTGTGTATCTCTATCCGGAAGATGCATATTCTATGGCACTCGTGAAACTCGGTAGCGGAAGCAACCTCCTGGGCTATTATATGTATCACGGCGGTACCAATCCCGAAGGCAAGCTCACCTACCTGAACGAGATACAGGACACAAAGGCTACCAACTACAACGACCTGCCTGTGAAAACCTACGATTTCCAGGCACCTATCGGAGAGTTCGGACAGACAAATCCGCATTACTACACACTGCGCAAACTCCACCTCTTTATGCACGACTTCGGAGAAATGCTCGCTCCGATGGATGCACATTTTCCTACGGCAGATAAACCTCAGAAGCAGGGAGATGACTCATACTTGCGCTGGAGCTATCGCAGCTTGAATGAAGAGAAGGGCAGTGCGGCATTTGTGTTTGTGAACAACTATGCACGATTCGAGAATCTCAAGGCGAAGGACAATGTGAGGTTTGATGTTGTGGGAACACAATTTCCTCAGAAAGCGATGACAGTTCCTGCTGGATGCATGGCTGTGTTACCTGTGAATATAAAATTGGGCGATATCACCATTGACTATGCCACAGCACAACTCATTGCCAACCGTGACGGCAAAATCTATATGGCAAAGATTGACGGTGTGCCTGCCGAACTGAAGGTTAACGGACGGGTGATGAAGAATGTCAAGCCACAGGGTACAAAGAAAGCTGTGTACAAGAACATCTATCTGCTCTCTGAAGACGAGGCTTCGCATCTCTTCCTGCCTCAAGCCGAAGCAACAACTGGTGTGAAGTACGAAGTAGGCTGTACGAAAATCAAAACCGCTGGCGCACCTCGCAAAATAAGCATCGGAGTTAATCATGTGGCAGAGGAACCAGTAGATGAAGATTTCGAGACAGCTGCAATATACAGAATCACCATTCCTGCCAACTCCAAGACAGATGGTAATAATATTATATGTATCAACTACCAGGGTGACTGTGCCCGTCTCTATGCCAATGGCCGTCTGATAGAAGACAATTTCTACAACGGACGCCCCATGCTCTACGGACTGTGGCGACTGCCCGACGGGTGCAACGACCTCGAACTGCGCATTCTTCCCATGCAGAAAGACATGCCGGTGTACTTCCCTCGTGAGGCAGACACAACACCCGGAGAAAAGGTCGTTGACATAAGCATATTTTAAGGTGTCGTCGATGATTGAGTTCTTATGTTTTGGATACAAAATCATCGCAAAATAAATCACAAAATCGATTTTGTGAACGATTCTTGTGGAAATTTTGCGTCCAAAACCCTCATCTGGATGGTGCCCATTAACTTATAATTTATAAATAATAATTTTTATTTGTCTTTACTTCACCATTCATATGAACCAAATGAAACATTTCATAAACATAAAGTCTTTCATTATAGCAGCGGTAGGCAGCCTCTGTATGTCCGTTCATTCACAGACTATTGTTGAACTGTCGGGTATATGGGAATTTGCTGTTGGCAATGACTCAGTATATAACGACCATATCATGCTTCCAGGGTCTATGATGACAGACGAGAAAGGTGATGATGTCAGTCTCTATACCCAGTGGACAGGTTCGCTCTATGATTCCAGCTTCTATTTCAACCCTTATATGGAGCGTTACCGTAAGGCGGACAATCTGAAATTTCCTTTCTTCCTCACACCAAAGACTCACTATGTGGGCAATGCATGGTACAAACGTACATTCTATGCTCCGCAGTCGCTCAAGGGACAGAGACTGATGCTCTTCCTCGAACGCCCTCATATAGAGACCACCGTTTTTGTGAACGGTGAGGAGATAGGGCATCAGATGTCGTTGTCCACACCTCATGTCTATGATGTGACCAAGCAGATCCGTGTAGGTGAGAAGAACGAAATTGCCATCCGTGTGTACAACGGCATAGAGAATGTGTGTGTGGGACAGGACTCACATAGCGTAACAGACCAGACGCAAGGCAACTGGAACGGAATAGCCGGACGCATAGAGTTGCAGGCACGTCCAAAGAAACTTAATGTTAAGAGTGTGCGTGTGGTGCCTGACGTGAAGAAACGCCAGGCAAAGGTGTATGTGGAACTTGAGAACCATTACGACGGAATCCGTTTCTTCCCACGCTACGACTATTACGTTGTGGCAGAAGCCGTTCCTCTCAACGGCTCTCACCACAGAATGGTCATGGATCGCAAGGAAGCATTGAGCGCACACATGGAAATGACTCTCAATTTCGGTGATTCTATGCTTGCCTGGGATGAGTTCCATCCAGTGGTGTATCAACTTACGGTACGAGCAGGTGATGATGTGTACGAAACTCAGTTTGGTATGCGCAACATAGATGTCAGAGGACGTCAGTTCTATCTCAACGACCATCCTATATGGTTGAGAGGCACAGTGGAGAATTGCAATTTCCCGAATACAGGCTTCCCTCCAACAGAAGAGGATGAGTGGCTGCGCATATTCCGCAAATGCAAGCAATATGGCTTGAACCATGTGCGTTTCCATTCCTATTGCCCACCAGAAGCCGCTTTTTCAGCAGCTGACATCTGTGGTATGTATCTTCAGGTTGAAGGTCCGTCGTGGCCAAACCACGGAGTGAAGTTGCGTCGCGGAATGAAGATAGACCAGTATCTTCTGGACGAATCCAAACGCATCATCGATGCCTACGGAAACCATCCTTCGTTTGTGATGATGGCAGCAGGCAACGAACCAGCCGGCGACTGGGTTGCATACTGCAACGACTGGGTGAAAGAGATGAAGAAATATGACCCAACTAAAGTGTATTGCGGAGCCAGTGTCGGAGGCGGATGGGCTTGGGACAACGGCAGCGAGTATCATGTGAAGGGTGGTGCACGAGGATTGGATTGGGACAGGAATCCACCACAGTCTGCAGACGATTACTATGCGCAGATAGAGTTCCCTCGCAATTATAAGGATTCACTTCCAAACACATCCCCGATTATCGCACATGAGCAGGGACAGTGGTGTGCTTTCCCTGACTTCAAGGAAATTCCTCAGTATAGTGGAGTGTACAAGGCTGCCAATTTCGAGATATTCCGTGATATGTTGAGTGACGGAGGCATGGAAGGTCAGGCAGAGAAATTCCTGATGGCAAGCGGACGTCTGCAGACATTGTGCTATAAATACGAAATTGAACGAAACCTGCGAACTCGTGACTATGCCGGATTCCAACTGCTCGGACTCAATGACTACAGCGGACAGGGCACTGCTCTTGTCGGTGCTCTCAATGTGTTCTGGCGTGAGAAAGGTTATGTGGATGCAGACGAGTGGCGGGAGTTCTGCTCACCTGTAGTTGTGATGGCTCGTTTCCCACGTTTTGTCTATACTCCGTCCGACACTCTCGTCATTCCCGTTGAGGCTTATAACGCATACAACGCACGGTTTATGCCGTCAACGACATGCTATATGATAACCACAAGCCAGGGTGACACACTTGTGGCAGATACTTTGTCAACCAAGGCTTTTCCGCAGGGTAAGAATATAGAACTGGGCAACATCCGATATGCATTGAATGGGATTGACAAACCTGTCAAGTGCACACTTGCTTTCAATGTGGAAAATGTGGTGGGCAACCACTATGACTTCTGGGTTTATCCAGAATTGCCTGAGGCTAAAGCACAGAAGAGTTCTAAAATGCAAGTCTATATAGCCGATTCGCTTGATGATAATGCTTTGAAGGTTCTCAAGAAGGGTGGAACGGTGTTACTTACAGCCGCAGGTCGCATTACATTCGGAAATGACGTAAAGCAACATTATCTGCCAGTGTTCTGGAATACAAGCTGGTTTAAGATGCGTCCGCCCCACACCACAGGTGCATCAATTGATAAATCCCATCCTCTGTTCAAGGATTTTCCGACCGATGACTGGTCAAACCTCAACTGGTGGGAGCTCCTCAACCGTGCCCAGGTCATTAACCTCAGTCAGATGCCAGCAGATTATCAGTCGCCTATCCAACCTATCGATACTTGGCATGTGAGCCGTAAGTTGGGAATGATGCTCGAAGCACAGGTGCTGAAAGGTCGTCTGCTGCTCACGACTATGGACATTACCAATGACCTCGACAAGAGACTCGTGGCACGTCAAATGCGTTATGCCATACTGAAATATATGCAGAGTGATGACTTCCGTCCATCTCTTCAGCTTACAGTGGAGCAGATCCGGAAACTGTATACTGACACTGCACCTGCAGTTGATATGTTTACCAATGACTCACCCGATGAACTTAAACCGAAAATCAAGTAACTATTATGAAAAGGTACTTTTTTATATTATTTGTTTTAATTTCTCCCGTTGCAAGCATCTTTGCTCAGGATAATCTTCAGGGAAATGAAGAT
Source organism: Prevotellaceae bacterium UBA2852 (assembly GCA_002350855.1). Next base: position 11,172 of record DEFM01000033.1, read on the forward strand.
GTGAACGGCGTGCGCGATGTTACGCTTGACTCTCTTGCCAAAGCTAATCAGGTGCGTCCTGTGAGCGGTAGCAGCAGGAAAGGTGACAACCCTGTGCTTTTCCTCGTAGGCAACAGCACCATGCGCAACGGTACTCTTGGCAATGGTAACAACGGACAGTGGGGCTGGGGATATTTTGCCCACAACTTCTTTGACGAGAATAAAGTTACGGTAGAGAACCATGCTCTTGGCGGAACATCCCCACGCACATTCTACCGCCATCTCTGGGCAGATGTGCTGAAAGGCGTGAAGAGCGGCGACTATGTAGTGCTGGAACTTGGTCATAACGACAACGGACCTTTGGCAGAGGGACGAGCACGTGCCAGCTACAAGGGACTTGACGGCAATTCCCCCTTGTCCGACGATTCAGTGGTGGTGACAATCAAGGAAACAGGAGTGCAGGAGACAGTTTACACATTCGGAGGATATATCCGTCGTTTCGTGAACGAAATCCGTAGCCGTGGAGCACAACCAATCTTGCTTACCCTCACTCCCCGCAATGCGTACATGGAGGATGATACAACTAAGATTGACCGCAAACTCACTACCTTCACTCCCTGGATTAAGTCGCTTGCCGAGGAACTGTCATTGCCATGCATTGACCTCAATGATATATCTGCAACGAAACTTGAGAAATACGGACGTTGGAAAGCCGATTACCATTTTTTCGGAGACAAGATTCATTCTTCAGAGTTCGGAGCGAAGATGAACGCTGCTTCGTTTGCAGAAGGATTGGAACAATGCTCTCATCCCTCTATGGCAACGCTTAAATCATATCTGCTGCAGGATATGCTTCATCCCAAAAGCCTGAAACCAGAAGGTATGCCTGACAGTCTGTTGGTAACAACCTGTCTGCATCAGGCTAAGCCTTGGAAGAAGAAACGTCGCCCTGCAGTTTTCCTCACAGGAGACTCTACCGTCAAGAACAATGATGATGACGAAGATGGTATGTGGGGATGGGGTAGTCAGGCTTACACGGTGTTCGACATCACCAAGTGTGATGTTATCAATGCAGCAAAAGCAGGACGAAGCACTCGCACCTATCTGCAGGAAAACCGCTGGGATGCCGTTTACCATTCCATTGAACCAGGCGATTATGTGCTGATTCAGTTTGGCCACAACGACATAGGTCCTATCGACAAACAAAAGGAACGTGGTGTGATTGCTTCAGCACAGGACACCTGTCATGTGTATAAGATGGAGTCTAATAATCAGTATCAGGTTATTTATTCTTTTGGCTGGTATCTGAAGAAATTCATTCAGGATGTCCGTGAGAAAGGCGGAACACCAATCCTGGTTTCACTTACCCCTCGCAATGAATGGCCTAACGGAAAGGTGGAACGTCGTAATGACACTTACGGAAAATGGTATCGCCAGGTGGCAGAGGAAACCGGTTGTGACTTCCTTGACCTTCACAATATCACTGCCGATGCTCTTGACAAGATGGGCAAGGAAAAAGCAGCAGCAATGTTCAACCACGACCATACCCATACTTCACTTGCTGGAGCAAAACTCAATGCTGCAAGTGTGGCAAAAGGTCTGAAGAAAATGAAACATCCACTTAGAAAACTTTTGAAATAATTATGAAAAGATTCTTGTTTTTGCCAATTATGGCAGTGATGTTCTGCATTAACACAAATCTATTTGCACAGAACAAAGAAGAAGGTGATGACTACATGGAGGAAATCAACTATCCTGTGAAGTTCTCTGGAGCACAGCCTAATATCGTAGACTTTGTGAACGCATTTCTCAACATTGAAGGAGTATGCGAAGGTTTCCAGGCTATTCGTGAGGCTATGGAACAATACAATAAAGGACAGAAAGTGGCAAGGGGTGTGTTGACTGTTGACAAAAAGAACGGATACCTAAGCCATACAGTGGATTGGGGAGCAGAAGATGAGGAAGACCCTACACCTCATGTCTCCACAGTTGAAGCTTGTTACTGGAACTGCAAGGACGGTAAGCACAAGTTGTTTGCAGTCAATCTTAACAGCAAGTACGGTAATTCATACATCTGTACGGAAGTAACCGGCGTTTCATTCCTACTTTACAACAATCAGACACGAACAATGGTGTGGAAAAGTCCATGCGACTTTGGTATAGATGTAGAATACGGAGAAGATAGCTGGCCTGTATTCTTCCTTCCTCAGACAGGCAAGGACATTAAAGTGGAAATGATGAACAACGAAGCACCTACTGCTCCACGCCGTACCTTCACCTTCTCTTGGAACGGTCAAGGCTTTTAATAATAATATAGTAATTCTCCGATACTATCGTTAACCGTTAATCATTAACCGTTAAACGATAAACATTAAACATTCAATGCAGCCATTAGCAGAGCGGATGCGTCCGCATACATTAGATGAATATATAGGTCAGCAACACCTGGTTGGCGAAGGTTGTGTGCTGCGACGCATGATCGAGACGCGTCGCGTCAGTTCGTTTATCCTCTGGGGACCTCCAGGAGTTGGAAAAACAACACTGGCAAACATCATAGCCCATACGCTGGAAGTGCCGTTCTATACACTCAGTGCTGTGACGAGTGGGGTGAAGGATGTGCGAGAAGTGATTGACAAGGCTCGTAGCCATGCCGGACTGTTTGCATCCAAGGGTAATCCAATACTATTCATCGACGAAATACACCGTTTCTCCAAATCACAGCAGGATTCACTGCTCGGTGCGGTAGAGCAGGGGATTGTCACCCTCATTGGCGCAACAACCGAGAACCCTTCTTTTGAGGTAATCCGCCCTCTACTGAGCCGTTGCCAGGTTTATGTTCTGAAAAGTCTTGAGAAGGATGACCTTCTGGCATTGCTCAACCGTGCTTTGACTCAGGATGCAGTTCTGAAGGAACGGAAGATTGAACTGCGTGAGACAGGAGCAATGCTTCGTCAGAGCGGTGGGGATGCACGAAAATTGCTCAACGTGCTTGAAATGGTTACACAATCTGTGCAAGGAGATATAGTTGTTACAGACGAACTGGTACTGAATACAATTCAGCAGAATCCCCTGGCTTACGATAAAGATGGTGAGATGCACTATGATGTCATTTCCGCTTTCATCAAGAGTATACGCGGAAGTAGTCCCGATGCAGCGCTCTACTATCTTGCTCGAATGATTGAGGCTGGCGAAGATCCGGTATTCATTGCCCGCAGATTGGTTATCAGTGCAAGCGAGGATGTTGGTCTTGCCAATCCAAATGCCTTGCTTCTTGCCAATGCCTGCTTCGATGCAGTCTCTAAAATTGGTATGCCGGAAGGACGTATTCCTCTTGCTGAGGCAACGGTATATCTTGCTGCCAGTCCTAAGAGTAACAGTGCCTACCTTGGCATTGACTCTGCCCTTGATTATGTGCGGCAGACTGGTAATCTTCCTGTCCCTCTTCATTTGCGTAATGCACCTACGTCACTGATGAAGGAACTGGGTTACAGTGACGGCTATAAGTACTCGCATGACTATCCTGATCATTTTGTACGTCAGCAGTTCCTGCCCGACGAAGCAAATGGTCAGCATTTCTGGAATCCGCAGCCACATACACCGCAGGAAGCCAAACTTGCTGAACGTATGCAGCAGTGTTGGGGAGAGAGGGGTGAGAAAGAATAAAACAAAAAAGAGGGCACACACCCTCTTTTTTTGTTTTATAATAATTGGATTAATTCAAAACTAAAAGTCTTCTTCTCCTTCAAAGTCGTTACGCTTACCAGCTCTGGCCCAAGAGTTGCTTGAACCTCCATAGGTTATACCTGTAGTATTAGAACTAACACTATTTACACTTTGTTGGAGAAGTGTAGTAGGTTGTATCTGTACGACAGAAATTGAAGGTTTTTGATATTGTTCTTTCATTGTCTTAAGTTTTTAATATGTGCTTGTTATTTCGTATTTGGTGGCAAAGTTATAAAAAAATAATTGTTACCAAAGATTTTTTTTATAAAAAAAATAAAAAAGGTTGGCTATGAATTTCTTCACAGTCAACCTTGTTCGTTAGTTGTTGTGTTGCAATTATGCACCTGGAGCGATAGCACCTGAAGGGCATGCATCAGCACAAGTACCGCAGTCAACACAAGTGTCAGCGTCGATGATATACTTGCTGTCACCAGCAGAGATTGCTCCTGCAGGGCATTCGCCTTCGCATGTGCCACACATAACACAATCGTCACTAATTACGTAAGCCATAGTCTTTTTTGTTTTTATACGTGAATAATATTATTTGCTTTCTTATACCTAAAAATAGGTATTGCAAGGGCAAAGTTACAACATTTCATTTAATCGCAAACATATTTTCTTAAAAAAATGCAAAGAAGGCTGGTTTTTTGTATGGAAAGCAATAAAAAAGCACAGGTTACGTTTTATTTACAAAAGGAAATGGTTAATGTCAACTAAGACTTTATTTATAAACACGGTGAAATTCAATCGTGCCGGACTGACTGTCTGGCATCGTTTTTTGTGTGTTTGTATGTTAGTTGCATTGCAGTCTGTCTTTGTCCCTGACGTGTCTATGGCTCAGAAACGTAAGGTTCAGTACCGTCCATACATTGATCAGCGACGTCTCCACTATGGATTTCTTGCTGGTGTGCACTTGCAGGATTTGGAGTTCCAGAACAATGGACTTCGTGATGAGGAAGGAAATGAATGGTATGCTGAGACCCCTAACTATGAACCTGGATTCAGCGTTGGTGTGCTCGGAGAATTGCGTCTTACCAACAATCTGGCATTAAGGGCTGTTCCAACTATGCACTTTGGAACAAAGAATGTCACTTTCCGCAATAACCTAAACAACGAGCGTGTGTACCAGACTATAAAATCAACTTATATCAGCGTGCCTATAGATTTGAAGTTCAGCGCAGAGCGTTTCAACAACTATCGACCATATATGGTTGCAGGTGTTAATCCTATGTATGACCTTACTGTGAAGAAAGGCAAAAATCTGTTGCTAAAGAACTTCGACTGTTATTTGGAAGTAGGATTCGGTTGTGACTTCTACCTGCCTTTCTTTAAGTTTATCCCTGAAATCAAATTTGCCTACGGACTGAGTAATGTGATTGATAAGACACGTCACGACTTGACTAATCCTCAGCAGCTTATCTACACCCATTCCATAGATAAGGGCACCTCAAAGATGATTATCCTCAGTTTGTATTTTGAATGAGCTTTGTCATTGGTTTCTCTGATAGGTGAGAAAGATTCTTTATTCTTCATTTTTCATTGTTCATTTATTTTAGTATCTTTGCATTTGATTATAAAGAAATAAATGTAAGACATTGAAATACTCCGTCATTATACCAGTATATAATCGTCCCGAAGAGGCTGACGAACTGCTTGCCAGTCTTGCAAAGCAAACTTGCAAAGACTTTGAGGTGATTGTAGTTGAAGATGGTTCGGAACGAACATGCAAGGACGTAGTTGATGGCTATGCCGACAGGCTTGATGTGCATTATTTTGTTAAGAAGAACGGAGGACCTGGACCTGCGCGCAACTACGGTGTGGAGCGAAGTTGTGGTGAGTATGTGCTTATCCTCGATAGCGACTGCGTGTTGCCGGAGAACTATATAGAGAACGTGGAGCAGGAGCTTACGCTTAACCCTTGTGACGCATTTGGAGGACCTGACCGTGCTCATGATTCATTCACTCCCGTACAGAAGGCCATCAGCTATAGCATGACATCGTTCTTCACTACAGGAGGTATCAGAGGCGGAAAGCAGAAACTCGACAAATTCTATCCGCGTTCGTTCAACATGGGGGTTCGTCGTGATGTGTATCAGAAATTAGGAGGCTTCGCTAAGATGAGGTTCGGAGAAGACATCGATTTCAGCTACCGCATAGTTGAGTCTGGTCACACCACACGTCTGTTCCCTACTGCATGGGTATGGCACAAACGCAGAACAGATTTCGATAAGTTTTTCCGCCAGGTATTCAATTCCGGTATTGCCCGCATCAATCTCTCGAAGCGTCACCCTGGCACACTGAAACTAGTACATCTCCTGCCAATGGTGTTCACCGTAGGAGTCATCGCACTTATCTGTGCAGCACTTGTACTTCGGCTCTCTACCTTTGCAACTGCACCTACGTCGCTCTTGTGGGTATATCCGTTACTACCTATAATATTATATATAGTATTGGTATTCATAGATGCATCTATACGCAACCGTTCTCTGGTGATAGGGATGCTGAGCGTAGAAGCTGCATTTGTACAACTCTTCGGCTATGGCACCGGATTCCTTTGGAGCTGGTGGCAGCGATGCGTGAGAAGAAAAGGCGAGTTTAGTGCGTACGAAAAGAACTTTTATGAATAAAAGCCTCCTCCTGCCACTCCGAAAGAGGGAAAATTAAAATGATAACGATAATAATAAGAGTTCAAAGGTTCAAGATATGAGGGAATCATTATCGATTAAGGATTTGTCGCCAGAGGATCGTCCCCGCGAACGATTGTATGCTCATGGTGAGAAGGCACTGAGTACGGCAGAGCTTCTGGCAATCATCATAGGTAGCGGCAATACCAATCAGTCAGCCGTCGAACTTATGCAGACAGTGTTGCATGACTGTGAGGACAAACTACTGCTCCTCAGCAGACTTACCATTGAAGACCTTATGAAATACAAGGGAATTGGTCAGGCTAAGGCTATTACCTTGAAGGCAACGATGGAACTTGGGCGTCGTCGTGCAGCTGAAGATGCCATCCGCGACCTTACAAGCCTTTCAAATTCGGCAGATATATTCAAATATATGCAACCTCTGATGCGCGACCTTAACCATGAGGAGTGCTATGCCTTGTTACTGAATAATAATTTCAAACTGATAAAACGTGTAAAAATCAGTCAGGGCGGATTGACCGAGACTGCGGTTGACGTGCGGCTCATAATGAAACATGCATTGTCGGCTGAAGCCACAGCGCTGGTACTCGTACACAATCACCCCTCTGGCAACTGTCGCCCGAGCCGCATGGATAAAGACCTCACTCAGCGTACTCGCCAGGCCTGTGATTTATTGCGCCTTCACTTTGTCGACCACGTAATCATTGGCGATTCCGACTATTACAGTTTTGCGGAAGAAGGAGCCATTTAAATGAAGAATGAAAAATGAAGAATCACAGAACGAAGTGATGTAACACTAAGCGTAAATCTAGCGATAGCGTTGTATTTGTAAGAGTAAATTGTACGGAATATGATATCTCAATACGAAATAGAAGCAAAGACGGTTGAAATGCTCAAGACAGTGTTCGACCCTGAAATACCAGTTAATATCTATGACCTTGGATTGATTTATAGGATTGAGGTCACAGAGAATCCAGAGGCAAAAGATGAGAACAGCAAGTATGACCTTGCTGTGGATATGACACTCACTGCTCCCAATTGCCCTGCTGCTGACTTCATCATGGAAGATATTCAGCAGAAACTTGATACGATTGCAGGTGTGAATACAGCAACCGTAAATCTTGTCTTTGAACCGGAATGGACAAAAGACATGATGAGCGAAGAAGCAAAACTTGACCTCGGTTTTATGTAATTCCTACTTCATTTCTTCCCAACGCAGAACAGAGCCATTTTTGCGGTTTGGATCCGAACCTGCAAAGTCCATAGAGTATGGGCTGCCTGTTGTAGGACTCTTACCGAGATAGCGGTGGTTCTTCAATGAGAAAAGCATGAAGTCGTGGTCGAGGTAGTCCTGCCACAGGAATATCTCAGCGTCTTCCTCTTTATTTGTGAATCGTACATCTCCAGGAAGACCGTCTCCGTAAACCTTTATGTAACGTCCGTCGAGACACTTGATTGACACAGTTCCTTGTCCGCGGTCAATGAGCTGGAACTGTGTGCGTGGACTCATGTCATCGCTGCGAGTGTCGTAGAGAACACCATGAGGATCACAATTAGCTGGACGTCCATTTGCTTTGTTGATTATGCGGAATGTCTTGCCGAATGGGATGTTGCCGCTGCGATCTGCCATCGGCTCATCAACAGTGAAGTTGTCAAATTCTGCATAGCCTCCGTTCTTTCCTTTTACGTTGAACGCGAAGAGGGCGTGACGTGAACCTTGGAAGGTTGTCAGCTGATAGCTCAGCGGCATCATACGGCCGATGGTTTCGAACTCCTTGCCATCAGTGCTGTAAGCATACTGAGCCTGATTGTCATCATACTCACCGATGCTACGCAACCAGATTTTTCCGTTGGTTAACCCGACGGGCACAATGATAGTGTCGTTGGTTAGTTGCTCAAAGCAGCGTAGGGTGATATTGTTACCATTTTTGACAACACCAACCCATGAACAAGGGATGTTGATATTGCCTAACCCTGCCACATCACCGTCTTTCAGCCCTTTTACGCTTAGCTCCACTGTTGTGATGGACTTTGGACCAATTACTCTTTGGGTAAGACTGTTTCTTGCCCACATAAACTGTTCGGCAGGCATGGAGTTAAGACGCAGCTTGCCACCACGCAGACTCCACATTTTCTCTTCTGGATTGTGATTCCACTGCCAGATGCGTCTGAGTTTCTTACCGTCGAAGTTGTCGCTGCGCTGGTAAGGAGCGCGCAATGGCTGTGGCTTTTCATCAACGCCATAGGTGCCCAACTTTGTGCCTGGCTTAAACCAAGTGCGTGGTGCACGACCTAAGTTGCCTTGCAATCCAATCATTGGCCATCCGTCCACCCATGTGATGGGCATAAGACAAACGGTGCGACCGATGGAGTGGAAGTCCTGCATGAGCAATGCCCACCACGAGCCGTCTTTATACTGAACAATACCGCCCTGATGTGCGTTAGTGCAAGCAGTTGCATCCTTATCCAGCGGACCAATCTTGAAGTCCGAACCGTCTGGCAGAATCCTTCCTTTGAACTGAGTCAGCGGTGCTGCATGGTAGCCGTAGGTTTCGTCTGCGGTGATGACACGTGTCTCGTAAGGTCCCCAAATGCTCTTTGAACGGGAACAGAGAGTGCGTCCGTTTGGTTTATAGTCTGTAGAGATGAGATAGTACATCCCATTGATTTTGTACATGTGATGCCCTTCACCCACACCGTTGCCTTCAGGAATTATGACGCGGTCAGTACCTTCCACCGGTCTGCTCATGTCGGGCTTCAGCTCTGTGCAATGCACTTCGCCGTATTTGTGAATGGCATAGATTTTTCCGTCATCGTCGAAGAGAACTCCGAGGTCATAGATGTCGCCCTTCATGTTGTGGTGCTCCCATGGTCCCCTGATGTCTTTGGCTGTGTAGCACTGAAGTCCCTTGCCGTTGATGTTGGAGAATACATAGAACTGTCCGTTGGCGTAACGGATACATGGTGCCCAGATTCCTTGCCCGTAGATTTCCTTGTGGTTCTTCAGCGAGAACGCATCATCGTCGAAATCAAAACGGTCGAAGCAGTAGCTGATATTCTCCCAGTTCACGAGGTCTTTGGAATGAAGAATCACCAGTCCTGGTACGGCATGCATGGTAGTTCCTGCAAGATAGTAGTCGTCTCCCACACGAAGAATGTCTGGGTCGGAAAACTCATCATAGAACAGTGGGTTTGTGAATGTCCCGTTGCCGTTGTCAGCAGTCCATGATTTGTTTTGAGCTTGAACTCCAAGGAAACTGGTCATTGCCAGCAGACAAAAAATAAACTTTTTCATATTGTTCGGTTGTTATTTTGTTAGTTATTCATCATTCTTCATTCATCATTCTTCATTTCTAAGGTATTAGCAGTGATGAGTCGCCATAACTGAGGAAGCGGAAGTCGTGAGCAAGGGCGAAGTCATAGATCTTGTGCCAGTCGCCATGCACGAAAGCGGAAACCAACAGCAGCAGTGTGCTTTGCGGTTGATGGAAATTAGTCACCATCCGCTTTACAATCTTATATTCGTACCCCGGTGCAATAATAATCTGTGTAGATGTGTGTAATGCCGGCAGATGGTTGCTGTCAAGATAATTGAGGATGGCTTGCATGGCTTCTACTGGTGTAGCTGTAGGGTTTGTTTCGTAGGGCATCCATTGATCCACAGCAAGTTCGTTTTCGCTTAAGTGTGGATTTTGGAGCAGTTTTACACCTATATAATAAAGGCTCTCCAGTGTACGTACTGAAGTTGTACCTACAGCGATAGCCTCTCCTCTATGCGCCAACAGTTTTTCTATTGTCTGACGTTTGACGACGATGTATTCCGAATGCATCTCATGGTCGGCAATTTCCTCGCTTTTTACTGGTTTGAACGTACCTGCTCCTACATGCAGAGTCAGTTCTTCACAGTCTATTCCGGCATCGTCCAATGCTTTCAATACACGTTCGGTGAAGTGCAGGCCTGCTGTTGGTGCAGCCACACTGCCTTTTACCTTAGAATAGACAGTCTGGTATGTTTTTAGGTCGCTTTCCTGAGTCTCGCGGTTCAGATAGGGTGGAATAGGGAGTTCACCGACAGCTTCAAGAACTTCGGAGAAGGCCACCTTGTCATCATTCCATGAGAAACGAACTCGGTGGTTGGTTCCTGTAGCATTGGGTGATTCGTATGGAAGACGCTCTGCTGTAAGGATTACAGTCTCGCCTTTAATATTCAGTTCTTTAGTGAGAATACCGCTTTTCCAGCGTTTCAGATTTCCAATCATGCAGAGCCACTCCACGCTGCCTGTCTGTGCGAAGTTCTGCTGGTATTCTATCGGTGCGAATGGCTCCATACAGAATACCTCAATCTGTGCGCCTGTCTCTTTCTGGAAATGCAGACGGGCGCGGATTACACGGGTGTTGTTGAATACCATCAGAGCACCCTTCGGCAGGTATTTGGGAAGATTGGTGAATTTGTCTTCCGATACTTCACCGTGATTGTAAACGAGGAGTTTGCTGCTGTCGCGTTCGGCGAGAGGAAATTTCGCAATCCTTTCGTCGGGCAACTCATAGTTGTAATCTGCTATTCTTATGTGTTTTGGATTCATATCACAATTTTTACATCCTTGAATTCATATCTGCGTAATTCGCCGTTCTCAAGTCTTAGCACTAGATGACCGGTCTTTTCTACATCCGCTATTTCTGCGAGAAACTCACCATTCGCGTCAGCGTATTTATAAAAACCTGACTTACGATAGAGCCACACCTTATATAATCGGCGTACAGCATCAGCATTGCCTTGACGAATTACGTCGTAGATGGTAATGAACCTGCCAAGTATCTGAGAAAGAATTGCCTCACGGTCGAATTCTTTCCCTGCAATCTGTGCCATCGACACAGGGTTTGGCGCATCGCTGTGGAAAACTTCCTGATTGATATTGATGCCAGTGCCAATGATGCATGTTTCGATGTTGCTTCCACGGAGATCGCACTCAATGAGTGTTCCGCTGACTTTCTTATTACCTATATATATATCGTTAGGCCACTTTACTCTACATTCGTCCGTAACAACAACCTCGTTTACTGTCAGGGCTACAGCAAGAGCCATAGCCTGGCTCAGCACAAATTGTTCAGAAGCTTTGAGGAAGTCCGGATGACAGACTATCGAGAACAACAGGTTCTTACCTGCTTCAGCCTCCCAGGAATTACCTCTCTGTCCACGTCCTGAGGTTTGTTCATCGGCAATAATTACAGATATTTCGGGCAACTCGTCATTGTTGTCCAATCTGCGTCTGGCTTCGTTGTTTGTTGAGTCAACCGATGCCAGAAGTATCCGTTTGTTTATTCTTGTTTCTATTTCTCTTAAATTTAGCTGCAAAGATACTGAGTTTGTTTGAGAAAACGAAAACTTTCCAGTATCTTTGCAGTCAAACACCATATATATTATGATCGAAGACGAAAAATTCATGCGAGAGGCGTTGTCTGAGGCACACAAGGCTTTGGAAAAGGATGAGATTCCTATTGGCGCTGTTGTAGTCTCCAACGGACGAGTGATTGGTCGTGGGCATAACCTCACGGAAACCCTTCACGATGTTACCGCACATGCGGAAATGCAGGCTATAACTGCGGCTGCGGAGTATCTTGGTGGGAAATATCTTGACCGATGTGCGCTCTACGTCACTGTCGAACCATGTGTAATGTGTGCAGGAGCTATAGGTTGGAGTCAGTTGGGTAAACTGGTTTTCGGTGCCGCTGACGAAAAACGAGGTTTCCAGCGTTTCGCACCTCAAGCCCTTCATCCTCGTTGCACTGTCACTCAGGGAGTGCTTGCCGACGAATGCGCCACTCTTATGAAAGAGTTCTTCAAAACCAAAAGATAGCCCATTTCTGCATATATTTCTGTAAAGTGTGCATGCTTTTACATAAAAACTGCATATTTATAACAATATTTGCATATTTTATACAAATTTCTTGTATATTTTCTTCTTGTTTTGCATAAAAATGCGTAATTTTGCACCGTTTTTCAAATAAATATGCATTTTTAACTTTTTATATTTTTGAAATGGGAGTCAAATATTCTCGATTAGACACAATTAAGATGATTATTTCCAGCCGTGAGGTCGGAAATCAGGATGACCTTCTCAAGGAATTGGCAGAAGAGGGTTATCAACTCACTCAGGCTACACTTTCACGCGACCTTAAACAGCTGAAGGTTGCCAAGGCAAGTAATAGTATGGGCAAACCAGTGTATGTCTTGCCTAACAACACTATGTACAAACGTATCAAGGACCATCGTCCTGCTCACGAGATGATGATGTACAGTGGTTTTATATCATTGAATTTCTCCGGAAACATGGCTGTGATCCGTACTCGCCCAGGTTATGCAAGCAGCATAGCTTATGATATAGACAATGCCAATATACCGCAGATTATCGGAACTATTGCAGGTGATGATACAATCTTCATTGCTTGTGAGGAAGGCTGTTCACGCGACTCCATCCGTGAAGCGCTGAGCGCTCTTATTCCAGTATAGGATAATAATAATGTATCATTATCATTGTAAAAGCAACAAATCATTATAATCCAAATGGAAAAACCAGAGATACAGATTCTCGTGGCTGACGCATCACACGAGAAATATGTTGATACAATTCTCAAAACTATTGCTGATGCCGCTAAGGACCGTGGAACAGGTATTGCGAAGCGTACTCACGAATACCTTGCTACCAAAATGAAGGAAGCAAAAGCTGTCATCGCACTTTGTGGTGACCGTTTTGCAGGCTTCAGTTATATTGAGACATGGGGAAACAAACAATATGTCACAACCTCAGGACTTATCGTCCATCCTGACTTCCGTCATCTCGGTATCGCTAAGCGAATCAAGGATATGACATTCTCGCTTGCACGTACGCGCTGGCCTCATGCAAAAATTTTCTCACTCACCAGTGGAGCAGCGGTCATGACCATGAATACTCAGCTCGGTTATCAGCCGGTTACATTTGCAGACCTCACCGACGACGAGGCTTTCTGGAAGGGATGTGAGGGTTGCCAGAATGTTGATGTTCTCCACCGCACCGGCCGCAAATACTGCATTTGCACAGCGATGCTTTACGATCCCGAAGAACATCTACCGGCAAAAATCCCACAGGATGTGATTGACCGAATCAATCGCATGGAAGGTAAGACAAAGACTGAAAAATAGAATCAATAGAACTCAAGAACTTAAGAACTTAAAAATATATGGAATCAAAGAAAAAAGTTGTCGTTGCTTTCAGCGGCGGTCTCGACACCAGTTACACAGTAATGTATCTCGCCAAGGAGAAAGGTTATGAAGTTCACGCAGTATGTGCCAACACAGGCGGATTCAGCGCAGAACAGCTTCGCACTAATGAAGAAAATGCCTATCGTCTTGGTGCTACAAAATATGTCACACTTGACGTGACTCAGGAGTACTACGAGAAATCTCTTAAGTACATGGTTTTCGGAAATGTTCTCCGTAACAACTGCTACCCAATCTCTGTGTCTTCAGAACGTATCTTCCAGGCTCTCGCCATTGCTCGTTATGCAAAGGAAATCAATGCTTCTGCCATCGCACATGGTTCTACAGGTGCGGGTAACGACCAGATCCGTTTCGACATGACTTTCCTCGTTATGGCTCCGGGAGTGGAAATCATCACTCTTACTCGTGACGGAAACCTCTCTCGTCAGGAGGAAGTGGATTATCTCAATAAGAACGGATTCGATGCAGACTTCGCAAAACTCAAATACTCTTACAACGTAGGTATTTGGGGAACATCAATCTGTGGAGGTGAAATCCTCGATTCCAAGCAGGGTCTTCCTGAGTCTGCATATCTCAAGCATCCAACCAAACAGGAACCGGAACTCCTTCGTCTCGGTTTCGAGAAAGGTGAACTGTGCAGTGTCAACGGCAAGCATTATGACGATAAGATTAAGGCAATTCAGGCTGTTGAGGAAATCGGTGCTGCCTATGCTGTAGGTCGTGACTGCCACGTTGGTGATACCATCATCGGTATTAAGGGACGTGTAGGATTTGAGGCAGCAGCTCCAATGCTTATCATAGGTGCTCACCGCTTCCTTGAGAAGTACACACTCTCTAAGTGGCAGCAGTATTGGAAGGATCAGGTAAGCAACTGGTACGGTATGTTCCTCCACGAGAGCCAGTATCTCGAGCCAGTAATGCCGGATATCGAAGCCATGCTCACTTCAAGTCAGCGCAACGTAACAGGTGAGGTAATACTTGAACTCCGTCCTTACAGCTTCCAGACAGTAGGTGTGGACAGCCCTAACGATCTTGTCAAGAACAAACTGGGTGAATACGGAGAAACAGCAAAGGCATGGTCAAGCGAAGATGCCAAAGGCTTCATCAAGGTAACATCAACACCTCTCCGCGCTTATTATCTTGCACATCCAAACGAAAGAAGGTAACCCCCTCCCGACCTCCCCGAGGGGAGGAGAAGAAAAAGCATTATGGGAAAGAATGACGGAAACTACAACACAGCATCACCGGATAGGTATTTGCTCCTGAAAGGTTTCGCCCAGACAAATAAACGTTTTCAAACTGACGCAGAAAGACTGCTGTGGGAACATATTCGAGCAAAGCAATTATGCGTTAAATTCAACAGACAACATATTATCGGTGATTTTATCGTAGACTTCGTTTGTATCGAGAAGAGGCTTGTCATAGAGGTAGATGGAGGGTATCATTCAGAATACGAACAAATAGAAAAAGATGAGTTCAGAACTGAACGGCTGAAAGATTTAGGTTTTCATGTCATACGTTTCAAAAACGAAGAAGTCTTTGAAGACATTTCTGGCGTACTGAATATTATAAAAGAAAAACTTTATCAATAGAAATGAGTAATTTAAAAATATCCTCCCCTCGGGGAGGAATAAAGGTGGGGGTTTTAGGTGCAGCGGGCTATACGGGAGGAGAATTGATACGAATTCTCCTTAACCACTCGCAGGCTGAGATAGTTTTTGCTAATAGCGAATCAAATGCAGGCAACCTCGTAAGCGATGTGCATGAAGGTTTGGTCGGTGAAACCGACCTTCGCTTCACATCGGAAATGCCTTTCGACAAGGTAGACGTGCTGTTCTTCTGCTTCGGTCACGGAAAGAGTGAGGCGTTTCTGAAGGAACACAACATTCCTGAGAATGTGAAGATCATAGATCTTGCACAGGACTTCCGCATCAAGGGCGACCACGACTATATTTATGGTTTGCCGGAAACTCACCGTGATATAATTGCTGAATGTAAGCATCTCGCCAACCCTGGTTGTTTTGCCACATGTATTCAGCTGGCTATGTTGCCTGCGCTGAAAGCGGGAATCATTAGTGGTGATATTCATGTGAACGGAATCACAGGCAGCACAGGTGCAGGACAGAAGCCTGGAGCAACCACTCATTTCTCTTGGCGCAACGACAACTGCTCTGTCTATAAGACCTTTACCCACCAGCACCTGCATGAGATAAACCAGACGGTACAGGAACTTTGTCCTGGCTACGACGGACGTGTGCTCTTCATTCCGCAGCGAGGCTGTTTCTCACGAGGCATTTTCGTTACAGCTTACGCAAAGTGTGACAAGTCCATAGAGGAAGTTCAGCAGATATATGCGGATTATTACCGCGACGCAGCCTTCACTCATTTCGTCACCAAAAGTCCTGATATGAAGCAAGTGGTGAATACCAACAAGGCTGTAGTGTATGTAGAGAAATACGAAGACCAGCTTCTTATGATTTCTTGCATCGACAATCTCCTCAAAGGTGCCGTAGGTCAGGCAGTGCAGAACATGAACATCATGTTCGGACTTGAAGAAACAACAGGACTTAACCTCAAAGCATCCGCATTTTAAAAGATTATGAAATTATTCGACGTATATCCATTATTCCCGATAGCAATTGAACGTGGCAAGGGATGCCACGTGTGGGACGACAAAGGACAGGAATATCTTGACCTCTATGGCGGTCATGCAGTAATCTCCATCGGCCATAGCCACCCACACTACATAGAAAAACTTACAGAACAGCTCAGTAAGATAGGTTTCTATTCCAACTCCGTGCAGAATCCTCTCCAGCAGCAACTGGCTGAGCGTCTCGGCAAAACCTCCGGTTACGAGGACTATCAGCTTTTCCTGATCAATTCAGGTGCGGAAGCCAACGAGAATGCTCTCAAACTGTCCTCATTCTACAACGGACGCACTCGCGTATTGTCTGCTCAGAAAGCATTCCACGGACGTACTTCGCTTGCGGTAGAAGTCACTAACAATCCAAAGATTATCGCACCAATCAACGATAACGGCCATGTCACCTATCTACCTTTGAACGACATCAACGCTTGGCGCACGGAAATTGAGAAAGGTGATGTCTGTGCCTGCATCATTGAGTGCATTCAGGGAGTTGGCGGCATACGCATGGCAACGCCTGATTTTATGCAGAGCCTGAGCAAACTCTGTGATGAGCACAACACAGTGCTTATCTGCGACGAGATTCAGTGTGGCTACGGACGTAGCGGACGCTTCTTCGCACATCAGTGGCTTGGCATCCGTCCCGACATCATTACCGTTGCAAAAGGTATCGCCAACGGTTTTCCAATGGGTGCGGTTCTCATTTCTCCTAAGTTCACACCTGTCTATGGACAACTCGGCACCACTTTCGGTGGCAGCCATCTGGCATGTGCTGCAGCACTCGCCGTGCTTGACGTAATGGAGAATGAGAATCTTGTTGACAACGCCAACGAGGTTGGTACTTATCTCATTCAGAAACTTCAGGAGGCAAACCTCCCTCATGTGGTTGAAGTCCGTGGACGCGGACTGATGATAGGTATTGAACTCGATGTTCCTTATAAGGACATCCGCAACCGCTTAGTCAGCGAACTACATTGCTTCACTGGTTGCGCTGGCACCAACACCCTTCGTCTGCTTCCACCTCTTTGTCTTACAAAAGCCGAAGCCGACGACTTCCTCACTCGCCTCAAATCCGCAATCGGATAATATTATTGTTCTCCAATATCTTCAAAGCCTCTGCATCTGCAGGGGCTTTTTTGTTTTCCTCCTTCTCATCATACCCACTCCCTTATTTAGAATCGTTATAAATTAGCAAAAAGGGGAATTTTAACATTTTAAGGTCCTCTCTAACTCCCCCAAGGGGGAGGATAAAGCCATCCGGATGGTGATTCTTCACTCATAATTCTTCATTCTTCATTTAAAACGGGGGGTAGGCTGTTTTGTTTGTTTCTTGCTAACTTTGGTTGCAACTTGCGAGCCAAAACTCGCAAGCACTGAGCAAAATGTCAAAACCTCCATTTCCGATTTTTACCAATACTTAACTTTTTTCAAAACTCCACTTAACTTCCGTTGCAACAAAACTTAACTTTGACATTTTGCAAAGTTAACTTCCGTTGGAAAAAGACTTCGCCAGAGTTTCAACTCCGGCGAACTTACATTTTGTCAAAATGACAAAAAAAGAAAGGATGCATATCCGCTGTCCGAATACGCATCCTTTCCCTGCTAATGCAAATATACAACATTTTTCCTCGAAATGCAAATGTTAAAATCCAAATTAACAATTATCCTTATAATTCAATTGTTTGATTATCAACCATATGTTTTTTGTTAAAAAGGATTCTTAAAGTCAAATACGGAGATTTACCAGTAATGCGTGATTTTTTTAACACTTTTTGGTGGAAAATCATTATTTATTGTTCAAAAAGTACTATTGCGCTTCTTTTTATCAAAATTCCTTTGGTGACTTGTTATAAAACTCTATACCTTTGCAGCGATTTTCAGATGAGGGGAATCCGAAAACCTCATAAAAACAGAGTAGGATAGTATAGAAACAAACATTCATTATTTTTTAATTTTTTATTTCAGAAAGGAAAATGATTATGAAGAAAATTATTCTTGCAGCTGTAGTAGCAGTTTCATCTCTCTCAGCAAACGCACAGGTATGGCTCGGTGGTAGCCTCGGTTTCAACTACAACAAAGCAGAAGCAAAAATTGCAGGTGTTACAGTAGACGTTAAGACAACTAAGTTCTCTATTGCTCCTGAAATCGGTTATACTCTCAGCGACAAGTGGGATATCGCCCTTGCACTCGAAGAGAGCTATGCAAGCCAGAAGGATGGCGAAAGCATGAACTCTTTCTCAGTTAATCCTTATGCTCGTTGGACTTTCGCTAAGAGTGGTAAGGTAAGCTTCTTCCTTGATGGTGGTTTCAAAGTAGGTGTTCAGAACAACTTCCTCGATGACAACAATGTTATTCAGGATGTTGACGATGACATTACAGTTTGGGGAATTGGTGTACGTCCAGGTATCAAGTTTGCAGCAAGTGACAAGGTTTCTCTCGTTGCTTCATTCGGTGGACTTGGATTCCAGCAGACAAAATGGGGTGATGTTAAGGATAGCGACCTCGGTTTCAACGTTGACGGCAACGCCCTCAAGTTCGGTTTCTACTACACTTTCTAATCTATTAGAACATAAATCTATAAAGGATTGCACGCTCGTGCAATCCTTTTTTTTGTTATATGTTGCTGCGCCACAATGAATAAACATCGCACTTCGTGCTAAGATTACAATTATTAAGATGATTATAACATCATTCGAGATGTAATAACTTTTACGCTTCTCTAATCTCTGCAACTCTTCTTAAGTTGAGGAAAGCTTCTTTCAAAGGCTGAGAAACTGCACTGACAGGTTCTTCCAACAACAATTGTTGGTAATGGTCTAAGAAAGATGTTCTATAGCGATAAAAGAAATGCAGGAAATGATTGATAAAACCTATGCAATCCAGCACTGCGATTTCTACTCCTAATTTGTTATAGAAAGAGTCTGCTAATTCCTTAACATCTTCGTCTATTCGTTCAGTGGTGATAAAAATATAATTATCGGGCTTTTCAGACATCTTGGTGATTTTTTCGGCACATACATAAATATCATCTGTAGTGACACATTTTTTCTTCATTTCATAACAAGTTGCCGTTTTGTCTTCATCAATAATTGTTATCTCAACATCACCAATAGCTCCTGTTTGACTGTCTGCAGCATTGTGAGCAAACAGCGGTCGGTTTACTTCTTTAATTAGATGATGAACAGATTGATATGCCGCGGTAACCATTAGTACAGGTAGTCTGCTTGAACCTTTGCATTTTAAGTGCTGTTGTAATAGCTGTGTAATTTCTTCGCTTGATAAAGCTTGCTCTCCGCCAGCAGTCAGTCCTTCCACCAGTTGCGACATTCGTGATTCTGCCTCCTCTTTAATGATAATCAGGTCTGATAATATTTGGGACAACACTTTCTTGGAGGCGTTCGGACTCTTTTCCACATAATCTAAGATGTCCATCATGTCATAGTAAACGTAGGAAGGTCGGCATTTATCAAAAGTGTTCTTTGTTAATGCCGTTTCGACCGTTCGGAAAGCCGGAGTTAGAAATGCCGTGGTGCTATTACAAGTAAGTTGGTTGACGTGAATGAATTTCTGGACGATTGATTCGTCAATGGAACGTCCAGGGAAAGATCTTTCTCCTAAATTGGGATATGGCTGTCTGGTGTCAATTTGTGCATTTTCTATCTTTGCAAGCATGGCAGATATCAGATAACGAATAGGAGCTTTGTTCCGTTCGCATTTACACACAGACTGTATCTTTTGACGTATATTTGCGCTATTGACATAAACTTTGCCTCGTTCATTCAATACCTTATTATAGGTGCTTTCTAAGACTTTTTCTAATAGTTCCATGTTAAAACAACGTTTTTTGTAAGTTTTCTTGTTCTAAAGAGTAATTAATCCACAACACTTCCTGTCTGATGTCGTGAGTGGAGTTAATCTGCTTAGCAGGTGCAAATATCTTCTTCCATTTTGGAGCAGGATACAATGTGTCCATTAACTCGCAGTCATAATTGGAAATCGCAACCTTTCCCTTTACATTGTTAAGGATTCTTGCAAGTTCTATATGTTGTTCGTCTGTCATCTCGTATTCATAAGCCTTGTTGTCGCCACGTGTGGAATGGATGTATGGGGGATCACAATAGAACAATGTGTTTACATCATCGTAAAGGCTAATTAATTCAGTGGCAGGACGATTCTCTATTTGAACACGCAAGAGGCGATTTGCGATTTGTTCTAATTGTTCAATTCCTCCCATCCATCTGCTGATGACCCCTGACATTCCAGATCGGGAAGTATTTTTACAGTTTGCCCATCGCCCAAGGGATGCTGTCTGAGCCAAACCAGTACGTACTTGTCTTGCACGCACATAAAAACGTCTGGCTCGTTCGATGTCAGATAAAGAAGAATCCAGTTCACATGCAAGAGCAAATTCTTCACGAGAGAAAGGAGTTAACGCTATTAGACGAATGAGTTCATCAGGATTATTACGCAGAGCCTTAAAGAAGTTTACAACTTCTCCATCTAAATCATTGTAAGTCTCCACAGGAGAGGGATCTCTGTTTAGTAATACGGCTCCAGACCCTCCAAAGGGTTCGCAATAGTGGTGGCAAGGTGGAAGATAGGGGAGGAGCCAGTCTAAATGAGAATATTTCCCTCCATACCATCCAAAAGCAATGACTTTCTTTCTGGAACGAGCAGAAAGAATAGGGGAAGGTCTATGTTTAGTTAATGTGTTCATTGTCTTTATCCGTATACGCTTTGGCAGTCAATAGCTCAATCTGTTGATTATTATTAATATAGATACGGCTGTGTATTGGTACTGGTGCCCTGCCATTGTATATTTCCGCTAAGTAACGAAAAAAAAATGAATTGCTAAAATAAAGACGTAAAATTTATTAAACACAATGGTAATTATATGTTTTTTTACTAGCGATAAAAAGACTCATGATGTTAAGACAAAGCAACCTAATGAATTAGGGATTTATGATATGAGCGGTAATGTTTCGGAGTGGACGAGCAGTTACTGGCGCAAAGACTATGGCAGCTCTGTAGATACGCGCTACCGTGTGGAACGTGGTGGCAGTTGGCATTCCAGTGTGAGGAACGTACGTGTACCGTGCCGTAGCGGCATCTCGCCATTTCTCGCCATCGAATACCTTGGTTCCCGCCTCGTAATGTGGTTTCATGAAAAAAAGACTAAATTAATAACGAACCTTCGAAAAGCTTAGAAGGGTCGTTATTTATTATATATTAGGTGTGAGTATTAAAAAAAGATGGAGATTTCTTTTAACTTATTTTATAATTGTGTATATTTGCACAAAATCATAAAAAATGAGCATAAACATGCAAACAGAGTATATACATGAAACGAATTCGATAATGCGAGTTATCGAACGTACTATTCGTGAAAACTGGGATTATCCTGCATTTACAGACTATGGAACTCACATTACTTTCACTTATAAGGATGTAGCTCATGAATGTGCACGATTGCACGATTATTTCAAGAGCAAAGGCATAGAAAAGGGTGACCGTATCGCTATTTGCGACCGCAACAGCAGCAAATGGGCAGTATCCTATCTGGCAGCACTGACCTACGGTGCAGTTACAGTGCCTATCCTGCAGGATTTCAGCGGTGAACAGATCTGTAATATCCTCGGCCACTGCGAAGCGAAGCTGCTTATTTGTGGCCCGAGCATACTGACGAAAACCGGTGAGGTGAGTGTCAAGGTGCTTGACATCAATTCTGTTGGCTCATTGGCTTATGACGGTCCTTTCGCCAAGGCTGATGTTCACTATTTTGATGACAATGCTGACGATCTGGCAATGCTGAGCTATACCAGCGGCTCGACAGGACATTCCAAGGGCGTGATGTTGCCTTACCGTACTATTTGGTCGAATATAGCTTTCGCTGACGAGAAGCTCATGTTGCCGTCGCATAGCAACGTGGTATCGCTGCTGCCAATGGCTCACATGTACGGTTTCGCGTTTGAATTCATGTATGAGTTCTGCATAGGTTGTCATGTTCATTTTCTCACCAAGGCTCCAAGCCCTACAGTGCTGCTGAAGGTTTTCTCGGATGTGCGTCCTGATATCGTTATCGCCGTACCTCTGATTATAGAGAAAATCGTACAGGGCAAGATATTCCCAATCATACGGGCGGTACAGATGCGCTCTCTGCTTATGTTGCCGATTGTCCGCAATATCATCTACCGCAGAATCCGCAGCAAGCTGATGGATGTGTTTGGCGGTCGTTTCTACGAGGTCGTAGTTGGTGGTGCAGCTTTCAACAGTGAGGTGGAGACATTCCTCAAACTCATCAAGTTCCCATATACCGTGGGTTACGGCATGACGGAATGTGGACCTATCATCTGCTACCGCGACTGGAAGTCGTTTGCAAAGACATCATGTGGTGAGGCTGCTCCACGTATGGAAGTGAAAATCCTTTCTGAAGATCCTTACAACATTCCTGGTGAAATTGTGACTAAGGGAATGAACGTGATGCTTGGTTACTACAAGAATCCTGAAGCAACAGCTGAGGCTATTGACGAAGACGGATGGTTGCACACTGGCGACCTCGGAACTATCGATGCCGACGGCAATGTCTTCATCCGCGGACGTGCCAAGAACATGCTGCTTGGCAGCAACGGACAGAATATCTATCCTGAAGAGATAGAGGAAAAACTCACAGGGCATGTCCTGATTGACGAATGTGTGGTTGTGCAGCGTGGTGACAAACTGGTTGGACTTGTATATACTAGCGATGACACGCTCAAGCGTCATGGGATGACTCGCGCTGATTTCGAAAACCAGCTGGACCGCTACCGTCATCACATCAACCGCATGCTTCCAAATTTCTGCGCCCTCTCTGCTCTTGAAAGCCGCAACGAGGAATTTGAGAAAACTCCTAAGCGCAACATCAGAAGATTTTTGTATAAATAGGCCCCCTCCCGACCTCCCCCAAGGGGGAGGAGTACAGACTATGCAGAAAAGCTATGACTATTGCACGGCCAATCCAATGAACTATAATCTTCTGAAGGATTTTGCTAATAATAATAGAAAAAATCCAACAGAAGCGGAGTCTGTTCTTTGGGATTGTCTAAAAAAGAATGCTTTAGGAAAACCTTTTAGGCGACAATATATTATTGGTGATTATATTGCGGATTTCTTCTGCCTCCCCTCAAAACTTGTAGTGGTAATTGATGGTGGTTATCATCAATTGCCAGACCAGATTGTTGATGATGCAATAAGGACGGAATGGCTTATCAAACAAGGTTATAGGGTTGTGCGTTTTACAAACGAAGAAGTAATTTGCGATATTGAAACTGTCTTACATACAATAAAGGAAAACTTATGACTAATAATAACCGTTTATCTACAGGTAACGTCCAATCATCCCCCCTTGGGGGGATAAGAGGGGGGCTTTTAGTTCTGCTCTTCATGGTCTGTGGACTTGTAGGTTATGCTCAAACTGCGGATAATTTGTATAAGGAGGGGAAGGCTCTTTATGACAAGAAGCAGTATGGGCAGGCTGTGCCTAAACTGAGGGCTGCGGCAAAGAAGAATCATAAGAAAGCGCAGTACCGCCTGGGGCGTTGCTACGACAAGGGCCGGGGAGTGGAAGAGAATGACTCACTTGCCTTCCTGTGGTATTCGAAGTCGGCTGAGCAGAACTACCATAAGGCACAATACCAGGTAGGACGCTGCTATAAGAAAGGTAAGTTCGTTAAGAAAGACCATGCCACAGCCTTCCGCTATTTCCTGAAAAGCGCACGTCAGAATAATGCTGATGCAGCCCTGGCTCTGGCAGAATGTTATATGAAAGGTAAGGGCACGAGTAAGAACCTTGCCAAGGCTAAGCAGTGGGTGAAGCGAGCCGTCAATAACGAAGACGACGGAGCGGAGATTCTTGCCAATCTCAAGAAAGACGCCAAAGACGGTGATGAGGATGCAATAGAACTGCTAAAGCTGCTGAAATAAGGCTTTAGATACAGGGGAGAGTAATAAACTTGCGATAGTTGAGTGTTTTTTTGTTTTTGAGCGATATTTTTGCTCAAAATGTTTGCATGTGTGCAGAAAAGAATATACTTTTGCACAGAATTTACAAAAACGTGCAAAGGCGAGGTGCTAAACACTACAAAGTTTCGGTACTATCACTTCACACTTCACATTAAACATTAAACATTATCCATGAATACTTTTCGCAGATTATTACCTACAGATATTCCACTTATAGCAAGTTATTTTGATGGTGAGGAACGTGAGCGCTGTATCTCTACATTACAGAAATTCAGCCGTCAGGAAAGTACTGACATCTCAGTCGCTGTGATTGACGGCATGATGGTGCTGAGAGAGGAGGCGTCCACACTCTATGTTTACTCAATGCCTATAGGTAAAGGTAATCTGCGTCTGGCACTGATGCAAATGATGGAAGAAGCTGATCGTATGAAGTATGATTGGCTGATAGTAGGAATCCGTCAGGATCAGAAAGAGAGTCTGCGTGTGGCTCTGCCGCATCATTTCAAATTTTCTAATGAGGAGAAGTTCTCGTATCTCGACATGATGCGCATTGGCCGCCGTATTGTGGACGATTCACTATATGTTGCAGTACCTGTGAAGAATTACAGTGAGAGCATATTCTACAGCAACGAGAAGATGGTGCCTACAATCGGTGAATACGGACAGACTTCGTAATAGCCTATAATCCTATAAATCTTCGGAAACAATTGTCCTGACACGGCTTAGCGTCTCGGGAGTCATCTGCAGGTAGGATGCTACTATGTGCAGAGGAGCGCGACGTATGATGTCAGGATGATCAATGAGAGTTCGTGTGTAGCGTTCACGTGCGGACTCGAATCGGAGTGTGTCTGCCTTGTGCTGCGACACAATCAGTGATTCCTTGAGAATGGCAAGCAGGATGGAGCAGAAGTTGAAGGTTACCTGTGCCAGTTCCATGTATTCCTTATAGGGAATGGCATAGAGGGTCGTAGGCTCAAGTGCTTCCACTGCCAGAGTGGAAGGTGTTTCGTTGAAAAGACTTTCGATGCACATCACTATACCGCCTTCATATGAGATATGCTCAGTACATTCTTTCCCGTTCTTGACATAGACCTGGCGCACAAGTCCACGCTGAACATAGTAGATGTTGCGGCAAATATCACCATATTGCACAGCCAACTGTCCTCTCGTCAGCTTGACAGGAGTGATGATAGCAGTAAGCTGGTCAAGTTCAGCGGGTGTCAGCGTGCCATAGCGTCGGGCAAGGTCGCGTGCGATATCTTTTCTTTTGTCTGCAGCCATATTTTTCTTAGTTTTCTAGTAAACCTAGTATATCTATTATCTATAGGAGGGAAGTGGATTCTTAACTCATAGTTCTTGGGAGCGTTCAATGGTCTTTACACCCCCTTCGGTTCCCCCGTCATCGGGGGACAGAAACCCCAAGCGATTCCCGAGCATAGCTCGCCTACCCGTAGCCTTTCGGCAAGCCGAACGATAACACTTTATTTATACTGTCGCTCTCCGAAGATTTTGGTGCCGACTCTTACCATGGTTGCACCTTCTTCAATCGCGATTTGGTAGTCGTGGGTCATACCCATGGAGAGTTTGCAGAATGATGGTGAGTCGGAGAAGAATTCCTTGCGAGTCTGTTCGAAAGTGTGACGAGCCAATTGGAATTCACGACGGACCTGAGCCGTGTCGTCGGTAAATGAAGCCATAGTCATGATTCCGCAAATGCTGACGTTGGTCAGTGCCTTCCATTCTCCCTCTGCAAGCATGGCGTGCAGCTCGTCGGGAGAGAATCCGAACTTGGATTCTTCCTGAGCTACATGCAATTCCAGAAGACATGGGATCACTCGACCTACTTTCTTTGCCTGCTTGTCGATTTCGCGCAGCAGTTTGAGTGAGTCCACAGCTTGGATCATCGTGACGAACGGTGCGATATACTTCACCTTGTTGGTTTGCAGATGGCCGATGAGATGCCACTTGACATCGGAAGGCATTTGCGGCTGTTTTGCCACGAGTTCCTGCACATGGTTCTCTCCGAAGATGCGCTGCCCTGCATCGTATGCCTCACGCAAATCCTCTACAGGATGGAATTTCGACACGGCTATCAATTCCACTCCTGCAGGAAGTTCCTTATGCAGTTTCTTGATTTGTTCACTAATCATAATTTAAATGAAGAATGAAGAATGAAAATGAAGGGGCTTATTCAGTTTGAGCTTCGAAAGGGAAGACGTCGAGGATTTTTGTTTCCTGAACGGTGTTGATTTCGTAGTCAATCAGAGAACCCTTCATGCCTTCGTCAAAACGCTTGACTGCATCGCGGAGGTCGCTTGCCTGAACAAGCATAAGACTTGCTACTTTCTTCTCGCTTTGTGTCTTCTCGTCAAGAGTGATAAACATACATTTCACCTTGTACCATTTATCTGCGTTCTCGGCATCGCTTGTAAACATTTCAGAGTATTTTACTCGTTTGATATCCTTGACTTCGAGTTGACCGTTGCAGTAAGGACTGATTTCCTTGATTATGCGTGCTTCTGCCTCAGTAAAGTTAAGAGCATCTACAAGATATGGTTCTGTTACTTTCTTTGTTGCACCGCCTTCGAGTGTCTTTTCTGTTGCTACCTTACACTCGAACCAATTGTTCATTATCATTGCAGTATTTTTTATTATTAGACGTTAAGAAGTTATGTAGTCAAGAAGTTAAGACGATAGAAATAATCACTTAAACTTCTTAAACCACTTAAAACTCTTTTGCTTTTTTATTTGTTGATGCAAAGTTACGATTTTTCGGAAAAAAGACGAAAGATATTCTATTTGATTTCATCGTTTCGTGAATTATGCCTAACTTTGTAGGTTAGTTTAGGTCTTGAAGCAAATTAACTATATTTCATAATTCTCCGGAGCGTTGCCCGGAGCGACTAAAGTCGATAACACATTTTATAATTCACAATTATATTAGACTATGGATTTAATTCAAAGTATTATCGAACGTGCCAAGGCTAACCGCCAGCGCATTGTGTTGCCTGAAGGAACGGAGGAACGTACGCTGACTGCTGCTGATAAGGCTTTGGCAGACGGTCTTGCTGACCTCATTGTCCTTGGTAATGTAGATGAGATTCATGCTCTTGCAGACAAGCTTGGACTGAAGAATATCGACAAGGCTACTCTTATCGATCCTGCTACAAGTGAACGTCGTGAGGAGTATGCACAGTTGCTTTACGAACTTCGCAAGAAGAAGGGTATGACAATTGAGCAGGCTCGTGAGAAGGTGCTTGACCCTCTGTATTTCGGCTGCCTGATTATCAAGAACGGTGATGCTGACGGACAAATCAGTGGAGCTTTGTCAACAACTGGTGAGACTCTGCGTCCAGCACTTCAGATTATCAAGTGTGCTCCAGGTGTGACTTGCGTGAGCGGAGCCATGCTGCTTGTTACCCAGACTCCTGAGTTTGGTGAAAACGGTGTCCTGGTTGTAGGTGATGTAGCTGTAACTCCAATGCCTGACGCAGAGCAGTTGAGTCAGATTGCAGTTTGTACAGCACAGACAGCCCGTGCCGTTGCAGGTTTTGAAGACCCACGCGTTGCAATGCTTTCATTCTCTACAAAGGGTAGTGCAAATCACGAGGTAGTTGACAAGGTAGTTGAGGCTACACGTCTCGCACGCGAGCTTGATCCTTCATTGAAGATTGACGGTGAACTGCAGGCAGACGCTGCACTCGTTCCATCCGTAGGTGCTAAGAAGGCACCAGGTTCAGACATTGCTGGCAAGGCAAACGTGCTGGTATTTCCGAACCTTGAAGTCGGTAACATTGGCTACAAACTTGTTCAGCGTCTCGGACGTGCCGAAGCCATCGGTCCAATCCTCCAGGGAATTGCGGCACCAGTCAACGACCTCAGCCGTGGTTGTAGCGTGGATGATATCTATAAACTTATCGCTATCACAGCGTGTCAAGCACAGAGTAAATGAAGAATGAAGAATGAAAAATGAAGAATTCGGTATACTTGATATGCAAAAAGCATTATCTTCGTATGTCAAACGTGAAGAATCAGTACTGCATCGTAAGAGTAAGGCTTACGCTGGTAGAATAATAAAGATGGTCCGTCATCTTTCTCGTGATAGAAGTTTACGTTCATTGCACGATCAGGTATTAAGATCCGGTACTTCAATTTATTCAAACATTCTTGAGTCAGAATTTGCTCAAAGTCCTGCTGATTTCGCCAATAAACTTTCGATCTCGCTAAAAGAAGCAAACGAAACTATAGGCTGGTTAGAACTTCTTTATGAAGACGGAAGCATTGATGAGAAATCCTATGATAGTATGAGAAAAGAATGTGAGGAGCTATTAGCCCTTCTTATTTCTTCTATAAAAACAACAAAAATTAATCAACAATTAGTCAAGTAAGAGTGTAAGATGTAGTTTGAAGTTTTTTGTCTTATGAATTAGTTTGTTACTTGAATTCTTCATTCTTCATTCTTCATTCTTCATTTAGCACATGAAAATATTAGTATTAAATTGTGGCTCGTCGAGCATAAAATACGCTCTGTATGACATGACGGATAAGAGCGTCGTGACTTCAGGCGGAATTGAGAAAATTGGATTGGAAGACTCTTTCATCACTGTAAAACTCAATGGTGAAAAGTTCAAGACTGTTACTCCGGTTCCAGAACACACTGCTGGTGTTAAACTTATTTTCCAGGTTCTGACTACAGGTGAACATGCTGTGATGAAGGACCTCCATGAGTTGGATGCAGTAGGTCATCGTCTCGTTCATGGTGGTGAGAAATTCTCGCAGTCTGTGCTGATTACCGATGAGGTAATGCGTGACTTCGCCGCTTGCAACGACCTTGCACCTCTGCACAATCCTGCAAATATCAAGGGCGTTAACGCTGTGAAGGAACTTCTTCCGAATATACCACAGGTAGGTGTGTTCGACACTGCTTTCCATCAGACAATGCCTGACTATGCATACATGTATGCTGTGCCTTACGAACTCTATAAGAAATATGGTGTCCGTCGCTACGGCTTCCACGGAACCAGCCACCGCTATGTTTCTGCACGCGTGCTGGAATATCTCGGCATCAAGGATGCAAAGGGCACAAAGATTATCACATGCCATATCGGAAACGGAGCTTCTATAGCTGCAGTTAAGGATGGCAAGGTTATTGACACATCTATGGGTCTTACTCCGCTTGAAGGTTTGATTATGGGAACTCGTAGCGGTGACATAGATGCAGGAGCTGTTACCTTTATCATGGATAAGGAAGGACTCGACACTAAGGGCATCTCAAACCTTCTCAACAAGCAGTCAGGTCTGCTTGGTGTAAGTGGCGGTAAGAGTGACTTCCGTGATATCCTCGCTTCAATTGCTGAAGGTAATGATCAGGCACGTCTTGCAAAGGAGATGTACACTTACCGCATTAAGAAGTATATTGGTGAGTACGCTGCTGCTATGGGTGGAGTTGACATTATCGTCTTCACTGGTGGAGCAGGCGAGAACCAGTGGGAGGTTCGCGAAGGCGCAACCAACGGACTGGAATTCCTCGGTGTGAATGTGGATGTAACCAAGAACCACTCTTGTCGTGCAACAGAAATGACTATTAGTAGCGACGACAGCCGTGTTAAGGTGTGCGTCATCCCAACCGATGAAGAGCTGATGATTGCTACAGATACATTGGCTTTGGTGAAGTAAGAAGTCGATGACATAGGCAGTCTTAGGCAATCCTAAGATTCTATAAACGAAGAAAGCCTGGAAGCGATCGCTCCCAGGCTTTTTTCGTTTATAGGTTTTAAGCTTTACTTAACCATAACTTTCTGTCCGTTGATGATGTAAAGACCCTTTTGCAGACCGTTAATCTGTCCGTTGCGGTTTACGATACGACCGTCGATAGAGTAAACAAGTCCTTTCTTTGCCAAGCCGTTCTCAACAGAGTTGATTGCATCTGGCAGACTATCGTAAGTGAATACGTCAATTGAATAAAGATAAACACCATTGCCAAAGCCTAATGACATAGGAGCACCTGTAGCGTCGAGGTACTGTTCTACTGAAGTGCCGGCACTGCTGCGAACCATTACATATTCACCGTATTTGAGTCCGCTAACCTCAACTGTACCACGGGACATGAAGAAGAGACCGCTTGCATCAGTGAAGATTGCCATTGTGCTATAACTATCATGAGTGTTATCGACTACCAAACCGTTAAACATACCCGTGAGATCTTCTGCATAAGTGCTGCTTACGATAGTTGTTGTGGGATTGCCTTGTTCATCCTCTTCGTATGTAGGAATCCAAGTACGCCAGTGACGAGCAGCGTTGCGTGAGTCAGCACCATCCCATCCGAAGTATTGTGGAACAGCAACAATAACTCCAAGGTCGTCCTCTGGGATTTGCTCATTAGCTTCTTGTTCTACAGTGTAGGTGCGAAGTTCGTTTCCGTCAGAATCAAGAACTGCATAGTGATCAACTACCTGAAGGTTGATTTTTGCGAGAGTTCCCTCAGAGAGATTCTGGAAGTCCCAGTTGTGAGCTTCATTTTCTCCGTTACCAACAACCTCGCTAAGGCGCATGTCAATTCCCTTACCTTCAACTTCGTCAATTGTGTACACACCATCTGTATAACCTTCAACTCTTACTACAGCAGTGATATTCTTTGTAACAGTAACAGGCTCACCGATAGTGTTGAGGTCGTATTCAACTGCAACTTCTTCGTCGTCACCAGTTACGTAAATCTGCCAGTCTTCACCACAGAGAGTATTGTTGGTCCAACTTACAGTATATGTACGTCTGTCACCATTGATACCTGTGAGAGTGAGGGTAGGAGCGTTAAGGGTGATTTCGCCAACAGAAACGCGAAGAGTGATTACGTCGGAGAACATACCAGTTTCAGAAACTGTAGCAGCCTGAATTTCAACAAATCCGTCACTGTCTTCGTCATCGCTGGCATAAACATCAATGCTCCCGTCTTCAGGATTGTACATATTTGCACCGTATTCACCGCTTGTGAGAGCCTCGTCAGTGAATTTCTTCTTGTAAACAGGAGTCTGGGAAATGATGACAGGCTCGTCATTCTCGTAAACTATATTGCCCTCTCCGTCATATTGATATTCATATTCATAGTGGTCAATCTCTTCTGTGTCTTCAAGGAAGAGAGCAACTTCACCACGGTCAACAATACCATACCATGTGGTGCAAGCTTTATTCAATGTAGATTCACCAGCCTTGAATTCCAATGAGCGCGCATCGCCATTAACCTTAGTCAGCTTCAGAGAAGGAGCAGTAACTGCTTCTTCTGCACCAGCGTCAATCCAAACCTGGAAGCCACGGATGGATGCAGCTCGTTCGATAGGCAGAGAAACCCAACCGCTGTTTACAACACGGAGGTAGAGGTAATTGTCGTGAGCTGTCTGTCCTTCTGGCAGTTCACCTGCAGCTTTATCTTGTGCAGCGTGAACTTCGTTAGAGATGTCCTCAACCTGGATAGGATCAAAGAATACCCATTTCCAATCTGTCTTGTTGTTGTAGTTCTGACCGTTAGGAACGCAGAAACCATTGTATTCAGCATTTGTCTCACCTGTGTTGTAACCACCGTTTTTTCCCTGAAGAACAATGATTTGGCCAGCAACCATGTCGCTTAGCAAGAAACCGCGAGGACCGGAACCGTTTGTAATAAGACCTCTGTCGGCATTCCAGTTAGGAGTGGATGTTGCCACCCAGACATTTGACAGACCTTCGTTGGAACAACGGTAAGGAACATAGCCGTTGTACTTGATTTCGTCTGTAGTCTGATCTGCATCAAAATTGATTGCTGTTTCAGCCATAGGCTCACCGTTAATAGTGAGTGCACCGAAGTCAACGTCTTTGTAAAGACGCATGTTGAACTCGCTACCCTCAAGAATAGCATTCTCTGTAGGAAGCTGAGCAAATGTGTTAGTAGATAAGCTGCACAAGAATAGTGCTGCTAAATAAGAGTAGAGTTTTCTCATAAAAAAGTTAATTTAGTTAGTTAAAAGTTGATTTTATGCTGCAAATTTACGATTTAGTAAGTGAACGACCAAATAAATCTTGGTTTTTCCAATTATACCCTAACAGCTATTCCAGTTCTGGAGCAGAGGAATCTTCGAGCAACTTTGCGTTTATGCTCTTGTTGGTGATTACGCCTTTCTCCTTGAAGGACTCCAACTGGCGGGCAAAGTTGCCACGCCCGTCGGTAATCTGATTACGAGCCTGCTCGTAGACATTGCCGACTGATTGCAAGCGTTCACCAAGGGTTACAAATGTGTCGGAGAATGTGGCAAACTTCTCATAGAGCTTTGTAGCACTGTCGATGATGTCCTTGACATTCTTTGTCTGTCGCTGGTTTTGCCACAGAAGCGAAACTATTTGCAGTGCAAGCATCAGGTTGGTAGGATTGACGATTATGATTCGCTCGCGATAGGCGTCTATAGCAAGTCTGCTGTCGTTTTCCACTGCCAGCAGATAACTTCCCTCGTTGGGAATAAACATCAATACATAACCTGCAGCGTCCTTCACCTTCTTTGGATAATGCTTGTCTGCCAGTTCACGGTAGTGCTTACGGACAGAATCAATATGTTCACGAAGGTGTTGCTTGCGCTGAATCTCATCTTCTGCTTCAAGGTATTCCAGGTATGCCTTGATACTGGTCTTGGAGTCGATAATAAGATAGCCTTCACCAGGAATGCGCACTTTGACATCTGGTATATAGCGGTTGCCTTCATCATCTACTTCGCCTGCCTGAGTCTCAAAGTCAATTCCCTCAGTCAAGCCACTGGCCTCAAGAATGTTCTTGAGAATTTCCTCTCCCCAGTTGCCTTGCTTTTTCGGATCAGCCTTAAGGGCACGAGTGAGGTTGTTGGCACTTTCGCCCAGCAAATCCGTCTTCTGCTGAAGCTGGCTGATGGCCTCTTTCATAACAGCGTCGGTGCGTGCAGTGTCGGTCATCTTGTCTGAGAACTCTTTCTTGAACGTCTCGATTGTCTGGCGAAGAGGGTTAAGCAGGTTCTCCACACTCTCCTTGTTCGAGGCTTTCATATCTGCCTGCTGCTGACGAAGGTGCTCTGCGGAAAGTTTGTCAAATTCCAACCGCATGGTCTTCAGTTTCTCTTCCCACTGCCGCTGCTGTTCCAGACGTGAAGCCTCGAACTGTTGCTTCAACTCCTGCTTGGACTTCTCGTTCTGCTCCAGAAGCTCTTCTCTAGACTTGGCATGCTGCAACTGTATGTCAGCACGTGATTTGTCGAACTGCTGCTGCAGGGCTTGAATCTCAGCAGCATGACTCTGCTTGAGTTGTGATATACTTTCTTCCTTGTGTTGTTCGTTCAAGGATTGTATCTGCTTCAAACTCTTTAACTCTTCAGACGACTCTGCTGCCAGACGTGTCTTTTTTATGGCGATAAAAGCTGCCACTACAAGTAGCAAGGCGAGGATTATGATAACAACAATTTCCATGTTTCTTTCTTGTTTCTATTTTGCAGCAAAAGTACAATTATTTTTTCAGAAAAACACCTTCGTGGGGCAAAAACTTCATCTTTATTTGACTTACAATTAGCCAAAGGCTAAAAAAGGGAAAAACTTTTCTTATTATAATTTTGATTATTAACGGCATAATTGTAATTTTGCAGAAAATGCTAATACTATAGTAATATGTTTGACAAAGAACACGGTTTGTATATTGCTCACAGTGCCGAAGTTGGTCCACTGAGCATAATAGGTAAAATGGCGAACCGCCACGGACTTATAGCCGGAGCGACGGGAACAGGCAAGACAGTTACATTGCAGGTAATGGCTGAGACGTTCTGCCAGGCAGGTGTGCCTTGTTTCATGGCGGACATGAAAGGCGACCTGTCAGGTATCTCCCAGGCAGGAAAGATGACTGGTTTTATTGAAAAACGAATCAAGGAATGGGGATGGAACGAAAACAACCTGCCTGAATTCCAGAGTTGTCCGGTTCGTTTCTTCGATGTATATGGAGAGCAGGGACATCCTATGCGTGCTACTGTCAGTCAGATGGGACCGCAGTTGCTCTCACGTCTGCTTGACTTGAATGAAACTCAGGACGGTGTGCTCAATATCGTGTTCCGTGTTGCCGACGAAAGGGGATTGCTTATTCTCGACTTGAAAGACCTTCGATCAATGCTTGACTATGTATCGCAACATGCCAAGGAATTCACAACCCAATATGGAAATGTGGCATCGGCATCAGTCGGTGCGATTCAGAGAGCAATCCTTCAGCTTGAGAACCAGGGTGCGGACAAATTCTTCGGAGAGCCGGCGTTTGACATATTCGACCTTATGCAAACCGAACAGGGAAAGGGCGTGATGAACGTGCTTGCTGCAGACAAACTGATGATGCAGCCAAAACTCTATAGCACTTTCCTGCTTTGGTTGCTTAGCGAACTTTATTCCTCATTACCCGAAGTGGGTGATATGGACTTGCCGAAGCTGGTTTTCTTCTTCGATGAGGCACACATGCTTTTCGACGGGACTTCGCGTGCCTTGCTTGACAAGATAGAGCAGGTTATCAGACTGATCCGCTCCAAGGGCGTAGGTATTTATTTCGTTACACAAAGTCCAACCGATATACCTGAAGTTATTCTCGGGCAACTTGGCAACCGAGTGCAACATGCCCTTCGTGCCTATACGCCTAAAGACCAGAAGGCAGTAAAGGTTGCTGCAGATACATTCCGCGCAAATCCTAATTTCCGAACAGATGAGGCTATAAGTCAACTGGAGACAGGAGAGGCACTTGTATCCTGCCTTGATGAGAAAGGCGCACCGACCGTCGTTCAGAGAGCAAAGATTCTCTTCCCTCTCAGTCAGATAGGTGCCATAACAGAAGGACAAAGGCTCGATATAATCAAGCAGAGTCGCATTTCCGGAAAGTACGACAAACCGATAGACCGTGAAAGTGCATACGAGATTCTGATGAAAGAATCTGAGACTGCAGAAACAGAGGCTGCCGAACTGGAGGAAAAGAAAGGTGAAGCTTCTGCAGATGACAAGAAGAAGTCTAAACCAGGTTTCTTCAAGAAAGTGCTTAAGGCTGTTATAACAGCTATCACTTCAACCATTGCTGCCATCTTGGGAACAATAGTAAGCGACAAGGTAACGGGAAAGAAGACAAAGTCACGTACATCATCTACTGGACGTGTGGTGAAGAATGCCACTTCTGCTGCAACCAGAACTATTACCAAGGAACTTACCCGCGATATACTTGGAAACTTAATTAAATAAATGAAGAATGAATAATGAAAAATGAAGAATTCAGTTTTCATGTGTAAACATTTATTTTTTCAAAATTCTATTTTATTATTCATTAATAAATTTAAAATTCGTACCTTTGCAAATCAAAGCAACATATTAATTCACTTTATACAATAATCTTAAATTATTCATCGCATTATGAAGATTGAAAAAATCGTGGCTCGCGAGATTCTTGACTCTCGTGGCAATCCAACAGTGGAAGTAGACGTAGTTCTCGAAAATGGTGTTCTCGGTCGTGCAGCTGTACCAAGTGGTGCATCTACAGGTGAGAATGAAGCTCTCGAACTGCGTGATGGTGACAAAAACCGTTACCTCGGTAAGGGTGTGCTCAAAGCTGTTGAAAACGTTAATACTGTGATTGCTCCTGCACTCAAGGGTGACTGCGTATTCGACCAGCGTGCACTTGACTACAAGATGCTTGCTCTCGACGGAACTCCAACTAAGAGCAAACTCGGTGCAAACGCAATTCTTGGTGTTAGCCTCGCTGCAGCAAAGGCTGCTGCTAACGCTCTCGGTCTGCCTCTCTATCGCTACATCGGTGGATGCAACACTTACACTCTTCCTGTTCCTATGATGAACATCATCAATGGTGGTGCTCACTCTGATGCTCCTATCGCATTCCAGGAATTCATGATCCGTCCTGTAAGCGCAGCAAACATCAAGGAATCTATCCGTATGGGTGCTGAGGTATTCCACAACCTCGCTAAGCTTCTCAAGGCTCGTGGCCTGAGCACAGCTGTAGGTGACGAAGGTGGTTTCGCTCCTGCTCTCGACGGTATCGAAGATGCTCTTACTATCATCTGCGATGCTATCAAGGCTGCTGGTTACAAGCCAGGTGACGATGTTAAGATCGCTATGGACTGCGCTGCTTCTGAATTCGCAGTTCAGGAGAACGGCAAGTGGTTCTATGACTACAAGCAGCTCAAGAACGGTAAACAGAAGGATCCTAACGGAAAGAAACTCTCTGCAGAAGAGCAGATTGCATTCCTTGAGCACCTTATCGACACTTATCCAATCGACTCTATCGAGGACGGTCTCGATGAGAACGACTGGGAAAACTGGGTTAAGCTCACAGCTAAGGTTGGTCACAAGTGCCAGCTCGTTGGTGACGACCTCTTCGTTACTAACACTAAGTTCCTCCAGAAGGGTATCCAGATGGGCGCAGCTAACTCAATCCTCATCAAGGTTAACCAGATTGGTTCACTCACTGAAACTCTCGAAGCAATCGAAATGGCTCACCGTCACGGCTACACTACAGTAACCAGCCACCGTTCAGGTGAAACAGAGGATGCTACAATCGCTGACATCGCTGTAGCTACTAACTCTGGTCAGATCAAGACTGGTTCTATGAGCCGTACAGACCGTATGGCTAAGTACAACCAGCTCATCCGTATCGAGGAAGAACTCGGTTCTACTGCACGCTATGCATATGCTAAGCTGAAGTAATAGAGACCCTAAATAAAAAAGCGTTATCGCAATTGCGATAACGCTTTTTTTATTTTAAACACTCAATCACTCGTCTCACTTCTTCGTCTGTCATGTATGGATTGCAGGGCAGACTCAGTTCCTCAGAGTGAATCTTCTCTGTGATCGGAAGAGAAAGTGAATTCCACTCTGAATAGCATTTCTGCTTGTGGGGAGGAATGGGGTAGTGTATTTCTGTACCTATTCCACACTCCTTAAGATGCTGTTGCAATTCGCCGCGATGAGAAGTAAATATGGGGAAGATATGGAACACGCTGTCGCGATTGTTGCGTGGCATAGTGATTCCCTTATTACTAATATTATTATAATATTGTGTAGCGATTCCCTTGCGACGTGCATTGCGTTTGTCAAGCATTGGAAGCAGAGAACGGAGGATTGCTGCCTGTACCTCATCCATGCGTGAATTACGTCCTATATGGTCGAAGACATATTTGCGTCCACTTCCATAGTTGGCAATGCTACGAATCAGATTCGCAAGTTCTTGGTCATTTGTCGTAACTGCTCCAGCATCGCCCATCGCACCCAGGTTTTTTGTAGGGTAGAAACTATGTGCTGCAACATCGCCCAGTGAACCGGTGCGTTTAACTGTCCCATTTTCATCTGTATATGTACATCCGTGAGCCTGAGCATTGTCTTCGATTAGCAGCAAGTTGTGAGTCTTGCAAATCTCCGCAATTTTAGATGTGTATGCACAGATTCCGTAAAGATGTACGAGCATGATGGCTTTAGTACGAGGTGTGATGTGCTGTTCAATGAGGCTGTCTTCGATTTGCAGAGTGTTCCAATCTGGTTCTACAAGAATTGGTGCCAACCCATTTTCCGTGATGGAGAGAATTGAAGCAATATATGTATTTGCAGGTACAATCACTTCGTCGCCATTATGTAAGTGCCCAAGTTCTTTGTATGCACGGAGAATCAATGTCAGAGCATCAAGACCGTTCCCGCAACCTACACAGTGTTCTGTACCAATATACGCGGCATATTCCTGTTCAAACAACCTTGTCTGTTCACCACGCAAAAACCAGCCGCTTTGCAGTGCGGCAGTTGCGGCAGGCAA
This sequence comes from Prevotellaceae bacterium UBA2852, assembly GCA_002350855.1. The sequence goes on from DEFM01000033.1 coordinate 49,223, forward strand.
CCATTGCGTTGTGTCCTGATGCAGCCGTTTTAAGTCTAAGTATGGTATTACAGTATCCATTCGTAGCAGTCGTAGCAAACACATCGTCCACCGAATCCTTCCTTCTGGAATAATAGCGATGTGTTGAGTTCGGATGTGTGGTTAAGAGCAGACGTTCCCAAGTCGAGGTATGTCTGGTTCCATTGTGTTTTGTTGATAATGTGGTGGAAAAGCAGGTCTAATGCTCCGCAGGCTTTTCCTTCCTCGTTGGCGGAGATATACTGTGTCTTGATTACTCTTTCTGAACAGTAAAGGAGTGTTCCGCCAAGCATCTGACCTTTGTCGGTGAAAACAGCAAACAGACGTATGTTCTCAGGAAAAGCATTCTTGAGCCTGTCAATCTCCTCGAACGTGTGGATTGGCTTTGCGTTGTATTTAGCTTCCAAGTTTGACGAAAGAATATCCCAGAAAGCTTTCAAATCATCGCTTTCCTTTGTAACGAGACTCAGTTGTTGTGCCTTCTTCACTCCTCGTCTCCGTAGCATGGAGAAAGAAATAGGTGAAGAAAGAGGTACAACCGATGTTATGTCACGCTCCTGCAGACGAAGAGTAGTGCCCTTGCACTCGTTCAGTGCATAAAGGTCTTCCTCTGCAGGATATCTGTGGTAGATATGCGGAACGGGTTTGTAAACCACACGCTTCACGCCTCTTTCCCTCAGTTCGTCGCGAAGTAGGTCGAAACACTCACAGACATCAGTTGCAGTCATCTTATGATTGCAAATCAGTCCGCCGTAGGTTAGTCCTGCATGGCTGTAAAGTGTGTCACCGACTATGTTTGCAGGAAGTACAGCGCTGAGGTTGTGTTTCTTGTAAAAGCAGAATGACATGTCTTCAAACCTGTCGTAGTGATAATCCATGTATCTTCGGTCGAAGAGGAAAGTTCCGTTCTTCGACTCAGCTACAAACTGATTCCATTGCTGAGATTGGACAGGAGAGTATCGGCTGATTTCTATCATTCTGTGAATTTTAGGAATTCATCGTATTCGTAGATGTACTCGTCTTCGTCAAACAGTTCGGATGCAAGAACAAGACACACTGCACCTGACGAGAAATCATCAAGTGTGCGCCACACACTGGTACCGACGTAAAGAGCCTGGTAGGGGTGATTAAGATGGAATGTTTGCTTATGCTTGCCATCGTCAAGAGTAACGTCAAACGAGCCGCTGACTGCTACTATGACTTCTTTGCAAGTGCGGTGGGCATGTCCTCCACGGCTTTCACCGCTGGGTACATCATAAGTCCAGTAAACACGTGCAACTTCAAACGGAATGTTGATCAACTGTTCCGCAACTGTAAGGTTTCCGCGTGGATCTACATGCTTCGGTAGGTCGAAGATATATCCCTTTGACCCAAGTGAACTGTTATTTATAGGTGTCATCGATGATTTCATCATTATCTGTTTCTGATGCAAAATTATAGAATAATAACGGAATCTTCGAATATAATAGTATTTATTTCCTGATTTTTCTTGTCTGCCCGTTTTCGCGGACTATGTATATTCCTGAAGGTAGAGTGTCTAAGTCGTCGCTTGCAATTCGCATACCTGAGAGTGTGAAGGTCTCGCGTTTGTTGTTTGCAGAGCAGCCTATTGCACCAATATGGTCTGGATTGGCATTTACGTTCAGAGTTATTGTGTAGTACACATAACCTGGATGCAGGCTGTTGTTGCCAAGTCGCAGCACAATGGCGTATGTGCCTTCCTCCGACGGTTTGCCTTTTAGTGTTACCTGTCGTTGAAGGGTGTTGCGGGTGAGTGTAAAATCAGAGTGAAGCCCTCTGTCTTTTGCCGATGGCGTGAAAGTGGAGTCAACTCCTAACGAACTGCAGTTGTAGTACTGCACAGTGACAGGCATGATACTGTCCCCGAGGTTCAGCGTCTGCTCCATTTGTGATTCGCCTATAGTGCGCAAACGCGACACAAAGCGGTCGGGGAGATAGTAGCCAAGGTGTGGTGGCTGATTGTATGCCACGTTCTGCCAGCAGATACCCATACGGTAAGTGTGGTCGTGCATCAGTGTCGGCACTCTGTAGTTGGTGGTTTCGGGAGTGGTGAAGATGTTGAGGGTTTCACTGTCACCGCTGTTCCAAAGAATCACTTCCTCGCGCCAGTCTCCGAAAATGTCTGCTTGCAGGTTCGGTGTGTTCTTTGTTCCGTTGCAGCTGCTTGAGTTATAGAATCCATAGAGGTCTGCACCCTTCAGTTTCAGACGTGTGGTGCCGTTGCCATTCCATGAGTCAATAACCGTTCCGTCGAGAAGCTCGTCCTGCACGTCACCATCCCAGTAAATACGGAAGTTGAGAGATGTGCTGCCAACAGAGACTACCTGTCCGGTAGATGCGCTTAACTGGCTTCTTTGATCTGCAGAACTGCAGAAGAATCCACGATGGTCGCTGGACAGTTGTGCCGCAATACCACGTCCGTTGTCCACTCCTGAGTTCCCGCCTTTCCATATTACTTCGCCTGTAGCAGCGTCGTGAATATCCCATGAGTAAGTTCCTTTCTCCTCATGAACATCGAATAGTTCCAAACCAGGACGGTCGGGGGCGAGATCGGAGAGGTGTATTGCGTCACCATGTCCGAAGCCTGTTGCGTAGAGCAGTTTACCATCGTTGTTGAGAGCGGCACTTCCCCAGATGATTTCGTCGCATCCGTCTCCGTCAACATCTGCCACGGAGAGATTGTGGTTGCCGTTGCCGTAGAGAGTTCGGCTTCCTCCACCCGAAGTTGCTTGACCAGGAGTGTAGGTCTTTGCCGAACCTGTACCGCTGGTAAGCTTATAGCTTGTCTTTGAATCAGAGGCGTGAAACCATTTCTGTGTCAGTTCCTTGCCGTCGAAGTCCACAGCCCATACGTAGGCGTAGGTGTAGTAGCCTCGGCAGAATACTCCAGCCGGACGTTTGTCTGGACCGTCGAGGTATGCAACTGCGGCTAAGTATCGTTCGCCACGGTTTCCGTAACTTGCCTTGTCGCTCTTTCCGCTGCGGTCATCCCAGTTGAATGTTCCACTGGCTGCACCACCATAACCTGTGTCTCGGTTAGGATTATAGAATATCGTATTTATAGCTGCTCCAGTTTGTCCGTTGAACACAGTGAGGTATTCCTGCCCACCTGTGATGCGTCCGTTGCTATTGCGGTAAACAGTTGTGTTTACTGCACTCTTGATGGTGCTGTTGGTTGTAGCCTGATTCACATATTTCCCTTTGCCGTCAATACTGCCTGGAGCGGTTTTGCACATCAGCTCGGCATTGCCGTCGCCATCGAAGTCATAAACCATGAACTGAGTGTAGTGGGCACCTGCGCGGATATTAGGTCCAAGGTCAATACGCCACAGCTTGGTGGCTTCAATTGACTGTCCTTTAACCAAAGAACCATTGCTGTTGCTATAACTGAATTTATAGCAGTCAATGAATACATTGCCGGTAACTCCGTTCTGACTGTTGTCTTTAGCGTTGGAAGGATCCCACTTTACAAACAGTTCGTATTCGCCGTCACCGTCCACGTCTCCCACTGAGCAGTCATTGGGTGAGTAGGAGTAGTCGCTTCCTCCTGCAGGACGTTGGAGCTTAACCTGAAGCACAGGCTCAGCCCAAGGCATGAATACATCAGTCGTGTCAACTGCGACACCATTGTGTTTAGTGACAATCTGGTAGCAACTGGTAGCCTTTCCCTGAGAATCGTTGTAACTTGAGGCACGCCAATAGTCTGTGACTACTGCTACTCCGTCACGAAGCACATCGAAGGTTGTGTTGTCGTTGTCTTCATTGCCCAGCAGTCGCCAACTGACGAAGATGCCACTTGATTTCCCTGGAACCGCTACTGCTCCACGTCCCAGTTTCTCCATTTGCATTTCATTAGTGTTCTGAGCTTTTGTCGGAACTGCGCAAAGGAGAAGTAAAGATGCTATAGCTATTATGGATTTTCTAAACATACCTGAACAATGATGTTTATATGATTATCTGACAATGAACTTGCGTCCGTTGCGAATATAGATACCTGGTTGCAGGAGTTTCGGGTTAGTCGTGCTGACACGGCGTCCGCTGATTGTGTATATCGTAGCGTTCTCGTCGTTGCTGTAAACATTGGCAATACCTACAGGAGCCACGTTGGTAACTCGCAGAATACCTTTTGCGATGTCTGTATCATCCCAGAAGAGACCTTTCTCTACATCAATTATAGCACTTGCGAGTTTTGGTGTACCAAGCATCTTGGTAGCTTTCCAGAGAATAACCGAGTCGCCTACTTCAGCTGTGAAAGAAGAAGTTACATTCACTTCCACCGTTCCGTTCATGGTGAGAGTTCCGATATTCTGAATGCTTGTACCGCCGGTAATGGATGATGTAGCTCCGCGACGCATGTTCAGCAACAATGTAGAACCGTCGTTGAAGGTTACGTTCTTGCCACCGAAGTTGATAACTCCTGAAGCGGAATTGTCGAGTACACCTACAATCACTTTACCGTTGACAGTAACAGAACTGTTGGTGAGGTTGCCGTTTGCAGCTGTCACACCGGCCAGAATCGCATCCTTTGCAACAGTGAGAGCGCCAGTTCCGAGTGAGGCTGTCTGTGTGAATTGCAGTCTTCCTGCGCTGACTTTCACTGAACCGGAGTTTGTCCACGCACCCTTGACGGTCATTTTGCACGTTCCGATTTTCTCGAAGAGCGCTTTGTTGGAACCTCCGCAGTCAGCTATAATTCCTTCGAAAGTGAAGTCTCCAAGTTCATCGCTGCTGTTACCTACACGCCAAGTATTGCTACCGTTGACTGCATTTTGGTTCTGGAAGTTTGCAACAGGATGGTTCAGACTTCCCTTACCTGTCAGCTTACCAATAGTGAATGTCTTAGCAACGTTTGTAACACCACATCCTTCTGCAATGTCTAAAGTTCCCTTTGGCAGACCGGTTGATGCATCGAGAGGAAGCCAGATACTGGTGTTGGTGTGTTTGATTGTTCCCTGGAAGTTGCTCCAATTACCAGTAATACGTACACGGCTTACGGTGTTGCGAGGGTTGATAATGAGTGTTCCTTCACCGGTGAGAGTATTGCCGTATGCGGTATAGTATGTGTTGGTGAGGTTCCATGTGCTGGTCTTGCCTTTAGGCACAACGATGGCACAGCTTGTTGCTTGAGTGTTGTCCCAAAGCGAGCCGCCTTGCAGTTCAATCGTTGATGCTGGATTTCCGCTGTTGCAGTCCACTGCTCCCGCTGTAATGATGAGTTTGGAGAGTGAGTTGTTTGCGTTAAACTTAAGAGAACCTGAACCTTTCTTTGTGAGCAAAGTACCGGAAACAACACCATCCATAAGGAATTCATTTGGATTGTCGATGACACCACCGTCTGTTCCGACCATCTTAATATATGATCCCATTTCTACATTGGCCGTGGTTTGGAGTATGGCAGCGTTCTCCATAGTGAACAGGCTGGCGTTCTTGGTGATACCGCCGAGGTTACCTGTTGCACTGTATTGGTTGGAGAGCTGACTAACTTTTGTGGTACCGCCTTTTAGGAAGTTCCCGCCAGTGTATGAATGGTCGCCAGAAAGACTAACAGTACCTGTTCCTTCCTTAGTGAAAGTCGTTGTACCGGTGATAGTTCCTGTTCCGTTGAATGTGTATGTACTTTCTGTATTTACAGTAATGGACTTAGGCATCAGGTTACCTTTCATTGTGACTGTCTTGTTAGTGGCATTATCGTCGAATACCACTTCGTCACCAGATACGAAGGAGGTTGTCTCATCGTTAAGGGCAAAGTTCTCGGTTTCTGCGAAGTCCCAGATTGAACTTGTGCTTCCTGTCCATACTACAGAATTCGCATCGCGTAGACCTATAATTTCAACGATAAGCTTGCCGTCCTCAACCAGCAGGTTCTTCTTGGTTGATGCAAGACCTTCAAGAACTACGGTGCTGACATTTCCGTCTATTTCTCCATTGAATTCGCAAATCACGTATTTGCCAGCCTTAATGCTTGTCTCACCATTAACCAGATGACCGACGACCTCGATTACAGGATTGAGGTATTGAGGGCCGCCCTGAACCCATGCAGAACTGCTCTTGCGTTCCAGTTTCAGACTGTTTGCTTTGATAAGGTCGGCTTCGTTCCCTTCACTGAACAGGTCTACTACCAATCTTGAACCGAAGCCCAGTGTTAGTTGTCCGTCAACAGTAATTGTTCCTTTTTTGTCTTCTCCTCCAGGACGGATTACTGAAGCATAGTCTGCCTTGATGCTCTTGAATTCACCGCCATCGCTGTTGAGTTCTGCAAAACGGTTAAGCCAGAGGTCTGAATTCTTCATGGTTCCGTCGAAGTTCAGAGTTCCTGCCCAGATATTTGTTTCTCCAGTGTGGGTGAAGTCTTTCTTCGGCAGGTTGAGGATTCCGTCGCCCTGCTTGATAAGACGAGCATCGCCTGTGATTGCTCCGCCTGTCACATCGCAAGTATATTTAGTGTATGTGATTTTCGTGTCTTTGGTTGTACATTCGCTTGGAGCGCTTCCCTGTACCCATGTTGGAACGTTGAATGTCAAGATGTATGGTTTTGCACCGTCTTCAATTGCTACAGTAGAGTTCTTGGTCTCGCATACTATGACATGTTTGCCGTTCAAACTTGATCCGATGGATCCTCCGTTTGCTACTTCCTCACGTCCTGTCATAGTCAATGGTGGTGGAGCCATGGTGATTCCTTCCATTTCTCCAAGGAAATAACTTGTGTGAGGTGGCTGGTTGTATCCGCACATCTGCCAAACCATCGCATTGCGATACTGATGGTCGTGCCACAGAGTGTAGTTACGGTACTTGGTAGATGTAGGTGTAGAATAGATGCGTATGTTATTGTCCGCTGTACGCATGATGATCTCCTCGCGCCAGTCACCAAAGATGTCGCCTTGATAGCAAGGAGTTCCCTTAGTATCGTTGTTGGTCATTGAACCTGCGCAAGTGTAGATTGGTGTCCAGCTGCCGTATTTTGCAATACATCCTTCTGTATTCTTGCCGTTAAGGTAGTTGAATGTCTCCTCGCAGAGGTCTCCGTCCCAGTAGATTCTGAAGTTTGTATTTACGCCAGTTGCGTTAAGTCCGCTGACTGCATCGTTGGTTATAAGGCTTATTGCACCTTCTCGTGCGGAGCATCCCAATGAACCAGGGTATGAGTTCGTGAAATTTCCTGCCATTGCACGACCGTCATCGTTGCCTGCAATAAAACGATGATAAATCTTGCTGGTCGTTGCATCACGATAGTTGTTGCCTGGATTATCTTCCATACAAGCATAGATTTCCTGTCCGTGGATATATGGGTTTAAGTCTCCTGTATGCGATGCGTCGCCATGACCTAAGCCTGTTGTTGACAAACCTTTTCCGTTGTCGTCAATGACCATGGAGCCAAATACGATTTCGTCTCTTCCGTCCCAGTCAACATCGGCAATCGCATAGTTGTGGTAACCCTGACCTTTCCATGGACCATTAGAGTTGTTGTACCAAGTCCAACGCACAGTCAGTTTGTGAGTTGAAGGGTCGACATCGTACGCAATCATCTTGTGACGGGTATAGATACCACGTGCCAAGAATATGCTTGGCTTGCGTCCGTCAAGATAAGGTGCTCCGAAGAAATGCTTGGATGCACGATGACCATATCCGTCACCCCAAGCCTTGTTAACATCCGATTCGCCGCTTTCCAACAGTGGGAGAGGGTAGGCTATACACTGATAAACCTCACCAGTCTGACCGTCCATGTAAACCAGGTATTCCTCGGTAGTGATTACAAACCAGTTTGCACCGCCACCGGTTGCTCCACGAACGTTGGTGTTCTTGTTCCCTACGGTAAAAGTGGTTCCATCGGCCTTGTGGATTACAGTTCCACTTGCTGCACGCATCACAACTTCCGCACGTCCGTCACCGTCCCAGTCATAACCCACGATATTCTGTTCGTTGTTCTGGAAGTCTCCCATATTCGGGCCGCAGTTCACCCACCAAAGACGAGTGCCGTCTTGTTTAAGACATTCGAAGATGCTGTATTCTTTAGTTGCAACGCCATCAATGGTAGGACCGTATTTTGGGTAAGACTGCTCCATCTCGCTCAGGTTGTCGAACTTCATCAGGATTTCCAGTTCACCGTCTCCGTCCACATCAGCGCAACAGGCATCGTTGGGGACAAGTGTACTCTTTATGCCTTCGTGAGTCAGCTTGATTTCCTTGTAACTGCTACTCCACGCCTTAACTGGTTTACATGGTGCCTGTTCATTACCACGAACAACCGCAGCCACAGTGTATTCGTTGGCTGTTGTTCCTGTCTTGTCGGTGTAGTTCGATACAGTGAGCGGTGTGTCGGTTATCTTCACTCCGTCACGATATACATGATATGCTACATCGTAATATTCTTCACCGTTGATTCGCCAACTCAGGTAAACACCGTTGGTCACTTTCATTGCCACGAGCCCGCGGTCAAGATTGTCTGTTACTCGTTGAGCTGATGCTGTAATGCTTGCAAAAAGAGCTAAGCATAACAGAAATAAGTTCTTTTTCATAGGGTTTAGTTAGTTCTTAAGTTTTTGAGTTCTTAAGTTCTTAAGTTTTTGGGATTATTTGTTAGTTTGTATAAATTATGGTGCAAAGTTATTCAAAATCTTGATATCAGCAAAAATACTTTTCTCTTTTTGTACATATTATTATTATTAGGACTGCAATTCTTTTTTTTTGAATACATATACTTGTTAATCGGATTCTTTTTTCTATCTTTGTCGTCAGATACTAACAACGACTCTTGTTGAGTCATAACAAACTAACTAAATATGAGAAACCTAACTACTATTATTGTAGCTATTTGTAGCCTGTTCTCAAGTTCTGCTTTTGCTGCTTTGGAGAACGGTGACGAAGTGTATATGCTCAATGACTACTACAACATGGTGTTGGGTCTCAGCAAGGATGGAAACAGCCCTCAGCTTTCGGCTGCAGGAACTAATTCTGATGCGGATTCATACGTGATGGTGGTAGAGACTTCATCCAGTGAGGGCTATGTTTATCTGAAGAATAAAAGCACTGGAAAATATCTTGCTGCAAGCACAAGCAATAGTTATAGCATTGTATGGCAGAGCCAGCGTGGCACAGGTAATGAGTTCCTGTGGAAACTGGATATCCAGTTTGGTGGAGCCATAGTCAGCAAACGTAATACTGACCGCAGGTTGGGATGTGACTGGAGCACATCTGACTATATTGGTGCCTACTACGATAAGCAGGCAAGCAGCCGTGCACGATGGAGTGTGTTCAAGGCTGTGGAGGCTGGTTACGACGCTTCGCTTCTTCAGGCGGAGACCGATGAGTTTACTAATAGCATAGGTACCAAGGAGAAGGACTATTTCCAGGTGGCAGAGCCAATTACTGTTGAGACAGCCCAGGATGTGCATATCATCAGTGCCAATCCGTTTGCAACTGCCGGTAGTGTGGATTTGGTTGCAGAAGGTGCTTGGCTGATTTTTGAGAATGTGCGACCAAGCAAGGTGATTAGCTCCTATCTCAGCAATGTTAAAGTGAAAGGCGCTCGTGCCATTAACGGTTCAAATGTTCGTGTGGCAATCTATCTTGACGGAGCAGCTGTGATTCCTTACCGTCCCGTAGAGAATGTGTTTATCGGTTATAGCGAGGACAATAACACTGGCGAAGAACTCAAGTTGCGCTGCCAGAACTATACAACCTTGAATGCATGGAACAACCGTATGCGTGGATTCCTGCTCAAGCGCGGATTCATGGCTACAGTGGCAAGCGGTACTGAAGGCAGCGGATATAGCCGTGTCTATATTGCCGACCATGCCGATATCGTGGTGCCTGTACTTCCGGAACAGCTCAATCAGCGAATCAGTTCGGTCAACATCCGCCGTTGGCAGTATGTGTCCAAGAAAGGATGGTGCTCTACTCAGAGCAATAGTGGAATCGCTTCTGGTGCCGCTTCGATGAAGGCGACTTGGTTCTATACCTGGAGTGCTGACCGTTCCACAACCAACGATTGTGAATATGTGCCTATCCGCCAGCACTTGTATTGGCCTGCGATGTCACAGATTGAAGGTTTGAAAAATGTGACTCATGTATTGAGTTTCAATGAACCGGAACACGCAGAGCAGCATACAAGCGACAAATGCAGCTGTGGTGGAGTTATCAGCAGTTGGACAGCAACGACAAAGACTCCTGATTTCGCCACATCTGGATTGCGTGTTGGTTCGCCTGCTCCCACCGACCAGAGTTATCTTACTGAATATATCGGTCATTGCGACGATATGGCTTACCGCTGCGACTTTGTTGCACTCCACTCTTATTGGGGACCTAACGAGGCCAATGGTGCTTCGGAGTGGTACAACCGCTTGAAATCTGTCTATGACGCAACAAAACGTCCTATCTGGATTACAGAATGGGCTTACGGTGCATCGTGGACAACAGAGAGCTGGCCTTCCAACTACAGTGATCAGTTGGAGAAAAACCGTGCCGCAATAATGGATATAGTTGATATGCTCGAACGTACTCCGTTCGTTGAGCGCTATTCATATTATCAGTGGGATACCAGTTCTCGTCGTTTTATCAACGATGACGGATGGGTGACTCCTGCAGGTAAGGTCTATCGCGATACCCGTTCTACTTTCGCTTACAATCAGAGCGTACAGTACATCCCTCACTGGTGGAAACCGTCTGCGAAGACTCCTACATTGAGTTTCTCGTACGATGAGTCTGGTGCGAATGTGGCTGTGGCAATAGGCAATACCAACGGCGACATCACTGCATCTTTGGTGCTGCAGCGCAAACGTGGTGACGGTGAGTGGCAGAACTTCTACGAAGTGGAAGAGCGAGCTGATTTCGACAACTCTACCATCGAAGTGCTGATTCCTGTTTCTGATTTCGACCGCTCAAACGATAAGTTCCGCGTACTTTCTACAACTCTCTTCGGAGCTGAGGCTGATAGCGAGGAGGCTGCGTTTGGTTTCATCACCAACCCAGATTGTGTATTTGAAACCACAGGATGGACCGTGAAGGAACTGTCTGTAGATAAGGGTGAATCATACGACGATGATGTTTCGAACAAATACTGGAACCAGTGGAAGGCTTCAGGTCTCAACTCGTCAATGACTCAGACTCTTACGAATCTGCCTGAAGGCGAATTTGTTCTCAGCGCTCTTCTTCGTGGAGGAACCAACGTTACATTGGAACTGAAAGCTGAGGTGCTCGATGCCGACGGCAATGCAACGGACATGGCTCCAGTGACTGCCTCTGCTCAGGGTAAGAGTAATGCTTCTGCAGACGGTGATGAATGGAAGAACGGATGGATGACGTTTACGCTCTCTCCTGTAACCATCACAACTGGTCAGCAGCTGCGCATTACCGCAACGGGCAAAGGCTCAGGCTCTGCATGGTGGAGTGCCGACCACTTCACTCTTGAGTTCACTCCTGCTGTTGGAATTGATGCAGTTCGCAGTGATGCAACCAATTCGTCTGCTAAAGACGTTATCTATGACTTGAACGGCAGACGTCTGGATTCTGATGCAACTCATCACAATATCATCATCCGTAATGGTAAGAAAACAATAATAAAATATTAATAAAATAATTAAATATGAAACTACTATCATCAATTGTTGCGCTCAGCCTCTCGGTTGCGGCTACTGCGCAGACTCACCAGTTTGACATCAACACTAAGAAACTGGGTGCACCAATCCAGTCAACCATGTATGGTATCTTCTTCGAGGATATCAACTATGCAGCCGACGGAGGTCTGTATGGTGAATTAGTTAAGAACCGTTCGTTTGAGTTTCCTCAGAACTTCATGGGATGGAACACTTTCGGAAACATCCAGCTGAAGAACGACGGTCCGTTTGAGAAGAATCCTCACTATGTACGTCTCGGTTATAGCGGTCATAGTGACAAATTCACAGGCCTCGAGAACGAAGGTTTCTTCGGAATCGGCTATAAGAAGGATGCTGAGTACCGTTTATCTGTATGGGCACGTGTTCCCGACGGAGGAACGGGTAAGGTGCGTATCATGCTCTGCGACCCTGTAACAATGGGTGAACGTCAGCAGTTTGCTGAACAGGAACTGACGGTGGAATCGAAGGACTGGAAGAAATACACAGTTGTTATCAAGGCAACCAAGACTGTTGAGAAAGGAACTCTTCGCCTGATGCTCAGCCGTAACAGCGCTGTGCTTGACCTCGAACACGTCAGCCTTTTCCCTGTAGATACATATAAGGGACATGAGAATGGTATGCGTAAGGATTTGGCAAAGGCTCTTGAAGACTTGCATCCAGGCGTGTTCCGTTTCCCGGGCGGATGTATTGTTGAAGGTACAGACCTCGCTACCCGCTATCAGTGGAAGAACAGTGTTGGTCCAGTGGAGAACCGCCCTCTCAACGAAAACCGCTGGCACTACACATTTGACTACCGTTTCTTCCCGGATTACTATCAGAGCTATGGTCTCGGATTCTATGAATACTTTCTTCTGAGTGAGGAAATCGGTGCAGAACCTCTGCCTGTGCTCAGCGTAGGTCTTTCTTGTGAGTTCCAGAACGGCTCTCAGCGCAGTGACAAGCACGTGCCTGTTGACCAATTGCAGCCTTATATCGATGATGTTCTTGACCTTATCGAATTTGCGAATGGAGATCCTGCAAAGAACACTTGGGCAAAACTCCGTGCAGACATGGGTCATCCAGAACCATTTAATTTGAAGTTTGTAGCAATCGGTAATGAGCAGTGGGGTGAGATCTATCCAGAGAACCTCAAGCCTTTCGTAGAGCAGGTTCGCAAGAAATATCCTAACATCAAAATTATCGGAACCAGCGGTCCTAACAGTGAAGGTGCGGACTTTGAATACCTGTGGCCTGAGATGCGTAAGATTAAGGCGGACCTCGTTGACGAACATTTCTATCGCCCAGAGGATTGGTTCCTCAAGAGCGGAAACCGTTACGACAACTACGACCGCAAGGGACCAAAGGTGTTTGCTGGTGAGTATGCATGTCATGGCAGAGGAAAGAAGTGGAACCACTTCAACGCAGCACTTATGGAGGCAGCCTTTATGACTGGTATCGAACGTAATGCTGATGTTGTTCACATGGCAACCTATGCTCCTCTCTTTGCTCATGTTGACGGATGGCAGTGGCGTCCCGACATGATATGGTACAACAATCTGAAGTCGTTCCGCACCTGCTCATACTATGTTCAGCAGATGTATTCACTAAATAAGGGTTCCAATGTCATCTCCCTTACTATGAACGGCAAGCCTGTAGCTGGCAATGATGATCAGGACGGCCTCTTCGCAAGTGCAGTCTATGATGCAGCAAATAAGTCGTTTATCGTTAAGGTTGTCAATACGGGTGATAAAGCTCAGCCAATCACACTCAACTTCAAGGGATTGGCTAAGGGCGCTCACAACTGTCAGACACTTTCGTTCAATGCCGACAAACTTGATGGTGAGAACTCTATCGAGAATCCAACTGCCTATACTCCAAAAGCTGGCACTGCATCATTCAACGACAATACATTTGAAACCACAATTGCTGCAAGAACATTCGTGATGTACACGGTGAAGAAGTAGAATGATAGAATTGCAGGAACTGTTTAACGAATCAGCACAAGCCGACGTTCAAAAATGTTATGAACGGTTCGGCTTGTTGCTGCATAGGGTAGTTGATGAATGTACCCTGGACAGTGGAATGCAATTCTCCGGTTTGTTCGCCCAGCTGGAGTATCTGCTAACAGAACGTCTGTCGGCTGATGAACCGACTGTTCGACGGGTGCATGACCTGCGAGTCAGAATACGCAGATATAAGGAATTCAGCGAGGAATATCTTCAGCATCATTGCCTGTATGATTTACGGACACTATGCGAATTCGTGCATCTGCTGACAGGCGAGGAAATTCCTGCTTCACTTGTGGCTCTCTTCCCCAAAGGAACATATCGTCTCGCTGGTGCCAAACATGCAGAGACAGATTGCATGCGTGTGGTGGTGGAGAGTGTTGACGACAGCTTTATCTATGCCCGCCTTGATGATGAAGGAGCCAATAAAGTGGTTGTATGTTACGACACCACGAATACCGATCTTTTAGGGGATACGGCAAAATTTGCCTTTGGCGACTGGCGCTGTTTGCGTCCGTTGCTTCAATCGTGTGTTCGACTGAACCTTGTTCGTCCCCGACGGGTGGAACACAAGGACGGAAATACCGCGCAGACATTCTTTGTCCCAGAACTTATAATCTACGAACCTGATTACCTGGTAGATGTATCTGCTGTGGCAGGACTGTTTGAGTCCTATGCCCATAGCCCTTTGCTGCATTTGCTTGGAAAATTCAAGCCTGCGCCTGAGTCTGAAGCCATTGTCTTGGGTAATCTCGCCAGTCAGTTGCTTGACGAGGAACTTCTCTTTGAAGGCAAGGAGAAAGACTATGCCAGCAGTGTGCGTGATTTCTTCCGCTACAATGCTCTGGCAGTTGCCACTCTTCAGCAGTTGACTGCAACCTTCCATCTGGAGGCGCAGAACCAACGTCGCAATATACAGCGAGCCATACGCAAGGGACTGTCTGAGATGGCGGCTTTCGACCGCGAGAAAGCGGTGGTTGAACCATCGTTCTTCTGTGAAATGCTCGGGCTTCAGGGACGTATGGATATGCTCCAGACTGATTATACTGTGCTGGTGGAACAGAAGTCGGGAAAAAGTGAATTTCCTGTGAATCCTGATAATATCCGTGCACAGGAGAAACATTTTGTGCAGTTGCTCCTCTATCAGGCTGTGCTGCACTATCAGATGCATCTGCGCAATGATGAGATTCATCCCTTCCTGCTCTATTCAAAATACGAGAAGGGACTGATACGCACTGGCGTTGCTCCGGCAAAACTCTTCGAGGCTCTCTGCCTTCGCAACGAGATGGTACATCAGGAGTTATTGCTGTCCACCGAGGAGGGGGCACAGATGATTACGAACCTGAAAGTGGAGGATTTCCTGCAGCTGCGTGTGTCTGACCGCTTGTGGCGGGGATATATCGAACCGCAGTTGCAGCAGCTGATATTCCCGCTGCAACAGGCTTCTCCTCTGGAACGTGCTTATTTCCTGCGTATGCTGCGCTTTGTCCAGACCGAACACGTTATGGCGAAACTTGGCAACCGCTCCAAGGAATGTTCGGGATTTGCTTCTGCCTGGAACGCAGCTCTTGCTGAAAAACGGTTGGCAGGCAATATCTTCGACCGCCTGTCAATCAAGGAACTGATTTGGGAGAATAATGCCATTGTCGGTGTGGAACTCAATGCTGAGGAGGATGACGGTGAGTTCCAGGCTAATTTCCGTCGTGGTGATATAG
This sequence comes from Prevotellaceae bacterium UBA2852, assembly GCA_002350855.1. Next base: position 64,571 of record DEFM01000033.1, read on the forward strand.
TTGTGCTTTATCCCTATCGCCATGACTCTGAGCCTGATATGCGCAAGACGATGGTGATGCGTGCCAGTATCGTGGATGTGAGCGACGGATGTCTGAGCTTGCATCTGAGGGCACCGCAGACCCACAGCATCGTCTTCGACTATGATGAGCAGTGGTGCTGGGCTGTGGAGCATGACTTCATGGAGTCATCCTATACTTCTCTTTATCGTGCGCTTCATGCGTTTCTCACCGCTCCTTTGCATCGCCGCCAGTTGGTTCTCGGTTTGCGTAAACCCGAGACGGACACCACACGTACCCTTGCCGGTGATTATGGCAAGTTCAACGATATGGTGCTTGCGGCAAAGCAGGCAAAGGACTTCTTCCTTGTCATAGGTCCTCCAGGCACAGGTAAGACTTCTTTCGGAATGTTGAACATCCTGCGTGAGCAGCTTCGTGAACCGCAGACCAACATCCTTCTTGCTGCATACACTAACCGTGCAGTGGACGAAATATGCAGCAAACTGGTTGAGCAGGGCATAGACTTCATCCGTATTGGTGGTGCGTTGAGCTGTGCAGCCGATTACCGTCGTTACCTTCTTAGTGTACAGTTAGATTGTTGCAAAAATGTCAAAGACTTGCGTTGGCTTCTTGAACGTCAGCGCATTTTTGTGGGAACAACCACGTCCTTCGCTTCGCATCAGCACCTTTTCCACCTGAAGCATTTCGACCTCTCCATCATTGATGAGGCTTCGCAGATACTTGAGCCTCAGATTATGCCTCTGCTTACGGCTATGCATGGCAATGCGGAAGCTGTGTCGAAATTTGTCTTTATCGGTGACCATAAGCAGTTGCCTGCTGTCGTTGCACAGCCTTCGTCACAGTCGAAGGTTGAGGAGAAGGAGTTGATAGATATTGGTTTGACGGACTGCCGCAATTCTTTCTTCGAACGTCTGCTGCGCAACACTCAGGTGTATTTCCTCTCACATCAGGGACGTATGCATGTGGATATAGCAGATTTCCCGAATAAGGCATTCTATGGAAACCATCTTGCCCCAGTCCCGCTTCCACATCAGATTGCAGAGGGAACACAGCGTCTGCAGTTCGTCAATGTACCACGGCCGCAGAATTCTCCTTCGGACAAGGTTAATCTCGCTGAGGCGGAGGTGATTGCCCGTATTGTGGCGGATGTGGTTGCTGAAGCAGATCGTTTTGATCCTGAACGTACAGTGGGTGTGATTGTGCCTTACCGCAATCAGATTCTTGCTATTAGGAAAGCCATCGAAAAACTCAATCCGATGGCAGCAAGAATAACTATAGATACTGTTGAGCGTTATCAGGGAAGTCAGCGTGAAACCATTATTTATGGCTTCACCGTTCAGCGTGATTATCAGTTGAAATTCCTTACCGACAGCACGTTTAAAGACATTGATGGCACGCTCATTGACCGTAAACTTAATGTGGCCATGACACGTGCCATGAGTAAACTTTATCTTGTTGGAAACGCCGAATTACTTCAGCGAGTTCCCATTTTCAGAAAGCTGATAGAGTTTTTAGGCGGTCCTAGGCAGTCCTAGGTTATCCTAGGCTATCCTAGGTTATCCTAGGTTATTCTAGGTTATCCTAGGCAGTTTGTTATTTCTTATCTCGTTCCCTGATTTCCACTCTGCGGATCTTTCCGCTGATGGTTTTGGGAAGTTCATCTACAAACTCAATAACGCGAGGATATTTGTAAGGAGCAGTCTCGTGCTTAACGTGTTCCTGAAGTTCCTTGACCAGTTCTTCGCCTGCATGTTCTTTCCATTCGTGTCCGAGGACGATAGTTGCTTTCACCACTTCGCCGCGGATGTCATCCGGTACGCCAGTGATGGCACATTCAACTACTGCTGGGTGAGTCATCAGTGCACTTTCCACTTCGAATGGACCGATGCGGTAACCGCTTGACTTGATAACGTCGTCGGCACGTCCCACAAACCAGTAATAACCGTCTTCGTCATAGTAGGCAAGGTCGCCTGTGTAGTACAGACCGTCGTGCCAGATGCTCTTTGTGAGTTCTGGATTGCGGTAATAGCAGCAGAAGAGTCCGATCTGCTTGCGACGGTCGGTGCGGATGGCAATCTGTCCGATTTCGCCAACGCCTGCAGCAGAACCGTCCGGTTTGATAAGTTCGATATCGTATTGTGGATTAGGTACACCCATACTGCCTGGCTTCGGTTTCATCCAAGGGAATGTGCCGAGGGTGAGTGTGGTTTCTGTCTGTCCGAATCCCTCCATGAGGTGAATGCCTGTTGCTTCGACGAATTTCTGGTAAACAGCACCGTTGAGTGCTTCTCCTGCTGTAGTACAATATTTTAAAGATGAGAGGTCGAAGCGTGACAAATCCTCACGAATCATAAATCGATAGATTGTTGGTGGAGCACAGAACGAAGTGACGTGGTACTGCTCCATCTTGTGCAGGATGTCAGCAGGAGTGAATTTCTCGTGATCGTATGCGAATACCGCAGCACCGACAATCCATTGTCCGTAGAGCTTGCCCCACACGGCTTTTCCCCAACCTGTATCTGCAACGGTGAGGTGAAGGCTGTCTTCATGCAGGTTATGCCAGAAGGCAGCAGTGGAGAGGTGTCCAAGAGCGTATGTGTAGTCGTGGATTACCATCTTCGGTTCACCGCTGGTTCCGCTGGTGAAGTACATGATGCTGTAGTCGGTTGCCTTGTTCAAATGTTCTGGCTTTGTCCATGTACCGGCATTTTTGACTCCTGTTTCGAAGTCTTCCCATCCTTCCGGTACTTCGGGACCGATGCTGATACGGTGTTCCAGAGTCGGGCATTTTGGGTATGCGCCATTAACGTGTTCGAGGATTTCCTCGTCACCGCAGCAAATGATGGCTTTGATGCTTGCCATCTCGCAACGGTATATGATGTCCTTGGCTGTAAGGAGGAATGTGGCAGGAATGGCAACGGCTCCTATCTTGTGCAGGGCAATGATGCTTGTCCAGAACTGATAGCGGCGTTTCAGGATTAGCATGACCATATCTCCCTTGCCAATGCCAAGGCTGGTGAGGTAGGCAGCAACACGGTCGCTTTCCTTCTTTAGGTCACCGAAGGTGAAACGACGCTCTTCGCCCTTGTCGTTGGTCCACAACAAGGCGAGTTTGTCAGGTGCTTCCTCTGCCCATGCATCCATCACATCGTAGGCAAAGTTGAATTCCTCAGGGATTATGTATTCGAGATTCTGTCGATAGTCGTCCATCGACTCGAAGCTGCTCTTTCGTAGAAACCGTTCAATCATTTGGTTGTAGTTTGGTTTTTGCGTTTTGTTATTCGATAAATGTGTCAGAAAAGAGTAAATTGCACAAAATATAGGGGTTTGTGCAGCAAATTTGCACACTTTGTAAATTCGTCCTCTTTCTGCACTCCAAAATTAGAATTTTTTCTTAAAACATCGTTATTAAAATTCGTTAAAATTCAGTAATTTACACATACTTTTCAAAAATGTGCAATGTTTTGCAAAAAAAACTGCACACGGAATTTTTACGTGTGCAGTGGGTTGAATGTGAAGCGTGAAGAGTTTACGATTTTCGTTTAAGACTTTCGACGAATTCGTCGATGAGCATCATTTCGCGTGGTATGTCGATTTCCTGTGGACAGTTTGGTACGCATGCACCGCAACCGATGCAGTGGCTGGCTTGGTTCAGACGCGGAACGGCACGGTCGTAACCGATGAGAAATTCGTGACCGGTGCGGTGGAAGTCGTCTTCGGATTGTGCTGTACTTGTGAATTTGCCATCACGCGCACATTTATTATAATATGTAAGAATGGCAGGGATGTCCACTCCATAGGGGCAGGGCATACAATTACCACATTCTACGCATGGAACTGCGTCTGGTGCGTCTGCCTCCATCTCGTCTGACGGTTCGGCATCAAGGATCTTCCGGTGTTCCTCATAGCCTTCCACATAGATGGCTGTGGGTCGAGCGGGACACACATTCTCGCATGCTCCGCAGCCTATGCACAGCTTCTCATCGACTTCAGGAATGAATGGAGAATCCCAGTCGCCTTCCTTGCTTGGAACCATCTGTATGGCTCCCTTCGGACAGTGGCGTTCACAGTTACCGCATTCGGCACCGTCTGTCAGTGTCAGGCAGTTCTTACGAATCCATACCGCATGGCCTATCTGTGTGGCACTCTTTTCTTCGCGGCTGATTGGTTGTATGGCTCCTGCAGGACAAACTTCGGAACAGCGTGTACATTCAGGTCTACAGTGACTGCGCTCGAAACTCATTGTGGGTTGCATGAGAGTGAGCAGACTCTCCGAAGGGCGCAGCACACCGTTAGGGCAATTGCTTACGCACAGCTGACAGGCGGTGCAGTGCTGTGCCATATTCTTTGCGGAAAGACTTCCCGGAGGAGTGAGTGGGGTTGTGCGCTTGGCTATTTCCTTGCCTTCGATAGCAACCAAGCCCTTTTCTGCTGATTTTTTGCAGCTCGCAAACGTAGCGCCTACAGTCACTGCTCCTAAGACGGTGAGAAAGTCGCGACGACCGGCATCGGTGCCTGAGGACTGATCGGATTTTCCGGATTTCACGGGGAAACCGTGAAACGCGTATGATAATGCTCCGAATTTGCATTTGCTGATGCAGTTTCCGCAAACCACACAGCGGCTGTAGTCAACCGTTTGCGTCTTGAAGTCGATGCATGAGGATTTGCAGTTCTTGGTGCAAAGTCCGCATTTCTTGCATTTGTCAGTGTTGAAATTGATTTTAAGTAATGAGAAGCGGGCGAGGAAACTGAGTGTGGTTCCTACAGGGCAGATGGTGTTGCAATAGGTGCGGCCGCCTTTCCATGCCAGGATGATGAGTATTGCGAAGGTGACGCTGGCGATAATCAGTGTTGGCATGCTCTTCACCCAGGCGTCTACCGAATAGAAGGCATAGCTGTCGTAATGCTCGGCTATGGATGCTAAGATATTGTTTCCCCATTGGTAAACAGGCATGAAGAGGTTGTTGGCGATGCGTCCGTAACTGCTGTAAGGAGCCAGCAGAGCTACAAACGATCCGATGCCTGCTATTAGGGCGAATATGAAAACCGCAAGAACACTGTAGCGCAGCCAGCGGCGTTCTGGAGAGTAGGTGGCGTGGTTGCGCTGCTTTTTCTTCCTTGTGCGAATCCATCCGATTATGTCCTGCATCACTCCGAGCGGACAAATCACAGAACAGTAGATACGACCGAAGATAAGTGTTATTACGCAGAGGATGGCAATAACAGCGACGTTCAATGCAAGAACGGCAGGCAGGAACTGAACCTTTGCCATCCAGCCAAACCAGAGATGTACTGTTCCTGTGAAATCCAGGAAGAGCAGGGTGATAAAGGTAAAGAAGATAATGGCGAGGGTGGTGCGGATTCTCTTTAGCATAGGGTTTTAAATTTTTTCTAGGGCTTCCTAGGGTTTCCTAGGGCTTCCTAGGCTTTCCTGGTTTTCTTAACTATTAGAATGCTGCCTTCGTAGAGGAGGTAGATGGGAACGCTGACTATGAGCAGGGTAAAGATATCTCCGGTAGGAGTGATGATTGCTGCTACGATGAGGATGGCTACTATAGCATGGCGGCGATAACGGGTCATCCATAATGGGCTGAGCAAGCCAAATCGTGCCAGAAGCCAGCAAACCACCGGTATTTCGAAGACTATGCCGAAGAGGAGACTCATCATCATCAGAGTATCTACATAGCTGCTCAGTGTCAGTAGGTTAGTCACCTCTTCTGCTACCTGGTACGTACCGAGAAACCTCACTGTAAGAGGGAATACGAGCAGGTAGTTGAGGATAACTCCCACCATGAACATGATATAAGCGCTGGCTACAACCTTTACGCTTGCCTTCCGTTCGCGCTCGTAGAGTGCAGGGGAGATGAAGCGGAAGAGTACATAGATTATATATGGCGAAGCCACCAGAATACCTGCGATCACAGCTACACGCAGGTGAATCATGAACTGTTCGGTCAGTTCTGTGTTGATAAGCGGCAGATTGAGCGGCTCTGCTCCCATCAGTTTCCAGAGGAAGAAGTCATCCTGCTTGGGTGCCAGCACAATGGCAAAAAGTACGTCCTTGAACGAGAACGCAACAATGGCAGCAACAAGTGCCGCCAAAACCATTCGGATGAGGCTGCCACGGAGCACATCCAAATGTTCCCAGAAGGTCATCTCCTGACTGTCGCTCATAGAATTGAGATTCCGATTCTTCCGAAAAAACGCGCTGTAATAATGTGCTTCAAAAAATCGCTGTTAACCTTGCGCTATTCAGCCTTGCTTGTCTTCTCGGTTTCGTCGTCCTTGCCGTTCATGCCGTCTTTGAAACTCTTCACTCCCTTGCCAAGTCCTTTCATAAGCTCAGGAATTTTCTTGCCGCCAAAGAGCAGCAGGACAACTACTACTATCAGGATGATTTCCGGTGTTCGTATCATAAGCAAATTCATTGTTGATGATAAGTTGATGTTAATGGGGTGTTTGTAGTGATTTCTTCAGGGCAAAGATAGTAAATTCCTGACAAAGGAACACCATAATCGGAGAAAAGATTTTTTGAAGGTTTTTTATCTGCTTGAAAATCAAGTCTGTGACAATCTACGTCACATCCTGTTAGGAGGACGTCGTGAGGAAGCGAAAATTTGGATTTTGCCAAAAAATGTGTTATCTTTGCATTAGCAGGAAAAGGATGCATATTCGGACAACGATATGCATCCTTTCTTTTTTATGCATTTTGACAAAATGGATGTTCGCCGGAATTATAACTCTGGTGAACATTTATTTCCACGGAAGTTAACTTTGCAAAATGTCAAAGTTAACTTCCGTTGAAACCAAAGTTAAGTGTAATTATAAAAAGACTTAACTTTTACTGATTTTTCACTGTGCTGAATTTGACTTTTTGATAGCGATTTTTAAGTTTTCTTTGATAAATTGCACAGAATAACTAATTTATTCGTTTCATAATGTCAAAATACATAAATATACAGAAATTATGAATGCCAGAATATTTATGCAATCATAAAAACTCGTTTTTTAATACTAATTTACCCACCTAATAGTTAAACATAGTTAAAAATTCTGTTAAAAATAAAACAAAAACTATGCTTTACACATAATTATTAATTGCTATCTTAAAAATAATTTGTAACTTTGCAGGTTAAAGTGTGGTTATGCGCACTAATTGACAGTTTGAAAATGCGATTGCTACTTAGTGTTATATCGTTTTTTGTGATGTTGCAAAGCGCCGTAGCGCAGGATGCACGCATACAAACCAACTCAATACGTTTGGTTCATGCTGACAGTTTAGTGCAACTCACCTTCGACCTCGATTTCAGTCACCTGGCTGTAGAAAAGGACGAAATAGTGCTGGTTCAACCAAGTCTCGTTGCCGGAGGGCAGGAGAAAACACTTACCAGCGTGGGGATTTACGGACGTAATCCGTATTATTTCTACGTGAGAAGCGGAAACAGATGGCTGCAGACGAAGGATGACATAATGTTCAGGGCAAAGAACATGCCTGTGCATTGGGAATACGCTGTGACCGTGCCCTACGAGGCATGGATGGACAGTGCGAACGTGGAAATCACCGTCAGTGGCAATGACTACTGCGACGGAGTCACGGCACAGACAGCCCAGACGGTCTATACGGCAATACCGAAATTCGTGGAGGGACCTCGTGAGATTAGAATTACGAAGATGACGGCAACAGGTGTGGCACATGTGGATTACGTGGTGAACATCACCAAACTTGATCCCAAGTACCACGACAACGTAGCCGAACTGAATAAGATCAGTCAGACCATCGACTCCGTGCGGAGCGATACCGCAAACATCATTCGAGGCATAACCATCAAGGGATGGGCGTCACCTGAGGGACCCTACTGGAACAACGTGCGTCTGGCAAAGGGACGTAGTGAGAGCCTTACCCGATACATAGCAAAGACTCACGGCATAGACCGCAAGATCATGCATGTGGACTATCAGCCGGAAGACTGGCCGGGATTCCGGCGATTCGTCGTCGAGGGAGACCTGCCGCATAAAAAAGAGATCCTTGAAATTATTGATGATAATTCCTACAAGGAAGGACCAGACCTCGACGTGAAGCTTAACCGCATCCGCCAGACCTACAACAAGGAATGGAAGGAAGTGATTCTTCCGAAGTATATGCCCTACTTGCGTCACTCCGACTACCGAATCGACTTCGATCACCAACATTTGGACTCGGTGGCGGGAAAGAAAGTGAAGCAGTGGTCCATGCCGGTAGGTGAACTCCTGCCCGACACGTACTATACCCTTCCTTCGCGACGTCTGACATGGGCGTTGAAGACCAATCTGCTCTTCGACGCCGCGCTTGCCTTCAACTTCGAGATAGAAGTGGCTTTCGGAAAATACCGCAACTGGAGCATCATGGTGGAGGACTGGTTTCCCTGGTATGTATGGCATCACAACCATCGTGCGTACGAGGTGTGGAACGTTGGTGTTGAACTGCGCAAATGGCGCAACAAGTGCTACGGAAACCGTCCGTTCCTCACCGGAAACTTCTGGGGACCATACGTCTCAAGCGGTAAGTACGACATCGAACGTCACGGCAAGGGTGAACAAGGCGAATACATATCAGCCGGATTCACCTACGGACACAGTTGGGTGCTCAGCCGTCACTGGAACTTCGAGGCAAGCGCGTCGCTCGGATTCTTCACAGGACCGCAACGCCACTATCACGGAGAATTCAACGACCGTCACCTCATCTGGAAGGAAAACCGACACTTCTTCTATGCCGGACCTACCAAACTGAAGCTCTCACTCGTGTGGCTTCTGCCAAACCTGCTTAAGAAAGGAGGTGGGAAATGAAGCGTGAAATGAGGAGCGTGAAGCGTGAAGCGAGGAGCGTGAAGCGTTTGATGTGTCGTGTTCCACGCCATTGTGTGGCGTGGCTGGCAGCACTGCTGCTTGTCTTCACCTCCTGCGAGCGCCGCGAGCTGGAAATCTACAACACCGACAAGGTGCTTGTGCGCATCGACGTGGACTGGATGAAGAGTTTCGGCATCATGCCTACAGGTATGACACTCATGCTCTATCAGGATGGTGACCAACTGACACTCTCACGAATCACCAACGACGTGACATCGCAGCAGGTGCAGCTCACACCGGGAGTATACAAACTCATAATCTTCAACCAGAGTTATGACGAGTTCGGCTCCATGCACTTCGAAAACCTAAACAGTCACGACCTTGCAGCGGCAAGGGCAGAGAACATCACCACCCGCGCAAACCGCACTTGGGACAAAGAAGTGGTATATATTACAGACCCTGAAGATATAGGTGTGGCAGTTGATACCTTTGAGATAACGGAAGAGATGCTGGAACGACAGCTTACCTTCTACAACTGGAAGATGCACGACAAGGTTACTTCCACCACCGATGTGTATGTTTACAACGAAGTACCTGACCCTATGACCACCGTATTGCATGTGAAGGCAAACGTGCGCGGGGCAAGGAATATAGCAGGCATGGAGGCAAGCATCAGTGGAATGGCAGACGGATTCTACCTGTCGAAAGTGGACCGTACCACCGAAACCGGTACCATGTTCCTCAACCAATGGAAATTCAAGGCGGCAACAGACTCAACAGACTACGGAGTCGTGTCAACCTCCATTCCTTGCTTCGGACTACCATTTGGAAAGGAAACCGTAGCGGCACGTGACAGTACCGACAACGTACTTGAACTGAACTTCTTCCTTACCGACGGAACGGAATACCACCGCACCTTCAACGTAGGAAAAATCATGAAATACCTCACCCCCTCCGGTGATGCACTCACCAAAGCGGAAGTGCTCAAGCACATCATAGTGGAAATCTACATAGAGGAGGTGATAGACATACCCGACGTGGATCCTTCGAAAACCGCTTCCGGCTTTGATGCCGAAGTAGACGACTGGGACTTTGGCGGAACATTCGAGTTCAGTCTCGGCAAACGACGGGAATAACGAGGACTTATATAAAGTGCATTAACAAATAACAAATCAATAAAAAACTTCAAAATTATGAAAAAACTTAGACATTTTGTATCAATTGCAACCATCGCATCTTTAGCCTTGGTTGGCTGCTCGCAGGTTGACGACTTCACCGCCAACTCAGATCTGACAAACAACGAAAGCAACGCCGTCCAATTCGGCACGTACATGGGTCGGGCAAAGGAGACGAGAGCCATCACTAATGTGATCTATACATCAGGAGCGATTACAACAGAGACATTACCTGCAGCTCGTTTCGGTGTGTTTGCGTATTCAACCGGTTCTGCAGACTATAATCCCGCATCTCCTACTACTGTTCCTAACTTTATGTACAACCAGGAGATTCAGTATGACGATGTTCTTAAGTGGGTATACTCTCCTGTAAAGTACTGGCCTAATGGTGTTGATGCAGCTAATGGCGGTGCTAATCCTTCAAATACCGCCGGAGAAAAAGAGTCTGGCAAACTGAGCTTCTTCGCTTTTGCACCATATACCGCTGTTACAAATACAGCTTACGCATCAGGTACTGACGGAACAAAGCCTTCTGCAATTGGTGCTACTACAACCAATGATGACAAGGTAAAGAAAACAGGTGCCGCAAAAGGTGTGGTTGCTATGACGACAAACGACTGGACAGGCAATGTCTGGGTTAAGTATGAGTTAGGAACAAGTGCGGATGAGAAAGATGTTGTCGACCTTCTTTGGGGAACACGAGGACGCCTCACCTATAAGGAAACAGATGGAACTGATAACACCGTGGCAACTGTAGGTACAGGCTATAATATCAATCTTACTAAGCAGACTGTTGATGAAAAAGTCAAATTCCTCTTCAAGCATGCTCTTGCAAAAATTGGTGGTTCAACAGCTCAAAGTACAGGGGAAACTACTACGGGCGACCCTGCAAAGTGTGGCTTCAAGGTCGTGGTCGATGTAGATAAGAACAATGGTGACAATCAGGCAGCATACTTCCCGTCAAGCTTCAAGCCAGAACAAACTCTTGTTACAATAAAAGAAGTCAAGATTCAGGATGGCGCAACTGCTTGGGCGGATCGTTCAAACAATGGTATCGCTTCAGGCGCTGCACAGATATACAGTACCATCAATAATTATGGATGGTTTAACATAGAGACTGGTGTTTGGTGTGATGAGGCAAATACATTTGGTGTTAAAGTCGCTAATACTGGTGCAACATACGATGTTACTATTAACAACGATGCAACCCTGGATAACACTGTATATCGTTTGAATGAGAAAGTTCTGGAAATCGGTGCTGGTAAATTTGGCGCAGGTGGTGTAAAAGAACTTAAGGATGCAACAGGAAGAGAATGGAGTACTGCCGTGCCTACCGGTGTGACTACAACTGCTCAGAATTTGTTTGCCAACGAAGATGTTCCTGGCTTGATGGTTATCCCTGGTGGAAATGCGGAATTGTACGTAACTGTTGATTACTTTGTTCGTACTGCAGATCCTAATCTTAATGCAGGCTATTCTCAGGTAGAACAGATTATTACCAACAAACTTTCACTTTCATCACTTGAACCAAATAAATACTATACAATCATCATGCACCTTGGCTTGACTTCTGTTAAGTTTGAGGCAGTTGTTTCCGACTGGCAGACTAAGTCAGACAGTAGTATTGGTGAAAATGGTAAAGAAACTGGCGGAACTGATGAAAACACATATAAGGAGACTGTTTGGTTGCCATCTAATGTGGTTGCATATACAAGAAGCGCAAATGTGGCTTATAGCGCAACTTCCTATGCATTCGACGGTTCAACTCTTGGTCTTGGTGATGTTGTTGATGGTACAACTACAGGAAACATTACAGCTGTAGCTAAGGACGGAACAACCAGCACACAAGCCAATATCACTCTGACTCCAAACCATACGACTGCAACTGTGTCGACTGCAACCACCATTACATACGATTTGGGTACAGTAACATTGACCATCAATCAGGCTCCTGTCGCAATTACTGCAACATGTGACAATTATTCAATTTCTCAAGGTAATGCTGTCACGCTTACTGTGACCAATACAGGCACTTCAAGTAATATTGCTGTTGGTAGCTACACAGTTGGTGTTTACACTGATTCAGGTTGTACTACACCTGCAGCCGCAGCCAACTTTACGGATTCGACAGGAACAGATGGAAAGGTGACATTTAGCACAGCTGGTACTTACTATATAAAGGTAACTTCTGGAGAGTCAACCATTATTACCAGTGTTATAACAGTATCATAAGTATATTGACAACTACAGATAGTAATACTTATATGCTATACCCTCAGCAGCTACATCATTGCGATGTAGCTGCTGTTGTTCTATTGCCAAAATAACATTTGCAGTTTTTGCACCTCATAATTTTGCTGTAATATCAAGAATGGCTATCTTTGCCAGATGCAAAAGGATAATCATTATTGGCACGAGAAGAAACCGTCGATGAAGCGACGGATGGAAGGACATGACTATACGGAGCGGAATATCTATATGCTGACTCTGGTAGTGGAAGGTCGTAAGCCACTGTTAGGAAAGGTGGCAGGTGATCCTAATGCACCTGCAGGCAGCGATGAGGGTCCTTGCTTTGTGCCTTCTCCTCTTGGACTTATAATTAGCAGGGAGGTAGAGCTTATAGCTTCGCACTACCCGCAAGTAAGGGTGCTTGGACGCCAACTGATGCCCGACCACCTGCATTTCATCCTCTTCGTGACTGAGAAACTGCCAGTACCGCTCGGCAAGATTGTTAATGGCTTCAAGACTGGATGCCGCAAAGCAATGAGGGAGGTGGGAATCACACCGCTCAGCGGTGCGAAACGGCACACTGCAATCCCAGACGCAGGGACAGAAGGTGCGAAACGAAACACTGCAATCCAAAACGCAGGGATCGAAGGTGCGAAACGGCACACCGCAATCCCAGACACAGGGACAGAAGGTGCGAAATGGCACACCGCAATCCAAAACGCAGGGACAGAAGGTGCGAAACGGCACACCGCAATCCCAGACGCAGGGACAGAAGGTGCGAAGCTGGGCATTACAAAAGAGCTGAGCGTCACAAATGGAAGGAATGATGTTGGCGGTGTTGCGTTTCCGGCTGCTGAGCAGCAGGAGAAAGCCGGTGTGCTCTTTGAGCACGGCTATCACGACCGTGTGCTTTCTGGTGAAGGTCAACTCCAGAAGATGATAGACTATATTCACGATAATCCGAGGCGCTTATTGCTGAAGCGCATCCATTCTGAGTGGCTTCGTCCTTGCTTTGGAGTGAGCATAGCAGGGCGGAATTATGCTTCGATTGGAAATCTTCGGTTGCTTTCACGAAGATGTGTGCAGGTGCGAGTGTCGCGCCGTTGTTCTGAGCAGCAGATAAGTCAGGATGTGGATTCCTATCTTAAGATGGCGCGAAACGGCGCCGTGCTTGTTTCCCCTTCAATCTCTCCAGGTGAAAAGCGCGTGATGCGTGCGGCTTTTGATGCAAAACTCCCCGTGGTGGTATTGGTAGAGAATGGTTTTACTGAGTATTCGAAACCACATGGTGAGCAATTTGATGCTTGTGCTGATGGGCGTCTGCTGTTACTTGCGCCATGGGAGCATCACATGGAGAAACGACAGCTAACTGCCTTTCATTGTCAGCAGTTAAACTTGATGGCTGGGGAGATTTGTGATTCCTCAAATGTTAACAACAGCCGCTAAAGTCGTTTTTTTTATGAAAAACCTTGCAGGAATGTCATCTTTTAAGTAACTTTGTAAGTTATATGTACGCGCACGTATGCGCATACCTATTTTTATAAAAGAAAAAACTCATGAGCCTGAAACGTGTTTTAAGAAAATACTTCTGCCTGCTGTTGCTGTTGGTAATGGTGGGATGCAGTGAAGTGGACGACTCTTTGCGTGGCTCAGGAGACAGGTCGGAGGTGCAGTTCAGCTGCTATCTTGCTCAGAGTAAGAGTGAGAATCCTTCTGCTTCATCTACACGTACTACATACCCCGACGCTGAATACGTAGGTGCGATGACTACAGCCAGACTGAAGGAGTATTCGTTTGGCGTTTTTGCACAGTATACAGGCACGCAGACCTTTGACTACGATGACGCAGCCAAGGGTGATGTGGCATATAACTTCATGTGGAACCAGAAGGTGGAATGGGACAGTTCCAAAAGCTATTGGACATACTCTCCGGTGAAGTACTGGCCAAATGAATGGCAGAACGGTACTGTGGATAATCAGGATCCTGCCGCAACTACCAACTATACATACGGAGGGAACGTCAGTTTCTTCGCCTACGCACCTTACCAGGACGTTAACGATCCTGCAAGCGGAGTGGACCGCACAGCCAGTGCTGACAACGACGGAATCGTGAAAGTGACACCTAACACTGCTACCGCAGGAACAGGCTCCTACATCACTTACCGCACATCAGTGGCGCAGCCCTATTACTATGACTCAAGCTTGGATTTGCTTTGGGCTGCGCAGCCTAACAAGGTTAAGCAGGCTGTTAACGAGAAAGTTCATTTCCTTTTCAAACACGCCCTTTCCAAACTTACCATTTCCGTGCAGGGACTCTTCGACCACACCTCTGCCGACGACACATGGCCTGAGTATTCCGATGACGTGGATATGTACACACGTATACTGATAGAGAGCGTGGACTTCAGCAATTCTCCTTTGATGAAGCAAGGGAATATGTACTTCGCTCCGCGTCCCGACAACGCCAGCGTTCCTTATTGGGAACTGACGGCGACAGACTCTCTCAGATGCACAGTGTCAGGAACTGAACTCAATGCCAACCTCCGCGACGCATACATGGACGGCTCAACTCAGAAATCCTACAGCTCCGACTGGCTCATAGACACCGATGCCGCAACCGCGTTGATCAACTTCAACGCCCTGCCGACAGGTGTGACGAATACCGAAAAATCTTTGTTTGATGACGCCAATTTCTACTATATGCTCATCCCCAACAAGGAATTCATCACGGATAACCCCACGATTCCGATGAAGGTGCATATAGTGTATTACGTCATAACCTACGACCCGAGTCTGAAACTCAACAATCCCAAATACTATTCCATCGTGAAGAACGATGTTTTAGCGACATTCTCCACATCGTTTGCCTTTGAACCAAATAAGTCGTACAAACTGGTGCTTATGCCAGGCGTGACAACTGTGAAGTTCAGGGTGGAAGTCGCCGACGGATGGGAAACACCAATAGTTATGGATCCTGTTGTTATAGACTGGCATGTTGAAACAAAAGAATACAATGTGGAATAAAAAACACATATATTTGCTCCTGATGGCAGCGATGCTGCTGGTTGGTTGCTCCGATGACGAACAGACGTCGTTGGAGCATAAGGCTGTGCAGATAGCTGTAGATGAGGAGCCTTGGGATGCGGAGACGATGATGCTTACCCGTGCTGGTGAAACAATGACCAACCTGAGATCCACAGGATTCGGATTGTTCAGCACCAGTCTCGGTTTCAACAACCAGAAGGTGACATGGTCTTCAGGCGACCTTGAATGGGACTTCGGCACCCAGGTGCTGTGGCCAGACAATACCGTGCCGGCTATCGGTTCCCTCGACTTAAGGGCTTATGCTCCGTACAACTACACAGGCAGTGCCATCACTATGACGGACAATAAGATAACCTTCGCTCCGGCAGTGGATAACACAACTGACCTGCTGTGGGCGGAGCGTGCGGTCAGTGACAATGGAACGGTCACCCTCAATTTCCAACACGCGCTTGCAAAACTGTCGTTGGGTACCATCACCAACAATTACGGCAGAAACATCACACTGACTGGAGTCACAGCGACGGGTTCACTCTACACTACAGGAGACTTGTTGCTGACCGACGGCACATGGACTGCCAGTACGACAGAAACGAGAAACTATGTAGCCAGTTCGATGCCGCTTGTTGTGGCCAATGGCGCAACTGCCGAACTTACGATGCCTGACATCCTGCAGATTCCAGGACCAACCATGACAGTGACTTTCACGTTCACTTCTGCCGACTACGGAATGGAGACTGTCTCCACGTCCGTAATGCTGGAAAAGGCGAAACATAAGACTCTCAACCTCACCATCGGACTGAACCACGAAGTGGTGGTGGAATAACAAAAAAGAAGACGAAAAAGAAACCCCGCTCCTCGTGGTTTACCCATGAGAATAAGAATATTAGAAATTGAATAAGACTAAGCACATAAGAACAATCCTGATGATGGCGGCAATGCTGCTGGCTGCTTGTAGCACGGAAGAGGAACTGCCTCAGATTGAGACAGGGAAGAGCATCACCATGTATGCGCAAGTGATGAGTCCAGAGACACGCGCAGGAGGTACAGGAACTATAGACTACAGCGTGTTGGCACGCTTAAGCTACGGTTTCGGAGTCTTTGCCTATAAGTGCGACAACGGTTTCACCAATTGGACGAACAAGCAGTTTGTATATACTGGCAGCGAAAGTGACCCCGTCAGTGACCTCGAACCAGTTCACCTGCATTCAGGCAATTGGACGGCTACGGGGACGGCTACGGAAGTAAACTGGCCTCACCACAGTCGCCAGGCAATCTCCTTCCTTGCATATGCTCCATACGTTTTTGAAGGAAGTGGCTCTACAGGAATAACGGCGTTGGAGGGAACAGACATTGACAACACCAAGGTCACATACGCCATTGCCACAAGTCCGGAGAACGCAGTAGACCTGCTCTGGGCAGTCCGTGAAGATGCCAACAGGGCAGGGAACATACGTCTTCCTTGGCTCAACACTTCGATAAAGGACAGTACAAGTGTGGTGCAGAATGTCAGCGACGGCAACGTCACCCTTACCTTCCACCACGCACTTAGTTCCATCGGCTTCCATGTCCAGGCAATGGTAGACAAGACCAATGACACAGGAAACCTTACTGATGAGTCTGATGCGACAGGTGTGCTCGGAAAAGACTATAAGATCACTGTAAAGAAACTGACCTTGAGTGGTAATTTCTACCCAAATGCCAAACTCAATCTCAACAACACCACGTCGGGCGTACCATTGTGGCAGAACCATACTGCTTCGGCAAGCAATACACTTTCAGTACCAAACTCTCTGATTAACACTGCTTTCAAACATCCTGATGACGAGTCAACGACATCTGTTGCGAATGCTAAAGCGATTATGGACGGCAGTATGACCGGAGTGACGGAGAGCGCAAACAGCCAACTGGTGATTATTCCCAATGCTACCACAAGTGCGGAACAGTGCTTAATGGTTATTCCCAACAGTGAAGTGCAGGACTATACGCTAACTGTATACTGGTGTGTGAGCCGTAAGAACGGAGGGACATATACAGCAGAAGACCACACCACCAATATCGTTATTCCTTCGACCAACCTTCCACTTGTGGCAGGAACAAAATACTACATAAACCTCGTGTTCGGTCTCAAGTCCGTGAAGTACAGCGTCAGCGCAACCGACTGGACAAACGAGAATGTGGATCCTGAAATACTCATTGACAACGGCACCAGCGCCAGCGAATCGTTGAGCAAGCAAAGATAACAAAAGCCCCACCCCCCTTACCCCTCCCGTAATGGAGGAGAGTAGTTTGTCCATTCGGATAATTTCAAACGATACAAAGACAATAATAACTTGAAATGACCACAAAATCATATATGTCATCTAAACTTCTACGCATTGTTCTCTGTACTTTGTACTTTGTACTTAGTACATATACAACGTGGGCTGGCGTGCCGTTCGAAGCGGTCAACCGAATGATTGACAATGGGGATGGAACGTTTACATCTACTTGGAATGCTGGTAATCAATACGCCTTGGCAATAGCCGATTTGAGTGAAATAGCTGGGATATCGACCAAAGAAGTTGTTAAGGTGGAGTTTGACTGCACTGTACCATCTGGTAGCCGTTGGATGATTGGACTTGGGGACAAAACAACTCGTGGAACAAATGCCAATAGTTCTAATCAGACCACCTATTCTCCAACAGGCTTAATGATGTATTTCGGTACTGATAATGGAACCACATTTAAGGTTTTTGGGGGAAATACTGATAACGACGCATTCAATCAATCGGTACATGTAACATTTACTTTTGACAGGACTAACCCTGAAGCTAAGAAATACTCATATTCCATAGTAGGTGAAAATGTTGACATCTCAGCGACAGATGCAACCACTATCTCAGACCTTACCATCATCGAGCTTTACACATGGATGAACGGCACCACCATTACTGTCAGCGATGTGAAGGTGTTCGACGGATTCCACTTTAAGAAAGGCACAGATGTAATGTATATAGAGGATTTGATATACGAATCCCCCTTGGTAAACGAAACTGGCGAAAGTGTAACCTATACCCTCACCAATAACAACAGAAATGTCCGTACAGAAGCAGGCAACGCCTTTCCGTATTACCCTATCAAAACCACAGGATCTGAGCCCAGCAATCTCACAGAGGGAACCCCTCTTACCATCACTGCGACATCGGAGGCCAGCAGCAAAACAACATCCATGTACCTTTTTCTCAAAACCCGCAACGTCATTACCGATGCTGACGCAGCATTGGTTAGCGGTGTTACGTTCGATGTAGGTTCTAACATAGGACTTATTACCGATGAAGATGTGAACATTAACGGTCTGCTCATGCACTTTGGTGCCAATGCAACGAATAATGGTTCTGCGTATGATGGCACTGTACCCAAGAATGAGCAGCAGGTGATTCGCAGCATCAACGGAGAATATGGCGTGACGTGTATTGACATTAATGGTTGGACACATGGTAGTATTATTGATTTCTCGAAAGGATATGAATATTGGGGAACGTTCTATAGATTAGCAGTTCCCAATTCCGAACCGAAAGACATTATTGTTACAGCCTTCTTTAGTGGAGATGCCACACTTCGTAAAGACGACGGGACTGAAGCCTATCATATCGACTATCCAGGTTCAGGACTTGCAACGATACGTATTCCCCGAAGCAGCCTTCAGGCCAATACGCCATATTATCTCTATTGTCCGATGGGTGTGTTAGCGTTGAAGTCGCTATCATATACCGATGTTCTTTCAACTATCAGCTACTCAGAAACTATGAACGGTGTTGCTTTTATAAACGAAGCAATTTCTGCTCCCACTCTCAGTATAACCACAACTGACGGCACGGATATATCTTCTCATTACGGTGCCTCATATTCTATTTCCAATGGTACTATCAATTCATCAACAGGAGCAGTAACGGCACTACCAGCTACAGAGGGCAAAGTTACTGTTACTTGTACTCTTACCAGGAATGATGATTCGTCCTATCCAAGTAGTCTAAGCGCTACTTTCAATATTTTTGTTACCGATGGTAACTGGAATATCGAGAACGATGCTTCATATAGTGCGATGGATAATGCCTCTACGGGTCTTAACGATGGTCAGTGGTCTGCTCGCGGAGGTAGTCATGTGCGAAACAAACTTTACACGAATACGGATTTTGAACTGATTTGGGACAAGAGTGGCGATTTGTTTGCCCCGTCGTATGGTTTGCAGATTAAGGGACACACACGATTCTTAGCGAATGCAAACTCAGCTCCAGCAAATGCATCCATTACGATGTTTGCAACAGGTGACAACGCAGCCCTTCGCATTCCAGCCCGTAAGGGTATGAAATTGATAATAAAGGCTATAGCCTCAGATAACGAAACAGAGCTACGTATTGATGGTGTGACCAACTTGGATGGTACAACCACGAATTCCTTCATGTCTGGTACATCCAGTAGTACATCTGTTTACCTATGCAACAGCGATGACGGATATGTCACGCTCTACAACGATAATTCCTCTCTTTCTGTCAACATCCAACAAATATCTGTCGTAGAGGAAATTATTCTTCGCGAAGGCAATGACGGGGCATCGGACGTTATTTATGTAGAGAAAGGTTCTACTTCCTATTTGAACGAGATACTCAACGACGAAGGTTCAACCTTTACTTATGCCGAAACCGAAGATGTCTCAAATATCGCATCGGTCAATGCTTCTACAGGTGAAGTCTCTCTGGCCGATAGTTACGGTACGGTAAAAGTAACCGTTACAGGTACAAGTGGTCTGTTGAATGGAAAATCAAAGACTTTTACCATTCAGACGGTGAAAATGTCTTTGACTCATAATGACCTTTATGCTTCACTTAACAACCTTTCTTATTCCATTTCAGACGAATCAACCAACTCAGGGGTTAAGGATGATTTGAAGCAGAATGTAATTGTTTATACATCGGCGGCAGAAGAGTCAGCTTCTACCAACAATACTACAGTGCAAGCAAAGTCCGTATTCTCTTTACTGCATATATATAAACCATCAACAACAATAGACAACACTTACACGTTAGCTGATGTATATAAATCAGGCAGCAACTATGTTTTTGTTTCCGATGGACTGGCTGACGTCGTGATTAAAGCTAAGTTGGGAAACATAGAGAAGAATTTTACCTATCATATCAGAGGTGTGGAGTTTGCAACAATGCATCCGGTTATTGGAAACGACGTGGAAACATACGATTTGCCTATTACTAATAACGGAGGTACCATCCATAGTGTTGTTAGTAATGGAATCTATCCACTTGTTAGTGTGTATGGAGACTTAGCAACACCTTCAGTATCGGTGGTTGATAGCAAAATCCGTATTTCCAACATTGTTAAAAAGGATGGAAGCGCCAATAAAGGCGGAGCAATAACCGTGGCAGCACTAGTTGATTATACATCAGTGAATGGTACGAGATCCAATGTTGTTTTTACAACTGTCATTACAGTAGCTTATTCGGAAAATGTATGGAATTTTCAGCCATCAGGCGATTTGAACCTTTTTGGAATGCCTAATGGCACTTCAACGTATGAGATGGAAGATAATGACAATTCGTCAATAAAATACACTGCACTTCATGCTCGTCCATTGCCAGACAATGAATCAGATTACAACGTGGCACATAATTCTTATTGGGAATATCAGAAGAAATTCCGTTCACCAGATTCCAATGGTGGATATGTGTATGCTTATCGGAACCTGGTTGATGCTAACAATGCGCCTATTATTCAGGAAACAGCCGGATTGCAGATATTTGCCGATGGAACAATGGGGGTTTCCTCTTATGCTGAATATACTGAAAATGGTTTCTGTAGTAGTGGTTCTACTGACGAGGGAACTTACTATCAGTACACCGACGGAATCAATGTCTATAAATACTCAAAGGAAGATTACAAGAAAGAACTGGTTTTCAAGAGCGGTTGTCGCATTGTGATTCCTCATGTCAAGGCTGGACAACAAATCGACCTTTATTGGCATCGCCATCATGACGACCAGGGAGAGCGTCTGCGTATGAAGAACCTCTTGGATGCAACAGGAGTGGAGATTACAGACATCTACAAAATTGCCTATACTGGCGTAGGCCGTAATGATATGACTGAGAGCGGTTCTGGTTCTTATAGTTTTATTGTGAAGGATACAGGTGAGGAGTGGGTCGATGTGGAAATCACAAGCGTTGACGGCAACTGGACTCGTATTCACGAGATTGTACTGCACGCACCTACTTCCATCAAGGATGATACTCAGTCCACCTATGTCTCCACTATGCTCGACATGGATAACTATCATTATGTTCCCAATGGTGCCGGATATACGGTAGATGTTAATAAGTCGCTGTGGAGCCTTAATGTACACACTCACGGCCATCCTACTTATACTACTAAACTGGATGATACGCTTAAGGGCGATATAACATGGGTGAACGGACATCCTGTCTTCAACTATACCAGTGGGTGGGGAAAGTTCTATATAATTATTAGCAATACAACAGAAGATGCGAAGTATGTATCCACATGGAAGAGTTACACTTTCACTGTTGGTCAACCGCCGGCACAGACATATCCTTACACTTGGGATTTTACGAAGTTCAAGATGAGCACCAAGACTGATATAGCAACCAGCGATGCAGTAACAAAGTATATCACCTTGACCGTCCGAGACGGAAATGATCGCACTATTACACGTGATGTAAAGTCATGGAATATATCTTCAGATGATTATGCCGTACGCACCGAAGAATATAATTCTGATAATTATGATTCATACTTCGTGGATGGCGGACAACTAATTTCATCTGCGTTGCAAAATGGTCTTTTGCCAGAAACTGAAGGTTTGGGCTTCACTATTACTGATAAGACGACAGGTGGCTTGACTCTTCATATGCGAAGCACCGTTGATAATAAGTCTGAAGCATACAATGGCGAGACTTGGTCTTCAGGTAAACTGACTCTTACAGGTGGAGGATCGATTATCGTACCAAAGCCAGGAGACAGCTTTGCTGACTATTACATATATATTAATAGTAGTGTGAAACCGTCGAGTGTGACTAATGCTGAAGATGTTAGCGGAGCTGCAGGTGCATATGTGACAAATACCGTAACAGATGGTCATGGACAGTTTAAATATCACTTTACAGCAAATGCAAATGCTGAGATTACATTCAATGCCGATGTGAATGTATATGCAATAGGTGTGACCAAAACCTTCAAGATTTTGGAGAATGTAGGTGGCAGTACGGGATGGGCAACGGAAAGCCGTGATGTCACCATTGATTATACGCTCGACAATCTTCTTACAACCAATCCCGTTAAGGCATATGTGATAATCGAGCAGGGAGGAAATCCTGTGTATTCGGATGACAAATCCAAGACCACAGTCAAAATTGAGGATGAGCGTTTTGTGGTTCCCGCAAACAACGGACTTGTGCTCAAACAGACATCCTCAGTTCCTGGAACGGACGGAACTCAATACTCTGTTCCACTCTTCGTTCCTGCAGTCACAACTTCCACGGATGCTGCAAGTCTCTTCACCAACAACTTGATGCGACCCAATGTAACTGCAAACCGTCACTATTTGGAGAGTGTGGGATTCAACGGCTCAACCTATGTGAAGTTCCTGCTCGCCAAACGTTATATGACATGGAAGAAAGAAGGTGCTACGCTGACGAAACCTACAGCGTACGAAAGCAGGAATGTGGCATCGTTCTATCGCTGGCATATCTACACTACAGAAGAAGCGGCTGCAATAACGGGTGAGGTTCCTCAACCAACAGTGGCTTCCCTCAATACACTTGGTGCCAATAAGGCATACCTGCTCTTACGTGCAGACCAGATTGCCGATCCTCTCTGGTCGGGTGGTGCTCCTGCCAAGCCGCGTTATGTTGGCATCGAAGGCGAAAGTGATATGGATGATATCAATGACTATACAGAAACTAAAGATAATCCACGAACGAATCATACATATAATCTTAACGGACAAGTAGTTGATGACGATGTCCTGCCTCCAGGCATCTATATCAAGAACGGAAAGAAAATTTTAGTGAGGTAAATTCGTGATGTCGATATAACGACTATCGACATAACGACATAACGATATAACGACATAACGATATAACGACATAACGATATAACGACATAACGATATAACGACATAACGATATAACGGCATATCGATATAAGATAAAGAATTTATTGAATTTGAAAGACTGGAAATACATATTATCATTAGCGGTAGCATGCGTGCTTTTCTCTTGTTCTGAACATGAGGAAGAAATAAAGCCTGCCAAGGCGGAGGCTGTACTCTTTGGTGCCAATGTCGGTACTTCGGCAGACACTCGTGCAGCATATACCGGTAACATCGACAATCTGGCCACACTGAAAGATATACCAGAAGGATTCGGGGTGTTTGCTTATATCACAGAGTCTTCGCTCTGGGAATCGGTGAAAACCACAGCGACGCCTGATTTTATGTATAATCAGTCAGTATATTGGGGTGTGCAGTATTTGGATGGTGGCACTCCTGTTTATGACTGGATTTATACTCCTCTGAAATACTGGCCTAACTACAGCAATAACGATAACGCTCATCCGCGTTACGTGAGTTTCTTCGCTTACGCTCCCTTTACAGCGGAGGGTGTTTCTGCTGGTATAACAGGATTCCCGACCGATGCCGACAAGACACCGCATGTCACTTATCAGATGGGACCTATAGCCGACGGTAAGACCAGTGTTTTGGTAAGCGAACACACTGACTTGCTTTATGCTTCGTGTACCGATGCCCGTCGCAATGACAATGGTGCGATTACCGTGGAAGGCTCGACGAATACTTACCAAAAGGTGCCGCTGACTTTCCATCATGCACTTTCGTGTGTGGATGTATACATTCAGCGAGTGTACAACGAAGAGGCATTTTCCGGCAATAAACCTGCGGCAGAGACTAATACTAAGCTGTTTATAGGAAAGTTGGAGTTAACATCTACCTCAACTATCACGACAAAAGGTGATATATACCTGAAAGATGGTTCGTGGAGCAATACTACAGGAACAACCACTCTTGTTTTCAATGAATCAGAATTTACAGATTCCATACGTGGTACGACCAATACCGGTACTTCGGACTTGGACAAAGCGATAATAAGCGATAGCGAATTGGATAAGTGGGGTAGGGACAAGTTCGGAATAGATGAACGCGAACGTCCTCTGTTCACTGGCGAAAAATCGATGATGATGATTCCGCAGACTGTAACTTTTACACCGACAATCACCTATTCGATGATTACACGCGACAACTCTCTTGAGACCGGTTATCTTACCGATAAGGATGACAACCGCTACAGCCGTATAGTAAATACCGTCAGCGGAAATCCCATAACATTGACATTTACGAAAGGAAAACGATATACATTGCTGATTCATGTAGGAGTTGAAACCGTAGAGTTTGAAGTGATAAGCATAGAGGATTGGGATTTCCCTATTCGCTATACAACAGATGTTGATGACGCAGAGGATGAAACAATAGAAAAAATAGTGAATGAATAGTTGAGTTTTTGAGTTTTTGAGTTCTTTAGTTAAAGTATTTTGATGTTTAAGAATAGTCTATATATTATATTATATGTATTGGTGGCATGCCTGACACAGGCTTGTTCCGATGACTTTGTTAATGGTAATTCCGACAAAGAGGCTGACGGCATTATATTCACTCTCGGAGTAGAGGAACAGGCTGATATCATATACAATATGGGAAAGACCCGTGCTGCTGGCGCTCCTGCCCTTGACAGTCTTACCGATGCCGCTAATACTGTCGGAGCGCATCCTTTTGCTGGAAGTTCAGATGGTTTGTTCCTCCACCGTATGCCTCTGCCTTTGGTTGGTATTCATACCAAGGCTGTACATTCTGAGATGAATTCGGGCAGTTCGGACTATACCACACGTGCTCCCCTCAGTGAGATTGCCGGTGGCGGTATTGATTTTCACGACTCTCTCACCATCTGGGGATTCACGGATAAGGACCGCACACTGCTTAACGGTGTATTGCTGAAGAAAATCAATGGCTGGCGCAGTCATGTTCACTGGCCATATGACCATACCCTGACTGGATCTGATGCAGGAAAGGAAGATCCTGCATACATGAAGTTCTATGCCATTTCACCCGCAGCGGAGAGTCTGGAGGATTATACTCTGACTACGGCTCCTGATTACGACACACCACCCGTATTCTCATATATAGTTCCTGATGAGATAGACGCACAGCGCGATTTACTTTATGGAGAATCAACTTCTACCACAACCTCTGGCATTTGGGGGAACGTGGAGGTGCAGTCTGGTCCTGAAGGCAGTACTACTGATGACCCTCGCACTGAGAACTTAGGTAAGGACAATAAGAAAGTGAATCTTAAGTTCCGTCACATTCTCACTGCCATACGTTTTGCACAAGGCAAGATGCCTGTTGGCCTGACTATTACGAATATACAATTGTATCAGGTTAAGAACCAAGGTACATATACCGCTTCGGCTGGTACGTGGGGCAGTTTGGACGGCACTGCTACATACGATATTCCTGTAACTACAACTGTTGCAGATTATAATCCAGGCTCAAATGTCTATATCGACGGAGGGAATGTGCTCTTCCTTATGCCGCAGACAGTAGCAAGCGGAGCACAACTGAAGATAACGGTTAACGATGGTACAGACCATACTCTGACTGCGTCGCTGGAGGGAGATATCTGGCTGCCAGGATATACCGTTACGTATAAAGTGACGGTGGGAGAGGTGTCGAGTGGTTACTACCTCGTCATAGAGCCTGATGCTAATTATTCCACTTCCAGAGCCAAAGTCATCCCTACTCACAACTCTACAGGTACTTCCACCAAATACGAAGAGGGTAGTGACAGCAAGGAACAGGACGGCTCCGGTTCGGGGTATTTCATTATACATAGTTTCCGCAACTTCAAGAATTATGTTAATAATGTATCTGGTATAAATGACCATCATGCAGAACAATGGCGCGTGGTTGGTTTTGCAGATCCAGCAGCATCTTTCGCTGAAGCAAGCTACACATATAACAACGCCCATGCTGTAGCATGGGTAAGCAGTTTCACCGGTTGGAACTCCGGCTCTGAGACCCAAACACCTCAGACAGGTGGTGACTACGTTACATTAAACTATACGATGGCGGCACAAAGTGCAGCATATAGTGACAATCACCAGACAATCCTGACTGGAAATAATCCAGTGACGGGAATGAATCTGTCCACACATCTTCCTGATGGTTCAACAAATACGGGTGTTGCCATGACTGGTTATACTACTGGCAGTATATATAATTCTGCTAACAGTTATATAATCAACGCTCAAGGCACATATAAATTCCCATTGGTTTATGGCAACAGCTATCAAGCCGGTGCAGAAACTATTTCCAATCCAGGCGGTATTTTCAAGGATCATCTTGGACGCACTATTGCTCATGCCAATATATTTGACCAGATTAATTATGATATTGAGGTTGCTGACTTGACAGATGAGCTATCTTCTTCAGATCAGGCTGAAGGAAAGACCAAGAAACGTATAACACAGGTGCGTTATGAAGGAAGCGAGTCTGAACTGTATCTCATATGGCAGGATGTCAGCGGACTCTTTACAGTTGTATCGAATGGATTTGCCCAAACACCATCTCAAAGTGTTGTGGGTTTTGCAAATTTCACGGTTTCGAGCACTCCACAGCCTGGTAATGGAGTCATAGCTCTTTATGGCAGACGACATACATATGACAAAACTATCGTTTATTCGTCAGGCGGCTCAGAGGAAAGCTACACATTGAACTCATCAACCGATGCCGGTTCTGCAAACGAAATTCTCTGGACTTGGCATATTTGGTGTACTGACGAAGTTTATCCGAATAAGAACACCGCTTCTGTTGACATCCATTACCCACAGTACGATACTACCACCGGCTCTAAAATCCCTACCATTTATAATAGTGATGGCTCATCATCAGGTAACAAGATTCTTCCTGTGAACCTCGGATGGGTTCCAGATGAGATGGCATGGAACAAATATGAACCACGTGAGATCTGGGTTAAAATCGAACAAGTCAATTCTTCTGAAGTGGCTTATTTCGCCCTGCGCCGTGAAGCGAAGCAGGATCTGGTTACTGGTACATCGACAGTTTATCAGTGGGGACGCCACACAGCGTTGCCTATGGTGAATACCATAGATGGAAGTACAAGAACTATTTACGATGGTGATGCCACACCTGCTGACATCACAGCGAACTTCCAGATTGCCACTGTCGCTTCCAACTATGAGGCGAATGCCATTTATCAGCCAACCAAACTGATTAAGGCAACAACCAAGAACTGGTGGAGCGGCTCTAATAATCTCTATTGGAACACAACCAAGACTCTCTACGATCCTTCTCCTGTAGGATTCCAGATACCTGCAAAGTCTCTGTTTGAGTTTTTAGTTTATACAAGTCCTGTGTCAGATGATACCGACTATACTACCCTGAATTTGTGGACTGGAGCATACGGCAGCAACAGAGGTGGTTATTTCTATACTAAGAAGGATACGGCAGCACCTGCATCCGAAGACCGTTACGGAACTATGATATATTTCCCCGCATCATCATATTATTCGGGAAATGCATCCGACGGCACCACAATGGCCTCACAGCAGAAAGACCGTTCTGTAGGCTATTTCTGGACTTCTGACCACGCATCTACAGAAGAAGGTTCCTCAATTTACTTCGGAACAAGTACGGGAAAGGTTAAGTGGGTAACTGAAGAAAATGTTGACGCACGCCCTGTGCGACCAAAAGCCCAGTGAGTTCTTGAGTTCTTAAGTTTTTAAGTTCTTGAGTTCTTAAGTTTCTTGAGTTCTTAAGTTTTTAAGTTCTTAAGTTTTTGAGTTCTTAAGTTCTTAAGTTCTTAAGTTCTTAAGTAATGTCGTTATACGTTAACCGTTAACCATTACCACTGGTCGGTGTGCTGTTCCGGATCGAAGACCACAGTGATGGTCTCAGGACCGCGTACTTTATCGTCACCAGGCATTAGTTCATCAAGGAAAGCATAGCAGTAGATAAAACTGCTTTCCCACTTAATCCTCATGTTCAGGAGATTGACTGTGACTTTGGCGGTTACGGTCTCTCCATCTTCCCATGAGCTACTGTTCCAGACGGTGCGTTTGCCTGTAATTTTAACAACCACGTTAGGCACATCATCATCGGTCAGTACTTGTGGAACAGCAAGTATTATATTGCCTGGTGCATAGTTGTAATGTTTGCTTGCATGGTCCCCGGAACGGTCCAGCAAAGAATCCGTAACTTCTGAACTTTTTCCGGTAAGATAGTGTAGCGCATCGCTGTCACCACCACTGTTCGACGGTGATTCATCAAAGTAGTCATAAATGAAATTGTCGTTGAGCATCACGCGCTGGTTGCTTGCATTGAATGTAAACCAGTAGGGGTTTGGTATGTAGTTGTTGACCGTTGCGGAGCCATTCGGGAGATCGGTTACAGCAGAGGCGAAGGTTGTCTCTCCTGTCGTTGTGTTGTAGCTGGGCGTGAAGATGCTTGTTGTGTGAATGTTGTTAAAAGAAACGGAATATGCAAGGTCTGCAATGCTATTGCCGTCCTTGTCTTCAACAGCAGTTCGTTTCCATCGCACTGTGCCAGCGGTTGCCGGTTTGAGGCCTGCAGGCAACCAACTTGTATCGTCGGGGATGTGTTCGCCAACCTCCACAACTTTGTCATTGCCATAAGCATCCTTTATTTGGGCTGTAGTCGTGCTGCATACCCAATCTTTGGTGCCATCGGTGAGAGTGACCGATGTTCCAGCTGCAATGCTTTTCACATAAACGTTCTTACTGTTGTAAGTGCTATATACAATCTTGTCTGCTCCAGTGATGATGGTATAGAGACGTACTTGTGCAAGCATGTGGTGGAATGTCAGTGGAACGCGGGTAGGCTCATAACCATCTTCAGTCTTGACGAGAGGGTTGGCTGTACGTGAACAGTCTGCCTCTAATTCACTTATCATGAAGTCAATCTGGTCTGCTGCGTCAGATTGCATGGTAAACTTGATGCTTCCCATTCCTTTGTCCACAGCATAGCCGTAGCTTTTCACAGGAACAATCGCTATACCGTTGGCTCCTGGATCTGCTGAGGCGTTATAAGGATAATATCCCCAGAAAGAACAATACTCTCTCTGTGACGGATCTAAGGCTCCAGTAACAATGGTGTTTGGCCAGAAGCGTAGTGGAGAGTACGAGAGTGTATTGGTCCCGTTGCTGAGTGATGCTATGTCTGCAGGCTGGTTATAGAAGAGATTATTTACAGGCTCGGCACTGTTGGCGGTTTTATAACCTGCCCATGTCTTCTGTCCAGTGTATGTGCCGAAGAGTCCGACTTTGCTTTCGCCCACAGCTAATGCAGGGAAATGAGTTTCCAACCGGTTGACAAGAGTGTTGTTTGCGCGTGTTGCAGTGCGGCTGCCTACTATGGTTGTGTTGAAACTGATAGCGATTGAGTCCTGCTTCTCGTGAGTGGGAGTGAAGTCATCCCAATGGTCGGAGCAGGAGGCGAGGAAAAGGAAGAGGACAGCTAAAATTCCGGCTGCACAGCAGCTGGACACTCTACACTGCTTAGGGATATTATTTTTCATTGCTTGTTCGTTGTTACAATAATTCTTTTCTTTATTAAGAATTCTCATCCGTATGGTTTCCCCTCCATTACGGGAGGGGGCAGGGGTGGGTCTTCTATTTTACAAAGACTTTTTGGTGACCGAAGATGTAGACGCCGCGAGGCAGTCCAGGATTATTCTTGAGCAGAGTTTCCGGTGTCTCGTTGCGGGCAACGCGGCGGCCTTGGAGGTCATAAACATCGCAAGGCCATGGAGTGGTTTCTGTGTCTTCGTTGAAGTCGGTGTCTTCTGATTCGTCGTTGTTCTCTGAGTTGTCTGAATCGTCTTCTTCGTCATCGAATAATACAACAATGCCGGGGTGGTCCTTGGTTGGTGAGCCTGCAGCCCAATCGTACACGTAGAAAGCTTTATTGTTATATACGTATTTATTGTCACGTTGCAGGGATGTGGCATTGCGGGCATCAGACCAGTGTGCGTGGACTTGTAATGCTTTATTTGCATCCGATACCTCATTTTTGAAGGCAGTGCTACTTTCAACGGATGAGTACTCAATGTGACCGCGCCACCAGTTCTCGTTTGTGTAGAAGCCAACGGCTTTCGATGTGTCGTAGTTGTACCACATACGTGAACCTTCTTGAATTATATTGTCATTCCAAGTGTTTTTTACTCCAATCTCACTAAACGGAAGTCCGAAGGTCATAACGTTGCGTCCATTGGTCCAGGTGTCAATACCTGTAATTTCATCTATGTTGTCATCGCTCAAGTCTTTCTCCAAGTACACACCATAAAGTTTTATCTTGTTGAGGTTCTCTGTTATACGTGTTGGTGTAACGTTTGGAATGTAGAGATCAACATAGTACGGACGAAGGTTGCTGTTCTCCGTGTCATCTACAACAGCCTTAGTGCTGCTGTTCCACTTCTTCCACACACCACGTTCTGGCTTGCTGGTACGTATGATTACCGGCCAGTTGGCTGGGATAAACTGCGGATTGCTCTTCTCGTTGAGCTGACTCACAGAGGTCAGGCGCATGGTTGTAGGAGTGGAGGCGCCTGTGGCAATTGGAGTTATGCTGGTGAACGCAGCGTCTATAGTCTTGTTCAGACGTGTGTCAAACGGTACGTAGTTCGAAGCATAATAATTAGCATCGCTGTCACCGCCTTTGTTAACCTTAACTCGCAGAGCCATCTCGTTGTATGGCCATTCTGTCTGTGTACCGACAGGTTTGAGCAGCCATTTGGTGTTCTGTATGGCATAGTCAAGTCCTTCAGTGTTCCAGTGAACCAGTTCGTCACCTATTTCCTGCATTTCGTTGTTGGTTTGCAATGAAATGCGGTAGCGGTGGTTAGGATCTATACAGAGATAGTTGGTCTTGAGGTTATTTGCCAAATTCTCATCGGTCGCTGATTCTGTAGCCATAGTGCGTATGGTGATAGCAGTTCCACCGATATCGCTCATCTGGAATGGAGTAGCAGTAGCGTCGAGTTTAGTGAATCCTGCATCATCTACACCTGCTGTACCATTGACATAAAGTCCTTGTGTGCCGAAGCGGAAGCGGTCATAGCTGTCGCCAAGAGGTTCAAAGTAGAATATGCTTGAAGGATCATATTCCGCTGGTAGAATCTCTATGTTGCCTCGCAGGGCTGGATGTGCGTCAAGCGTACGTTCTGTCTTTCTCGTTCCTGCGTCAAGACCGCTGATAGCAGTGTTCAGAGCACCGAAGGTATGGAATGTGGTATTTGCCTCGTCTGTCTCGAAGAAGTGTAGGTACTGATAGCCACTTTGAGGACTGTCATTATCAACTGCATTGTCAGCATACTTGCTGTAGTCTTTCTCCGATTCGAAACGGTAACCGCTTACAAAACGCGGACCTACAATACCGTTGACAGAAGTGCCGTCGGTGTTGAGTGCTTCGGTTGAGAATGCCTGCAGACGGTAATAGCCCTTCTCCAAAGGAACGAGGTTGGTGCTCTTGAACTTCAGAGGCAGATCGCTGCCTGTTGGACGTGCCTCGTTTGCAAGCAGTTCTGTGCCGTTGTGCTTGTAGAACGTACCTGCATAGACAGTCTTTCGTGCTCCGTCAATGGTCTTGAAGTCAATGACAGACGGATTTGCACGGTAGCTGCTCTTGTAAGTCTTCAGCGTATTGTAAAGTTCGGTGTTGGCGAATGTTCCTGCAACAGCAGGTTTCAGACCACCTACATAACCGGAGCGTTCGAAGTAGGGGAGTACTTGTTCAGGTGTGACCATAAGTCTCCAGTTAGCCTCGCGGTTGCTGCGTATGCTGCTTGCGGTGGCAGCGTATTTCAGCTCAGCCAGACGACTGGTTGTGTTATGAGTCATATAGAAACCGTTGAACGCATCGTCAGTCGTACCGATAGTGTTGGCAGTCGGATGCATGAGGAATGTGTATTTGTTCATGCCTGCAAACATCTCATAGACTGCATTATGCTTAATTTGAGTTGTCTGGCAGATATTCTTCTTGGTAAAGGCATCTGTCCAACTCAAGTCAGGTGTGGATTCATTGTCATCATAGTTGGCATTTTCAGTAGTGAGAGTGACATTGTCCCAACCTGTTCCGTTGACTGTAGCATAGCGGTTGTGCATTACAAATCCGTACGGGTCTCCTTCTGGTGCCCACAGATAGTTATTGGTGTAGTGTGCTGCAGCATCTCTACGAGCACCGACATTGCCGCTGTATGTGAAGTTTACAAGTCCGTCGTCCTCGTTACCTGTCATCATCTGGTACCATGCCGTGGTGTTGCGACCTTCGTCGGCAAAGCGGAATTGAGAGTCATCCACATCATAGACCACATCGATGATAACCATTCGGTTCTTGTGGCTAACGTCGAGTTTGGTGATAGGCTTGCCATTGCCTGCAACTACTTGCTCATAATATTTCTTCTCAGGGTTTGCTGTAACTGATATCCAGTCGATTTCCTTCGCAATTTGTTCCACTCCGTTCTCGTCGATGAAGGTCTTTGGTGTTACACCGTCGTCCTCATAAACGATTCGGTCGCTTGTCTCAGAACGGAGTACATCGCGCTGATAGAGTGTGTACTTACAGAACTGACGTTTCATATACCAAGGAACGGTGATGGCATTTCCTATTCCCACACGTGTAACTGTGTAGTCTGGAATCTCATCACGGACGATATCGCGCAGTGAAGCCTGTTTCAGATGCTCGATAATTTCGTCCTTGACTGTTGTCTTGAGTTTGCTTGCAACCGTTGTCCCGCTCGTTATTGTAAAGTCCGAACCACCTGTTATATTAGCACCATCGATGGTTTCTGTAGCTTTGGTGTAGGTTGTACTTCCTACTGTAGTCGAAGTGGTAGTCATGTATTCAGGATACTTGTACTTCAACCACTCAACAAGATGTTTGTCGATCAGTAGTTTGTTTTCATTCTGTTCTGTAGCGTCAGCACCAAGCATTGCATCAGTATCGGTATAGTCGAGAGAATGCTGATGGGCAATGACGAGGTGGTAGATGACGATATTGGCATATTCCTCCACTTCGGCAATATAGAACGGGTGTACCTGTTTGGTATCGGTAGAGTAGAGTGTTGCCGTCGGGTCGTTGCTTACAAGCGAACCTTTGAGGTAGAGATACTGGTCTTCGCTCGGTAAGTCTTTATTGTCTGATGCTCGGTCGAAGGTGACGAAATTGATGGGTGAGCCGAATGTCTCACTGGTTTCGTCATCGTCAATGAGAGCCAGATAGTATACATATACAGGTGTGTTCTCTACTCCGCCGCTCGATGCCGTATAGACAGTCTTGCCGCTTGAGTCGGTATAGACCTTGACGGTCTTACCGTCCACGATAGCGGTCTTCTGCAGTCCCTGAACGATAGCCCAGTGGCTCTTCTGGATATTAGAATTGACAATGCCGTTGGTCGTATCGTAATAGAGTGCAGTGTTCTCGTTATCCTGATACAGTGCGTAGTTCTTGAACTCAAAGTCGTATGGGTCGCCCACGAACGCCCACTTCTGCTGCTGCTCATTGGTGCGTGAACTCTTATCTCCGAATGCCTGTTCGGAACTGTCGTGAGTGTTAACCCATCCATAGGCAGGTGCCGAGATATTCTCGCCGGATTTGTATTCCTCTGTCTCCACTCGCCTGTAGACCTCATTGACGATGTGTCCGTCGGCATTGTACTCGTAATGGTCGAACACATCTTTATATGTCGTTACACGGACATTAGAACCCTTGTAAACCTGATCCCACTGATAGTAGGCATTGGTCCAGTAGTATTCATCCTGCTCGGCATTATCCTCAGACGTGAAGTATTGGGCATACTGTTCATCCACCGTGTATACGTATGCAATCTCGTAGTATTTGCGTCCGTTGCTGTCGGTGTTGATTAACTTCGAGGCATCCAAGTGTCCTGTGAATTCATTCTGGGTCTCACCTTGGTAAATGGTGATTTTGTTTGCTCCGGTGAAGTTGTTAAGGCTCTTAAGCTGGTTGTTTATAGCGGTAGTCTTGGCGGTTTTCTCCGCATCGGTCTCCGAACCTGTGTAACCGTTGTAGTAGAGTTGATAGCACTCTATGTAGTTACAGCCGAATCGCTTTAGCGTTGGCGGCAAGGATTCGAACACGTTGCCGTACTTCAGCTCAACGTGCTTGAGAGTTGCCTTGAGATTTCCGTTGATATCATATATATGTACGTTTGCGTCAAAGCAGTCGTTGTCGGCATTGTCATCGTCTTTTGCAACGGCTGTGCGGATTACTGCTTTGTCCTGTGCGCTGGTCTTGGTTTCAAGGGAGAATTCCTCAAGCACGAATGCGCTATTTAGAGGATTGGCACTACCGTCGTTGTTGGTGAAGTTGTGGTAAACCAGCCGCTGGTAGTTGTTGGTCATGTTGCGGGGGTCGATGCTGGTGTAGTCTCCCACAGTCTCATCCACACTCGATACCTTGAGCGACGATGTACGGATGAAATAGTCGTTGTCACCTCCGGTCTTGCTCATTACCAGTCCCCATTCGGTGTTACCGTTTCCTAAGTTTCCGCCAGTGCCGTCCACACCGTATGCGCGGTTCTCGTCGGAGTCTCCGAATTTGACATAGTTATACCATGGATTTTCGGATTCGGTAGATTGTGCATAACCTGTGCCGAGCCAGAAGTTGCTTCCTGTCACAGCCGTACGAGGACAGCCCAGGTCTTCCCAGCGCCTGCGGTTGATCATAGTGAACTTATATGGGTCACCGACGAAAGCCCAGTGCAGACCCTTCATGCCAAGATCCCATCCCTGATATTCCTGGTCTGTATAATTTGCGGTGGGGTAGTTGCTTACACGCAGAGTGTCGTTTTCTATGTTGCTGGAGTTTTGGTTCATCTTGTCGTAGAAGAGCCATTTGTTTCCTCCCACTGTCACATCGAGCCATTGAGGCTGCAATTCTGTGTTGGCAAACTCTGCGGGTGTGGTGAACAAGTGGATTCCGTCCTTTGTCTCGTCATCCACTTCGTACGTCACACGGAACTTGAACGAAGCGCGGCATTTGGTTGGGTCACCGTCTTTGTCAGTCTCTTTATATACCCATCCGTTGCTGATGGTATGGTATGGATCAATAGAAGAGCAATTCTCCAGGTTGAACGCAACATCCTTGGTCAGAGTAAAGTCGAAACTTGCTGGATGCCATGCGGTTGAGTTGTTGTTCTGATATTCCAGATTACCATACTTTACGAACTTACGCTGCAGATGTCGTGGAACTTCGGTGAGAGTCTCGCCCAATCCGAAGTATTCGGAGAGTTCTTCCGTTACGACAGGGTCGCCAAGGGTGGTTTCCTTGTAAGCAGTGAAGTAAACCTTTGTGGGATGCATAAGTCGGATGACGCAGTTCTCGTCATTGGCAGTATGATAGCCTTTGTACTTACCCTTCAGGTTATTGGCATTGTCGGAGTCGTAGCTCAGATTGATACCGTAAGCCTTCGGGTTCTCGCTCTGTGCCTCGCGATAGGTACGTCTAATACCGTCGTGTGCCAGATAATAGTATACGTCGCGGTAACCGAGCAACTGGTTGTCTGCACGGAACCTCAGGGCGAACGCATCTTCATCCTCCGATGCCGCAGGCACCACTTCCCAATAGAAGTTCTGGTAATATGGTCTGCCGTAGTTACCGTTATCTACCTCATGCGCTTTACCATCAGCGTCGGTATATGTCAGAGTCTTACGCTCATCGATGAAACTTGGGTCTGGACTGCGGAAGTGTACACAATCCACAACGAACTGGAATGCTGTCTCTGTGGGGTCGAAACGGCAGAGGTTTGCATCGTTGGTATTGTTCTTTATCGCATATTCTGTGTTATAGACCTGCAACTTATACGGGTCGCCCACAAAATACCATTTCAGTCGCTCAGGTACAGTCTCCATGCGGTTCCCCGCACTCTTATACACGCAGTAGTTGTATGGCTGACTTGTGTCGTAAACAAACTTGCTTCCGTTCCATTTCATCTTCTCAGAAAGCACTGGAGCATATACTTGTCCTATCTGTGACTGATATGTCACATCGCTCTGGAAGTATGCATGGTGACCTGTGTTGTAGCCCAGTTTACCACCCTTCAGCATGTTAGGATCGGCGAAGTCCATGAAGTAGACGTGGTCGTTGTTTGATACCATCGTTTCTACCTCTTCCACAGTAGGTAGCTGCTTGAGGAACTTGTCCGTGGTAACCGTGTACTTGATGTAGATGGTCTTTGGTGGTGAACCCTGTGGAGTCTGGTTTCCTGGAGGACCAACATATTTGATGTTTCCGTCTTCATCGACAGCATAGTAGTTGTACATGGCCTTACCCAATTCGTTATAGACGATGTTGCCCTCGCTGTCGGTCTGCACTGTTCCACGTACAGGACAGTAACCCAGTGGATTGATTGCGCCTTCGGTGCGGTAGTCATCTATATAGAATTTGTAGTAGCAGAATTTGCGCTGAAGTTCTATCGGCAAGTCTGCTAAAGTGATTACGTCATCATGACAATACATACGGTCACCTACCGAGGTGTACATACGCACTGTGCCTGAACTTAAGGCATCGATGAACTTTGAACGTTCCTGTGACTCAGCCGACCTTGCAGCTGCCTGTTCGGGAGTTGGGTTATATAATGGTGTAAATGCATCTGGATACTTGCCAAGATATGTGTTCGTCGTTCCGTCATCGTCTATCTGGTCATCGCGTCTAATCACGAAGCGCAATTCCTCGTACTTGTTCGGCTTGTATGGCAATACATTAATATTATAGTCGAGTTCTGTGAGGTCGGTTGTACGTGGACGCAGCATCACTTCGTTGGTGTTCTCCACTGTTGAGCGGTGCATGCGCCAGTAGAGCGGCTTGCTGTCTTCGTTCGGAATGGTCGGGTTGTTGTAAGTTGATGAGCCTGCATCTTCGAATTCACCTGTGATGAGGCTGAACGTAGAACTGCTGTTCGCGCCTTGCCCCTCTGCCAGTCCCCAACGGTAGTAAGTCGATTCGGTGTCGGAATAGAGTGGAGTGTTCACCACATATTCCGAGGTCGTTCCCGCTGTATTGGTGAGCAGTTTGTATGTGACAAGGTGGTCGCGGTGGGTCTTCACGAATTCCTTCTGCTCGGTAATGTCGTTGTAAGTCTCCTCAACCGTAGAGTTGGCGTTGAATATATAGAAATCGTACGGGTCGCCAG
Source organism: Prevotellaceae bacterium UBA2852 (assembly GCA_002350855.1). Next base: position 102,182 of record DEFM01000033.1, read on the forward strand.
CGAAGCACCACAGCCATTTCTTTTCCTCGAACACAGAGTGGTCGTTCTCGCGGTATGCCTCAGCCATGCGGCTGTAGTTCCAGCCTTTGTGGTTTTTCTCTGCATCCTTGTGGATGGTGTAGTCGTTATTGAGGTATGATATACGTCCTGTCTCTTCACGGCGCAGGAAGTACTGACCGTTGTTGTTGGTGTAGTCGTCGTTTGTCTTCAGCACCATGAAGTAGAGATAGTCGTATCGGTGCAGACCGAAGGTGCCGAGGGTCTCGTTCAGGTTCTCGTAGTTGTTAATCTGGAAGAGGTAGTCGGTGTAGCCGCCTGTGTTATTGAGCAGCATATGCACCGTGCTGGCATTCCATCCCATGACATTGAACGGCATTCCATCTTCGTCAATGACGTATTTTCCGTTCTCCTGTATGTAGTTGTCGTCGGCATCAGTCTTATAGTGCTGCCGTGCGTGGTAGTCGATGTAGATATCCACCCAAGTGTTGGCTTTGTCCCCATCACTCATGTTGTCGATTGCCTGGAAGAAGGGGTAGAGTTCTGTACCTGACGTCAGGTCTATGGTCTTCCTAACCTTTGTTGCCGCATCTATGGTTACTGGCAGTTGAGTAGCCTCATCATTATCCTGGTCAACATAATAGGTAACAGTGTAGTCGCAGTATTTTCTTAACAGTTCTTCGGGTATCGCAAAAATATCGCGAGCCATGACGTTAGGTTTCTCCACTACTAACTTACGTCCGTCAATCTTTGTTGTAAGATGGAAGCGGTAGTTGTGTGTAGTGGTAGGCAGGAACTGGATGGATATACCATCACCGATTTCCATGTCGAGCAAGTCAGTATAATTATTCCGATTATGTCTGTGGAGATTCCATGTATTATCAATTGTATAGTAGCGTTCCTGTTTCAGGTTGTTGCCTCCGGCGTTACGCTGCGTTTCCGAAAGGTCGTAGTAGTCGGAGTGCCAGAAGAACGGCGTGATTGCCATCAATCGGTAATTACCGTCTTCATGACCTAAAATTGCGAATCTGTTGGCTTTGTATTTACCATTAGTAGTAGCGTTGCTTGCATAGTTGTCAGTACGCATCTCGAATTCTGGTTGTTCACGAGATGTGTAGCTTCCTACTCTATCATCTCTGTACCACAATTCAGGTGATTGCAGAGCATCGTTGAAATTATCTCGGGCAACGTTTGTTATCTTGAGATTATATGGATCCTCGCCTCTCAATCTCCATTGGTAATAGTTCGCTGTCCGATTGGTTGGATTGGAATTGTTCCAAACACGATGATCGTTTTCGTTTGTGCTTGCACTTATCAGAAACTGACTGCTACTATTCTCATTCATTATCAGGTATTTTGAGATTCCTGTCAAATCCAGCCCTCCTGATTTTGGACTGTAAGAATAGCGAACGTAAATGGTAAGACCTTCGTATGGTTGAATAGTCAGCTTGTTGGCCGTCTTCGTGTCAACATCTGCAAACTCAAACGGTGTGGATGCACTGCCATCTGGATGCTCAAACGAGCCGATAGTGCTGAAGGCTGCAGCCTTGTAGTATTCGTATTCGCTGAGGTTAAGCAAGGGCGAGCGCAAACCATCAGGAATCTGTACGGGGTCGCCACCGTCTTGCAGAACATCATAGGTGATAGCCTCATACATGTCGTTGTTGATGATGACAAAGCGTGAAGTATATTGGAAAGGAACAAGGTCTGCCTGAACAGAGGTTTTTCCATGTCCATAGGCTTCACCTCGTGATAATTTAACTTCATTACCATCGGTAACTGCTAAATAAGCAAGCATATCATAGCCATTAGTACCGTAAGTGCTACCGATTTCGTCGCCTGTTGCTGCTATCAGTTCGTAGTGTCCGTCATATCCTTCAACAAGTATGAAGCGTTGGTAAGTATTGGCTGCATTGTCATCGGCAAGTGTGATGGAGTTGTTACCAAGAGTAATAGATTCTGCAGTGAGCACTTTTCCGTTGCTATGCTTCAGAGTTATGCAGTATGGGTCGATATCCTCCACACCGTCTCCACCGAACTGTCCAGTTGGTTTCCAGATGTATATGTCTTCAGTACTTTCGCTAAGTGCACCGCCTTCGGTTTTATTGGTGGCGGCGTTGTCTGTTTCCTGAGTCACATCGCTTCCTGAAGTCGTTTTGAGGAAGTGGCCGCCTCGAATCTTCAGGTTATAGAGTTTCGTTCCCAAGAGGTTGGGGCTTGTCAGTTTGCTTGCGTCGAAGTCATAGGTCACTACTACTTCGTCAATTCCAGAGGTGAAGGGGAGTGTCTCTATGTCATAGTAGTAAGTGCTGACGAGCGGACTCTTGATAGTAGCAGGAATTACAGGTGCAGCACCTGCCACTCCGTCGCCCCATGCCTGAATTGCAAGGTTGCCGTTGCGGTCATAAACCTTATACAGATATTTGTTGGTAGGCGATGTCAGCTCAATCTGCAGTGCGCTGTTGCCATGAGTGTAAGTGTTGTCGCGGTTGAGATTAACCTCATCGTCGGAATGGCGGTTCACGTATGCCAGCACGTTGTCAGTGATGTTGGCACCCGATGCCAGTACCATTTCGTATGGACCTTCCGCTGAATTGCCTACGAGGAAGAAGGTGGAGCGGAAATCCTCCGTCTCGCCGTCGCTCATCTGCATAGTTGTCTCTGTGTCGCTGACGTACGACAGAGCCGCACCTGCATATACATCAGTGTATGCCTTGTTGACAAGGTGCATGGCGTATGGATCTACCCCTGCGGAGGTCGTTCCGTTGAATGCCCAAAGGTTTGCGGTTACGTTGGCGTCTGCAACAGTAAATGTGGATTCGCTCAACGCATTGATTGCACCTTCATCTTCCTCAATGTATTTGTCGGCAACTTTCATGTTGTAGAAGCGTGAACCGTCGATTTGCAGCTTTGAGTATGTGTTGTCATCGTATGTATAGGTGACATAGATGTCGGCGTAAGCGTCGGGCACTTCGGTCAGGGCGGCAGTGCAAGCCTCGTCGCTCCAGTATTTCCAGTTGGTCGCAAACGGTGAGCGTATCTGTTCTGGCACTTCAAGAACATCACCTTTGGCAGACTCTACAGTGTAGCGAACAGCTTCTGTGCCGCTAAGGTTCATGATATGGTAGGTTACTCCTGACAGTGGCTGGCGCAGAATAACCTGCACCTGATCCATGTCGCTCTGGTATTTCGGATTGTGATCATCACTACCAACACCCAGGAGTTGTGCATTGGTAAAGTAGCCGAGATATGCCAGTCGGTTGTTGTCGGAGACTATAGTCTCATCCTTTGTCGCGGCAAGCAATTCCCAACGGCCAGGATGACCGTTCATCAGAATGAACGACTGTACCTTGTTGCTGCTGTTGTCGGCAACAAGAGAGAACGACTGGTTTTCCAGTGTATTGTTGTATGAAGCCAGTTCTATGAATTTATCACCATCCTTCTTACTCTTCAGTCGAACGTCGTATGGGTCTATGCTTCCGCTGCTGTTGCCCTTAAGGTACCATTCGTGTACAGTGTCGTCGTAGCGGCTCGGAGCTTTGTCGGCAACGAGACTTCCGCTGCTATTGTACAGGTACATGCCGTTGACCCATATATTGTACGATACCGAGCCTGTAAGATCAATATCTGCGTCAGCAAGCGCTTCCTTATCAGCATCGTAGGTCACGTATATGATAGGAGCATCGGCTGTTGTAGTCGTTTTCTTTGTAGTACAACTTGCGTCAGACCAGTATTGGAAGTTCTTTGCGTAAGGACTCCTTATGGCTGGAGGCAATTCAGGAGCTATACCAGTGGTTCCATGAACCTTGTATTCAATGGCAATATTGTTATTCTTATTTACAATCTTATAAGTAAAGTCGCTTTCGTTCTGTGGGGTTAATTTGAGATATGCAAATGTTCCTGAAGGATACTGTACACCATCGCCCCATCCGTCATTGTAGTTACACTTTACAATCTCCATTGAGCCATCGGTCTTTGAACCTCCATAACCTTCGGAGTAACGCCTGTTCTTACCCATGTACATGTAACGTACGACATCTCCAGTTTCTATATACGTCCACATCAGGCGGTATTTGAAGCCATTGGTATAATCATCACTGGCTGCTTCAGCACCACTGGGTAATAACATTAACGTATTGACCTTGCCTGATTTCCGGGCATATATAGTTCGTTGGTAGTTGCTAGATCCATCGTCAGTATTTAAGGCATAGGCATTGGGATCTGCTGCGTTGTATAGCTTTATGTTGTATGGATCACTTCCCTTGAAAAGCCAAATGTAGTGGTAGTCGGTGTTAAGAAGACTGGTGTCCAGCCTCTTTCCCGGTTCTGGTGTTTCAGAGTCTATGCCAGCTCGTTTACATAAGATTTGGTTGATGGTATTTCCATTGTAATTAGTTTTGTTTGGATGTTCAGGATCTTCATTCCAATATGCTGTGTATTGTCTCGTAGGTTCAAATGCCATGTTGTAACCTGTAGCTCCGGTTAGGTCTATGGTTTTTAAGATATCTTCCTTGTAATAGACAACATAGATGTCTGGTGAAGTTGCATCTGCTATATATTTTAATTCCTGGGCATTGGGTTTCAAATCCATTTTCCCGTCTTCGGTGAGTACAAAAGCTGTTTTGTCAAAGTATTTGAACTTGCTAATGAGGGGACTCTTGAAAAGTGGCGGAAGTTGTGGTTTTGTTTCTCCCTTAACAGCCATTATTCCGTTTATACATGCCACAGCTTCAGTACCGCTTAGATTTATAATGTGGTATTTGTAAGCAGGCTGAATGCACATCTGTCTGTTTTGGATATTATCATCATTGTCAGGGTCATAACCTACTTGGCCTTTCTGACGTGTGTTAAGATCGCGAGTCAGATATGCGATTTTGTTGGTGTAATCAGAGTAGTATGTTCCTCGCTTGTATTTTTTATGTGCAATTTGATAATAGCCTTCTTCTGTTCCTGTGAGTATCATGAATCTGTCGGGATCGGCATATGTTTGCAAACTGATACCTGTTGCACCGTTTATTTCTGTTATGTTACAACTCCAGTATTGGTTGCTGACTGGGATGCGGATAGTAACCGAGTAAGGGTCGAACTGATCCTTGATATTCTTACCTGTGAATTGCAGCATATACTGCTCAGGACGGTATTTCAACTGATTTTGAGAAGCAATAAATGAATTGCCTTCCCTACAGTAAATGCGCTCTGGGTTAACTTTGGCAAACAGTGTATAATACTCCGAACCGTCGAGTTTAATTGGTGCATCTGACGGATTAAGTGCCTGATAAGTCACATATACCGTGTTGTCCTCTGTGTTGGATAGGGTGGTAAGCGGTATGGATCGTGCTTCGTCCTTCCAGTAGTAGTAGTCTGCAACAAGAGGACTCTTCATGAAGTCAGGCAGTGAGGGGGTAAGGTCGCTCACCTCGTCCGATGAACCTTGGAGGGTGAGGTTTCCTGCGAGGTCGTAGAGTTTATACGTGAATGAGAGTGCGACAGGTTCGAGGGTCAGACCGACGAGGTTGCTGGCTACAGTCTCGTTGTGCTGACGTGTGCTTGAGCGCAATACCTTCGCTCCGGAACTGTAGGTTAGATATGCGTATATATTGTCTGTGGTGCCGGAGTTGGCGGCAAGGAGTTCGAACTTGTTGTTGGCATTATCCCAGTCGGTGACTATAAAGGTTTCGTATGTCTGGCTTCCTGCGGTTGTAGGTGAATCACCTAAGGTGTTGACACCCAATGGAGTGTTAGCGTTCTTGAAACTGTAGATTTTTGCTTCGTAAGGGTCGCTGCTGGTAGTTTCGATTCGCCATACATTCTCCAGTTGCTTCTTTTGGTCGGCTGTAAGGCTGGTGTTGGCTCCTGTTACAGTACCGCTGGCAGTGACATAACTGAGATATTGATCTACAACCGGTGAACTTGTGTTGCGAAGCTTTACGTTGAAAATCGTCGTTCCGTTGAGACCTTTGTTCTTGATTTGCGCCGCATCTACATCATAGATTACATATATGTCGGTGTTTCTTCCCACCGAGGCAATTACTGAGCGTGAGGTAGGGTTGCTCGACACCAGTTTGTATATTCCGCGGGCAAGATAGTCAGGGTAGAACTCCGACAGTGGCAGGTATTTGAAGTTGCTGGTAGCGAAAGCCCTGAGATGGGTTGGCAGGTTTGGACTATAGGCTACAGACGTCCAGTATTTGTCGGTATAGGTGAGTGCCTCGCGTCCGTTCTTGTTGATGATGTGGTAGGTGTAGGTTACTGGTCGCTTCAGAGCAACGGTAAGGGGTTTTGTACCGTCGTTTGCTGCGGGTTCTGCGGCTTTGCTCGATGCTTCAACTGTTACTCCTCCTGAGCCAAGCCCTGAAGTCACTTTGCTGTGGTCGAATCGTGGCATCAGACGCATGTTGCCGTTAGCATCCTTCACAGCCATGAAGGTGGTGTTGGTAATGTTGAGCGTTGTCTGGTCGTGACCTGTAGCACGGAATTTGGAAGTAGGTGCTCCGAGTGTTGTACCAGTAATGCCTGTGCTGACCCATCCTCCATTACCGTCAAGTCTGGCTGCGGTGGAGTTGACAGCGACATAGCGGTTCGTATATGCAAAACTCTGTATTTGCAGGTTATAGGGATCGAATCCGTTGCGTCCTTCAGAATAGTTGTCAGCCTCAGTCTCTGACTGCGATTTTTCGTCATAGACACCATTGTACTGATAGCCCATCTCTGTGTCGATGTTGAAGTTCGGACGAAGATACCACAGCATGTTTCCGGTGATATCATTGAACGACGACAGTGATGTGGTGGTGATGCTTGTACCGTTGGTTGTCTGTGCGAATGCGCCGTTCTGCTTAACGAGGAAAGCCGATGCGCGAGTGGCAGCTTCTGTGGCAGCACCCTCATAACTGTCGGCAAACTCCGCTTTTACGTCGTAGGTGACGTAGAGGTCGGTCATGTTGTCATCGAAGTTCTTGGCTGTGCCGCCAGGAGTTATTTCAACATGGTCGTAAGGAATGTCAGTCAATGTGGTAGAGTGCATGAAGTCTGCATTGTTGGTAGCTACAGTGGCATCGTCGTCAACAACCCATTTCGTGCCATTAGCCTTGTATACAGTGATTTGAGGACTACTTAATATGTATTTGTGGTAACCTGGAAGTTTTGATCCGGAACTCCACCAGTGGTACTTCTCCACCATTGGACTGTCGTAGAGACCGATGGCAGCCAGTTTCTCTGCTTTGACGGCATCGCTGTCCGAACGCTTTGGCAGAGGCTTGCGCATGATTTCCCAACCATGCTTGTCTATAAGCACAATTTGTGGGTCGAGGGAGATTTCCTCGAAGGTAAATTCACCGTCACCCATGTCTATAGTCTGGAACCAGTGCTTGCCCCACAGATAGTCCTTACCGCCGGTACTTGTGTCAGACCACGGTGCGGCATTCGCCCACGACTCGTAGGTGTGCCAAGTATTGGGCAGTTCTGCCATCTGTGCCGCTGTCAGCGATGCATCCACTGTAGCACTGCCCATACCCTTGCCTGCCTTGTTGAGGATGTTGCGGACGGTGGGGTTGTTCTTCCAGTACTGTTCGAAACTGGTCACAGTACGGCGTTCTGTTGTGCTGCCGTCATTGATTTTTCCCACCGTAACCAATATGCAATTTCCGGTGGGTCCTGTCAGAATCATATATTCTGTAGGACTCTCGGGATGTGAGCCGTAATCAACACCGCTGATAATGCCGCCTGTTGTCACACGGTCACTCATTGTTGTGACACCTGTCAGAACAGCCGTCTCTGTTGCTCCATCTGTTTTTGTGTATGTCTGAACAAATGTGCGCAGGTAATTGTGGCTGGTCGATTTTCCTTGCGACTGACGGCTCATAATAGTGACATGATAGGGGTCACTGTGTTCACTGACCACGAACCATGGCCAACGACTACGGGTGGAGGCACCGCTTAACTGTTGCTTAACCCACTGCTCTTGTCCGTAGACATATAGGTTGGCATCACCGTTGGCATAGGGATAGACAGCCTTCTGCGCCGTAGCCATGATACCGTCGGCGCCATCTTCCTGATTAAACAACTTGCCGTTGCGGAACTTCAGCAGGTACATGGTTGTGCCGTTCTTGTCATCATCAGTGCTGTCGAATCCGAAGTTGCCGACGTTGTAAGTTACATAGACATTTCCTCCATTACCTACGTCGGCGGGACTGTCAAGTTCACCGCTTGGGCTGTAGGTTCCGTCTGAAAGTCCTGAGGTTCCGTAGTAGTGGTACTTCGTTACCAACGGACTGCGCCAAGCGTCGGGCAGGTACAGTTCTGCGGATGAACTTGCGATTGGTCCTTCGATAAGTTTACCGGCTATGTCAATGAGGTAGTAGTTGATGGTGAGGGCGTGTACGTAAACCTTAGCCTGAACCAGACTGCGGTCAGCAGTCCTTCCGTCTTTGTTTACCATGGTCACACCGGAGTTGTAGCCTAAGGTATAGAAGTTTGAACCCACGTCACTGCCGTCGGCTGCCATCAGTTCTATTTGTGTGTACGTGGTGCCGTCACCGGCAGAACTTCCTCCCATCATGATGAAGTATCTGCCTGTGGGTGGTGAGTTGTGAAGTCCGACTTTGTGACCGTCGGTTACACGAATGTAGTTTTGGGTAGATGCGTTCCTGATTTCAACTGCGTAAGGATCGCCTCCTTCCAGATACCATAAGTGGTTGTTGTCGGAAAGGTTTGCGTCTGTTGATTCTGCTGACACTGCGTGGTTGTCAGTTACGTTTTCTGCACCGCCGTCATACAGATATTGACCGTTTACCTGCAGGTTGAAGGCGCGTGCACCGCGCAGATGCAGGAAGTTCGTGTTATCCAGAATATGGTCGGTGGTGTATTCTATGTATATAGTGGCATTGCTAAGCGGTGTCTCCGATACGATGTCGTTCAGATGGTAGGTCTTTCGTCCGTCAGACGAACCAGGCTGTTCGACAGCGTTCAGGTAACCGGTGATGGTCTCGTTCTTGATGTATGGGCTTGCGATGGATGCAGGCAGGTTGTCAAAAATGATTGGTGTGTTGATGTCCTGGGTGATGGAGGCTGATATTGCGATTCGTCCCTGTTTGTCAACGATTTTATATGTGTATGTGGCTGTTGGCAGGGCAACAGGGGTGAGTTTCATAGCCGAGGTGTTGATGTACTTGGCTGAGTTTGGCGTGTAGCCTGCATAGACAGGGTCGGCTGCTGTGCCGAAGGCACGCAGCATGAATGAGCCGTCCACGCTTTCAGGCATGATTTCCCAAACGTTGATGTTGCCGTCTGTCTGTTGGGAAATAGCTGTGTTGAGGGCGCTACCTGCCGGCACACCCATAAAGCGTCCGTTGCCTGCCTCGCGGTTCATCACCTTGAATTCGTATGGGTCGCCGAAGAAGGCATACTGATAGTCGTGGCTGTAGGTATCATCCACTCCTGCGACGAGTTGGTTGTTGCTCAGATGTGTCCACACGGTTGTCGCTCCCACCGTCGCAGTCATGCGATACCAGCGTGCATGGTCGTAGTCGGTGCTGACATCGAAAGGAAGTGAGGTGGTGTTGTACTTCACATACACTTGATAAACTCCGTCGGTGGATGTACAGTGAGCTACAGCGTCACCATATGTGGTAAGGGCATTAGTGCCATTATTTGCGTCTTCCTGAGTTGGATGGTATGTGTAAGAGCAGTACTTGCGGCCCAAATCGTCTGCTATCGAGATATTGGTGCTGGAGTAGTTGGCTACAATCTGGGAGGCTGTGAGTTCTTTATTGCTAACATGTGTGGTGACGTGAAAGTTGAATCGTGCTATGGGTACAGATGGGAACTGGAAACAATAACGTGCATCGTTGCCATTATAATCTGTTCCAAGACGAGTGTTCCAGATCTCATTGCTATTACTCCAAAAAGCACGGATATAGTTCTCAGAGCCCACACCTCCGTCAGGGGAAAGGCTAATGATGTTGTAACGGTTTGCAGTTGGACTGTTAACAATCATTACAGAGAGTCCGCTTTCAGTTGTCATTACAAGGTAGTACCACCCGTAGGTTTTGTCATAATTCTTGTTTGCATTACCGTTTGTCAACTGGTAAGTAGCCCCATTAAACTCGTTTGTGCCGAGGTTGGACATTTTGATGTCGTAGGGATCATTGCCTGTGAAGTTCCAAAGATACTTGAATTCTTCCCCTTCAGCAGCGGTGTTTGTGGTACCTGTAAGCGAGGAACCCGAAGTAGTGATATACTTGTTATTAGAATCAGACTTCATCTGGTGCCAGGTAGAACCGTTGAGAGACGGAAGACCTGAAGGAACGGTGCCGTCCCAGTAATAGCCTACAAAGACGTTGAAATTGGAAACGGAGGCAAGGTCGGTGATTTCTCCTGTCGTTGTTCCGTTGGCTGTGTATGCCGCTGCCTGTTCCTTGGTGTTGAAATACTTGTAGTTGGCGTCATCTGTGATGTAAGGTGTCTTTAACACACTCGGTATTGCCAAACTTGCAGGACTTTCAACCATTTTAGAAATGGCAATATTCCCTGATTTGTTTACAACATGGTAAACTACAAAATTGTCTACCACCTGAATCTGGGAAACATTGGAAGTACTGGTGTCTTCCGCACGCCACGTACGGAAGCCATGCCACTGGAATCCGATCGACATGGCTCCGCTCTTCGACGGGTCGCCGTTAGCACAGAGGTAATAGGGCATGACATTCTCCCAACCGGTGTTGTAGCCATTGCGATAGCCGTAACTAATACCGTTGTATGCCCCGACGAGGTGGACTGATTTGCTCCAGATGCTGCTCCATCCACCTCCATAGTTGAAGGGGGTGGCATTTGTGCCCCTTGTGAAGAAAAACGACTGAAGGGTGAAAGCACTTGTTGCCGACTGATTGTAATTCTCGTCAGCCACCTTGGTTTGATAGGTGACATAGGGGGTCTTGTTGCTGGTGCCCACACCTGACAAGCTCACCGCTCCGCCCGAAACGGTCGCGTCAGCATAGTCGCTTGTGATATATACATCGTAGGGGTCACCGCCGTCGTTGAACTGCCAGAGATATTTGTTTAAGTTGCTGCTTATTTCGTTCAAAGATGTGGTCATCTTCAGCTTGTTACCGTCGGTGTTGTCGAAATAGATGTACCACCAAACCCCATTTCGGTTGCGGGCACGTATCAGGTACTTCGTACTGCCATCGCTTCCTACACGGGTGCTCTTGGCATCGTAGCGCACGTAGTAAGTGGCGCCGTCTGTTGCTGTAGCTCCTAAAGTAAGGACGTTGGGTTTGCTCACGCCGTTTGTAGAAGCGTCGGTCTGTGCGTCTTCCTGTGATGAATAGAAACGGAAGTTCTCCGCATAAATACTCTCCGCTTTTGGATCAACACCAAGAGTAGAGCTGTTGAGGGTATAGTTGAAAGCTTGCTTGCCTTTGTTGTTTATTATGATGTATTTTACGGAGGCTGCCCAAACAGTGTCAGCTATGCAGCTGGCGATGCCCAACAGCAAAACCGTAGTCATACGTAGCCACCATGCAGAAAAAGTTTTCATACAAAAAATCCGTTTGTATATATGTCAGAAGATTGTTAATTCTATTAAATATGTACGTATGCGTATGTGTGTATACGCATACGAACCTGCAAAGTTACATCTTTTCCCGTATATAAGCAAACTACAATAAAAAAAGTTCCGCAGCGCAAACAAAAAAGTCCTTCAGCGTAAAAAGTCCCACAGCGTTGTGGGAAAAAAGTTTCAGCCCCAGTGAAACTAAATTTTCACTGGGGCTGAAACTTTTTTTTCTCTTTCACTGAAACTTTCGTCTCTCTTACGCTGAAACTTTTTTTTCTGTTCAGCGATAAACAAAAAAATGTTGAGCTGCAATTTATTTTTTACATGCACCTGCGGTGCGATTTAACGGATTTAACGAATGTTCGGATTTGACAGATTATTATATAAATACTTATTCGTTTAATCCGTTTAATTGTTGCGCAGCAACATGTTTTATCAAGGATTAAAAGGATTGTTTTTTCAACATCGTGCTACGCACTATGATTTATAAGATTAATAAGATTTTTTGTAATCATCGTAATCATTGTAATCCTTTTAATCATAGTGCGCAGCACGTTGTTTTCTTACAACATCGCACTTCGTGCTAAGATTAATAAGATTAAAAAGATTAATAAGATTTTTGTAATCATCGTAATCATTTTAATCCTTTAATCATAGTGCGCAGCACGCTGTTTTATTTTCAACATCGCACTATGCACTATGAAAAACAAGAAAAACCGAGAATATTTTCGAACACGAATCACACTGGTTTACACGGATTTATTTTACATATAATTGCCATATAACAACCATATAATTAACACGAATGTCTTTGAATAGTTTTGACCTAAATAATTATTAATGGGAAATTATATGGGTAATTCATGGTAATTCGTGTTTTAATTTACACATGCACCTGCGGTGCAATTTAACGGATTTAACGAATGTTCGGATTTAACAGATTATTATATAAATACTTATTCGTTTAATCCGTTTAATTGTTGCGCAGCAACATGTTTATAATTTGTTTCCACAAAGATGTGTCAATTGTCCAATTGTAAATTGTAAAATTGTCCAATTGAAAATGTCCAATTACTTCAGTCCTGCCTTGATGCAGCGGACGATGGCGGAGTTGAAGCCGGCGTGGTCGAGTTCGTTGAGACCCTTGATGGAAATACCGCCAGGGGTGGTGACGAGGTCGATGGCTGCTTCCGGGTGAAGTCCTGTCTCGCGGAGCAATTTTACTGCACCTTCCATTGTCTGCATGGCAATGCGCTGTGCTTCCTTCGGGTAGAACCCCATTTCTACGCCGGCTTCCATCATAGCGCGGAGGAAACGCATGACGTATGCGATGCCGCAACCTGCCATCATCAGTCCTGAGTCCATCATTCGCTCTTCAACAACACTTACATCGCCTGCCAGACGGAACAGCTTTTCAACACGTTCGGTGGCTTCAGCCGGTGTGTTGTTGGATGCGGTGATGAAGGTCATGCTCTTTCCGAATTCTGCTGCGATGTTTGGCATACAGTAGAACAGTGGAAGTGTGGACATACGGAGGTTGAGGGTTGACACACCCGATGTGCCTTCGAGGAAGAACTCGCGAAGTTGCTTGGTATAGATGCTTGCAGCCAATGAGCATACAACCTGACGAGTAGGGTCGATGCTGTTGCGGATTTCCACAGCTACGCTCTTGATAAGCCAGGGCTTGACGGCAAGAATTATGACGTCAGCGTTGCGTACAGCTTCTGCATTGTTGAGTGAAGTCTGAATGTCAGGAAATTGTTGCTTCAGGCGGTCGAGGGTTGCCTGCGTTTTTGCTGTAACGCAGATATCACTGAGGTTTCCTATTATGTCATTGCCTTTTTGTGCTGCTTTCGCAAAGCCTTTTGCCAAGGCTCCGCCCATGTTTCCAGCACCGATAATTGTTACTTTCATTTCTCGTAGTGTTTTATTTGCTCGATTTTTGCGCAGCAAAGTTACGATTTTTTTTCGTAATATGACAAATAATAGTTATCTTTGCGCAAAATATATATATAAATATGAGCGACGAAACTAAGGATTTTGAGCAAGAGGTAGCTGACGATGATGCTTTGTCGGCTGCCGAGCAAGCATATCTGGATAGTATAAACCTTCCTGAAGAATCTTCCCCCTCTGGGGGAACAGGAGGGTCTGAGGGGGCTTCAGCACCAGCTTCCGACTATGATCCATCGAAAGTTAAGGACAGCATTACCCACCATCTGAGCGGAATGTATCAGAGCTGGTTCCTGGATTATGCGTCATACGTAATCCTCGAACGTGCCGTTCCTCATATCATGGACGGTCTCAAGCCCGTACAACGACGTATTCTCCACTCCATGAAACGTATGGACGACGGTCGCTACAACAAAGTGGCGAACATCGTAGGTCACACCATGCAGTTCCACCCTCACGGTGACGCCAGCATCAAGGATGCACTGGTGCAGATGGGGCAGAAGGAACTGCTCGTTGACTGTCAGGGAAACTGGGGAAATATCCTCACCGGTGACGACGCTGCAGCAGGACGTTATATCGAGGCGCGTCTTTCGAAATTCGCGCTTGACGTGGTCTTCAACCCCAAGACTACCGAATGGAAACTCTCCTATGACGGACGTAACAAGGAACCGATTGCCCTGCCGGTGAAATTTCCTCTGCTCCTTGCTCAGGGAGCTGAAGGTATTGCCGTAGGACTCAGCTGTAAGATTCTTCCTCATAACTTCAATGAACTTTGTGATGCAGCAGTCTCGTACCTGCACAACGAACCGTTTGAACTCTATCCAGACTTCCCCACAGGCGGAAGCATTGATGTGAGCAAGTACAACGACGGTATGCGTGGTGGTGCGGTTCGTGTACGTGCTAAGATTGAGAAGCGCGACCAGAAGACCTTGGCTATTACCGAGATTCCGTTCGGAAAGACCACCGGCTCACCACAGCATCCTTCTCAGTTCATCGACTCTATTCTCAAAGCAGCCGAGAAAGGAAAGATAAAGGTGCGCAAGGTGGAGGATATGACTGCCGCAGGCGTGGAAATCCTTATCCACCTCATGCCTGGAGTCAGCAGTGACAAGACTATCGACGCACTCTATGCCTTCACCGACTGCGAGATAAGCATATCTCCCAACTGCTGTGTTATCGACGAAAACCGTCCGCAGTTCCTCACAGTCAGCGATGTGCTTCGCCGTTCGGTAGATAATACCAAGGAACTTATAAAGCGTGAACTGGAAATCCGCCGTGGAGAACTGCTTGAACAGTTGCATTTCGCTTCGCTCGAGAAAATCTTCATCGAAGAACGTATATATAAAGGTAAGGAATTCGAGAATGCCAAGAACATGGATGCCGCCTGTGCATACGTGGACGAGCGACTCACCCCGTTCTATCCGCAGTTCATCCGCGAGGTGACCAAGGACGATATCCTGCGCCTCATGGAAATCAAGATGGCTCGAATCCTGAAGTTCAATAAAGACAAGGCTGACGAACTCATCGCACGCCTGAAGCAGGAGATAGAGGATATCAACCGCGATTTGGCTAATCTCGTTGAGGTTACCGCACAGTGGTTCATCTTCCTCAAGAACAAGTACGGAGCAGAGCATCAGCGTCTGACCGAAATCCGTTCGTTCGACACCATCGAAGCTGCTAAGGTGGCTGAGGCAAACCAGAAACTCTATATTAACCGTGCCGAGGGATTCATCGGAACAGGACTCAAGAAGGACGAGTTTGTCACCAACTGCTCCGACATCGACGACGTCATCCTCTTCTATCGCGACGGAACCTATAAGGTTATCAAGGTTGCTGAGAAAGTATTCGTCGGTGAGACCGAGCGCAGCAAGCGTGAGAAGCGCAAGGCGGAAATCATCCACGTGGATGTGTTCAAGAAAAACGACAAGCGTACTATATATAATGTTTGTTACAAGGACGGTGCGAGCGGTGTCAGCTACATCAAGCGCTTCAACGTCACTTCGATGACCCGCGACCGTGAGTACGACGTGACGATGGGTACACCGAAGTCACGCATCACCTATTTCACTGCTAACTCCAACGGTGAGGCGGAAATCATCCGCGTGGTGCTCAAGCCAAACGAGAAACTCAAGAAACTGCAGCTTGAGAAGGACTTCAGCGAAATCGCCATCAAAGGTCGTGCGGCAATGGGTAATATCCTGACTAAGAACGATGTATTCCGCATCCAGCTGAAGAGCCACGGAGGCAGTACCCTCGGTGGACGCAAGGTTTGGTACGATCCCGATGTGCAGCGAATCAACTATGATGATCACGGCACTTATCTCGGTGAATTCCAGAACGATGACAGCATCCTCGTTATACTCCCCAACGGAGAATTCTACATCACCGACTTTGATGCCAACAACCACTACGAACCCAACCTCATTCGTATTGAGAAATTCGAACCGGAGAAGGTTTGGACGGCAGTCCTCTACGATGCCGATAACAACGGATGTCCCTATATCAAGCGATTCATGCTTGAGGCAAGCAACAAACACCAGAATTTCCTGGGCGACAATCCTGAATCCAAACTCCTCCTGCTTACCGATACTCCATATCCGAGAATCGAGATCAACTATGCAGAACCCGATTCCTTCCGCGGTCCTCTGGAAATCGATGCTGATGAGTTTATCGGTGTCAAGGGCTTCAAAGCTAAAGGAAAGCGACTCACTACCTTTATGCTCGCAAACGTAGTGGAACTCGAACCTCTCCGCCAACCTGAAGAGGATGAGGAAACTGACGAAGCTGAAGCTATGGATGAATCAGACTCTGTGGATTCTGCGGACTCTGTAGACTCTGTAGACTCTGTGGACTCTGATAACTCAGACGCTTCCGAAGACTCTGAATCCACTGAGAAATCAGACGACGAACTCCGTGACGAGCTAACGGGACAGTTGAGGCTATTTGAATGAAGAAAATAGTAATCATATTGTTGATGCTATGTGCTGCCGGTGTCAGGGCACAGGAAGTGGCTGACAGCACTGAAGCGGCCGTAGATAAGCATTTCCACAGCTTGATGATTGGCGGTGGTAGCGGTAATGTGCTGGCTAGTTATCTCTCGCCTTTCAACTACACTGGAGGTAATGTACAGTTTATCCGTGAGACGAAACGCGGAATCTCACGCTTCTTCATCGGGCACAAACCTGTGAGATTCCAGACGCTGCTCGACCTGAATTATTCGTTCCTTACCAATCCTGCAGGAAACGTGAATGAACATGACGTAGGCCTTAACTATAGCGTAAGCTGGCAGTATTACCTCGTGAACAAGGGCGAACGGCTTGACGATGCAGTGAATCCCAGCTTCAACATCCTCGCCGGACCTATGCTGACATATTCCACAGATGGAGTGTACAATGAGCGAAACACCAATAATCCGGGAGATGTGCAGACAAATTTATCGTTGGACGCTACCTTCACCATAGAGAAGACATTCAGACTATGGCACCGACAATGGGCTTTTCACTACCAGATGATAATCCCGATGATAGGTTTTGGCTATTTCCCTGAATACGGTCAGTCGTATTACGAAATGTTTATACTGGATGACACCGACGACATTGTGAGTGTAACCAATATCTTCAACTCTCCCTCCATGCGTAATCTCCTCACTCTTGACGTTCCCCTTTCCAAGCACTATAAGAATACCCGCCTACGCCTCGGCTACAGCGGCAACTTAATGCAATCGAAGATCAACAACCTCCGCTATCACAAATATACCCACTCCTTCCTAATTGGTGTGACTAAGGTGTTCTAAGGAGGGGACCCCCTCCCGACCTCCCCCAAGGGGGAGGAGTAGAATGAATTGAGGAGCGGAATTTGCAAATACAAATAAATGTTTAATGTATAATGTTTAAGTATCTCTATAATCTATTTCATAGTTTTCGGGTAACCACTCCTCCCCTTTGGGGGAGGTTGGGAGGGGGTCTCCTCTTTTCTTCATTCTTCATTTTAGCCTCCTGTGTCGATTCCGAGTATTCCTCTGTTGATACTCCGCAGAATAATTTTGAGGTGTTGTGGAAACTGATGGATGAGCACTATTGCTTCTTTGACTATAAGAAAGAGACAATCGGAGTTGACTGGTATGAGGTACGTGCCCGCTACAGCAAGAAGATCAATCCGGAAATGTCGAAAACCCAGTTGTTTGAAGTGATGTGTCAGATGGTAGGGGAGTTGCGCGACGGACATGTGAATATCGGAGCGACCTTCGACCTTGCACGCAACTGGAGCTATTTTGAAGATTATCCCCGCAACTTCAACACGGAACTGGTCGAAGATTATCTCGGCAATTCCAATGAATACAGCATTGCCGGTGGACTCAAATACCGAATCCTGGATGATAATGTGGCTTACGTGCGTTGTGCTTCGTTCGACAACACCATTGGTGATGGCAACCTTTCTTTGATGCTCGATGCCCTTCGTCACTGTCATGGTATGATTATAGACATCCGTAACAACGGAGGCGGTCTTCTCACCGATGCAGAAGATCTGGCTGAGCGTTTCACAAACGAACCTACACTCGTTGGGTATATGTATCATAAAACGGGCAAGGGACATAATGACTTCTCTTCTCCGGAACCGGTATATATCTATCCTGATCCCAGTATTCGTTGGCAAAAGCCCGTAGTTGTGCTTACCAACCGCAAGGTCTTCAGTGCTGCCAACGACTTCGTGAAGGCGATGCGTGAGTTCCCGCTGGTAACAATCATGGGTGACACTACTGGTGGAGGCAGCGGCATGCCGTTCACTCTGGAAATGCCCAACGGCTGGAGTGTGCGTTATTCTGCAGTTGTAACTCTCGACGCAGACAAGAATCACATTGAATTCGGAATCGAACCGGACATAGTCTGTTCTTTAGATTCTGCCCAGCTCCTCCTTCATCGTGACTCGATGATAGAGACAGCCCGCAAGTTCATCCTCGACAAAGCAAACGCACAATAATTTTTCTTTCAACATCGCACTTCGTGCTAAGATTAACAAGATTAATAAGATTTCTATATAATCATTGTAATCATTTTAATCCTTTAATCATAGTGCGCAGCACGTTGTTTTATTTTCAACATCGCACTTCGTGCTAAGATTAATATGATTAATATGATTTAAACGATTATTTAAACCAAAACCGAGAAGAACCCTTTCGT
>DEFM01000005.1:0-41362 GCA_002350855.1 Prevotellaceae bacterium UBA2852
GATTTTTAACACTAATAGACCCTCTCTAACTCCCCCAAGGGGGAGGATAAAGCCATCCGGATGGTAATTCTTCACTCTTCATTCTTCATTCTTCATTTAAAACGGGGGGTAGGCTGTTATGTTTGTTTCTTGCGAATTCTGTTCGCAATTTGCTAGCAAAAACTCGCAAACCCTTATCAAACTGTCAAGAACTTAAAAACTCAAAATCTTAAAAACTTAAGAACTTTAAAAACTCCGCTTAACTTCCGTTGCAACAAAACTTAACTTTGACATTTTGCAAAGTTAACTTCCGTTGGAAAAAGAGTTCGCCAGAGTTTCAACTCCGGTGAACTTACATTTTGTCAAAACGACAAAAAAGAAAAGGATGCACAACCGCTCGTACGATTATGCATCCTTTTCCTGCTAATGCAAAGATACAACATTTTTCCTCAAAATGCAAATGTTAAATCTCAAATTAATATTTACATACAAATCCCAATCACCTGATTATCAATCAAATGACAATTGTTAAAAATCTGTTGTCAGAGCCAAGACGAACCTGAAGTACAAGATAGTCAAATGGAAGCGAAGTTATCATAAACGGTTTTTTAGCGTAAGCGCTGGTTTTTCCTGACGATGGAATAACCTAACGCAGGAAGGAGCAGGAGTTTAATAAATATGGGCTTGGGAGCTTGCTCACAAAGAACATAGATATTAAAGTGCTGCAAAAAGTCTGATAAGACTTATACCATCGGCAGGGGTTTTCTCGGTTTTTGTTTAAATAAAGATTTCTGCAATTTCTGCAATTTCTGCAATTTAATTTCATTGAATTTCCTCACGCTCGGCATAGTTCATGCGAGCATAGCTCTGCTCTCGCTTAATCGGAAATTTCTGCGGGACAATTAATTTAAGGTAGGTTCTATAAATTATGTCGAGACGATTTTTGATTTTATGTAAGTGGACTTTTGTCAGCTTTTGAGAGCGCAATGCGAGCATTGTAACCGAAAAAGATGGCAAAAAGACACCACAGAAAACTAAAAGCGGCCGATAAAACTCAAATACATTGGGTAGGGAAACTAAAAACAGAATTTTTAGAACCTACCTTAATATAAATCCTTTTTATTTTAGCGCTTAAGCGCATTGTTTCATTCGTTTAATTCGTTTCATTGTTGCTTCAGCAACTTGTTTAATCCTTGTCATCTTAGCACTCAGTGCGATGTTGTTGCAATGCGATGCTTTAAATACAACAACAGCTACAATCATAGTGACTGTAGCTGTTGTATGTAAATGCATGATGGTTATTTACCAATCATAGTCGCTGTCAAACGACCAGTCATCGTCACGTCCCTTGCTGGAGAACTCACCATCATATTCATCGTTTGTAGGAGTAATGCTTTGGTTGTCAAGCCCAGCAGTCAAAGTACTTGTTGCAATGACCGATTCTGTTACGATAGCTGTAACAGTTGTAAGTGGTGTTATATATTTCTTTTTCATATTTTTTAGTTTTTGAGTTCTTAAGTTCTTGAGTTCTTAAGTTCTATGTGTTTATTTAAACACTTTTCCCCTTCCTGTCCGGATGGTCCCTCCTTGACGGGAGGGGCAATCGCGCGTTCGCGTTCAAGCGATTCTTGGGAGCGTTGCCCCAAGCGATTCCCGAGCATGGCTCGCCTACCCGTAGCCTTTCGGTCAAGCCGAACGATAAGGTGAAGCGTCATCGACGATACCTCTGAAAAAACTCAAAGAGTCGCTTGCGAAGCAAGAACCGGAAGGTGGGCGGGGTTGGTCTTTTACTTAAACAGTACTTTTTTGCCGTTAAGGATATAGATACCGTTCAGACGGGTAGTAGCAGGATTAACTCGGCGTCCGCTGAGGTCGTAGAGCTGACCCTCTTCCATTCCTTCAAGAGCAATTCCGTTGATTGAAGTAGCATCGTCACCGTCAAACAGAGACATACCCTTAACTGATGCACCAGCAGGAACATCGAAGTATGCACGGAATCCCTTGATACTTGCTGTAGCACCTGCCTTGGCAATCTTACCGGCAGATGTTACACCGTAGATGATATCACTTGCATCATACTTGGTCCAATCACCAGCTGCAACTGGAGCGTAAGAACCACGGAATGTTATACCACCATTTGTAACTTCTCCTGCTGCATCGTCTGACAATGTAACATTATACAAAGCCTTGCTGTTGAATCCAGAAGGAACGTAAACAAGATAAGGAGTAGCAGCTGTCAAAGAAGTAACCTTTTCAAATGTAAGATTACCTGCATCATAACCAGTAAAGCTATAAGCGTATGCACCAGCACCAAATACACCTTCAACATCGTTTACTGCAAATGGTAAGCAAACTGTATTCCATCCATCATTGAATGTACGGTTAAGCGTAACGTCACGAATACCAGTTACCAAAGATGGAGCTTCTGTTTCTGATAATTCCATAATAGAAGGAAGAGTACTTGAGAATCCGTAGAAGTAGTCAACAGCAACGTCACACATCTCTATCTTAAAGTAGTAGCTGCCCTCAGGAATACCACTCAATTCAAATGCTTTCGTCACGTAGGTCTCTCCACCAAAATTCACATCGCCAGTTTTTGTAGTTGCAACAGTCCAGTTAATCTTATCAGCAGAATAGGAAATAATCAGTTTACTGCTTGAGTATGTATAAGCTGTATAGGCACCGAAACGAAGGACATCGGTTGTACCAGCAACTCTCAGTTTTGGAGTAATAAGACTTGCTGTTTCTGTACTTGAGGCATAGTAATAGATGGTACTATGGAAGAACTTCACAGTATTCGTATTATTGTTGATTTCCCACCCTGGCAATTCTGTAGTAGTTGCATCAGGAGTCTCATCACCAGCAGCATAAGCAAATCCTTCGAAGTATGTACTTGTCAATGGCATTACCGTACCTTGGAGAGTGACCGTGAAGGAACCAATTGCAGCACCACCATCGTGGTTAGTACCTGCAAAGGTAACAGTAGCGTCTGCATTAGCTACATTAGCAGTGATGGTGAATGCCTGCTGCTCGCCAGCTGCAAGAGAAGCATTGGCCGGGCTAACAGTCAAGCCACCATCAGTAACAGCTATGTCGAGTGTGCCTGCACCAGTGTTCTTAATATAATAGGTGTAGGTAGGAGCAGCCTCAACATAACCGAAGTTAACAGTCTGACCGGTAGTTGCTGCCTCACTTGCGAGATCATCGTTGAATACACCCATAAGAGGATCAGCTACATAAGTTGCAGTAAGGTTAATAACCTTATTAGGCATACCAGTAGCAGATACAGTAACAGTACCATCGTAGATGCCACTAGTAGTAGGAGCAAGGGTTACAGTCAGTTCGATAGCTGCAGAGTTCTCACCTGTTGTAGTGATATTAGTGCGAGGCAAAGCAGATACGCTATAGCCAGCGCCAGCCACTTCTACAGACAGACCTGTCAGTTCCTGCACACCAGTATTAGAGATGGTGAATGTCTTCTGCTTGTCTTCTGCAGTAGATGACTGATTTAGTTCACCAAAGTCAATGGCGTCTGTAGATACGGCCAAACGTGGACCAGTCACAGTCTCATAGCTGAAAGTGGTCTTGGGGAGGAATGCTGCCCAGTTATAAGTAGTTGCTCCACTGGCATTTTGCACACCAACTTCGTTAGCCGCACTTGTGCCTACCCACGAAGTATTACACCAGCCACCTGCTACTGTCTGATAGAAACCAACCATCAGGTTTTTGCCTGTATATGCGTATGGAGTTGCCAGATTGATGTTTAACTGACTTCCATCAAATTCAATCTCACCATCAAATATCTCAGTCATCGAAGCCCAATCTATAAACTCCTTACTTGCAAATGTCTCGTTATCCACTTCCTTGAGATAAACTTTGAAGGTCGGATTAACATCATTATTCCATGTAGTTGAAGATGTTGTATAGAAGGAAATCTTGTTAATGTTACCTCCATTCATAGAACCAATTTGTGAAGCAGGAATGATAAATTGTGACCAACCTCTATCTGCATCGTCCGTATATGAACCATAGAAAGGAACAGAGCCACTAGTAGTCGTACCATTACCTTCATTAACTGTCAGCACATGGCTAAATCCGGGAGTAAACGTCTGTTTAGCAGTCCAATCGCTATATTCGCCACCACCTAAGTCGGCACGGAGATATGCGTAATAAGTAGTCTCTGGAGTCAAACCTGACAGAGTATAAGGATTGGTAGTAACAGCCTGTAATGTTCCCTCAGATACAGGATCGAATTCGGAAGTAGTAGAATACTTAATCTGCCAAGCTGTTTCACCAGCGTTTGCTGTCCATGAGAAGGTTGCATAGTTGTCACCAGCAGCTACGACAACAGATGACGGCTTAGCATTAGGTGTGGTGAAGTCTATCTTGTTACTCCAATCACTCGTGTCACCACCCTTCTTAGCACGAACGTAAGCGTAGTAAGTAGTTTCTTGTGTCAGGCCTATAACTGTAAACGGATTAGCATTAGCTTCAATAGGCGTAACGTCATCTGGATCAAACTCCGAAGTTGTTCCTAAAGCAATCTGCCAAGCGGTAGCATCACCATTTTCAGTCCAGCCCAAGTTTACTGTTGTCGCAGTAACACTGTTCTTTTTCAAAGTTGTAGGAGCCATTACAGAAGGAGCCTCATTCACCTTAAGTGTATAGTCTTGAGCGACAGCATATAATGAGTTTACATTTGAGTACGATGCATTGTATGCACCTCCACTTATGAATGTATTGAAATACGAATCAGCTCCAGCTATACGCATACGATAACTGCCAACAGGCTGACTTATAGATATGTCAAATGAAGCATTGAGTGTTGTTGGATTGCTGCTTCCACTTTGTCCTTTGTATACAACTTCAGTTTCTTCAAACTCATAATTTTGATTCCAGTCCACCCAAATGACAGTGCCATATCCGTATCCTGTAGCATAGGTAATGTCTACATTGGCTGTAGTACCTGCAGCTACGCCACCAACTTGAGCGGAATTATCTTGATAATAAGGACTCTTTGAGGTGTTATAGTTCACAACTTCAGTTCCTGTACCGAATGAAACGTTACTGATACCGTTTCCATCGACAGAACCAGGAGTCGCAGCAGCATAGCCTAAATAGAAAGAAATCTGTTTCCAATCACTATATGTAGGTGTGTCACTCAACTTAGAGCGTACCCAAGCATAATGTGTTGTGTTGACTGCCAAACCTGTAAAAGTGTAAGAGGGTGTGGTTGACACATTGATTGGAGTAATCTCGCCTTCGATATCTGAAGCTGTGGTAGAAGTATATACCTGCCAATCTGTCTCAGTTCCATTTGTTGTCCAAGTCAGAGTTGCTGAAGTACCTGACTTGCTGATAGCCAAGTTACGAGGCTCAACGGGGAGTTGACCACCATAAATGTTACGCATGTGAATATACCATCCAGAGAATCGAATATATTTTGCATCTGCAGTAGGTATAACAACACTGCGAGTTGTCCAATTACCATAGGTGTCATCCGTGAAAGCTGAACCAATAGCCGTCCATGAACTACCATCGGTAGAATACTGTACTTTAATAGAAGGTGTATATGATCCCGATGAACCATACTTTGCGGTTTCAAAAAGAACAGTCTCACCTTCAGTGAAAATCATAGTTGGAGAAGTAAAAGCCCACTCGTACGAGCTAGAAATACCTGACTGGCTGATATAACCAGTGCTAGCAGCCCAAGGAGAACCATAACCCGAAGCCCAAGAGCCAATTGCCACAGAACTCCAACCTTCAGGAATCTTTCCATCAGAGAAATCTAGATATACCTTGTTGGGGTCTTTAATCGTTCCGCTGACATTTATTGTAAATTCCTGATCTGTACCAGCAGTTATGGTAACGACATCACTTGTCGTTCCAGAAGCAGCCTGAGTTATAGTAAAAGACGCGATACCGTCCTTTGCAAGGTTTGCAGACACATCGCTCAGAACAGCATTTCCTGTATGGCCAATAGCCAGATTATCCCAATCAGCAGCAGATTGGTTCTTAATATAATAGGTTTGACTTCCTGCTGTTGTTACAAAACCAAAATCAAGATTTACGCCATTTTGGACTGCTGCAGTTGCTTCTGAATCAGTATACACTCCTAAGGTAACGGGTACTGGAGTATATGTCACGTCATCCATGGCTGCATAATAAAAATCCAGTGCTACTCGTTGATTGCCTGTAGGCACTGTAAGTTCAAAAGCAGCATAGCCTGGAGAGTTGGTCTTTGTCATGGAGATTTCTCCAAGTTTCTCTCCAGTCAAATTTCCAGAGGCGTCTACTGCATAGATACCGATGTAACCAGCATAAGACTTATTGTATGGTCTTGCATAGAAAGAGAGTTTTGAACCGCCAACTAATTTCGGGGTTACAACATAATCTGTTTTTATATTTGTTCCTGTAGCAACTAGGCATTTTCCAGAACGAGCACGATCAGTATCATGCGAGAGGCTTCCATGGAGAACCCAGCCATCAGGAAGTGAACCCGCAAAATCTTCTGTAAACGTACCATTTCCATTATCGGTCTTTGTCGCCCACGCCGATCCTATGCCGACAATTAGGGCAAATAATAAGAGTAGCCACCTACTCTTTGATAAGTAATTGTTTTTCATTTTTTAGTTGGTTTAATTTGTTTAGTTAATATTAATTGTAATATAATTTTTCGATACTAAAACAAAGGTTGTGTGTATTAAAACCACAATGCAGAACCGGGGTTGCCGCTTCTGCATTGTTATGGCTGTTATCTTACGAGCACCTTATGGGACTGTCCGTCGCGATGGACGATGTACATGCCTTTCTGATGAGGAACGAGACGTCCTACATACTGACCGGAGGTTGTATAGACTCCGTTGAGTTTATGGCTCTTGGCGATCTCAATGTTGTCGATGCTTGTTCCAACGACTGTATAAGTGTTGGACAGTGGACTTTCACCTTCAGTATAGACTGCAGTAACTGCATAGACGTTGTTGGTCTCGCCCTGACCATCGGTGTCAATGTATTCGAGTGTAGTAACAGGAATGAGTTCGCTGTTAAGGCGCTCACCATTCTTATAAATATTGTATCCGATATGGTTGGCTGGTGCAGGAGTATACATGATGTCGTCGAGGAAGAACATGAATCCTTCACCTTCGTTGTTCACATAGTCGTAATCATCTTCGTTCAGTCCTTCTGGCACTGTTCCTTCAGGATCGCTGACGCACTGAATAGCGAAGTACTTGGCTCCTGCAGGGAGTTCGAATTCGAAGGCTCCGTCGCTAAACCACATTGGAGCAACGTTGGTGTCACCAATCTTGATGAAGCTCTCTGGGTTGTTGTCAGTCATTGAGTAGAGCACATTGAAGAACTCTGTGTAGTGGCGGTATGAACCGAACATATCCTTCACCTGTGAAGTCCAGCCCTTTGCATAGAATTTGATGGTCTGCTTACGTCCTGAGAGTTCAGGAGAGATGAACCAGTCATTGCTTACTACATATTCGTAGCCTTGGGCATTGCTTGAACGTTTTGCACCGACTACAGAGAGAAGCATCTGGCTACCGGACTGACAGTAGTATGTGCATGTATCTGCTTCATAATAATAGCTGTCGAAGCCTGCTTCTGCTGGATTGAACACCTGATAAGCGAATGGTGCACCTGCATTAGGATAGCTGTAAGTGCCTTCCCAAGAGTTCAGGCTTGCTGTTGCCTCCTTGCCGCCGAGCTGGAGTGTGGTCCAGTCACCGATGTTGCTGATGATGAACGGAGTGTAGCGTTCGAAGTCTTCAGTGACAATCTCCATAACTGGATCGTCCCAGATGAGGTGAACACTGTTGCCTTCCATCTTTCCTTCAAGTTCTACAGAAGGAAGTGTGGACTGAAGCACGTTGACTGTTACAGCCTCTGTTGTGTTGTTGTCCTTATTCTCGTCTGCTGCATAATCTACAGTTGCCTGGAATGTTACAGATGAACCGTCGGCTACAGAAGGAGTATATTCAAATGTATAGCTTGCTGTCTCACCTGGTTCGATTTCCGTATCGGCAATAGTCTTCACCACGTTGCCGTTAGCGGTAAGAACAACATTGAAGCCCTGTGATGTGGCAGAACCTATATTCTTCACTGTTACTATGACGTTGGAAGTCTTTCCAGCCTCCATCTGACGAGGTGTCTGGAATGAGATATTCAGGTCGCGAGTCTTCTTCTCATAGTCGCCCTCAATCCAAAGACCTACGATGGTTTCCTTGTAAGGGAACTTGGAGATAAGGGTGGACTTACCTGTTGTGATGTCTATCTCATAGAGACCTGTCTCCTTTACGCTCTTCTCACGTGTGCTCTTCTCCACATCGCTGTTGTACATATTTCCAGCATGATAGAGCTTACCTGTGCGCCAGTCGCATACAGAAGACTGCATGGCAGTGCGAGGAATGCCGTGACCGATTTCACCGACAGCCTCATACTCACCGGTTTTCTTGTCAATGCTATAGAGTGTTCCTGGGAAACTGGAGTTTGTGCCTGTACGTCCACCATAAGCGATAGCATAGAGCTTACCGTTAGGATTGGCTGCAAGAGTACGGAATTCCAGTGCCAGAGCCTTTGTACCAATACGATTCACTGTCATGGTCTCAAGATTGAGAGTTCCGAGATAGTATGTGCTGAATGCACTGTTCTCAGAATCAGTAAGGTCGCTGTAGATACAATAAACTACATCGTCACCGGGATCATAAGTCAGATCCACGAAGTTGAGATTGCGTGATGGTGGATAAACTTGTGTGTCAAGGAGTTCCCAGGTGTTGATATCCCATTTGCGAACTACTACTTCCATGGTCTCAGAGCCGTATTCGCCTCCGATATTTCCAGGATCGTCATCGTTGTCCTTCTCACGTCCGTAGAAAGTATAGAAATAATTGTCAACGCGAATGGCACCCTGTCCGCCGTATATGGCAGCGTTAGTGATATCGATATTGGACGACGTGTAGGTCATCATGCTTGTCTCAGAATCGTACTCACGACTGATATCGTATGCCCATGTCTGCTTTTTGTCTGTGAAATTATACATACCTATGAGCCATGCAGTCCATTCTCGATTGTCATTGTTCTGATACCAGAAGCCGTTGATTACATTACCATGAAAGGTGACGTTCTGAGCCGTGGCACCAGTGAGGGTAAGAAATAATAAACTAATAAGTAGAAGTTTTTTCATTTTTGTTAGTTTGGAAATGAATATTTATTAGGTTTTTATACAATTGGGCGCAAAATTACACAAATAAATCTGAAAATATAGTAAAATGTTTAAAAAAATCTCAATATTTAACAAATTGCTATCACCTGCTTTATTTTTCCAACAGAAAGGCATCTGTTTCGTTACAAATTGCAAGAAAGGAATAATTGCAACCTTTTTGATTATTCGTTATAATGTTATATCGTGATGTCGTGATATCGTGACGTCGTCATGTCATCATGTCGATGTTTAGACTTTTCAAAAAGGGCGCAATTTCTTTATTTAATGAATACTTTTATCCCGTTGATGATGTATAGACCTGGATGTAAGTTTTTATGTTCTTGAGCTTTTATGTTCTTGAGTTTGCGTCCAGTGAGATCGTAGACACCACATCTTACATCTTCCATATTACTTCTTACATCATCAATCCCTGTGATATCACCAGTTCCACGGACTTCAACCTCGTCGAGGAAGAAACGGAGTTGTGGGGTGAAACGCAACTGCATCTTGCCGAAACCGGTGAGTGTGGTTGTGAAAGTGGTCCATTCGCTGTCTTTCATCTCAAACTGAGTCTGTTTGAGCGTAAAGTTCGCAGGATCGTCGGTCTTGCAATATACAGAAAGATTCAGGTCTGTAGGATCTCCTGCCCAGGCTGCTGCCTTGAAGGATACGAGCACTGTGCCGTTGATGGCAAATTCTGGAGAAGTAACAACTGATGCCACACGGCTGCTACCAAACTTAGCGCACTGATATGCTCCGTTCTTGGAGTTGGTTGCTGTCCATCCTGCTACATCGGTCAAGAGTTGCGAGGTGGCTATACTTCCGCTCCAGAGTCCGTCGTTACCACCCTTGCCATTACACTGGTCAAAGGTTTCCTTGAGATAAACTTCATCAGCAGGTGTGCCTCCATCGTCGCCTGCAGTAGCACGGAAGTCGAAGTCAATAGTGAGGTCTTCATTCTGCTTGATGTTGAGGATTCTCACATTGAGGAGTTTGCGTCCGTCGCTATTGGCATTGTAAAGCGTAGCACGAGGCATGGACATATTCGACAGACTGTCGAGTTTGCCATAAGGATAGGCATCACCGTCCACATCAGTATAGTCGTAGTACTGAATGCCGAGTTCTGTATCAACCTTGTAGGTCTGATAGGAATTATCAGCAGCCAATACATGCAGACGCTGATGTGTGTTGCCAGATAAAGTATATTCGTCGGTATTGTTCACCTCATTCTTATCCCATATAGTCTTGTCGAAATCCACATGAGTGACAATCAGTCCACGACCTTCAAGTGCCTCATCCCAAGAAGTCATCTGACGGTTCTCCAACAGATAGTACTCATTGCGGTTCGCCTTATTATATATAATATATGTGTTGCCACCCTCGCTGATTGGCTTCATTCCACGAATCTTTGTGTCTTCTGTCAGTTCGATGGGCTGACGCCATCCGCAATACATACGTTCGTAGGCAGTGTAACAAGGTGGTGTGAGTCCAGGTGCATTGATTCCGTTCCACTCTCCTGCGTCCATAATGCTCCATGTGTTCATGCCATAGTTTCCGTTGCTGCCAGTGTCATAGACATCGGGTAGGCCAAGACAGTGGCTGAACTCATGACAGAGTGTTCCTATACCTGCAATACCGAATATCAACGCTCCTGCATCATCGTAGCCATACCATGTAAGCTCACTGCTGCAGGCATAGTCATCGATATAGGTTTTTCCTATCTTCACAGGTTGATAATTGGTAGCAGCACTACCTGAGAGGTAATATTTATGAGGCCAGACTGTATCTTCGTCACCGCCTGCAGCCTCATTGGTTCCTGCATAGATGACAAACACCTGATCCACATATCCATCGCCGTCGTTGTCGTATTTTGACCAATCCACACTCTTACCCAAAGCCATAATTGCATCGTAGGTCATGTATCCAAGATATGCATCGTTGCCATACTGGTCGTTTACGCCATAGTAGGAATATGGATGATCAAGAGTGACAGGACCAACCACGTCGAAATCCATAGTAAAATCACCATCGCTCTGGAATTCGAAATAGTCACGGACAGAACCCTTCAGACCCAATGACATATTTACATAGTTCTTCTCATTTGCCACTGCCTCAAACAAGGCCTTGTCGTGATCGCTCTGGAATTTGCAATCACTGAAATTCACAAGGATAATAAGTTCCTTATGAGTACCTTTAAGCGGCTCATGTTCACCGCCAATAGGGATTCTGCGCGGAGCCTTACGAGGGAATTTTCCCTGAGAGAGCGCAGTCCCTGCTTTATGATAACGATTATACTGGGTGCGGAGGGCTTTCATGTCAGCATCGGCATAGAGTTCACTACCCGATTGCTTAGTGTAGCAATTTCCTTCCTCGTCCATCCAATAATGCATGAACGCATTTCCTCGAAGTTCTGCTCTCACTTTGCTTCCATCACTCAGAGTCAATGTACGCCATTGTCCTTTCGGAGCCTGTTGTGCACACAAATTCATAGCACTGCCCATGAGTGCCATAACAAGTATCAGAGTAATTTTTTTCATAAATAATTGTAGTCAGTCAATATTTCCACTGCAAAGGTACGAAAAAAATATCAAATAAACCCTAAATTGCATTTTTAAGGTTTTCAAGGTGAAAACACCACACTTTCATCAACGAAACTTAGATGTTCAGCAAAAAAAGTCCGGGAAATAGTATGCTGTAAATAAATAAACACTATCTTTGCATCAAACAAACAATTATTAATCAACCAAAAATAACACAATCATGAAAAGAATTCAGACAATCATCGCATTGCTGCTGCTCACAACTTGCACAGCATTCGCACAATCAGCAGAGTTCAATGACCAACAGTTACGCCTCCGCCGCAACATCAGTAACTGGCTTCGCAACGAAGGCTTCCAGCCTGAAATTGACAGCGACGGCGACATCAAGTTCAAACGTGAGGGTACAACCTACTACGTTGAAGTAAGCAAAAAGGACACATCTCCAATGTACGTCAGCCTTTCTTGCTACTACCGCTACAACGATGACTTCCCAAAGTGGAAGATTGTTGACGCAATGCCATCTCTCAGCCTCTGGAAGGCTGTGAAAGTTGCAATCTACAACGAGAACTACGCTATCTCCTACCAGACTTACCTTCCAACTACAGACCCAGAAGCATTCACTTCTATCTTCTACAAGATCCTGGGTGTAATGGACGGAGTAGCTGACGAAATCGGAGAATTGTAAGGATAAGTCCTACTCCTTCTAATTTATAAATCACACGAATGCAATCGCATTTGTGTGATTTTTTTGTCATTTTTTTGTCGTTTTTACATATTTAACATTAAAAAAATGTTCAATTTGAAATAATAATCGTAATTTTACACGATAATTTGCCGTAATATGTACTTTTTAAAGTACAAGGCACGAAGTACAAAGTACAAATTATAAATCACAAGCCATTCAGAGGGTTCTAAACAACCGTGGCTGTCCAATAGAATTAATAAAAATGACAACATATAATGAATTACAAATGGAATTACGTAGAAGCTACACCCGAGCGGAAGCAGGCTGCAGTTGAACTGTCGC
This sequence comes from Prevotellaceae bacterium UBA2852, assembly GCA_002350855.1. The sequence goes on from DEFM01000005.1 coordinate 12,752, forward strand.
AACAGACAGGCGTAAATCCAGTACTTTGCAAATTGCTCATTGAGCGAGGAATAGACACCCCGGAAGCGGTTAAGCAGTACTTTCACCCATCACTGCTTTCACTTCACGATCCGTTCCTTATGCGCGATATGGACATTGCCGTTGAGCGTCTCAATCAGGCCATGGGAAGGAAAGAGCGAATCCTCATCTATGGCGACTACGACGTGGACGGATGCACTGCAGTAGCACTGGTTTACCGATTCTTGCAGCAATTCTACTCAAACATCGACTACTACATACCCGACCGCTACGACGAAGGGTATGGCGTGTCGCGACAGGGTGTGGATTATGCGCACCAAAGCGGTGTAAAACTCATTATCATTCTCGATTGCGGAATCAAGGCTATCGACGAAATAGCCTATGCAAAGAGTCTTGGCATAGAGTTCATCATCTGTGACCATCACGTTCCGGATGAAACCCTGCCACCGGCAGTTGCCATCCTCAATGCCAAGCGCAAGGATAACACCTACCCATATCTGGACCTTTCTGGATGTGGAGTGGGATTCAAATTCATGCAGGCTTTCGCCATTAGCAACGGGATTGCATTCAGCAACCTCATACCTTTGCTCGACTTGGTTGCTGTAAGTATCGCATCCGACATCGTGCCAATCATGGGTGAGAACCGCATCCTCGCACACCACGGACTCCGCCAGCTCAACCAGAATCCAAGTGTGGGAATGCAGGCAGTTATTGACCTCTGCGGACTGACAGCGGCTCACATCACGATGAACGACATCATCTTCAAGATCGGACCGAGAATCAATGCCAGCGGACGTATGCAGAACGGTACTGCCAGCGTGGAACTGCTCGTGGAGCATAACCACCACAAGGCGACACAGCTTGCTGAGCAAATCAACCAATACAACGAAGAGCGTAAGGAACTCGACAAGCGCATGACTGAAGAAGCCATGAACATTGTCGACAGCACTCCTGGAATGCTCGACCGCAGTGCTATAGTCATCTACAATCCTGAATGGCACAAGGGTGTGATTGGTATCGTTGCTTCACGCCTCACAGAAACCTATTTCCGTCCGGCAGTAGTGCTTACCCGCACCGGTGACACCGTAACAGGGTCGGCACGCAGCGTCAGCGGTTTCGATGTGTATAAGGCTATTCAGAGCTGCAGTCACCTGCTTGAGAACTTCGGCGGGCACACCTACGCAGCCGGACTTGCCATGCAGCCCGACAACGTGGACGCTTTTGCAAAGATATTCGAGCAGTATGTCAGCCAGCATACCAACGAAGAGCAGATCACACCGACCATCAACATTGATGCGGTGATTAACTTCCGTGATATCGGTCATCGTTTCCAGAACGACCTGCGGAGAATGCGTCCCTATGGGCCAAACAACGAGAAACCGGTGTTCTGCACACAGAAAGTGTACGACTACGGCACCAGCAAGGTTGTGGGACGTGAACAGGAGCATATCAAACTCGAACTCGTTGATTCCAAGTCCAACATCGTGATGAACGGAATTGCCTTCGGACAGAGTTCGCAGGCTCGCTACGTCAAGACCAAACGTGCATTCGACATCGTCTATACCGTAGAAGAGAATACACATAAGCGCGGCGAAGTGCAGCTCCAAATCATCGACATCCGCACTGCCGAGCAAGAGGGCTGATAAAGCTAAACTATGCAGCAATATCTTGACATACTGAAAGAGTATTGGGGCTACGAATCATTTCGCGGCATCCAGGAAGATATTATCCGCAGCATAGGCGAAGGACGTGACACGCTCGGACTAATGCCGACCGGCGGAGGCAAAAGCATCTGTTTCCAGGTTCCAGCCATTGCCATGGGAGGACTGTGCTTAGTAATCACACCACTTATTTCCCTCATGGAGGATCAAGTGTCGCAACTGCGAATGCGTGGAATCAAGGCTGAAACCATTCACGCAGGCATGAGGCACGACGACATCCTGCGAGTCATCGACAACTGCATCCTCGGCGATTTCCGCTTTCTCTACCTCTCTCCTGAAAGACTCGAAAGCGATATCTTCAAAGCCAAACTGAACTATATGCACAACATCTCGCTTATCTGCGTAGATGAAGCGCACTGCATATCGCAATGGGGTTATGACTTCAGACCAGCCTACCGCAACATAGCCCAACTGCGCAACCTTATCCCCTATCACGTTCCGGTTCTTGCGCTTACCGCCACTGCCACACAGGAGGTTGTGACAGATATTCAACGTCAGCTGAAGTTTCCTGAGGAGAACTGCATCCGCATGAGTTTTGAGCGCAAGAACCTCGTTTATGTGGTACGAGAAACAGAGAACAAAGAAGACGAGCTGGTACACATTCTGAAAAGCTTTACCAAAGGCAGTGCCATTGTCTATACCCGCAACCGGCAACTGACCAGTGAGATTGCAAAACTGCTCAATTCAGAGAACATCACGGCAGAGAACTACCACGCCGGGCTCACAGGAGCAGAACGTGACTTGCGACAAATCAACTGGATGAAGGGCAGAAGCAGGGTTATGGTTGCCACCAACGCCTTCGGCATGGGGATAGACAAACCCGATGTACGTATTGTCATCCACTACGATCTGCCCGATTCCATAGAAGCCTACTTCCAGGAAGCAGGCCGTGCTGGACGCGACGGCAACAAAGCTTACGCCGTGATGCTTTACAACCCCGTAAACCGAAGAACCATGCTGCAGCGGGTACCTCAGCAATATCCGCCCAAAGACTATATTCGCCAGACATACGATAACATTTGCTATTATTATCAAATAGGTATAGGAGAAGCATTGGGACAGACCCACTACTTCAGCATTGAACAGTTCTGCAAGAACTTCCGACAATTCCCCGTACAGACAGACTCTGCGCTCCGAATCCTCGACGCAGCAGGGTATATCATATACTCCACCGACAACGATTTCCGTTCTCGGGTAAGGTTTATCTTGAGTAAGGAAGGACTTAACCGTCTGGAGAATCTCGGCAACAAAGCAGAAACCATAATCAGCCAGATGCTTCGCAACTATACAGGGCTGTTTGCAGACTTCGCCTACATAGACGAGAACATCATTTCCGCCAATACAGGATTCAGCAACGACGAAGTTTACGACACACTGAAAGACTTGAACAACCGCCGCATCTTAGACTATATTCCCCGTTCCAACCAACCAACAATCACTTTCCTTACTCCACGCATCGAAAGCAGCAGTCTCAGCCTGACACCAATGGTCTATGACCAGCGACTCGAAGAATACAAGAAAAGGATCAATACCATTATCGAATACGCCCAGACCAACGACAAGTGCCGTAGCCGCATGCTGCTGGAGTATTTCGGAGAGGAATCAGACCATGATTGCGGGCAATGCGACGTTTGTCTCAGCCGCAAGAACCAAAGTTCTGAAGAGGAAAAACTCAACGCCATCACAGAAGCCATCAAGAAACTGCTCAAAGACGGACAATGGCATCCGGTGACACAACTGAAAGAACTCCCCTTCCCCACTCCACAAATAGAGCAAGCCATCAAATACATGATGGCTGAGGAAATGCTCGAATTAAAAGAAGGGAGGGTGAGAGGTAAGAGTTAAAGTCGTGACAAATTATCGACGATACCTCTGAAACAACTCAAAGAGTCGCTTGCGAAGCAAGAATCACAGAACGAAGTGATGTAACAGTGAAGTGATAGTACCGGAAGGAGAATGTGAAGAATAATTAAGAATTAAGAATTTATAATTTATAATTATTAATATTATAATGTGTATTGGGAGCTAAAGTCACAGATTATTCATTTTTCTTCAAAAAAAATATCATTTTTCTTGCAACAACCATATAAAAACTATAACTTTGCAACGCAAAAGACAAAAAGTGCGATAAAATGACACAGTATTACAACACATATTACTTTTTTTACTTTTACTTTGACAAGAAGTAGAGCGGGAAAGTGTATGTGCATACAACAACACGAAAAATAATATAATTATAATTAATCATACAAAGTCCCGCTCACAATACAGTGAGCGGGATTTTTTGTAACCAGCACGACAGCAAATGAGGAAAGTAGCCATACAAGGAGTCATAGGAAGTTTCCATGACATAGCATCACACAAATACTTCGAAGGTGAAGAACTGGAAATGCTTTGTTGTGACACTTTTGAGCAAGTATTCGATACTCTGCGCCAGGACTCCAACAACGTTGCACTCGTAGCAATTGAGAATACCATCGCAGGCAGTCTTCTACACAACTACGAACTGCTTCGCGACAGCGGAATGCAAATCGTTGGTGAACACAAACTGCGAATCAGCCACTCTATCCTGTGCCTGCCCGACCAGTCTTGGGAAGACATCACGGAAGTAAACTCCCATCCCGTGGCACTCATGCAATGCAGGGAATTCCTCAAGCAGCATCCAGACTTCAAAGTCGTTGAAACCGACGACACAGCAGCATCGGCTCAGAACATCAGTGAGAACCAACTGCACGGACACGCTGCCATCTGCTCCAAATACTGTGCTGACCTCTACAACATGAAGATATTGCAGGAGGGTATTGAAACCAACAAACACAACTTCACACGTTTCCTTGTTGTCACAGACCCTTGGAACGCAGAAAACCTTTCCGACCCAAAGCAGTCGAACAAATCGAGCATCGTGTTCTCTCTGCCTCACAACGAAGGTAGTTTGTCGCAAGTCCTGTCTATCTTCTCGTTCTACAAGATCAATCTCACAAAAATACAATCACTGCCTATCATCGGACGCGAATGGGAATATATGTTCTACGTAGACCTTACCTACAACGACTATATACGCTACCGCCAATCAATCGACGCCATCCGTCCACTGACCAAGCAACTCAGTATCCTCGGTGAATACAAGGATGGAAGGTCCACAATATAAAAAACAACTCACGAACTCTAACTCTTAAACTATATTACCCCTTGATGTCAGAATCCTTCCCTATATGGGAGAGCTAGAGGGGGCTTTACATTATGAATATCCAACCAGCAGACCGCATCGCCAATGTGAGCGAATATTACTTCAGCCGTAAGCTGAAAGAAATTGCACGTCTCAATGCTGAAGGCAAGGACATACTCAGTCTTGCCATCGGAAGTCCGGACATGCCACCATCACAAGCTACTATCGACAAGCTTTGTGAAGTAGCAAACAATCCTGCCGCACACGGTTACCAGCCAACAATCGGCACACCAGAACTACGTACGGCAATGGCAAATTTCTATAAACGCTGGTATGGCGTGGAACTGAATCCGAACACCGAAATCCAACCGCTCATCGGTTCGAAAGAAGGAATCCTGCACACCACCCTCGCACTCTGTAATGTCGGCGACCGTGTACTTGTGCCAAACCCAGGTTATCCAACCTACACTTCGCTCAACCGCATTCTCGGTACAGAAATCATCAACTACGATCTGACTGAAGAAAACGGATGGCAACCCGACTTCGACGCACTGGATAAGATGGATCTGTCAGGTGTAAAGGTCATGTGGACCAACTATCCCCACATGCCGACAGGTGCTCCTGCAACCCGTGAACTGTATCAGAAGCTGGTGGACTTCGCCCGTCGTCATAACATAGTCATCATCAACGACAACCCATATAGCTTCATCCTTAACGACGGTGAACACCTGAGCATCCTTCAGGTCCCTGGAGCAAAAGAGTGTTGCATTGAATTCAACTCTATGTCGAAGAGCCACAACATGCCAGGATGGCGTGTGGGAATGCTTGCTACCAACTCCACTTTCGTTGAATGGATTCTGCGAATCAAGAGTAATATCGACAGCGGTACATTCCGTGCCATGCAACTGGCTGCAGCCACTGCATACGACAACACCGACGAATGGCACATGCAGGCAAACGTGGAAACCTACCGCAGCCGCCGCAAAATTGCAGAGGAGATAATGCGAAGCCTCGGCTGTACATTCGATCCGAAGCAGACAGGTATGTTCCTTTGGGGAAAGATTCCGGACACCTACTCCGATGTAGAGCAACTCACAGAGCGAGTGCTTCACGAGGCAAGAGTGTTTATCACACCAGGCTTCATCTTCGGAAGCAACGGAGCACGATACATCCGCATCTCCCTCTGCGCTAAGGACAACATCATGCAGAAGGCACTTGATAGAATTAAAGAAGTTTTTAAGTAAATACTACGAATACTAGAAATACTAGGAATACTAGAAATAAAAAAAGAATAATAATATGGAACTCAATCTTCAGCCACTTAACCTTCCCGGTATAGAACCCAAACGTCCTCTTATCATCTGTGGACCATGCAGTGCCGAGACCGAAGAACAGGTAATGGACACAGCACGTCAACTCTACAACAACGGATTCCGCATTCTCCGTGCGGGAATCTGGAAACCACGTACCAAACCAGGCGGTTTCGAAGGTCACGGAGAGAAAGCACTTCCTTGGTTAAAACGTGTAAAGGACGAAATCGGTATGCTCACCGCTACCGAAGTGGCTACTCCAGCCCACGTGGAACTTGCACTGAAATACGGAATCGACATCCTTTGGGTGGGAGCACGTACCAGTGCCAATCCGTTTGCAGTACAGGAACTGGCAGACTCACTGAAAGGCGTGGACGTTCCTGTATTGGTAAAGAATCCTGTTAACCCTGACCTCGAACTGTGGGTAGGAGCACTGGAACGCATCAATGGTGCAGGCATCACCCGACTTGGAGCCATTCACCGCGGATTCTCATCTTACGACAAGAAGATTTATCGCAACCTCCCAATGTGGCAGATTCCTATCGAACTGAGCCGTCGCTTTCCTGGGCTGCCCATTATCTGCGATCCAAGCCACATCGGTGGCCGTCGTGACCTCATCGCTCCGCTCTGTCAGCAAGCTATGGACTTGGGAATGGACGGACTTATCATTGAGAGCCATAACAACCCAGAGAAGGCATGGAGCGACGCAAACCAGCAGGTAACTCCAGAAATTCTCGAATACATCATCAACCTGCTCGTAATCCGTGACGAAGTAGTTTCAACAGAAAACATCTCCGCTCTGCGCCGTCAGATTGACGATATCGACAACTCTCTCATCGAACTGCTCGCCAAGCGTATGCGTATCAGCCGCGAAATCGGTCAGTACAAGAAAGAGCACGGTATGACTATTGTCCAGACCAGCCGCTATGCCGAGATTCTTGACAAACGTGGTGCACAGGGTTCACTTTGCGGAATCGACAGCAACTGCACACGTCAGATTTTCGAATCTATCCACGAAGAGAGTGTTCGTCAGCAGGTGGAAATCATCAACCGCAAGTAAACGGTTTCAACCACCCAGTTCTTTACCATGTTCAAATCGTATTTCTCATACAGCAAATCCGATCGCAAGACAAACAGCATCATTCTTGTGATTCTCATCCTTGTGGCTGTGTTCTGGTTGGGAAAGACAATTGGCTCATCGGAGAAAGATAACGGTAAAGATCCTTCGACCAGGCTAATGGATGTGGACAGTATTTCTAACAGAAAGGCTTCCGACTCCACGCAAGACAATTCTCTTCCGCATACGTTTGACCCGAACACCGTGGATGCAGCCACATTGATGAAGCTGGGCATTGCCAAGAACAAGGCTGTGGCATTGGTTCACTACCGTGAAAGCGGCAAGGTTTTCAGCAGCGAGAACGATGTTCTCTCTACCTACAACTGGACTCCTGAAGACATCGAACTCATACATCCCTATATGCGTATAGGAGAAGAGTTTCAGCGAAAGGTAAAAAGCCGTCCCAACTACACCTACGAGGAGGGGCAGCAATCAGAACCAATTAACTGGCAACGAAAGGACAGCAGTCACCACGAAGCCGAATACACATCCAATAAATTCACATCACCGACCACTGTTGACCCGAACGCTGCAGACACCACTCTCCTCCAGCGTATTCCAGGTATCGGCAGATACTTCTCACGTCAGATAGTTATTCATCGTGAACGCCTTGGCGGATATGTCAGCATAGAGCAGTTGTGCGAAATCCTCAATTTCCCGAAAGAGACACTCTCGTGGTTTGAGATTAAACAAAAGCCTGCTCTTCGCAAGATTAATCTGAACGCTGCAGATTTCCGGCAGTTGGCATCACATCCCTACATAGGATATAAGCACACCAAAGACATTCAGAACTACATCCGTCTTAACGGAACAATCAACACTATAGAGCAATTACGTTCCACTGGCATCTTTACCGATGCAGAACTGGAGCAATTGATTCCCTATCTTGAATTAAAATAATAACATAATATGAGAATTCTAATCCTTGGAGCCGGCAAGATGGGTTCCTTCTTCACAGATTTACTTAGTTTTGACCACGAAGTGGCTGTTTACGAAATCGATTCAAAACGCCTGCGCTTCATCTATAATTCACAGCGATTCACAACGATGGAAGAGATTGACGAATTCAATCCCGAACTCGTCATCAATGCCGTCAGTCTGAAATACACACTCGACGTGTTCCGTCAGCTGATTCCCCATCTTCAGAAAGAGCACTGCATCCTCAGCGACATCTCTTCTGTCAAGACTGGATTCAAGGAATTCTACGAGGAAAGCGGTTTCCGCTATGTCAGCACTCACCCTATGTTCGGACCGACCTTTGCCAACCTTGGCAAACTGAATGATGAGAATGCCATCATCATCAATGAAGGTGACTACATGGGACGCTGTTTCTTCAAGGATCTCTATGCACGTCTCGGACTCAACATCTTTGAATACACATTCGAAGAGCACGACCAGACTGTGGCTTACTCTCTTTCCATACCGTTCATCTCCACTTTCGCCTTTGCCGCAGTGATGAAGCATCAGGACGCTCCCGGAACCACATTCAAGCGTCACATGAAAATTGCAAAGGGTGTACTCAGTGAGGATGACACCCTGCTTCGCGAAATTCTCTTCAACCCCTACACCAAAGAACAGGTAGAGCAGATCCGTACCGAGATGAAGGAACTCATTGAGATCATCGACACCAAGGACGAAGACCGCATGCAACGCTACCTGACAAAGATCAGAGAGAATATTAAATAGAAAGAAGACCCTTCCCCCTGCCCCTCCCTGCATGGAGGGGAGTGGTTAGCCCAGCCGGTACTATCACTAAACTCTTCACACTTCACGTTTATGTCTAAACCCTGGATAATACGTTCATTGATTGCCGTAGTGATAATCATATTGATTGTCATTGTCGGTGGCAGTTTCTATATGCTTAGCTATTCACTGTCGCCTGACGAGAGCCGCACCGACACAGTGGCTTGCTATCGGGAACTCTTTAACAAGTATCCTGAGACACGTCCATGGATAGACAGTCTGAGAAAGCATGAAGCTCTGCGCGACACATTTGTATTAATGCCTACAGGAGAACGGCATCATTCTCTTGTTATAAACCGAGGCAGCAATAAAACCGCAATCGTTATTCACGGATGGAGAGACAGCAATATCAAGTTCCTCTATCTTGCCCGTCTTTACGAAAAGGAACTGGGCTACAATGTAGTTCTCCCAGATCTTCATGCCCACGGACTAAGTGAAGGAGATATGATACAGATGGGATGGCTCGACCGCAAGGATATACTTCATTGGATGTCCATATTCAAGAGCGACACAATGGCGGTACACGGAGTGTCAATGGGCGGAGCGACAACGATGATGGTGTCTGCAGAAGAAATGCCTGCCGGCATCAAGGACATACGCTTCGTTGACGACTGCGGATATACAAGTGTGTGGGATGAATTTGCAGGAGAGCTGAAGAACCAGTTCGGACTGCCCGCATTTCCGCTTCTGCATACCACCAGCCTATTGTGTAAGATTCGTTATGGCTGGTATTTCGGAGAAGCGTCTGCGCTCAATCAGGTCAGGAAATGCACCTACCCCATGCTGTTCATTCATGGAGATAAGGACACGTTCGTTCCCACAGAGATGGTTTACCGTCTGTACGAGGCAAAACCTGACAACAAAGAACTCTGGATAGCAAAAGGTGCAGAACACGCTGAGTCGTACTTGAAGCACAGGCAAGAATACCTGAACCAACTCCGCAAATTCCTCAAATAACGTGAGTTTTTCTGTTTGAAAATCGTCGGTTAAGTTTTGTCAGAAAAACACCACGGTGTTTTTTAAAATTCTCCACAGTATTTTTTCAAAAACACTGTGGTGTTTTTTTGTTATTGTTTCCGTAAAGGTATTAAGTAGGGGAAAATGGCATTTAAAGCAGAGGTGAAAGCAGGCGGAAGAAACTCTCTACGAAGCGGTGCAAGAACGGACGGCGGAAGAGGTTCTGCTCTGATTTAATCAAGGTACAGTGATGCTGATCCTCACTGAAGATCCGTTTGACTTGCAGAGCAGCAGCTTCGTCATAAATAAACATATTCGCTTCGAAGTTATTCTCAAAACTGCGGAAATCGAGATTAGTTGAACCGCAGGTGCAGATACAGTCATCACACACAAGAAGCTTGGAGTGGTTGAATCCGTCTTCGTAGAAATACACCTTAACTCCAGCCCTGAGCACTTGTGGTAGGAATGAGCGGCTTGCCCATTCCACAATTTTGGCATCACCATGACGAGGTATCATCAGTCGTACATCCACGCCCGACAGTGCTGCCGTACGCATAGCGAAGAGGACTGGATCGGTCGGCAGAAAATATGGTGTCTCCATATAGACATAATGGCGTGCCTCGAGCAGTATCCTCACATATCCCTGCATGATACTTGCCCACTGCGATGTAGGACTGCTGGTCACTATCTGTGCCATACAGTCGTTCTTGACGGCGGATAGTGATGGCGGATAGTATTTCTGATCTGAAAGCAACGATCTGCTGACGAAGTACCAGTCTTCAAGGAAAGTGCGCTGCATGGCATGCACCTGATCACCGACCACCTTGAGGTGGGTATCACGCCACGGACCTCGTTTTGTTCCTTCCAGATAGCGCTGAGCTATATTCATGCCACCGATAAATCCCACCTGTCCGTCAACCACACATATCTTGCGGTGGTTGCGGTAGTTGATTTTTCCAGTAAGCATAGGGAAGTGCACTGGCATGAACGGGCGGATATCCACTCCTGCCTTCTTCATTCGCTTGAAGAACTTTCCGCGGACTTTCCAGCAACCTACATCATCATAGATGACACGTACCTCAACACCAGCCTGTGCACGTTCGATAAGCACATCGGCAAAGGAGTTGCCAAGTGGGTCGTTCTCTATGATATATGTAGAAAGGTGGATGTGATGGCGTGCATTACGAAGTGTTTCCTTCAGTACAGGGAAAAATGTTTTGCCCTGAGTATAGAACTCCACTTCGTTGTTCTTCATCGGAAGAGCAAAACTCTGGTTTGCAAAAAGGCGCATGAGAGTCTGATGACGTTCTATGAGTGGAGAATCCTTCTTTGGAGCTACCTCCAGCATGGCTTTCCGCGTCATACGGTCCATGGTATGGCGATTGATGATAAACTCCTTACGGATGTTCTGACCAAAGAAGATATAGAGAATAATTCCGACAACCGGGACAAACGCCAGGACCAAAAGCCATGCCATAGTCTTAGCTGGCTGGCGGTTCTCAAGGAGTACCGTCAACATTGTTCCGACTACAATTATAATGTAGAGAACCAGGATTGTCCAGTTAAGTATTGTCATATTAAAACAGCCCCCCTTACCCCTCCCTGTATGGAGGGGAGTAGTTACCCCATACGGGAAGAAAAAGAAAACATAAAAGCTTCTTAGCAGGCAAAGATAATGCTTTTTTTGCTTTTTGTGAAAATATCAGGCAAATTATCGTATAAATTGAGATTTTGTCGTAACTTTGCAATGAAATAAACACCAATGAGGTGTTTTTTTTAATTCATAATTCAAAATTCATAATTCATAATTGGAATGGATATAGTTCTTAGTGGCATACGCCCAACAGGAAACCTTCACCTCGGAAATTACTACGGAGCAGTTCGTAGTTTTGTGAAAATGCAGGAAGAATACAATTGCTTTTTCTTCATTGCCGACTGGCATTCACTGACTACACACCCAACTCCTGAAAACATACAAAATTCGGCTCGCACAATCCTTGCCGAGTATCTTGCTTGCGGAATAGACCCGGAGAAAGCAACCATCTACGTACAGAGCGATGTTCCAGAAACCATCGAATTGTATCTGTATTTCAACATGAACACCTATCTCGGTGAACTGGGACGCGTAACTACGTTCAAGGAGAAAGCACGTCAACAACCCGATAACGTGAACGCTGGTTTGTTCACCTACCCCACCCTCATGGCTGCCGACATTCTTCAGCACCGTGCAAAATGGGTTCCAGTAGGTAAGGACCAGGAGCAGAATATGGAAATGGCACGTAAATGCGCACGTCGTTTCAACAATATCTATAAGACAGAACTCTTCCCTGAACCACAGAACTACTATTTCGGTGGCGATGCCCTGAAAGTTCCAGGACTGGACGGAAGCGGGAAGATGGGTAAGAGCGACGGCAACTGCATCTATCTCTGTGACGATGAGAAGGTAGTACGCAAGAAAGTGATGCGCGCAGTTACCGACAATGGTCCACAGGAACCAAACTCACCAAAACCTGAGGTGATTCAGAACCTCTTCACCATGATGAGTATTGTTTCTAAGCCTGAGACTGTTGCCTATTTCGATGAGAAATGGAACGACTGCACTCTTCGCTACGGCGACATGAAGAAACAGCTTGCCGAGGACATGGTTCAGACTCTGAATCCTATCCGCGAACGCATCTTGGATTTCTCTTCCGACAAGGAACGTCTTGACCGCATCGCGAAGATGGGTGCAGAGAAAGCTCGCGAAAGCGCTGCAGCCACGCTGCGTGAAGTTCGCAAAACAATTGGATTCAGAGTTTATTAAGAATCTTCGAAATAACGATATCACGTTATAACGTCAATACGATATAACGACATAAAGAAACAGCAAGTTCCGGGAATTACAGGGTTCTCGGAACTTGCTGTTTTGTAACACTTTCTTTCTACTTTGTTTCTTTTTATAATTAATATCAATTTTGTCCTATAAAAAGCACATATAATAATATAAGAAAAAGGAGAGGATTTATAACTTTGCAGTAAACAAAAAAAGAAAAACTAATATAACACTGCAAGTTAAATGAAAAAGAACACTTTAGCCCTCGGACTTATCTTCTGTCTGTTTTTTCTATGGGCCATAAGCAGCAACCTGCTGCCAACAATGATCAGACAACTGATGAAAACATGTGAACTGAACACTTTTGAAGCTTCATTCACAGAAAGTGCCTACTGGCTCGCATACTTCATCTGCCCTATTCCTATAGCAATGTTCATGCGTCGCTACAGCTACCGAGTGGGAATCATCACTGGTCTTCTTATCGCTGCAGCAGGCGGACTGCTGTTCTTCCCTGCAACAGAAGTGAAGAGCTATGGAGTCTATCTTTGTGTATTGTTCGTCATTGCCACAGGAATGTGTTTCCTCGAAACAGCAGCAAATCCATACGTAACCGTACTTGGCGATGCTCAATCTGCTCCCCGCAGACTCAACCTCGCACAGTCGTTCAACGGACTTGGCGCATTCATTTCTGCTATGTTCCTCAGCAAGCTCGTGCTTAGCGGAGAGTCTTACGATCGCAACACACTGCCTGTTGACTATCCGGGCGGATGGGAAGGATATATTCAGGTTGAGACCGATTCAATGAAAGTTCCATATCTGTTGCTGGCAATCGTTCTCATTACTGTGGCTGTGATTCTGTTCTGGGTAAAACTGCCTAAGGTTGGTGACGAGGAACAGGATGAAAAGGCTAAGAGCGGTGCAAAGAAGAAACTCATCGACTTCTCAATACTGAAGAAGCCCCACCTGCGCTGGGGTGTTATCGCACAGTTCTTCTACAACGGAGGACAAACTGCTATTAACAGTCTTTTCCTTGTGTATTGCAGCACTTACGCCGGAATAAGCGAAGAGACCGCAACCACATTCTTCGGTCTATACATGCTCGCCTTCCTCGTTGGACGATGGATAGGCACACTGCTGATGGTGCGCTTTGCTCCTGAACGGATGCTCACCGTCTATGCCACAGTCAACATGCTCCTTTGCAATGTCATCATGAGCACAGGAGGCTACGTAGGACTCTATGCCATGCTTGCTGTATCGTTCTTCATGTCAATCATCTACCCCACTCAGTTCTCTCTCGCACTGCAGGGACTTGGTGAGCAAACAAAATCAGGTTCTTCATTCCTCGTAATGGCAATTGTAGGAAATGCATGTGTTCCACAGCTTACAGCTTACATCATGCACCAGAACGAGCAGATCTACCATATTGCATACATAGTTCCACTCATCTGCTTCGCTGTATGCGCATGGTATGGTTTGAAATATCGTAAGTTATTAAGCAAGGCATAAAGATGGAAGGATACATACAAACAATATCTGACGGGAAAATCAAACGTTATGTTCAGTTCATGGATATCTCCAACAATCCTGAGCTGATTGAGAAGTACCGCTACTGGCACTCCGAGGAACATCATTGGAAAGAGATTCGTGATGGTATAAAGGAAGTGGGAATCCAGGAAATGGAAATCTATATTCTCCAGAATCACTTAGTAATGATTGTAGATACACCTGCTGACTTCAATTGGCAAGAAGCCATGCTTCGCCTCTCCACCCTTCCTCGTCAGGCAGAATGGGAAGCCTTCGTCGCTGCCTTCCAAGGCAAAGACGAATCTGCTCGCAGCGATGAGAAATGGCAGCAGATGGAAAGGATGTTCAGGTTGTATTGAAGACACAAAAGAGCCCCTCTAACTCCCCCAAGGGGGAGGACTTTGAACATCCGGATGGATTAAATTGTAAATTGTAAAATTGTAAAATTGCAAAATATAATGATGCGTTACACAGAATTAGGAAAAACCGGGATGAAAATTTCCCACATCAGTTTCGGTGCGTCTTCACTTGGCAGTGTTTTCCGCGAAACTAAAGAGAATGAAAGTTTCGAAGCAGTTGAAGCTGCTATCGAAGGTGGTATCAATTTCATTGACGTAAGTCCCTACTACGGACATTACAAGGCAGAGACAGTGCTTGGCAAGGCATTGCGCCGTATTCCACGCGACAAGTATTTCCTCAGCACCAAGGTCGGCCGTTACGGCAAAGACGGTGTGAACACCTGGGACTACTCTGCAAAACGAGTTACAGACAGTGTTTACGAGAGTATGGAACGTCTGGGAATTGACTTCATCGACCTCATCAATGTTCATGACATAGAGTTCCAGGCTGCTCTCCCTGGCGGACTGCAGAAGGTGGTTGACGAAACCCTGCCTGCTCTCGTGGAACTCCGCAAGAAAGGCGTGGTTGGACATGTCGGCATAACGGACTTGCAACTTGAGAACCTGAAATGGGTGATTGAACATAGTGAACCTGGTGTGGTTGAGAGCATACTCAACTTCTGCCACTACACACTCAACGATGACGCACTCACTGACTATCTCGAATTCTTCGAGCAGAGAGGCATAGGCGTTGTCAATGCTTCACCGCTGTCCATGGGTCTTCTCTCTCAGCGTGGAGTTCCTGCATGGCACCCAGCACCAAAACCATTGGTTGAAGCTTGCCAGCGTGCTGCAGAATACTGCAATCAGAAGGGCTATCCTATCGAGAAACTGGCTGTTCAGTTCAGCGTCAGCAATCCTCGCATAGCATCCACACTCTTCTCTTCTGCCAATCCAGTGAATGTCCGTCGCAACATAGAATGGGCGAACGAGGAACCAGACTGGCAACTGGTTGATGAAGTGAAGAAGATTATCGGTGACCAACAACGTGTAACATGGGCTAATTCTTAGTTCAAGAGTTCAAGAAGTTCAAGAAGTTCAAGAAGTTCAAAGGTTCAAAAATTCACAGTTATGATTATTGATGCACACAGTCATTTGTGGCTGAAGCAGGACACTCAGATTGACGGTAAACGGATTCTGTCGCTGAAGAACGGACGCAGTATCTTCTTTGATGAGGAGGTGCAGATGCTTCCACCGTTCATGATTGATAGCAGAAACACCGCTGAGGTGTTCCTGTCGAACATGAACTATGCACAGGTCCATGCAGCAGTAGTGGTTCAGGAACTTATCGACGGATGCCAGAACGACTATCTCACAGAAGTTCAGAAGAACTATCCCGACCGTTTCTTCTGCATGGGAATGGCATGGAATCTCGATGAAGCAAAGGATGTCATCGCCCGTGGACTGAAGGGTATTGCCTATCCGGGACACCGCATGACACAGCCGCTCACCGAACTCCTTCCCATCTTCAAGCTTATGGAAGAGAACAACATGGTTCTCTCCATGTGTCTTGCCGACGATGAGAAGCAGATAGCACAGATGCGTGAGGTTATTCAGGAATGTCCACAGCTGAAAGTTGCCATCGGTCACTTCGGTATGCCTACAACAGATTCTTTCCGCAGTCAGGTACTGCTGGCACGTGAGGGCAAGAACGTGATGGTAGAGTCAGGCGGTATCACATGGCTTTACAATCCGGAGTTCTATCCCTTCCCCACAGCCATCAAGCGTATTCGTGAGGCAGCAGACCTCGTCGGCATGGACCGTTTGATGTGGGGCAGTGACTATCCACGTACTATTACAGCCATAACTTACCGAATGTCCTACGACTTCGTAAGCAAGAGCAAGGAACTGACCGAAGACGAGAAGACTCTCTTCCTTGGCGAGAACGCCCGCCAGTTCTACGGATTCCAGAATCTGCCCGATCTCCCCTATATTAAGAATATGTCAGAATAATAAAATAATGAAGAATCTGCAATTTATAATGAATTATTCATTCTTCATTCTTAATTATTAATTTAAAATATGAAAGCTATACAAATTTCTCACAATCAAGAACTCAATATCATTGAAGTTGAAAGCCCACGTACTCCGGGCAGCAACGAAGTGCTGCTGAAACTCTGCTATGTAGGTTTCTGCGGTTCAGATATCAACACATTCATGGGTCGCAACACCATGGCTCTTAATCCTGTGATTCCAGGTCATGAAGTGGGTGCTGTGATAGAAGCCGTTGGCGCGGACGTGCCAGAAACCCTGAAACCAGGCATGGTAGTCACATGCAACCCTTATACCAACTGCGGTAAATGCGCATCATGCCGTAACCAACGTGTAAATGCGTGTCAGCACAACGAGACTCTCGGTGTTCAGCGCAACGGAGCCATGCAGGAATATATCGTTCTGCCTTGGGAAAAGGTCATTCCTGCAGGTAACCTATCTCCACGCGACTGTGCTCTGATAGAGCCAATGTCAGTTGGTTTCCATGCTGTAAGCCGTGCACAGGTTACTGACATCGACGTGGTTATGGTTATAGGTTGCGGAATGGTAGGAATGGGGGCGATTGTTCGTTCCGTTATGCGTGGTGCAACCGTTGTTGCAGCAGATATTGACGATCAGAAGCTGGCACTCGCTAAACGTATGGGTGCAACTTACGTTATCAACACCAAGACCGAGGATGTTCACGCACGCCTGAGTGAAATCACAGGTGGTTTTGGTCCCGACGTGGTGATAGAAGCTGTGGGAAGTGTTCCTACATATCAGATGGCAGTAAACGAAGTGGCATTCACAGGACGAGTTGCATGCATCGGTTATGCCAAGTCTGAGGTTTCCTTCCAGACCAAGTATTTCGTTCAGAAAGAACTCGACATCCGCGGTTCACGCAATGCCATGCCTTCTGACTTCCGCGCTGTTATTCATTATCTGGAGCGCGGCACATGTCCTATCGATGAACTCATCACCAAAATTGTCCGTCCGGAGGAAGCTCTGGAGACTATGAAGTGGTGGAGTCAGAATCCAGGACAGGTATTCCGCATCCTCGTAGATTTTAATTAACACCTCAAACTCAAACACAAATGAAAAGACTAAAATCTCTTTTAATACTCCTCCTTTGCGCCACTACCATGATGGCTGGCGTGAAGAGTCCTAACGGAAAGTTGGAGGCTAACATTCAGCAGGACGGCGAAGCAACATTCCTGACGTTGACATCCAACGGCAAGCAACTGCTTCGAACACAAATTGGTTTTACGATGAGCGATGAGGACTTCGCCAAAGACCTCGCCTTGGTTGCGACAAACGAAACAGGAATCCAGACCGTTTCCTACACCAACATCCGCGGCAAGCAGAAGAATGTCAGCCACCAGTACGGAAGCGAATCAGTATTGTTCATGGGAAGCAAAGGCACTCCAATGACTTTTGAGGTGCGTCTGTTCAACGACGGTCTTGCTTTTCGTTACAACATCACAAACAATGCAGGTGATGAACTTGAGTTTACCGGTGAGCAAACCACATATTTCATTCCTTCCGACAGCCATCGCTGGTTGCAGAAATACGTCACCAGTTATGAGGGTGATTTCCCTTATCAGGAGAAAGCTAACCAGCAGGGAGCATGGGGCTATCCTGCACTCTTCGAGACAGACGGTTCGTTCATTCTGCTCACCGAGGCTAACGCATCACGTATGTATTGCGCCACTCACCTCGACAACAGCGCCTCTGCTGATGCATACCGAGTTAGCTATCCTTTCGCTTGGGAAGGACGTGACAAGGGCGCTGTCAATCCTACATGGAAAAGCAGCTGGGCATCTCCCTGGCGTGTAGCCATCGTAGGAACTCTGGGTGATATCGTTGAATCCACTTTAGTTGATGACGTGTCTGATGCACCATCCTCAGCACTTTTGGAATCCATGGGTAATGACCTCTCCTGGATTCAGCCTGGTCGTGCTGCATGGGTGTACTGGGCATACAACCACGGCACCAAGGACTACAAAATCTGCTGCCAATACGTTGACCTTGCTGTTGAGATGGGTTGGGAATACGTTCTCTTTGACTGGGAATGGGATTCCATGACCAACGGCGGCAAACTGGAAGATGCTGTTGCCTATGCTCTCTCAAAGGGTATCAAACCTTGGATTTGGTACAACTCCGGAGGCGACCACACTTGGGTGCAAGCCACTCCGCTCAATCGTATGCTTACTCACGAGAACCGCGTAGAGGAATTCACATGGTTGAAGAAAATCGGTATCGTTGGTGTGAAGGTAGATTTCTTCGAAAGCGACAAGCAGAATATGATGAACTACTACCTTGATATTCTCGACGATGCTGCCAAGTTCAAGATGATGGTGAATTTCCACGGATGCACACTGCCTCGTGGATGGAGCCACACCTACCCTCACCTCATGTCGCAGGAAGCTGTCTATGGTGCTGAGCAGTACAATAACTCTCCTTATATGACCAGCAATGGTGCCCGTATAAACTGTCTGCTACCTTACACCCGCAACGTGGTAGGTCCTATGGACTACACTCCTGTTGCCTTTACCAACTCGCAGCATCCTCACGAGTCATCTTTTGTTCATGAGCTGGCACTCTCCGTTGCATTTGAATCCGGAGTTCAGCACTGGGCAGACCGTCCAGAGGGTTTCCTCACATTGACTCCATTAGCTAAGAAGCACATGCAGACTGTTCCTGTGGTTTGGGATGAGACCCGTTTCATTCAGGGTTATCCGGGTAAGTCCTTCGTTGTTGCCCGTCGCAGCGGCAAGACCTGGTATGTAGCAGGACTGAACGGTGAGAAGGAAGCACGCACAATGATTTTCCCTCTCAACTTCCTCCGCAAAGGCTCACACCTCATGACTCAGTTCACTGACGGCACAGATGCCTATCAGATTATCACTACCCAGCGCAAGGTGAAGGCTTCACTGACTCAAGCCATCACCTGCCTCCCACAAGGCGGCTTCCTGCTGGTGATTGAATAAGGCTTTACATATTATATATAATACAGTACGACCCTTCGATGCTTCAAAGGCTCGAAGGGTCGTTTTTTGCTCATTGTATTATTGTCAATAGAACTAAAGGGCGAGGCGGAAGCCAAGGTTGAAGTAGCGGCACGCAGGCGCATCGGAGCTACGGTGCGTAACAGAGCAGTACCACGAGTCGCTGTACCAACTGCCACCACGGTGGACGCGAAGAGAACCCGACATAGTACTCGTCCACTCCCATACATTACCGCTCATATCATATATCCCAAGTTCATTAGGACGCTTGGTCTTAACGTCACGGCTACCCTTGTCATTTGTATTTGAAGTGTACCATGCAACAACTTCTATAGTATTGCTGCCACTATAAGTATAATTATGTGTATACAAGCCACCTGTAGCGGCATACTCCCATTCACTCTCACTCGGTAAACGGAAATTCTTGCCTGTGATACTGTTCAGTTTCCGAATGAATTGGTCGCAGTCATCACAGTTAACATAACAAACAGGACGGTTACTGCCAAGGACATCATAAGAAGACGATGAAATTTCTGAAGGCAAACTACCCATAACAGCCTTCCATAATTCTTGAGTAACCTCTGTCTCTCCAATATAAAATTCATTACCTTCTGCTGCTGTTTCGACATATATCATATTAAAATCAACTCCATTAACTGTGAAGGTTTCCTTTTCAACATCGGCAACATATTCTTCATCGTCTTCTGCTACCTCTTCTATTGCACAATTATCATAATCAGTATCATTAAAAAAATCATTAAGCCTGAAAACACAAAAGCAGCAAGAACAGCTTTAACCTCTTCTTTCACTTCACTTGGCTCTGTTTTCTCTTTTTTTGAAGGTTCGTTATTTTTGATGTTTCTCTCTATAACCTTAGTTTCATCAGAAACACGTGAGAGCTGTGAAGTAACCTTAGGCTGCGGTTTAGTTTGCACTACAACTTGTGGTTTAACAGTCAACGTCTCTATTGTTGCCGCAGCAGTTTGTGGTCGTTTGCGATAGTCTCCAGCCATGCAGGTTGAGATGAATTTCTGCATTGACTGGGATACAGCATCGGTAAAGCGGAATGCTTCTGAACCCCTAATCACAACTTCGCTACTGCGAGGAGGAACTGTGCCTGTCAGCATGCGGTAGGCGGTTGCACCTATACTATATATATCTGTCCAAGCTCCGATATTCTGGATATTACCGTCGGTAAGTTCCAGTGGTGCATATTCAGGTGTGGCGGAGAAAGCCGACGTACAGTTAACTCCATCGCCTGACTGTGATTGTACCTTGCTGGCACCGAAGTCTATGAGATAGGCATTACCTTTGCGGTCAATCAGGATGTTGTCGGGCTTGATATCAAGATGGTAGATTCCTGTTTCATGTACTTCGGTAAGTGCGTTAAGCACCTGAGTGAGTATGTTGCGGGTTTCATCTTCACTAAATGGTTTGCCTGTTCGTTTTATTCGTGCGGCAACGGATTCACCGTCGATATAGTCCATTACATAATATGCTGTGCCGTTGGCTTCAAAAAGGTCGTGCACACGGACTATATGGGGATTGCGCAGACGACGGATGCGTTGTGCTTCCTTGACGAACTTACGTTTCTGCTCGTCGAAGAACAGTTCCTGTCCTCTGGTAACTCTGACAGAAAGCATATCGTCGGTACGTTCCGACTGACCGCGAAGGAAGAACTCCTTGATTGCTACCTTCTCGTCAAAAGCGATGTTGGTAGCAAGATAGGTGTTTCCGAATCCGCCAGATGCAAGATAGCTGTCAATGCGATAGGCATTGTCATGTAGCAGCGTGCCTTTCGGCAGCATCTGACTGGTGTCGATATTTGGCATAGAGAATTTAGTTAGGTGTTTGGGATGCAAATATAATGATAATTGTGAAAGAAAGAAAAAAAGAACGAAAAAAAATGGGATGGGAAAGTGAAAAGTGAGGGAGTCATGGGAGCGTTGCCCCAAGCGCTTCGCGATTACGAACCCGGGTTCTTCATCCCTCACTTTCCGCAAAGCAGNNTTTGCGGAAAGTGAGGGATTCGAACCCCCGGACCAGTTACCCGGTCACCGCATTTCGAGTGCGGCCCGTTCGACCACTCCGGCAACTTTCCTTTGGTCGATATAAAGTAGTAATGTCTTTTCACTGAATGGTTGCACCTGAGACAGGTGCAACCATTTATAAAGAAGCCGGGAGGAGATGTGATGAAACTCCGAGTGAAATAAGATTTGAGTGCCCACGTACCTTTGTAATCCACCGACTTTCGTTACCCTTTCGGGCGTGGCCCGCCATTAATACGCGAAACATCCTCGGTTTTCTGATGTAATTTGATGAGTATCCCGATCGATCCTTAACCCCGGCTATGGAAAGTCGTTTTCATCATTTTCATGTTGCAAAGATATAATTTTAATTTTACTTCATGCATCTTTTTGCATTTTTTTTTCGTTTTTTTCAAAAAAAACGTGTCCACAGCATTTGTGAACACGTTTTTTGCTTTGTTATCTTATCACGAATTTAATCCTGCAGATATCGTCTTCGGCATTCTTCACACGAGCTACATAGATGCCGGCTGGGAGCATTGCGACTCCTACGCTGGACTGGTCTGCAACATCAGTCTTCGTTGACATCACCTTCTGTCCGGAAGCAGAGAATACTTCTACTGAGCAGAGTGTAGGATCGTCGCTACGAATGACGAGTGCATCACCTGTAAATGCCAGGCTCATGCCGCCATTGAGGTTAATCTCGGTTTCTGCAATAGCATTTGGATCGTCATCCGGCATAACAGGTTCTTCGAATTCCACTGTATAGCTATTCATTCTGTTGCTTTCTCCGATGGTAGGAGTTGTCATGACGTACATCTTGCTTCCTCCGTCAGGATAAACACCTACAGACTGGTCACCGTTGTGAGCGACGTAGTTCAGAGTGTCTCTCCATGACTTGTCTGGAGCCATGAGCATCACGCTTCCACCCTCTGCAGCGAGTTTAAATGTTGTGTGGAGCTGTGACTGTGAATCGAGTTTGTCGGCCCAGATTACGAGGAATCCGTGAGCAGGTATCACAGTGCTGTAGGTTTGATCTACAGAAGAAGCTGCTTCAATCTGGAACTTAGTCGGTTTTTCCAGGTTATCTGTGAGGTAGTAGCCAGCCACGTCGATGTCGTGATTGGTTGTATTGTAAAGCTCAATCCAGTCATTGCGCTTGAAGTACTCATTGACATAAATGCTGTTGGAAGCACTGATTTCGTTGATTCTTACATCATGTACATCGTTTCCAACCACTTCTTCAGGGTCTGCCTTGACGTACATCGCAGTAAGGTTGAGTGTGCCGGTAGCAGGCATCTCAAACTCTTCTTCCGCAGAAATGATGTTCTGTCCGGTTGATACTACCTGGTAAACCACTTCTGCATCCCAGTAGATGTCGGTAGAGTGGTTATCGCAGTTGTGTACCTCAACAGAGAAGGAGTTGTATCCTTTCTTGAACAAATCAGGAGAGAGGAGGATTGAGCCGCTGTCAGGATTGCCAGGTGCATACTGTGTAGAGTAGGTATTGTATCTTACTGTTCCTGAAGGCATGTTGTAGCGACCTGCCTCTTGTCCGTTGACATAGATGATAAACCCATCGTCGCAGCGGAAGTTCAGAGTGAAGACATAGCTGCCGTCTGGTTCCACATTGAGGTATTGGGTACGATAGAAATAGTATGTTGGACGCTTGTTGTTGGCATCTGTTCCCCATTCGAGATAGGTTTTGTAGCCACGGGAGTTGTTTGAGTCGCTGGTATAATAGCCCATAGGAGCATAGCCTTTATTCCAGTTTGCCACACTTACTGAAGGCCAGCCCTGATTGTCGAGCGAACCTTGGTCGTAGTATGACCACTGACTTCCCCAAGAGAAGAATGTCTTAGTCTCGCCTACTGAGCCTGCATCGCTTTGCCATCCCAGGAACTGATAACCTGCAGGTGCAGATGCACGGAGTGTGACAGGTGCAAACAGGTATCCGTTGAACTTATTGGTTGGCACTGGTATATCATTTACGAAGAGTCGTGCTTCGTCGATATTGGAAGTAAGGCTCACCTTCTGTCTCTCTACTGAACCCAGGTGGAAGTATGAATCGTAGTTACTCTTCATGGTGTTGACCATGGAGAGCTGACGAGCTGCAGTGAATCCGTTTTTCACCTTGTTAGAAGAGTTGTACAGATTCCACTGTCTTCCTTCCATTGCCATTGCATTATCAACTCGGGCAACGAGTTCGTCCACGATTTCTGTGCAGCGCTCAGGAGTGAAGATACTTCCTCCTACCAAGCAGTAAGAATCGATGAACTGCTTGCGGAAGCTGTCGTTATTCAGCAAGTTCTTGAAGATGGTAACGACTTTGATTTCCTCAACCACACGGTTGTTCTGAATAGTCTTGCCTGCTGCCAAGGCATCGGTGGTGTCGTAGAGATTATCGAATGTGTGGTATTGCTTGTTGAAGAAATTGGAGAAGGGATCGCTGGTATTGAAAGCGAAGTCAAGGTCAAACAGGACAAAGCGGAATTTGCCATTCTCTACTCTTGGACGGTAAGCCTTCACATTGTTCTGTGGGAAGTCTGTACCACCGAGATACAACTGTATTGCGCAATAGTTGATAAACTCATCTATATCGAGCAAATTGCGGATTTCGTCATAAGAAGCCTCTTCACTTGCATGATAAGAGAGGGTGTACAAACGGTTGAACGCCTCTGCATCGCCTGCTTTCTGCACATAGCCTGAGTCTGGACTCATCTCAAACTGGTCAACTTCATCGGTGTCGTAGTTCCAGTTTGCCACAGCAAAGTGCTTGTTGTTTGGCTCACGCATGTTAATCACACCGATATATGAACCATTGATGAAATGCTGTGTAGGCTGATAGCACTGGTTGTCAACATTGACTCCCGAACGGCGGATGATTTCTTGAACTGACGGGTCGATGATTCGGGCATCATTGTCGTTACCGCCATTACGTATCTGAAGCACCTTGTGGCGAAGATATGGCTTATCTACAAAGAACGGATAGTCGAGATACTTTCTGCCTTCATACACTTTTCCTGCCTTTATCTTGAATGAATGAGGATTCCATGCACGGCTCCATCCGCCTGCACTCTTGATGCTGGCTTCCTGAGAGAACACTGTGCTTCCATCCAACAGGTATTCAAAGTTCACAGGATGTTCCCAGTCTGTATTCCAGTTGCATGGTGAAGACTGTCCGTTGCCTACAAGTCCGTTACCGTTACCGCGGACAAAGATACCGTAGTCATCGCCGTAAAGGTCTTCATAGTTACCTGCAACAGAGATGATAGGCAGTGTGTAGCCATTGTCAAGAATATATGTATAGGTAACAACCTCGCTTGGCATCATTCCGTCCTTGAACAGGCGGAAACGGTAAGTGCGGGTTTCGTCTATACGGAAGATTCCTGTACGTGAAACGGTTCCGTTTTCGAGTGTAGGAGTAGATCCGTCGTCTGTGTAGCGCAGTGTAGCACCTTGTGGGATGTTCACTGTAACCAAGATCATTCCAGAGAAAATCTGTCCTGGCTTGTCCACTACGGGAGCGTCCAGACGTCCTATCTCAGCAACTGTTCCGTTGTTCGATGCTCCTGGAGTTGGTTTGGATGTCATACCCCATTCATTGCCATTGTCAGTCAGTCGGCTGTATGAGCAGCGAGCTACTGCTTCTGGATAATTCTGCTGCAGAATCAGGTTGCCTTCAGAGTCAGACAGATAGATAGTGCCACCGTCTGTGTCGAGAGAGAAATCCACCTGGTTTGGTGCATAGCGGGAATGGTTGTCGAACCATATTGTCAAGTAACTGTGTCCTGCCACAGCACCGTATCGGGCTGGGAAACGGAATTTCTTCAGATTGTCGGGATCGTCACTGATATAGTATTTAGAGATGGTAACTGACTTGTCTGTATTGTTGTACAGTTCTACGAAACCGCCGTAGTTGAACGAAGGATCGATAAACATGTCCACATTGGCAACCATGATTTCGTTGATGCAGATATCGTCTCCAGTAGCGCCAGTGCTTTCTACCACTACTCGGCAAATAGCACTGCGGTTGCTTCCGTCTGTAGTCTTGGCTGTGATAATGGCAGTACCGCCATCTATGGTCTCAATAAGTCCGTTCTGGTCAACAATCGCGACTTTTTCATTCGATGAAGTCCATGCCAGTTTCTTGATTGTTGTGCTGACAGGAATTACGGTTGCTGTGATTTGCACTTTATCACCGATTGCCAGATTCAGGGTTGTCTTGTCAAACTTCACTTGCTGAGCCTTGACCGGAGTGCCCCAGTACTCCAGTGTCCATGTGTCGATACAAGTCCAGTCTTCACCAATCCAGTCAAACTTGCGAATACCAATCTGCAATTCACCGTTGTCGCCAACCGTACATTCCACATAGTTCTGGTAATAGCCTGCTTCAAACCAATAGTATGCAGCTTCCATATTGTTTGGAACCTTATACGTAGGGTTGCCTGACCACCAGGAGCCACCGACATCAGCGGTGCCTCCGCCAAGCGACTCATCCCTTGCTCCACTGGCTAGCTGAGCTATAGGTGAAGTAAAGTCACCTTCCGACGATGTTGCATAGAGCATAGAAACCGGATTCGCACTATAGCTGCCGTCATTATAGGCATCATAGTCTTTAGAAGCACTGCCATAGCGATAGAACGCCTTCAGACCTACCCTGTATTTTCCAGGAGTCAAGCCTGTAATGACCTGATATGTATCGTAGGTTCTCTCGTAATGCTCGGCATTGTCTTTAGGATTATAGCCATTCAGCTCTGTACCAATCCAGTAGCTATAATCGTTGCCGTCATAATTCGGATTCTTTACGAATTGCTCTGTTAAATCAATCCATTCGTCAGCCTGCACCTTGATTGCGGACATCATTCCACAAACCAGTGCAAGTACCAGCATTGTACTGCGTTTCATTCTTTCGTAGTTTTTGATTAGGAGTTATTAACGTGTATTTTGTGTTTATTTATTTTATGACAAATTTCTTATTATTAACGACATAGATTCCCTTTACCTGTTTAAGTGCAGCGGGCATATTGCCATTTGCATCAGTAGTTCCAACCCTCTGTCCGTTGATGGAGAAGATTGGTTGGAAGCCTGGCATCTCGTCTGCATTCACTATCTCAATAGCATCTGGCATTTCGCCGTTTGGACAGAAGTCCAGTTCCACTGTACCGTCTTCGTTTTCCACAATGTTCAACAGTTTGCAGTTGAACGGAATGTAATATACAGGCTTGAATACATAAGTTTTATAATTAGGATCATCTTCCAGTGCATTGGAATAAATGATATCTGATTTCCAGTCCAGCGAGGTAACGCCCAAAGGTCCTGGGAATAAATTACCTGTTGTTACCGTCATGAACTTATTATACTCTTCTTGGTTATTCATATTTATAGACGAGTACAACTCGTTGTTGGCAGGAATAAGCGATATGCGTTGGTGTAAGATTGTACCATTTACGTAGTTCCCATTCCATGCAGACGCATTATAGTCCACATGTGTCACCAGCAGTCCATGGTTTTTAGTCTTTGAAGTACCTCTACCTATAAACAAGTCCCATCTTCTCGCCTGACGGTTCTCAAGGATATAGTATTCACTGGAGTTGTTGGGGTTCACAATCTTATAGCCGACACCACCACTTTGCATAGGTTGAAGCACCAGGTGCTGAGGAGTGTTGAAATCCAGTTCTACCAGCGGTTGCCATCCCATGAAATCCTTTTCGTATGCACTATAGCCACAAGGGCAATATCCGTTTGAGCAATAATTACCCCCGTCCATCAAGTCCCAGCAGTCCATTCCATAGGCTATATAGCTATAATCATAGAAGTCTGGCAAACCGAGGGCGTGACTGACTTCGTGTACAAATACACCAATGCCATCTGTCCTACCCTGGAATATTTCGTTACAACAACCATAGCTTCCATAAGAAATACCGTTAATAGTACCTCCCGAAGCAAGCTCTTTTGGCCAAATGGTATTGGTATCAGAACTACCGTTCTGTCCTTCTCCCGCATAAAGGAAGAACGCCTGGTCAACAATGTTGTCACCGTTGTTGTCAAAATCACTCCATGAGCTGAAGTACTCCTGTGCCTTGGCGATAGTATCCTTGAAGAACTGCATTACATTTACATCTTTCGATGAGCCATTGTCCTTACCATAGTAAGCATAGCCATTATCCAATGTAATAGGGCCGATTATTTCAAACGAAGGTGTAAATAACCCATTAGACTGGTCGCGGAAATACTCAGCAATAGCGCCATAGCTTCCAGCACCTCGCCAGTAGTCTGTTCCTTCTTCACCATTGCAGAACTTATCATAGAACTCGTTCACCAGTTTCGCATCCTCTTCAGTCTGGCATGAACTACCTTCGGGAAGACCGCTGATAAAACGAAGATCACTGAATTGCACGAGAATTACTGGAATACGAGGACTACCTGTTTGTTGCAAAGGAGCAGTCTCCGCATTACCTACACGACGTGACGTCAATGGCTGTTCAAAAGCAAAATTACCTCCTCTATAGACAGCAACGCTGTTATCAGGATTCTCTGGATCGAAACCATTACGCGGTTTTATCTGTGCAGATGCAAGACTTGCGCACGCGCATATAAATAATAATGTGTAAAATCTTTTCATCGATAATTTATTCTACTAGGTGTTGTTTACAATTATGTAATTGCGCCCCGTTCGGTGGTCAGGTGAGGTGTTGCCGTCATAAAAGGGCGCATATTCGGTGCAAAATTACTTCACTTTTTCCATTTTTGCAATTTTAAAGGGTTAAAACTACAATTATTGGAGAAAACTCCCTAACTTTGGAGACAAAATTATAAAGGTAGGTTCTATAAATTAT
>DEFM01000005.1:41523-106417 GCA_002350855.1 Prevotellaceae bacterium UBA2852
AGAATTTTTAGAACCTACCTAAAATTAATCATGCACACCAGACAAGAAAAACTCGAAGCTTTCGGACGTCTGCTCGATGTACTCGACACACTCCGTGAGAAATGCCCTTGGGACAAGAAGCAGACCAACGAGAGTCTGCGCCCCAACACCATTGAGGAAACATACGAACTGTGCGACGCACTCATCAAGAACGATGCCGACAACATCTGCGAGGAGATTGGCGACGTACTCATGCACATGATATTCTATTCACGCATCGGCCAGGAGAAAGGCGATTTCGACATGGCAGACGTGTGCAACCGCGAGAGCGACAAACTCATCTTCCGCCACCCCCATGTCTATGGCGACGCCGTTGCCGAGACTGCAGGAGAAGTGCTCAAGAACTGGGAGCAGCTCAAGCTCCAGGAGAAAGGCAAGAAAAAGAAGACCGTACTCGGAGGAGTACCCGATTCCCTACCCTCGCTCATCAAGGCCTACCGCATTCAGGACAAAGCCCGCAACGTAGGCTTCGACTGGGAGGAGCGTGAGCAGGTTTGGCAGAAGGTAAAGGAGGAAATAGCCGAGTTCGAGGCTGAAGTAGCCAATATGGACAAGGAGAAGGCCACCGACGAGTTCGGAGACGTCCTCTTCTCCCTCATCAACGCTGCCCGCCTCTACCACATCAATCCCGACAACGCACTCGAACGCACCAACAACAAATTCATCCAGCGCTTCAACTATCTCGAGCAGAAAACCATAGCACAGGGACGCAACCTCGCCGACCTCACCCTCGCCGAAATGGACGAAATATGGGAAGAAGCCAAAGGGAAGACCCTCCCCCTTACCCCTCCCAAGGGAGGGGAGTAGTTACCAGTCCCTGCTCTGTGATTTTGCCAGGTTCGGTGCTCAGCGGTTTTGCGCAGAGATTTTTAATTTTTAATTTATAATTTATATTTTTATCCCTTTTTTTCCGTAACTTTGCCGCACATAAAAAATCAAGCATCAATATGAAGAAAGTTATATTCGCTCTCACAGTGCTTTTCTGCACTATGTGCACATTCGAAGCACAGGCTCAAGGCCTCTTCACAAAGAAAGAATATCAGGGACGCAAACCACGTACCGAATACATGCAAGGCGCCATCAAGGAAGAAGCCGGAAAGGTAGTATTCAATCACACTATCGACGCTGCCGCCGTTGCAGGTTACACACCAGAGAAGGCTAAGGAAGCCATCGCCCGTTGGGCAAGCCTCCGCTACACCCCCAACACCCAGCGTGGAGAATGGCGCGACGTTGACTACTTCAAGAACTTCGAATACCCTACAGTCAACATCAACGACAACGGACAGGTTGAATGTCAGGGTGATGAGGAACTCGTATTCAACAGCAAGGCACTCGTCCGCGATGCCACCCGTTTCCAGTACCTCCTCACCATCACCATCGGCAAGGACAAGGTCGACATCACAGCCACCAATATCTACTACACCTACAACCTCAGCGAAACAACTGAGCGCATAGCTGCAGAAGACTGGATAACCGACTCTCAGGCATTCTCCAATAAAGGCAAACTCCTCCACGGCGTAGCCAAGTTCCGCATCAAGACCATTGACACCTTCGATGAAATCTTCAAGGAAATATCTGAGAGCTTGAGTTTTTAAGTTCTTAATGCCTAACCCCAGCATTTTTCAAAATGAAGAGAGTTCCCATCCATATGGCAGTTCTCCCCCTTGGGGGAGTTAGAGAGGGTCTTTTTGGGAGTTAGAGAAGGTTTTTTTTATGAAAACATCCGACATAGACCAAATCATAGCTGAGGCGCTTGAGCAGAACAAGCCTCGCAAGCACCGCCGCCCACAACGCAGCGGCAAGATCAGCGACGAGAAGAAGTCACAGCTCCGACTCCTTCTCAACACCCTTTTCATGCTCGGATTCATCGTAGCCATTGCGCTCTATTTCCTCTACCCCAACGACCGTACGGCTTTCTTCATCGTCGGGTTCGGAGCAATGGTAATCAAAATCGTGGAATTCATCCTGCGATTCCTCTTCTGAAGTAGGAAACATACATTCTATGCGCATCACTCGTCTCTCATCACTACTCACAATCATCCTGCTCCTTACCTGTGTCACCACGACACGGGCGCAGCGCATCATCAGCGAACTCGAGAGCAACACAGGCGTAGACCTCGGTGTTGAGGGCGATTCCATAGACGAGAAAGAAGGCCACAGAAGCAGCAAGGTCGTTCCTGTCGACATCACTGCCCACACCATCCATCCCATCTATGCCGAGACCATCGACGTGGATGTCGATACACTCACCTACCTCTATCAGAATTCCGACCGTTCCGAGGGACTCTTCGGGCAGTACAACACCCTCTCCAACCTCGGTTCACCACGCATCAACCGCATCTACATGCAGCGGGAGGTGAACCACGAATTCATCTTCACACAGCCCTTCGACCAGTTCCTCGTGCCTCTGAAGAACTTCCGGCACTACAACACCAAGTCGCCCTATATGAACCTCACCTACAACTGGTGCGGTTCCAAGCAGACCGGTTCCGACCACTTCCGTGCCATCTACACCAACAACGTAGGCAAGCACTTCAATTTCGGAGCCATCTACGACTATATGTACGGACAAGGATACTACGACAATCAGTCCACGTCATTCATGGGACCGACCGCATTCTTCTCCTACATCAACGACCACTACGACCTCCACTTCCGCTACACCCACAACTACATGAAGATGGGTGAGAACGGAGGTATCACCGATGACGGCTACATCACCAACCCCGAGAACATGACACAGAAGTACGACTCCAAGGACATACCCACCAACCTCCAGCAGACATGGGTGCGTCAGGAACACGACATCGTCAATCTCAACCACCGCTACCACATAGGATTCCACCGCACCGAAGGCGACTCCACCAGCCGCCACGAGGTATTCGTGCCAGTCACCAGCCTCTTCCACGCCTTCACCCTCGAAAGCGACCGCCGCAACTACAAATCCTATGTGCAGCCTACCAATTACTACACACATCAGTACCTGCCTGGCGACTCCGTCAACGACCGCCACAGCATGTTCGAGATAGTCAACAACGTCGGAGTCACACTCCATGAAGGCTTCAACCGTTATGCCGTGGCTGGACTCAGCGCCTATGTAGGATTCCGCCACCGCCACCACGTCATGCCCGACACCATTGCCGGTGCTGCCACCACCACCCTGCGCAACACCACCTACAACGAAAACGACGTACTCATTGGCGGACAGCTCCGCCGCACCCAAGGCACCTACATCCACTACGATGCCGAAGCCAACGTGGTAGTTGCGGGAACCAATGCCGGCGACATGAACATCAGCGGAACAGGAGAGCTTAACCTCCCACTCCTCGGCGACACGGCACAAGTGCAGCTTCAGGGACTCATCAGCCGTGAGAATCCCAACTTCTACTACGACCACTACCACTCCACCTATGCATGGTGGGACCGCACCTGCGACCGCGTCACCCAGACACGCCTCGGAGCCACCATCACCGTGCCCCACACCAAGACACAGCTCACCGTTCAGCTTGAGAATATAAAGAACTACACCTACTTCGCCAATGTAGGCACAGCCGTCACCACATCCGACGGCACCACCGTCTATACCAACGAAGCCGTCGTTCGCCAGTGCAGCGACAACATCCAGATCATCAGCGCCCAGCTGCTGCAGCGACTCAAGTTCGGCCCCCTCCATTTCAACAACGACATCACCTATCAGACCACCAGCCACAAGGATGTGCTCCCGCTGCCGGTCATCACACTCCACAGCAACCTCTTCCTTGACTTCAAGATAGCCAAGGTGCTCAATTGTCAGGTCGGAGCCGACCTCACCTACTTCACCGAGTATTTCGCCCCCGATTACTCACCCGCTATCGGGCAGTTCGTCACACAGCAGACCGCCAAGCGCATTCCCATAGGCAATTATCCGCTTATCAACGTCTATGCCAACCTTGCGCTCAAGCGCTGCCGATTCTATATCCAGTACTATCACGTAAACCAGAGCGATGGCCGTTACTTCTGGGCACCTCACTACCCCATGAACCCCTCAGGTCTCCACATGGGCATCAGCTGGAACTTCTACGATTAAAAGTTCCTCCCCTTTACGGGGGAGGTGCCTGCAAGGCGGAGGGGGTCTTTCCCCTATTTTTAGGTATTGTGTATATGCGCCATTCTTCCGACCTTTGCATCGTGAAAGTTAGCCATACACTCACATAGAAACTTTTAGAATTACGTGAATAAAAAAAAAGTGGCAACATCTTTGTGAAAAGGTGTTGCCATTTACTTTATGTTCAGTGGTCTGCGGTTTTGCCGCAGACATTCTTCATTTCAAAAGGAACTCCACTCCTTCATCCACCGCTTTCTTTCTTGATTTCCCGAATCCGTGGTTTTCGCCCTCGTAGAGGTGGATTTCAGAGTTCGGGAACTGCTTTTTCAGTTCCTCTCCGAAGCGGTGAGGCACAGCCGTGTCACCCGTTCCGTGGAGGATGCAAACAGGTCCGCGGTATGAGGCAGCGGTAGCGTTCAGAGGCAGATTCTGGGCAATCAGAATATAATCCCTGCCTACTTTGCGTCCCCATACATTCACATATTCAGGTACCTTCTTAGCATCGAACTTGGCGCCCAGCATCATACCCTCTTTCGATTCGTAAGGGATATTCGCAGCCGGAGCGTAGAGCAGCGCACTCGCAATCGTGTCGGTGCCCATCTCTCCAGCAACCATCGTTGCTATCACTCCACCCTGGGAATGACCCACCACGGAGATGGGACCCACCCATGGACGCTTGCGCAGCTGACGTATGACAATCTTTGCATCCTCAATCTCGTTGCGGATAGTCATGTTGCTGAAGTCCCCTTCACTCTCGCCGTGGCCGTTGAAGTCAAAACGGACAGTAGCCACGTTCTGCTTCTCCAGTTCGTCAGCCAGGTTCGTGAGGAGCGTTTCCTTGCGGTTGCCTGTGAATCCGTGCATAATCACCACTACAGGCACCTTCCTGTTCATGCTGTCGATGGGCACACCCTGCACGTCGCCACGCAGTTTGCCCACACTTCCGCGGACAGTCAGCGGCTGACGCATCGTCGACTCCTTCTCCAGCGCTTCGAAGTCCTTCAGTTTCTTCACATAGTATTCACGCAGGTCAGCCCAGCGGTAGTAAGGATGCTGGTCAGTAGCCACAGGCAAGGACATCTCCTTCTCGTTGAGCAGAGCCTTCACGAGGATGTCACCCTGCTTGCCCTTCTTCGGGCGGTAGAATATCAGCTGCACGTTGCAGCCCATCGGGAAGATATCGTAGTTGCGCCAGTAGGCATCCAGCGAGTCCAGGTTCTCCACCGCCGCTCCGCAGTTGCCCAGTTCCAGCAGACACGCCAGCGGCATCACACACACCTCGTGACCGAAGCGCAGGGTAGCCTGAGGCTGGGTAACTGTGTCAGCCGTCTCGATTATATTCTTGAGCAAGTTGAACTGGCTGAACTGCATCACGCTGCCAGTCACAGGAGCAGCACCGTAGCCCGTGTACCAGTCCACATTGCGGATGCGCCACTGGTCATACAGCTCCTCGTCGGTGAAGAGGTTGATGAGGTCAGCACCAGATCCCGTGTCGTTCGACACATGCAGGCGGCGGTCCAGTTCCCCGTCATGGCTCTGCATATTCATAGCCACGTCGAAGAGGTGACGCATAAACTGCCCTGCATTGATATTCTTGCGCACCCATTCCTGGTCGGTGAACATCACCTCGCAGATACGTTCCGGATGCGTCAGTTTCTGGCGGAAAGGATCAACCGCTGCACCTCTCGTTCTGCTACTGTAGCGCACCAATCCACGCCAGTTCTGGTTCAGGTAGTATTGCAGCGACTCGCTCACGTCGTTATGGATACGAGCCGTAGGGTTGGCAGCCATCAGCTCCTCGCACTCCGCAATCATCGAGAGGATGCAACGCTGCACCACTGTGCTGCGGGCATCAATCTTCACCCCCTTCGTCTTGAAGATCTCGGGGAAATGCTCAGCCATTCGCTTTCCGATGCCGTGGTGCTGTCGCTCGCCCACAGTGGTGAGGTCACCCATACGTCCCTTCGACGTAGGAAAGAAACGCTCCAGCTTATCCAGAGTCTCCAGACCGATGGCAGTAATCTTGCCGTCCGCCTTAGCCTTGCGCAGCGGATCGATTGCCGGCATATAGTCCCTGTCGCCCAGCAGCCACCGTGCACCGTGGCGTCCGTAGTGCGTGAGGTAATAAGGCTCATACCCCTTCGGAGCAGGAGTCAGGCGGTCGTTACCCTCCCCGTAAGCACGGTCATAGTCCAGGTAGTTGCTGCCAGCGAGCCACCTGTTCTCCTTGATTTCCTCACTTGCACTGCGTCGGTGCTCAGCCTCCGCCAGTGTCCTCTGTGCCGTGGCTCCCATTGCCGTCACCATCGCCACCAATAATAATAGAATTCTTTTCATATATTAACTTAAACAATACGTTTAACGATTAACCTTTAATGTTTTATATTCTAAGAACTTAAGAACTCAAGAACTCAAGAAACTCAAGAACGAATGTTTTTTAGCGTAAGCGATGTTTTTCTTTTGAAATGTTCTTTAGCCGATTGGCGTGTTGGATGAATTTTCAGAAATAGCGGGAAGCTTGCTTACCAGATAGTTCTGAAAATACAGACAACATAGGTGCGAAGCACAAGAACATTATAAAAGGGTTTTCTCGGTTTTTGTCTCAAATATATAATTTCTGCGGTTGTGTCTCAAATATATAATTTCTGCGGTTGTGTCTCAAATAACAAATTTACTGAAAAAAATCAGCAAACAAGTCCAGCATTTGCGGCAGTTCAGGCTTTGGTTGTTCCACTGGAGCAGGTTCAGGCAGCACTATGCCCTCCTCTTCCCAGTCGTCGAAACACAGTTCCAGTTGCTGGGCAAACGAACGTCTCAGTCCGTAGTATCCCCATCGGTTGCGGGAGAACGGAGAGCGTTTCAGTCTGCTCTGATACCACAGGAAACGCTTCACGCTGCGGTATATACGCATGAATTTCCCTTCGGCATCGGAGTCGAAGAGGTCGCAGTCCTTGTTGTAGATATTACGGGCTATAGCTCCCAGCCGCATACCGTCCGATTCGGACTTCAGCAGCATCTCTACAATGTCGTTATAATACTGATTCTTCATGCGCTTACTCCAGGTTCTTAATCCATTTTTCCGAACCTCTTTGCAAAGATAACTATTGATTTGAAACAAACAAAAAAAGTTCTGAAGTTTTTGAGTAATTGTGTTCTTGAGTTATTAAGTTTATTTATTTTTCTGGACAAAGATGTAGGAGTATTGAATTATTTAGTCTAACTTTGTCGTTGTAGTCTGTAACACCTACTACACCATGTGATAACACATCATGCTAAACACCTAATTTGCATACAATTATCAACTTTATATCTAACTAACATGAAACATCTAAATTTACATTTCAAATGGCTCGTAATGAGCCTCCTGCTATGTTTGTGTAGCAGCGCGTGGGCGGAAGGCACTACCGGTACCATAAACTTTGGTAATGCTTCAGGTAGTACCAAAATTGAAGGAGCTTCATCCTCTGGTACAGGAACTGTAACTTATACCGACACAGGTAATGACAGTCAAGGAAACACATGGACTATTACTACTGTAACAAGTAATGGCAAGTCCTTCACACAAAATGCTTCATATAGTCAGGTTGGAGCTTCTTCAAAACCTGTCACAAGCATAACATTCACAACAACACTTGCAGAGAATGTTAATATAACGTCCCTCAGTGCCAAGTTTAGTGGCTTTTCCGGTACAGCTGGAACAGTTACACTTAAAGTGGGTGACACAACAGTAGGTACAGGCTCACTAAATGGGACAAATAATGTAACGGTTTCCTCTTCTACTATTGAATTTGGTAAAGTTCTGACCATTACTGTTACAGATATTGCCAAGGGAGTTGCTTGTTATTATATATCTTATACATATTCTTCATCAGTTACTAATCATAACGCAACATTCTCTGTCAATGGTGCAACAACTACTCAGGAATTTGCAGAAGGCGCTGCTATAACTTTCCCTAAAAACCCCGCAGACATTGAAGGAAAGAAATTTATGGGTTGGGTTTCAGAAGAGATCTCAGGTACAACCGACATAGCACCAACATTTGTAACTTCTGCTAATATGGGAGAAGCTGACGTCACTTACTACGCAGTGTTTGCAACGGTAGAAGGAGAAAGCGGATGGTTTGAGACAGCTATTGGAAATATGTCAGCATCTGATGTGTTTGTATTTTCAGATGGTTCTTATGCAATGGGGAATGACAATGGATCATCTTCTGCTCCAGAAGCTACTGCTATAACAGTTGAATCAGGCAAAATCACATCTACAGTTACAGATGATTTGAAATGGAATGTTTCCGGAAACGCAACCGACGGATATGTTTTCTATCCAAATGGCTCTACAACCACTTGGTTGTATTGCAACACAACAACATCAAGCAGCAACAACAACAATATCCGCGTAGGTAATGGAAATAGGAATCTGTGGGAATTTGACAATTCCGGCTATCTTGTAACTAAAGATGATAATACTGATCGCTATTTGAGCCTATATAACTCACAGGATTTTCGCGGATATATCAACACATCTAATGGAGCATTTGTGCCCAAATTCTACAAATACTCTCTCGGCAACATTTCCTCCTACTGCACAACCGTTGTGGCTGACCCAGTTTTAGCAACCACAAGCGTTACACTTAACGACAAGGGATATGCAACCTTTGCATCAACCAGTGCGCTCGACTTCCGAGATGCAGCCAATGAAGATTTCTCAGCTTGGCAAATCACAGGTGTTACAAGCACAGCTATCACATTCACTCAGATTACAACTACCGTGGCTGCAGGACAGGGCATCCTTCTCAAGGGAGAACCAAATGCCACAATCAATATCTACATCCAGCCCAATGGTGGAGACATACTGACTGGCAACAAGCTCGAAGGCTTCACTACTGCTACTGCAATTGCAGACAACGCATACTACGGACTCTTTGGCGATAAGTTCCAGCGAGTGTCGGCAGGAACAGTTCCTGCAGGCAAGGCATTGCTCCCTGCAGGTGAGATTCCATCCAGCGCCAAGTCCCTCAACTTCGTATTAGAAGACGAGACCACAGGGTTGTTGAATGAAAAATTCAGAATGAATAATGAAGAATCCAGTAATGATATCTACGACCTCAGCGGACGCAAACTCTCAGTTAATAAATCCGGTACTATCACTTCGCACTCCACACTCCACACTTCACATTCATTACGTCCAGGTCTGTATATTGTGAATGGTAAAATAGTTCTGATTAAATAATAGGAGACAGCAATTATGAAAAAATATATAAAACCCGTTTTGAACATAACAACAATCCAATTGCAGACAATCATCGCACTCAGTGACCCCCAAGTAGGAATAGACCCTATCACACCTCCGCAGAATCCTGGAGGCGTTGGAGTCAAGCACCTCAACGACGACTTCGACGATTTCGACAACCAAGGTTCAGGCGAAGACTGGGACAACGGCCTCTGGTAAACCATCATATCATCATCAAGTGGGAGCTACATTGTGGCTCCCACTTTTTTTGTAATGAATCAGAAATTCAAATACAGGAATTAACCCTATACCTACTAATTGCCACATAATACCCTATAGAAAACTCCAATAGCCTTAACCTCAAACTTAAATACAATTAAGTATAAACTCAAAAAATCATAACAAAAACTTAAAATACTGACACGATTTACAAAAATACTGATACGATTTATATAAATACTGACAGTATTTTAAGTTTTCAGTTAACTTCCTTTCAGTTTAAACTCAACATCTTTTGAGTATAAACTATACTTTACTTGAGTATATCTTGGTTGTACTGCCAAAGTGGGTGATGGTTTTGGTCTGTAGTAACACTGAAAATTTCAGGTGATATCCAAAAAGCGTTGAATTATTGTTTAGTTATGTAGAAAATGTATATCTTTGCGTATAAATATCAATTAAACAAATAATTATGAAACTGAAACTTTACAAACAAAACTTAAAACTCCTCCTCACTATATTATTAATATGTGTAGGAAACATTGCGTGGGGAGACACAACGTATAAACTTGAACAAGTAACTTCCGTATCAGCTGGCCAGAAATACGTTTTTGTTCAGAGCAGTCATGCAATGAACAATACTGTATCAAGCAGTGCTTTGCAAACCGTAACCGGCTATAAAACCACAGGACTTACGGGAACAGAATCATATGTGTGGACCTTGGAATCTGCTACTGGAGGTTATTACATGAAGAATGGAAGTCAGTATTTGAATAATAGCAGCAGTACAAATGTTTCATTTGGTTCGAAATCATCAGTTTGGTCTTTCACATTCTCTGGCAACTACGTTACAATTCGAAACAAAAGCAATTCTGATAGATATCTAGGGTTTACAGATGCTACGAGTTATGCTTATAAAGCATATTCGGCAAGTGGCCATTCTCACTCTATTACCGTTTATCAACTCGTGGACGAGAGTACGCCTGTTGACACTCGTTCAGAACCAGAATTAGCATATTCGGAATCATCATGTGTGGCATTTCTTACAGAAAGCAATACATTACCAACACTCTCAAACAGCAATAACCTTTCTCCTATTAATTATTCAAGTTCGGTGGAATCTGTAGCTACAATTAATTCTTCAGGAGTTATTACACTCATTGCTGCAGGAACAACTACGATAACTGCATCTTTTGATGGCGATGAAACATATAAAGCAGGAAGTGCATCATACACCTTAACTGTTTCTAACCCTGTTGATCATTCTGTTTTTTATAAAAAGGTAACCGATGCTTCAGATCTTGCAGATGGCGATATCATAATTTTCGTAAATGAAGATGTAGGCTACGCTATGGGTGCTGCATCGACGAATAATTATTCTCGAAAAAAGATTACTATATCAGAAGATATAGCATATTTAACTACAGGAGTAACAGAAATGACCTTGGAAAAGACCGACAGCTGCTGGCGCTTTAAAGTTGGAGATAATTCTTACTTGTATGCGGCAGGAGGGACCGACTATAATTATTTGAAAGCAGCAAGTCTTTCAACTGTTGGTAATAATGGTAAGGCTACAATTTCCATCTCTGAAGGTGATGCGTCAATTGCATTCCAAGGAGATACTAAAGCCGGTTACAAAGGTTCTCTTCGCTATAATGTGAATGGTCAAGTGTTTTCCTGCTATCAATCGTCAAACAACACAACAGATTATCCTTTAGTTCAAATCTACCGCAAAGAATCAATTCGTACCCTTAATAGCGCTGATGGAAGTGCATACGCCACTATGTACTACAGCGACCAAGCCTTTAAGGTTCCAGAAGGAGTTACCGCAAAGACTTACAAGTTGGTAAATGGCTCTTTACAAGTGAGTATCATTTATGATGCGGGAGACATTATCCCTGCCGACGAAGCCGTTGTTCTTTCCGGTTCTGCAGGAAACAAGACTTTCAAGGTTGTCACAACAAATGTTGTAAAAGACCCTGACAATGCTCTTAAGGGAAGCGACGATGCTGCTATGACAACTGGCGGCGACAAGTTTTATGCTCTGTCACTTGACAAGAACAACGAAAACATTGGCTTTTATTGGATAACTTCTGATGGTTCTGCTTTCATGAATGGAGCACACAAGGCTTATTTGGCAATATCCGATGTTAGCAATGTAAAGAGTTTCTACACCTTCAGTGAAGCCGAAAGCTCAGGATTGTTGAATGAAGTTATCGACTATAGTCGCTTCGGGCAAAGCTCCGAAGAATTCAGTAATGATATCTACGACCTCAGCGGACGCAAACTTAAGAACTTAAAAACTCAAGAACTTAAAAACTTACGTCCAGGCCTGTATATTGTGAATGGAACAAAAGTATATATTAAATAAATGTGGAGGATTGAAAAAATGAAAAAGTATATTTCACCCATTATTAATGTTTATAATATAAAAAACGAAAAGCCTATTGCAACATCAGATTCATATGAAGTAAGGCAGGAACAAGGAAACGGTGTTCAGTTTGTCAATAAGCGGGGAGAGGATTTTGAGGGGGAATGGTGATTGGAAAAGGCTTTAAAATGCGAAAAAGAGTACTCTCACGAGTACTCTTCTCTATTTAAGTTAAGTATTAGTTTTTAAGGTAAAAAGATTGTTTTTTTAGGATGCTGCAAAGTTATAGGTTTTTAACACTGGGTGCAAATAATTAATTATGTTACAAAACATGTGTTATCGCACACAGACACAAAAAGCACAGAAAACACACAAAAAAGCACAGAAAACACAAAGAAAGCACACAAAAAAGCACAGATTCCATCAAAAATCCGTGCTATAAATGAAATCATCGCGCTGAAGCGCTGGATGTAAAAGGGTGTTAGAGGGGGGATTGGATTAATGCGGTGAGGTATTCGTGGGTGATGTGGAAGGAGCGGTTGGCCATTTCTTCCCAGAAGTTGTCGTACTGCTGCTGATGGGCATCGGCTCCGGGGGTGTCGCTGATGATGCGGAAGGAGACGAAGGGGACGGAGTAGATGTAGCAGGTCTGGGCAATGGCGGCTGATTCCATGTCGCAGGCGAGGGCATCGGGAAATTCTTGCTTGATGGCTTGCTGCTCGGCGCGGGAGGTGATGAACTGGTCGCCTGTGGCGATGAGTCCGGTGTGGATGATGGGGCTGTTGAGGGCACGGGCGGCTGCGACGAGTTGCTCGCCTGCGTAGAAGAAGCGGGGCATGTCCTGAATCTCGCCTTTGCCGAGTCCCCAGGAGGTGAGGTCGAAGTCGTGGTGGACGAGGGCGGTGCTGACGACTACGTCCATGATATTGAGGCAGGTGTCGATGCCTCCTGCCACTCCTGTGGATATGACGCAGTCGGGGCGGTAGGTGCGGATGAGTTCGGCTGTGCCTACTGCCGCATTGACCTTACCGATGCCGCACTGACGCAGCACGATGGTTGCGGAACCTATGGTTCCAACTGTGTATGTGAACTTGTCGCCTTCTGTGTGGCGATCCTGGAGGAGCGATGCTATCTGATCGTGCTCCTTCTGCATTGCTGTGAGGATTCCAAGAGTCATAAAAGTGAAGAATAAATGTGAAGAGTGAAGTGTGAAGTGATAGTACCGGAGAACTTAAAAACTTAAGAACTCAAGAACTTAAAACCGCGCGGAGCATGGGTTGGAGGCGGTTCCAGATGGCGTCGGGAGGCATGAGGGCCATGCGCTGGGCATAGGTGAGACGACGGTCGAGCTGCTCCTGATAGGGCATGAAGTCATCGGGACTGATGCCGGCGAAGCGGTTGCCTTCGTTGGGGAGCCAGATGGATTTCTTGATGTTGGGCGGGAAGATGGCGAAGGAGGGGATGTTGAGCGCCTGGGCTATGTGGCGCGGTCCGCCTTCGTTGCCGAAGAAGAAATCGCAATTGGAGGTGAGGGCGCAGAGGTCGGGCAACGAGGGTGCCTCGATGGTGGTGAAGATATGGGGGTCGTTGCCGAGTTCGTGCTGATAGCGGAGTGCTATATCGCGTTCCTTGCCTGCGAAATTGAAGATAATCTGTGCGTCGAAGGTATGGATGATGCGACGGAGGATATCTTTCATGGTCTCGGCAGGGAGGACTTTGTATTCGAGTCGTGCGGTGGGTGTGGCGATGATGACGGGACGCGTGAAGTCGATGCCTCGCTCCTGCATGAGCTGGCGGTAGCGCTGACGGTGCTCGTCGCTGACATAGAGGCGGAACTCCTCGGAGAGTCGGAGGTTGGTGATTTCGCCAAGAGGACGCATAAGGAGGTTGTTCTGCTGGATGCGGTTGCCGGTTCCCTTGGCATGGTTGTCAACGCGGTGTGAGAGGATGCCGAAGGAGTACCATTTGCGTTCGCCGATGCGCCAGGGTGTACGGAACCGTGAGAAGAGGGAGAAGAGGAGTGTGCGCAGGGTGGTACGCATATCGATGATGATGTCGTAACGGGTGTCGTGGACGGTGCGCCACACTTTGCTGATGTACTGACGTGTGTTGTGGTTCTCGGCATCGGAGAAGGTGATGCAGCGATCGACGTCGGGATGGTTCTCGTAGAGGGTATGGATGCCCTCATTGATTACAAAGTCTATCTTGGCTCCGGGGAATGTTTGTCGCAGACTGTGGCAGAGTGCCATGGAGAGGACGCTGTCGCCTACCCTGCGGAATCGGATTACGAGTATGTTATTGATTGCCTTTTGCATTATGAAAAGAGGATTTTGCGATAGAGGTCTATATATTGCTGAATGTGGTTTTCGTAGCTGAAGGAGAAGGCATAGTCCTTCATGGCTGCCACCCGGTCGGGACGGTCATAGAAATGGGGAAGGAAGTCGTTGATGCCTGCAACGAGTGTGGAGGGCTGCAAATCGTGCCATACATGGGCGTGACCTCCGGCTATCTCGGGCAGACAGGTGCAGGGAGCGACGAACACGGCCTTGCCGAACTGCATGGCTTCGATGGCTGGGAGTCCGAACCCTTCTCCCTGGCTGGGGAAGAGGAATGCCTGACAATTGGCATAGAGCCAGATGCGCTCGGGGTCGGTGATTTTGCCTGTGAGACGGACATTGGTGAGTCCTGATGCCTGGATTTTGTCGCGTATGACTTTAGCCCAGTCGAAATGGTCGTCACCACAGATGTAGAGGTCGTAGTCGGGAAAGTCCTTCATGACATCGACGAGCAGATGGAAGTTCTTCTTCCTGCGTATCTGTCCGATGGCGAAGAAGAAGGGTCGTCCGGTGGCAAACGAGGGTTTGGTCTGAGGTTTCTGGTCGATTCGCTCCACGGCATCGTAGATGACCTGCAGGGGTGTGGCACGGAGATTGAAGTTCTGCTGTATCTCCTCGCCTACAAACTTGGAGATGCAGGTGAGGGCATCGGCCTTGCGTATCATCCGTTTTATTTGCCAGCGGTGCTTGAGACGACTCGCCCACCCTTTCTCTCGCAACCAGTTGAGGTCGTGGATGGTGCAAACGAACCGGGTGTCGCCTTCGAGCCGTTGCACTCGCTGATTCTGATTGACTGAATGCCAGAGATCGACCTGTGGGAGCAAAGACTGATTCTTTTTCATCTGCTTGGTGAAGCGCACGACCTCGACATTGCCGCCGAAGTCCATGTCACACTTCTCGGGCACGAGGAACACGAACCGAA
The DNA here is from genome assembly GCA_002350855.1 of Prevotellaceae bacterium UBA2852. The sequence goes on from DEFM01000005.1 coordinate 56,725, forward strand.
TGTCGTCGAGCTGCAAAGCCGAGAAATGCTTGGCATAGTTGATGGCGATCTGTCCGAAGCCGCAATTTGGATTCCGCAAGTCGCGAAGGTCTATCAGAACTCTTTTCTTTGTCATGGATTTCTCACCTTTTTTTATTATGATTGGCAAAGATAGCGTTTTTTCGCTGAATAGACAAATAACGTCTTTTATTTTGGTTTACTCGCAATTATTTCATAATTTTGCAGAAAGAATAGGGTCACTGGTTTATGCAGGTGAGCCAAAATATCATATTCTATTATGGCGAATAAAGAGAAAATTGTGAAATGCACCGTTGAGGAACACCAGCAGTGCTCGTTCAAGATAATGCAGGTGGTTGACCGCATCTGCAGGGAAAACGACATTCCCTACTTCATCACCAATGGTACGTTGCTGGGCGCGGTACGTCATAAGGGATTCATTCCCTGGGACGATGACATGGACATTGCCATGCTCCGTCCCGACTACGAACGCTTCGTAACTATCATCAGGGAGAAACTACCGAAGCCTTACGAATTCGTAGGCATGGAAACAAGCGAAAAATACTCCATGGAACTGAGCAAGGTGATTGACGGCAGTACCACATTGATAGAACGATGGGGATTCAACCAGCTTGGCGGTGTGTATCTGGATGTATGGCCGCTGGATGCTGTATCGGACTGCAAGTTCCTGCGCAGACTCCATTTTTCGCTGTTCAAGATTATGAACCGACTGCTGTATATGCGCAACCGCGACCCCTACAAGCGCGGACACGGTCTGTCGTCATGGTGGCCGAGATTTGTGCAATTCACATTCAAGAACCGCACGCTGCAACGCTGGATGCACAAGGTGCAGACGCTCTGCAACTTCGACAAGCACGAATATGTGTGTATGCTGGACAACGGCGAGAAAACCATCATCAAGAAATCGGTGATTGGAAAACGCAAGGAATACGAATTCGAAGGACAGATGTTCTTCGGTCCCGAAGACTACGACACTTATCTCAAAGCTCTCTACAACGACTATATGCAGATTCCGCCAGAAAACAAACGCCGCATCCACCGTCCCGACTACCTGGATCTGGAACACTCCTACCACGAGTATAAGGATGAGAGGAAGTTTAAGTAAAAAAGCCTCACCCCCTACCCCCTCTCCAAAGGGCGAGGGGAAGTCTCCGGCGGGACACATCCGGATGTCAGTATTAATGAAGAAATAAAAACAAAAAAAGGAAGCTGAGAGCTTCCTTTCTTTGTGCGGTGCGTACGAGACTCGAACTCGTGACCCCATGCGTGACAGGCATGTATTCTAACCGACTGAACTAACGCACCAGTATTTGTTTTTGTTGCTTTCTGGAGGTGTTCCCCTGAAAAGCGATGCAAAGTTACGACAAATTTCTATATCTCCAAATTATTTCAGCACTTTTTTGGAGAAAAATCTATGAATTTGCGTATTTCAGGATGTTTTGCGGTTGCAAACAGACAAAAAAACACGCCTAACCACACGTTACGGGAAAGCAACGTGCAGTCAGGCAAGTGATGTTGTTTAGGATCAGTTCCACTTAGCAAGAGCGTCTTCCTCGATGCTGAGGAATCCCTTGCTGGTGATGACTTTTGCAGCCTCTTCGGATTTGTCGGTACGGAAAATCATGATGCCCTTACCTGCCATGTGGAAGGTGTAGATGTAGCTCAGGCTGATGCCGGCTGCACTGAATGCCTCAACCACGTCGGAGGCAGCACCAGGACGGTTGTCGAGTTCGATGGCAAACACATCGCTCAGGGCAACTGCGATTCCTGCTTCCTTGAGAACGTCGCAGGCACGAAGGGGTTCGGCACAGATGATTCGCAGAATGCCATACTCGGCAGTGTCGGCGATAGTCATGGAAATAAGCTGAATGTTAGCTTTCTTCAGCTGCTGGAGCACAGTGATAAGTGTACCACTGGTATTCTCCAAAAAGATTGATAATTGATGAAGTGTCATATACTAAATTATAAATTATTAAAAGTAATCACTCCCCTCCCCTGGGAGGGGCAATCGCGCGTTCGCGTTCAAGCGATTGGTGAAGCGAAGCGGAAGGTGGACGGGGGGTGGGTCTTTTATGAATAAACTTTACGTTTATCTACAACGCGGACGGCTTTGCCTTCGCTGACAGGGAGAGAACCCTTGGAAACGAGACGAACGATTGGGGTGAGCAGAATCTCGTCCTTGAGCTGACGCTTGATCTCCTTCTCCAACTGCTGAAGCTTGCGGTAGTCGTCGGTACTTTCGTTGAGTTCCACCTCTACTGTCATGTTGTCGTTGTTGTCGTCGGTAGTGAGAGTGATGAGGTAGTTGGTTCCTACTTCCGGGAACTGCATGAGAATCTTCTCAATCTGGATTGGGAAGATGTTCACACCACGCAGCACTATCATGTCGTCGGAACGTCCACGCATACGGTCGAGACGTACGTGATTACGTCCGCAAGGACATGAGCGTCCCAGTACACGGGTGAGGTCGCGAGTGCGATAGCGCAGCAGCGGCATAGCCTCACGGCACAGTGTGGTAAGTACCAATTCACCTATCTCTCCGTCAGGAACTGGTTCCAAAGTCACAGGATCGACTATCTCAACTATGTAGTAGTCTTCCCAGAAATGCAGACCGTTCTGCTCTGGACATTCAAAGCCTACGCCAGGACCGCACATCTCACTCATTCCGAATGAGTTGTAGGCCTTCACGCCCATCATATCCTCTATACGCTTGCGCTGTTCCTCAGAATGAGGTTCAGCACCGATAGCCAGCACCTTGAGCTTTGTGTCGCGGCGAGGATCTACGCCCTGCTCCTTCATCACTTCGTAGAGACGAGTGACATAGGAAGGAATGGCATGGATGGCGGTAGTGCCAAAGTCCTTGATAAACTTAATCTGACGCAGAGAGTTACCTGCTGCAGCAGGAACGGTAAGCATGCCCAGACGCTCAGCTCCATACTGGAAGCCCAGACCTCCGGTAAACATGCCGTAGCCGGAAGAGTTCTGGAACACGTCATCGGGACGCAGTCCTACCATCCACAGGTTACGTGCCACCTGGTTCGCCCATTCGTCAAGGTCACGCTGTGTGTGAAGGATAACGGTTGGATTGCCTGTGGTACCACTTGAAGAATGGAGGCGTACGCAGTCGCGGAGAGGCACACACGACATGCCGAAGGGATAGGTGTCGCGAAGATCCTGCTTAGTAGTAAACGGCAGCTTGCGAACATCATCCAACGACTGGATATCATCGGGAGTGATGCCAGCCTCCTTGAATTTCTTCTGATAGAACTCGTTGACCATGCAGTGGCGGACAGTTTCCTTGAGTCGTTCCAACTGGAATGCCTCAATCTGCTCGCGAGTCATGGTTTCACGTTCGGGGTTGAAGAATGGACTCTCCCCCGACCCCTGAGTAGATAGATCTATTTTCTGTTCTGTATTCATATAATTAGGTATTATTTAAGGTAGGTTCTAAAAATTCTGTTTTTAGTTTCCCTACCCAATGTATTTGAGTTTTATCGGCCGCTTTTAGTTTTCTGTGGTGTCTTTTTGCCATCTTTTTCGGTTACAATGCTCGCATTGCGCTCTCAAAAGCTGACAAAAGTCCACTTACATAAAATCAAAAATCGTCTCGACATAATTTATAGAACCTACCTTAACATAAAAAAGCAAGGTACCCCCCCTCACAGGAAGGTGGACGGGGGAGGGTCTGTTACAACTTACGTTTATCAATAATATGTGCACTCTTGCCCTGGCTACGCTCAATGGTTCCTGGAGCCTTAAGCTGAACCTTAGCAGAAATGCTAAGCACGCTCTTGAGCTTGGCAGCCAGTTTCTTTTCGAGTTCGTTGATAGCAGCAGGTGTGTCGAAGGTTGCAGTGAAGTACTCCTGACGGATTTCCACCTGAACGGTAAGTGTGTCGAGGTTGTTGACACGATCGACAATAAGCATGTAACGTGGTGCAAACTCCGGCAGGGAGAGGACAACACTTTCCACCTGTGAAGGGAAGACATTGATACCGCGGATGATGAGCATGTCGTCGGAACGACCCTCGATGCGACCCATACGGACATTGGTACGTCCACATTCGCACTCTCCTGTCATCAATGAACAGAGGTCACGAGTGCGATAGCGAAGCAGAGGCATACCTTCCTTGGTGAGGGTTGTGAACACCAGTTCACCAGTCTGTCCGGCAGGCAGTGATTCCAATGTGTTAGGATCAACGATTTCGGGATAGAAGTGGTCTTCGTTGATGTGCGAACCGTGCTGCATCTCACATTCATAGCTGACACTCGGTCCCATAATTTCCGAAAGACCATAGATATTGTAGCCCTTCAGTCCGAGACGCTCCTCGATTTCCTTACGCATGCTCTCAGTCCAGGGTTCTGCACCGAATGCACCAGCACGCAATTTCAGGTCTTCCTTCTTGATACCCATCTTCTCCATCGTCTCCGCAAGGTACAGAGCGTAGGAAGGAGTGCAGGCAATACCTGTGATGCCAAGGTCACGGATGAGCTTCAGGTGCTTCTCAGTGTTTCCTGTACCGGCAGGAATGACACTGGCTCCCAAGTGCTCCACACCATAGTGGGCACCCAGACCTCCTGTGAACAGTCCGTAGCCGTATGCCACCGAGAAAATATCATTGCGACTGACACCAAAAGCAGTAAGACAGCGTGCCATGGTCTCGCTCCACACACCGATATCCTTGCGGGTATATCCCACGATGGTAGGATTGCCGGTAGTGCCGCTACTGGCATGGACACGTATAATCTCACTCTGAGGAGCTGCCTGCAGGCCGAACGGATAGTTGTCACGAAGATCCTTCTTTGTAGTGAAAGGCAGTTTCTTGATATCCTCGATAGTCTGAATGTCATCGGGACGGATATCCATCTCCTGAAGTTTGTGACGATAGAAAGGAACGTTGTGATAAACGTATTCTACAATCTTATGGAGCCGCTTGCCCTGCAGGGCACTCATCTCGTCGCGGCTCATACATTCTTTATTAGGATTCCAAATCATAATATAAAAATTAATTCACTTTCTTGAAACATTCAAACATGCGGTCAACGGTAGATGCAGGCAGTTTCTTGGTAAAGAGGCTTACAATCCAGACTACAGGAAAACCACCCAACATGGCGATAGCACCGCAGTTGATAGGATTGATAGGATTGCCAGCCAACATATTGATTACAGTAAGACCTACTCCCCAGATGAAGCATGCCCAGACAGCGAGTCTTGTCACCTTCTTCCAATAGAGACCCAGCATGAACGGTGCAAGGAATGCACCTGCCAGAGCACCCCAAGAGATACCCATGAGCTGAGCGATGAATGTAGGCGGATTGAGGGCGATGAGCAGTGAAATAGCGATGAAGAACATGATGAGCACACGCATCACCACAACCTTACGACGCTCTATCTTCTCAGCCACGATGTCGTCGATAGTGCCCTCCTCTACCTCACCAGGCAATGATTTCTTGTCACGGTAGATAAGGTCGAGAGTCATGGTAGAGCTGGAAGTCAGCACGAGGGAAGCCAGTGTTGACATGGATGCTGAAAGCACCAGCAGCACTACAAGAGCGATGAGGATGTCGGGCAGAGTTACGAGCATTGAAGGAACGATAGAATCAAATGCAATCTTGCCAGTTGCTTCATTCAAAACAGGCTCGTACAGACGACCGAAACCGCCAAGGAAGTAGCAACCACCGGCAACTACGAATGCGAAGATGGTAGAGATAACCGTACCACGCTTGATTGCACTTTCATCTGTGATGCTATAGAACTTACCCACCATCTGCGGAAGTCCCATAGTTCCGAGAGAGGTCAACACCACCACACCTAACAATCCCCAAGGATCAGGTCCGAACCAGGTAGCAAAGCCACCACCGTCATCGGTATTCGCAGCCAGTTTTTCCACTGCTGCAGTCAATCCACCCTGAGAATTAAGCACGGCAATAATGACTGCCACAATACCAAAAAGCATGATGATACCCTGAATGAAGTCATTCATTGCCGTTGCCTTGTAACCGCCAATCACCACATAAACGGCAGTGAGGATAGACATGACGATAACACAGTATTCATAAGGTACATCGAAGCCCATTTCGAAGAGACGGGAGATGCCGCTATACACACCGGCTGTGTAAGGAATCAAGAACACAAATGCAATAATAGAAGCTGCTATACGCAGTCCTTGATCCTTGAAACGAGTTCCGAAGAAGTCAGGCATAGTACGCGACTCGATATGCTGTGTCATCAACTTAGTACGACGACCCAGGATTATCCATGCCAAGAGTGAACCGATAATGGCATTGCCAATACCAATCCATGCACTGGAAAGACCGTACTTCCATCCGAACTGTCCGGCATAACCCACGAACACAACGGCAGAGAAATAACTTGTTCCGAAAGCAAAGGCAGTAAGCCATGGACCTACCGCACGTCCGCCAAGAACAAAGCCGTCAACACTTCTGGCCTGCTTACGGGAATAGATTCCCACACCAACCATTACGACCAGGAAGATAATGGTAAGGAGAACTTTTATAAACATTTCTTTTGATTTTTCGTTATCACGCTATACCGTAATTACGTACGTCATTACGATATTTATTTATTCTTTCCTGTATAGTCCAGACGAATCTGCATCTGGGCCATGATGGCATGATTGGCACCATGAATAAACTGTCCGTTGGCAGTGTAGGCACTCTTATAGACATACTGCAACTGGAAACGGCACTTCTTGTAGAACCAGTATTGGAAACCGGCGATTACCTTGTGCTGATCCATCTTCAAATCAGTATTGTAATTGAAGAAGTCATAAGAACCTATTATATCAAAACCCTTACCCAAAGGCACATTTCCTGTGAGATAGGCACCACGGCTTGTCACATCGCCGTCACGACCTTCAAGATACTCACCATGTACGTTAAAAGCTTGGGATTTATAGTCAAAACCTGCTGTCCAGCGATTGCGCTTGTAGTTGTCACCTGCCTGAATTGCTGGATTGTAAAGAGAATTGGCGATGGCATGTCCACGACCAATCTGGCCTGTTGCCACGAGGTTAAGTCCTTTCACCGGACGATACTCCAGCCGTCCGATAAAGTCTTTTTCATTATTGCCGTCTTTTTTGTTTATACCCTGTCCGTTCATGATATCCACTTCATAGCGGAATCTGCCATCATTGGTCTCTCCAAAGAGCGAAAGACCCAGGTCACGACCATACTGAACGCCCATCAGAGGGTCACTGCCGCAACCAGCCAGATATGTGACGCCTTCAGAATAGACGTCAATGGCTTCCATAGAAGTAGGAGAAAGGGGATTCTCGTAAGAGAGACCGTGCTTGAATTGTCCCAGTCTTACGTTTAATGCTTTGTTGTTTGTGATTCTATAATCAGTATAATATTCCTGTACGACACTTGAGAAGTCGTGCATAAAAAGAAATGACCACCGGTCAGTGATTTGGGCATTCGCCCAGAACAGAACGCGTTTGATTTCAAATGTGTTTGTGTCTTCCCCACCCTTGTGAGTGTAGTTGAAGCCGCCCTGAGCATATCCGTGAAGTTGTACACGCTCAGTGACGTCCTTGAGCCAGTCTGGTTCGGAATTAGCCTGTTGTCCCATAGCAGCTGTGCTACTGAACACCGCCAGTGCAACAGCAAGTGTTGCCTTGAAAAAAGATTGTTTTCTCATAATGATTAATTGTTTAATTGGGTTGATAAAAAAAACTCTATTTGTTATTCTCCTCGAAGATTGCCATCCGTTCATCCAGTTGCTGGTACTGATGGTCTTCGATGAAGGATGTGCACACACGCAGACCTTCCTGATGCGAACCGGTAGTGACGAGGCAAATAGCCGAAACACCGTAATACATGAGTTCGCGAGCCAATTCACCACTGGTCATGTTCTTGTATCCAATGGTAAAATAGAATCCGTCAGCTACCGGACGATCCAAGTCCTTGTCATAAACCACATGGAATCCATGACGCAGGAATATCTCCTTCAGCTTATGGGCACGGTCTCCATACACCTTCACTTCATCACGGAAACGGTATTCACCATCACAAGCCGCACGGAACATCTCTGCCAAAGCATATTGTGCTGAATGGCTGGTACCACTACTCAGCGCATAGAGCATACGTGTGCTGAACACCAGTCCGAACGGCAGACCTTCGTAGCGTGCACTGAGGTCTGGGTAATGACGATGGAACAACTTATCGCTGATGCAAACCACACCAATACGTTCACCGGCATAGCTGAATGCCTTGGAGCCGCTGATAAGCAACATGTAGTTGTCAGTGTAGCGAGCCACGGTCGGCTGGAAAGGCGGTTCAAACGGCACACTTAAATCCTGACGGAAGTCCATGGCAAAGTATGCAAGATCTTCCATGATGACAGTATCGTACTGAGTAGCCAACTCACCTATTGTCTGCAACTCGTCCTCTGTCAGACATACCCATGAAGGGTTGTTAGGGTTAGAGTAAACTATAGCACAGATATTTCCCTTAGACAAATAGCTCTCCAATTTGGCACGCAGTTTTCCGCCTCTGAAATCATATACATCAAAGGTTTCGTACTTCACGCCCTGCACCTGCAACTGCATTTTCTGAACAGGGAAGCCCGGGTCAATGAACAGCACGGTGTCCTTCTCTTTAGAAGCCTGAGAACATGTAAGGAACGAAGCAAACGTGCCTTGCATACTACCACAGACAGGCACACAACACTCAGGGGCAACATCTACACCAATGAAGGCCTTAACGAAGCGCGATGCCTGTTTCTTCAGTTCCGGATAGCCCTGAATATCAGGATAGGAATGAGCAATACCGTCCTGCAATGCCTTGATCTGTGCCTTTACACCAACCTCTGCAGCAGGAAGTCCGGGAATTCCCATTTCCATCTTAATGAATTCCACACCACTCTCTTTCTCTGACATTGCAGCCACCTGCTTCACCTCACGGATTGTAGCTTTGGCAAAATCCTGAATGCCCATCTTGGCAATCAGACCGTCAACGATTTCTTTTTTTATTGGAGTCTCTTTCATTTTTCCGTTATATCGATATTTCGCTATGGAATGATAACGAATTTATTTTTGTGCTTCACGTCCAAGGGCAAGAGCCTTGATATTAGCCTCCACTACGGCTTCGCCTTTACGGTTAAATACGCTGCGGATTGCAGCTTCCAACTTATCATACTCAATGCCAAGTGCCTTTTGGGCGGCACCGAGTAGAATCACGTTGGCAGAACGAGGAACAGCATTGTCCTTAGCCAACTGTTCTATGTCTATTGCGATAACATTAGGCAATTTGTTTAATTCCTCATTAACAACCTCTATATCAGGATAATTTGGTATATTAACAAAAGGAGCACTCGAAGTAATCACCCAACCTTCCTTATTAAGATAAGGCAAATATCTCAATGCTTCCATTGGTTCCATAGAAATGATAACATCAGCGCCGCCCTTTGCAATCAGGTCGCTCGCAATAGGCTCAGAACTGATTCGCAGGTTACTTTGCACATCACCGCCGCGCTGACTCATTCCGTGCACCTCAGCCTGCTTGATATAAAGGTTCTCATTCATGGCAGCTTCGCCAATGATAGTGGCAATTGAGAGGATTCCCTGTCCTCCTACACCACATAGGATGATATCACATTTAAGACTCACCCCCGACCCCTCTCTTGTAGAGAAGGGAGTGGTTACTTCTGGGTTATGATTGTTGTTCATTGTCAAAATATGAATTAATTTGTTCTATTACTGAATTAATATCGTAAAGCACCTCCTCATTGGAGAACCTCATCACATGATAACCCATATCTTCCAAATCATGCTCTCTGATGGCATCATCGGCTTGCTGTCGCGGTTCTGAATGATATCCTCCATCCACTTCAATCACAAGACCATCGTGACGAGAAACGAAATCAACGATATAATCTCCTATTATATGTTGTCGCATAAAATTCACACCTAAGGCAGTTCCACGTAGATGTTCCCAAAGGAACTGCTCTGCCAAAGTAGCATTTTGCCTGTTTTTCCGTGCATATTCTCGCAGCATTTGATATCTATCGGGCGAAGAACTCTTATATGATGCAAATCGATTCTTCATTGTCGGAGGGTATATACTCCCCGCCCTACAAGGGAGGGGTCTGGGGGAGGGTCCTCTTTTGTTTAGCGTGTCTCTTGAAGGTCTGAATACATTCACGTTGAGGAATGATGACCGACACTCCGTTATAATTTATTTCTTCACGGATAATACGTGTAATCTCTGGCATATTCTTAGGCAGAGGAACTACGACATGCAAGTGTTCCGGTTCTACACCAAGTCCAAGACAGATAGCCTCAAACTTATTAGTACCTGCACTGTCCTGACCACCAGTCATAGCGGTAGTAAGGTTGTCGCTGATGATTACGGTGATATTCGCTTTCTCGTTGACAGCATCCAGGAGACCTGTCATACCGCTGTGAGTAAAGGTGGAGTCACCGATTATAGCAACTGCAGGCCACTGTCCTGCATCGGAGGCACCCTTAGCCATAGTGATAGAAGCACCCATATCTACGCAAGAATGGATTGCACGGTAGGGAGGAAGGAATCCCAACGTGTAGCAACCTATATCACCGAACACACGTGGGTTCTCATATTCCTTCAGCACTTCGTTCAATGCGGTATATACATCGCGGTGGCCGCATCCCTGACAAAGCTGTGGTGGACGTGCAGCTACAAGCGGACTCACCCCCAGCCCCTCTCTTGTAGCGAGGGGAGTAGATACTCCGACATTGGCAAGCGCAGCTGCCACACAGTCGGGGGTGAGTTCACCTGTACGAGGCAGTTCGCCTGTCAATCGTCCAAGTATATTCTTGCTCTCAAATACACCACGAACCTGTTCTTCGATGAAAGGCTGACCTTCTTCCACAACCATCACCTTCTCGCAGTTGTCCAACAGCTCTCTTACAAGACGCTTTGGCAATGGATATTGGGATATCTTCAAAATTGGCATATCGGCACCTGTCTCCATAACATAATTATATGCTATTCCGCTGGCAATAATACCCAGAGGAGCCTTTCCATTAAGAGAGAGGTTATTGAACTTTGAGTTTGCGGCATCCTCTTCCAGTTGTGCCTGCTGAGCGGTTACCTTATCATTACGTTTGCGTGCGTTGGCTGGCAGCAATACCCAGTTGGCAGCAACAGAATTGTAGTTCTTCTCGTTCTCTGGACGAGCCTCATCCTTAACCTGTACCACAGCACGGGAGTGAGCCATACGTGTGGTGACACGCATAAGGACTGGGAGGCACTGCTGCTCAGAATACTCAAAGGCAGCCTCCATCATATCATACGCTTCCTGCTGATTCGAAGGCTCAAATGTAGGAATCAAGGCAAACTTACCATAGAAACGGCTGTCCTGCTCATCCTGAGAAGAGTGCATAGATGGGTCGTCGGCTACAAGCACAACTACACCACCATTCACACCTGTCATGCCACTATTAACAAATGGATCGGCACATACATTCAAGCCTACATGCTTCATACAAACCAGTGCACGCTTACCCATGAAGGACATACCCAGGGCAGCTTCCATTGCTGTTTTCTCGTTGGTACACCAGCGGCTGTGAACACCACGTTCCTTAGCCAACTTATTACCTTGTATAAATTCAGTGATTTCTGTTGAAGGAGTACCTGGATAGGCATACACGCCAGAGAGTCCAGCGTGGAGAGCGCCAAGCGCCACTGCTTCGTCACCTAAAAGTAATTGTTTGTTCATTTATTTTGAGTTTTTAAGTTCTTGAGTTCTTGAGTTTTTGAGTTCTTAAGTTCTTAAGTTCTTGAGTTCTTAAGTTTTTGAGTTAATCAACCAATTTGAATTGATCTGCATCGTTGAGGACGGGAAATTTTGCTCTGAAGGCATTAAGGCGTTCCATGTCAATCTCTGCCGTTGCACCCTGTTCTGTTCCCGTGGGCGGTGCTGCTATCGTTCGTCCGTAAGGATCTATGATTGCAGACCAACCATTGTACTGGCATTTAGGATCTTCACCCACGCGGTTCACACCTACCACATAACATTGGTTCTCTATGGCTCTTGCTCTAAGGAGTGTGTTCCACGCCTCAATGCGAGGTACAGGCCAGTTTGCCACATAGAGCACTGCATCATAGTCTCCTTGATTGCGACTCCATACAGGGAAACGCAAATCGTAGCAAACCTGAAGAAGGAATCTCACTCCTCTCCATTCCACAATTTTCCGTTCTGCACCCTTGGCATATTGCTCATGTTCACCACCGAAGGTAAAGAGATGACGTTTGTCGTAGGAGGCAAAGTTTCCGTCCGGTTTCACGAAATAGAAACGATTGTAATAACGTCCGCCTTCCTCTATAGCCAAACTGCCTGCAATTGCAGCATTGAGAGTTGTCGCCATACCTTTCATCCACTCCAGCGACGAACTTGGCAGAGTCTCCGCCACGCCCTGAGGCTGTATGGCAAACCCTGTAGACCACATTTCCGTGAGAACATAAAGGTCTGATGCAGGCTGTTGTTTCAGCATCGCTTCGATGCGTTTACGGTTTTCTGCAGGATTAGCCCAAACTATGTCGTGTTGCAGGATTGTGACGTTCATACGCTTGTGGTTCGGGTGCTTCGCACTTCGTGGTTGTAGGAACGATAACCGTCCACAGGAATCTCCACATTGGGTTCTTCCAGTTTCCCTTCATGCGGCAGATGGAACTGCAGATACTTGATAGTAAATCCGCGGTCGAGCCACATCTGTTCGTAGTAGGTACGGATTTCGGTTAATGAAGAAGGAAGAATATCCTTTTTTAATTCTTCATTATACAGATCGTCCGTTGAAGCGACAATCGGCAAGCCGTTATGCTCCGCCATCAGACGTGTGTAAGTGTAGAGGAATGGCGAATCGGTCTTTAGATGAATCGTTCCTCCGTCGGCAAGGAATTGTCTGTATCGTTCAAGGAAAAATGTTGACGAAAGACGTTTGGTTGCCTTCTTCATCTGTGGGTCGGAGAAAGTAAGCCATATCTCCTGAACTTCGTCAGCAGCAAAACACTCTTGGATAAACTCTATGTTGGTACGCAGGAATGCAACATTGGTCAGACCTTCCGCCTGTGCCATACGTGCACCATGCCACATACGCGCTCCCTTGATGTCCACACCAATGAAATTCTGGTTAGGGAAACGGCGTGCAAGCCCGACAGTGTATTCACCGCGTCCGCAACCCAGTTCAAGGACTATTGGGTTTTGATTATGGAAAAAGTCTGCGTGCCACTTGCCTTTCAAAGCAAAACCCTCCTGACGGAGTTTCCAGAATGGAGACTCCACCACAAGAGGATTTTCAGCCATTTCAGCGAATTTCACCAGTTTGCCTTTTCCCATACAATTACTCTATCACCACTGTAGTCCAGTTATGAGTGTCTGGTTCAATGCCGTATTGGATATTGCGAAGATGTTCAAACAGGCGACGGCTTACAGGGCCAGGTTCGCTACCGAAGTCATAACGTTTGCCTGTCTCAAGATCATCGATGTAGCTGATTGGCGAAATCACTGCAGCAGTTCCGCAAGCACCAGCCTCTTCGAATGTCTCCAGTTCCTCTTCAGGAATCTGACGGCGCTCAACCTTCATACCGAAATCCTCGGCAAGCTGCATAAGACTCTTGTTGGTGATTGACGGCAGGATACTGGTAGATTTCGGAGTTACATAGGTGTTGTTCTTGATTCCGAAGAAGTTTGCTGCACCACATTCGTCGATATATTTCTTTTCCTTTGCGTCGAGATAGAATTCGCATGCATATCCCTTTTCGTGAGCCATGTTGTTGGCATAAAGGCTGGCTGCATAGTTGCCACCGACTTTGTACTTACCTGTTCCGAGAGGAGCAGAACGGTCGAACTCGCGAACGATGACATAAGGATTGCTTGCAAATCCTCCCTTGAAGTAAGGGCCTACAGGAGTTACCAGAATAAGGAAAAGATATTCTTCTGAAGGGTGTACTCCAACCTGTGCACTGGTTCCTATCATCAGTGGACGTACATAAAGAGTTGCTCCACTTTCGTATGGTGGGATAAAGCGCTCGTTGAGACGAACTACACGTTTAACCATTTCCACGAACAATTCTGTAGGAACTTCAGGCATAAGTATGCCGCGGCAGGTTGACTGCAGACGAGCTGCATTTTCTTCTGGGCGGAACACACGCACCTTGCCATCAGGACAGCGGTAAGCCTTCAAGCCTTCGAAAGCCTCTTGTCCGTAGTGAAGACAGGTTGCAGCCATGTGAAGAGGAATAGTCTCCTCACTGCAAGTTTCGATTTCACCCCACGATCCATTGCGATAATAGCAACGAACGTTGTAGTCTGTTTTGTGATAGCCGAATCCTAAGTTCGACCAGTCCATCAGTTCAGCCATAGTAAGAATATATTTTGTAAGTTTGTGAATTATTACTCAACAATTAAAGAACTATATAGTTCTAACTTGCAAAATTACAAACTTTTTTACTAAATACGAACAAAAAGCAAGTAAAAGTAACAAATTATCGGCATTTTGTGAAAATTTGTTACTCTACAGGTAGACAAAACGCCTTTTTCTTAACAATAGAGGATGGATTTTTGTATATTTTTTATTTTTGTGTTATTTCGTTTTTCAAAGGTTTGTTGTATATTTGCAAAATGTAATCGATGCACACACTATAGCATTATTAAAAGCATCAGGAACTCAATTATATGCAAGTTGTCCCCAAAGTCGTCGTTTTTTGCGGAAGCGGATATCATAGCTTAGGCTTAGTCAGAAGTCTTGGCGAAGGCGGCTATAGACCTGAATGCTATTGCTATGGACGTAAATGTGATCTGATTCTTTCCAGTAAATACATAAGCAAAGGGCGGAAACTTGAATCTGCTGAAGCCATACTTGACTTTCTGCTTAACGACTATCCCTGCTACGACGACAGACCCATTCTCTTAAACATACCCGACTTGCCCACATACCTTGTTGATCAGCATTATGACGATCTGAGCCGGAAATTCGTACTCATGAATGCAGGAAAACAAGGAATGATTGGCAGTTTGATGGACAAAAGAGTTCAGGCAAATCTGGCGAAGGAACATAACCTGCTAATACCTTGGGCCATAGAACTTTCAAAAGACGATGCCATACCCGATGACATCAAATATCCTGTCTTTACAAAGAGTTTCAGGACTGTTGACGGAGGTAAAAAAGATGAAAGCATTTGTTGGAGCAAGGATGATTTAATAGCTAAGCAGAAGGCTATTACCTCCAGTCGATTCCTCGTAATGGAATATATTCAGAAGAAGTACGAAATAGATTATTTCGGTATGGCAGTCAAGGGTAAAGTCTATATCGACTATTACGACAAAATAAGCCGTTTCCCCGATGGTGCATTTGGCTATTATGGCGACATCATCAAATGTGAGCATGACGATATCTGGGGGGAAATGTGTATCGATGATTAAAGAGACAGGTTACGAAGGCCTGTTTGATGTAGAATTCCTGGAAGACATCAACGGCAAACTCTATTTCATGGAGATGAACTTCAGGGTAGATGGCGGTATCTATAAGGTAACGCCGGGCGTTAACCTCCCAAAGGAATGGTGCAGGCTTGTAAATGTAGATAAAGACGACCTGCCCGAAGCCCTTACCACAAAGAAAGCCCGTTTTACAGGTATGACAGAAGTGCAAGATTTCAAGTCAAGTGTAGTCCATGGTTCCATGAATCCTTTAAAATGGTTTTGGCAGTTCTGTCTTACCGATAAATACATGCTGCTGAACCTCAGAGACCCCATGCCTGCTTTGGTATGGCTCTTTACCAGTTCTCGCAGGGAATGTACCCACTTCACCCGTAAACCATATCACTCAAATTCGTCTTGTGATTAGCAAAGGTTGGACACGCTACCCAGAGGCTCCATTAGTCCACCCACTTCCATCTTATAACGCTCATCACCCCTACACATATCAAAATCAGCCACGCCCTGTTCCATAAGCAGTTTCAGGCTCTCCAGCAGCATGATGATACCAGGCGAATAGCGTGAATAAGACATGTCAATAGCCAGCTTAGGCATTAGCGCATGACCTTCATGAATGTAGACATGCATGAAAGCTGCCAGCTCACCATTGATTGTAAAGACAAAGAGTCTGGATTCCTTGAGCAAAAACATACTTTTTGTCTGGCGGCCTCTGGCAGCGAACCAACAACCTCTCGCCTTACAAATAATCTCGCGCAACCAAGAATGTGACTTGTGTTTCCAAGCCAGTTTCCTGCGGAAATATAAAGTCCACACTTGCCTGAGAAGTTGTCTGGAAGGGGAATTCTCACAGTCATAGACATCCAGTTTCATCTCTTTATTGTCAGACTTGAGATGATTATATGATTTTCGGATGTTCTTATATATGTTTTTGCCCAAAGAGGAGATATAATCGTCATATGAACCGAATGCATTCAGGGGAACATGGTAACTGCCTCGTTCAGAACAGGAAGAACCTCTTTTCACCATCGTTTCCATCATGAGAGAATGGCGAGGCATACTCGCAAGCTGAACTTTCCAGCCCTTACCAAAACGATGCTTCAGAAAAGCAACAAGTTCAGACATGGCCATACTTGTTGTTTCATCATTGTAAGGACAAACTGCGTTGAGAATTCCCGCTATACGCCCTGAAAGGATACTTACTTTATGTTTCTTCACCAGCAGTGGAAGTATTATCCTGGTCTCCCCATCAACTGCGACGGTCACAAACTGAGGATTCCCCACCGAATGGCGATAGGAATGAGCGAGAAACTCATTCCACTCATAAGTCTGATAGAACGAGTAATTGATATATTGCAATTCACCACTCTTAAGCAGTTGCATAGCCTTTGCATCCAGCTGTTTCCACACAGAACGGAGAGCTTCTATATTCTCCTGAACTTCAATCAATATGTCATTTTCATTCATAAACTCTCGCTAAACAAAAAGATTAGTGATTACAATAGTACTCTCTGTTCACTCATTAACTGCACCGCATTTGGGGCAAGTGCCAAGTGAAGTCAGAGAAGCTCCGCAATTGCCACAAACATATCGGCATCTCATATATCTGCGATATACATACAATAGCAAGGCAATAAAAGATATCAGGAATATCCATCTAAATACAGGGCTGCTGACAAGCAGGAAAAACTCGAACACCACAACCATCAATGTAAAATGGATTATGATATAAGCTAAAGACTTGAAGAAACTCGTCTTACCATACAGATCGATAAACTCTGCAATAAACAGAATCAAACTAACCCATACCAACAATACCAGTACAGACATCAAGAAAGGCAAGGCTAGTGGATTAAGCGTAGGATGGAAGTAATACTCCTGAAGAAACTCCGGAGTGGTATTCTCCAAGGTCTTCAGAAGCACAGCATAAGCAGCTGAATTTATGAGCAAAAGAATCGGATAGAACGATGAAACTCCCGTCATCAAAGTTCGGAAATAATGATTCTTCCATAACAGCGCCGCAAAAAGAAGAATAAACAGTAAGATAATCCACGATTTGCCAATTACCGCATGCACCGACTTTATGATAATAATAATCTTGGATATGGGTTCGTCCGGAACAACACTGCTCAACAGAGTTTGCTCATCCACCCAGCCCATAAGATGCTGGGAACTTGCCACTTTCACCCACACCGTATCAGCACTAAGAGAATCTGCCTCATAAGTGCTTACATGCCGGCAAACAGCCACGACAATGATATCACCTTTGTAAATGACACTGGGAGCCTGTTGCCAGTCATCGTCACGAGGCAAAAGTATAAGCGAATCCGCTGTTACCTCAAAATTTGAATTTTCACCATAGTGATGTGTAAGACGGAACGCAAGGCTGTCAGCTTGCTGAGTTGTAAAACGTATAGTATCCATATCAGGCATTAGAGTGGAGAGGAGTGCTTCCTCTGCCTCCGAGGTCTGATTCCTGTCGCATGAATAAAAACAAAACGACAACAATACTAAGATTATGTAGATATATCTCATTAGCTGTAGATTAAGCTTTATATACATTCATCACACAAGCCTTGCAGTCAAATTCAAGACTTAGTCGGGCACCGTTTCGCAACCGCAAGAACAATTGTTTTGGAGGTTCTGAAGTCAACTGCTGACGACGTGCACACCATCCGAAAGCATAGCGCAAGCAATGGCGGCACTGCATAAGTGGAGAGTGATGAGTTAAGAGTGAAGAATTATTGAATGAAGAATTCTGTATTGAAGGATTCCTTTCAAATGAAGAATCATTCTGGTAATCAATTATCTGCGAGTGTTTCCTTACCAGTTCCCTACGCCATTCCGACAACTTTGATGCGGGAATGAAGTAATTCTTCTCATAGAGCAGGTTTACACTCTTTGCCCTGTAGAAGGTATTACCAAGTCGAGACAGTTCACGACGCACATTCTCCGACTGATGAGTACGGGCTAGTTCAGCTGTATAAGGGCAATGTAGTTCTGTAGAATGGCTGTCATCGCACATTGTCAGCACAAATTCTCCCTCACTATAATCCATTGTAATATCAACAGGAATGAAACGCTCGGCACTCTGTCCTGCCAACACATCGTTGAAATGCTTGTCATGGTTACGATAAACCGTCATTCCAGGAAGCAAATCATGAGGCATGACATAAGGATACACCCTACTCTTCTCCACTCTGTTTACACGCAAACCTATGAGCGAACGGTTGCGGTTGAAGAAACAGAGTCCGTCACCATTGGTCAATGTCACTCCATCATCAAGGCGCAGATCAATGTACGCTGAACCGCGCTGTTGATTCACTGATGTCACCTTGCCTATCGGTTCACCTGTAGCCTTTGGAGTATCAAAGGAGAAGATGTCATCGTTTCTGCCATAGAGGAAATAATGGGTAAATCCACGATTGAAAGACTTTCTGACATCGGGACGGAAAGCATAATCTACGCTTCCCATTGAAGCACGCTGATAACGATCAGGAAATTTCTCACACAATGCATTCAGAGCCTGACTATATGCCGCTGTGACATTCTTCACATAACTCATATCTTTCAACCGGCCCTCAATTTTGAATGATCTAACACCAGCCTCAGCCATATCCTCTAAAGCATCTATCTGACAGAGGTCACGAAGTGAGAGGAGATGTTTGTTGCGAACAATCTTCACCCCTTTTTCATCTTCCAAGTCAAACTCCATACGGCAGACCTGTGCACACTCTCCCCTATTTGCACTGCGGTCAAACAACACCTCACTCACATAGCACAGTCCGCTAAGGCTCACACAGAGAGCACCATGAACAAACGCCTCAAGACTAACCTCAGGACATTGATTATGAATATCCTTAATTTCCTCCAGGGATAGTTCACGAGCAAGAACTATCTGTTCATAACCCTGGCTCAAAAGCATCCGCACCTTGTCCGCAGTGCGATTATCCATTTGGGTAGAAGCGTGAAGCCTGATACGGCGTTCTGCCGGCAAAGAATTAACCAAATCCCTTACCACAGGGTCTTGCACAATCAATGCATCCACACCTATCTCCTGCAGCTGCTCTATCAGAGACTTCACTTCTGAGAGTTCATCGCTATGCAGAAGCGTATTAATCGTAACATATACTTTTGCCTTGAAACAATGGGCATAGTCCACCAGACGTTTTATGTCATCGACATTGTTTCCCGCAGCTGCACGGGCACCGAATCGCGGCCCGCCTATATACACAGCATCAGCACCGTGACGTATAGCCTCGATGCCAATGTCTGCATTACGGGCAGGAGCCAGAAGTTCGAGCGATGTCTTATACAATGTCGTTTATATTGAATGGAGTTGTCTGGTAAACGTAGTAGTTGAGCCAATTTGTGAAGAGAAGGTTGGCGTGAGCACGCCAGCGCACCATCGGACCAAGCTCAGGATTGTCATCACGATAATAATGCTGAGGGATGTCTATTGGCAAACCCTTAGCCAAATCTCTTCTATACTCACCGTCAAGAGTGAGAGGAGCATACTCGCTGTGGCCTGTAATGAAGAAGTCACGACCATCGCGAGCCATCACTATATGCACACCAGCATCGTCGCTCTCGGAGATAATATGCAGCAGATTGTCAGTACCATCTACACTCTGCTTGCTCAGTTCCTCGTTTTTCTTCTCTATGTCGGCACGCAGTATTTCGCTGTGACGGCTATGAGGAGCATAGAACTCATCATCAAATCCGCGGAATATCGGAAGTGAAGGCTGGAGGATATGGTGACGAAACACACCAAAGACTTTCTTCTCAGTTGAGTACTTTGGAATTCCGTAGAAATGGTATAGTGCTGCCTGGGCTGCCCAGCAGATATAGCAGGTGGACTGAACATGATGATATGCCCAGTTAAACACATCCTGAAGTTCAGACCAATATGTCACATCCTCGTAATCCATGTGCTCAAGAGGAGCACCGGTCACAATCAATCCGTCGTACTTCTCTTGACGCATCTCCTCAAAATCACGGTAGAATGCCATCATGTGCTCAACGGGGGTGTTCTTGGAGGTATGGCTCTTAATCTTCATAAAATCAATCTCCACCTGCAAAGGAGTATTCGACAGAATACGTATGAAATCCGTTTCCGTCGTTATCTTGATGGGCATAAGATTAAGAATAGCAAGGCGCAGCGGACGTATATCCTGTCCGCTGGCCCTGGTACTGTCCATTACGAATATGTTTTCCTGCTTGAGCAATTCAATTGCCGGCAGGCGGTCAGGTAGTTTTAGTGGCATAATGTATTAACTTTAGGACCCACCCCCTTACCCCTCCCTTGTAGAGAGGGGAGTAGTTACTCCGTTAATCGGAATAGTTAGGGAATCTGTCCGAATGGCTTGTATATACTCCCCGCCCTACAAGGGAGGGGCAAGGGGGAGGGTCTGCCTTTTACCAAATGGTTACACGCTTGTCCTTCGGGACGAAGAGAGGATCTTTCTCTGTGATTCCGAATGCCTCGTACCAAGCATCGATATGTGGCAATGCGCCGTTCACGCGCCATTCACCAAGAGAGTGAGGGTCACGTGTTGTAAGGTCACGCATAGCTTCCTCAGTGATATTCTGTGCCCATACTCCGGCGTAAGCAAGGAAGAAACGCTGTTCAGGAGTGAATCCGTCAACAGTTTCTGCAACCTTTTTGCCTTCAGCCTTAGCCTTGCGCTGTGCATTCTGGAAAGCATAGTATGCCACCTGCAGACCTCCGTGGTCAGCGAGGTTTTCGCCAAGAGTGAGACTACCATTTGCGTGAAGACCTGGGAGCACTTCTATCTTATTAAAGAAATCTGTCATCACCTTCGCACGTTCATTGAACTTGTCACCATCACCTTCTGCCCACCAGTCGCGGAAGTTACCTTCCTTGTCAAACTGACGTCCCTGGTCGTCAAATCCGTGAGTCATTTCATGTCCGATTACCACACCGATTGCTCCGTAGTTGAATGCATCGTCAGCTTCCATGTCGAAGAACGGATATTGCAGGATACCTGCAGGGAAGCAGATTTCGTTGGTAGTCGGGTTATAGTATGCATTCACTGTCTGTGGAGTCATGTACCATTCATCCGGATCAACTGGTTTGCCATATTTCTCCTCAACTTCTTTCTGCTGTGCCCAAGTACGTACCATACGCATTGTAGTATAGAGATTCTGCTTAGGATCGATAGTGAGTTTGCTGTAGTCCTTCCACTTGTCAGGATAACCAATCTTTACATAGAAGGCAGCAAGCTTTTCCTTGGCATAAGCCTTGGTGCTGTCGCTCATCCATTCCTGTGCGTCAATACGCTCTGCAAGAGCTTCCTGGAGGTTCTTAACAAGTTCCTCCATACGTGCCTTGTTCTCGGCAGGGAAGTATTTCTTTACATACATCTCACCGACAGCCTCACCAAGCACGCCGCTGACTGTGGAAACAGAACGCTTCCAACGTGGTTGTGGTTCCTGCTGACCGCGCATTGTACGGCTGTAGAAGTCGAAGTTCTGGTTAAAGACATCGTCACCCAGCACACTTGCATTGGCATCGAGAAGATTCCACTGCATCCAGTCCTTAATCTGACGCAAGTCTGTCTCATTCAGAATCTTTACAGCTTCCTTAAGAGCCTCAGGCTGACCTACAGAGAGTTCCTTCAGTCCGTCAATAAGATTGATATGGAAGAAACGGTCCCAGTCATAACCTGCATATTCAGCCTTGAACTCATCATAAGTCATCTTATGGTAGTTGCTTGCAGGGTCACGAAGTTCCACACGACTCTTTGAAGCCTTTGCCATACGGGTTTCGATAGCCATCACTGACTGCATCTTACGTTCAGCAGTAACTGCATCGTCACCTACCAGCTGGAACATCTTCACAACGTGAATCTTGAATGCTTCACGGATTTTCTTGAAAGACTCTTCGTCACTGAGATAGTATTCCTTCTGACCCATAGAAAGACCGCTCTGACCCAGTTCTACCAAGTTGTTCTTGGAGTCCATCATATCAGCATCAATTCCACAACCCCAAAGTTCACCGGCACCCTTGAATGAGTTTTCAACCATCAACTTAAGAGCTGCATCACGGTCAGTGAGAGCTTCAATTACATCAAGATCGGGTTTGATTGGTGATATACCATCCTTATTCTGACGAGTTGAATCCATCAGCATTTCATAAAGGTCACCAATCTTCTGACCTACACTACCTGGTTCCTGCTTTTCCTTTGCAAGTTCCAAAATGAGTTCCTTGATTTGTTCACGGTTATTCTCTGCTACAGCATCAAAAGAGCCGAAGCGTGAATACTCTGGCTTGAGAGGATTGTTCTTAATCCATCCTCCACAAGCATACTTGTAGAAATCTGTACCGGGAGCAGCTGTTGTATCCATATTCTCCAGATGGATGCCGATTCCCTGTTCTGCTGAGTTGTTTCCACAGCCAATCATTGTCATTGCCATAGCAAATAACGATAATGTTTGTTTAATGTTCATATTATTTAGATTTTTATAATATCGGTGCAAAGTTAAGAATAAGCGAGGGAAAAGCCAAATTAATTTGAGCTTTTCCGAGCGTGAGTAACTTGGAGCGCAGCTCAACGTTAAGAATAAGCAAGAGCAATACAAAATAAAACTCCTTTTTTATTTTTATTGCCGAAAGATAACACACTCCACCCTTCACTCTTCACATTCTATCCCTGTAACTTCTCCAGTTGCAGGGATTTTTGTTCCCAGTCAGTTACGGCTGCGTTGAGTTGCTTGCGAAGATCTGCGTGGAGAGTGAAAAGTGATGAATCTGCGGCACCTTCAGGCGTGGAGAGTTTGTCCTCAAGCTTGGAAATGTCTTCTTCAAGTTTGAATATAAGTTCTTCACATTCAGCGACAGCCTTCTCTGCACGTCGGATTTCACGATTTCGTTCCTTCTGCTCAGCGTAGGACAAGACCCCCTCCCGACCTCCTCCGTAATGGGGATGAGTAGTTACCTGCTGTCCAGAAAGACCTTGTCCAGAAGGAGAAGCTTTCTCTGTTGACGTTCTATGATTAACGTCTGAATCAACACCAGTTATCTCCGCTTCCTCTCTGCGTTTTTTATCAAGGTAGTCGTAAATGCCACCAATATGCTCACGCACCTTGCCTCCACCAAACTCATAGACACGACTAACCAAACCATCGAGGAATTCACGGTCATGACTGACTATGATGGCAGTGCCGTCAAAAGCCTTAATCGCCTGCTTCAGCACATCTTTCGACATCATGTCAAGGTGGTTCGTAGGTTCGTCAAGAATTAGAAAATTGACTGGCTGCAAAAGCAACCGTATCATAGCCAGTCGGCTGCGTTCACCTCCCGACAGCACTTTCACGAATTTATCACTGGCTTCTCCGCCAAACATAAAAGCACCAAGCAAATCACGTATTTTTGTACGGATCTCACCACGTGCAACCCTGTCAATCGTATCAAATACGGTGATGTTACCGTCAAGCAGCTGTGCCTGATTCTGAGCGAAATAGCCAATCTGCACATTATGACCTACTTTCAAGTTCCCGTCAAACGGAATCTCTCCCATGATACATTTTACCAGCGTTGACTTACCTTCACCGTTATTACCCACAAAAGCCACCTTCTCTCCACGGCGAATAGTGAGGTTTACATGATCAAAAACAAGATGTGTGGAAGAGGTCAATACTCCCCCTCTATTGGAGGGGGTTGGGGGGAGGCTTTGATAACTCTTTGCAACCTCATCACATATCACAGGGAAGTCGCCACTGCGTTCGCAAGGAGGGAACTTAAGGTGTAGGTGCGATGTATCCACTTCGTCAATCTCTATCGGCACGATTTTCTCAAGCATCTTGATACGGCTCTGCACCTGATTGCTCTTAGTAGGTTTGTAGCGGAAACGCTCTATGAAATCCTTTGCCTCAGCAATTTCCTTCTGCTGATTCTCGTAAGCACGGATCTGAGTTTCTCGGCGTTCATCGCGCAGAATCACATACTGATCATATTTCACCTTGTAGTCGTTGATCCGTCCACAAGTTATCTCTATTGTACGATTGGTAACATTATTGATAAAAGCGCGGTCGTGACTGACCAGAATCACAGCATTGGCACGTTGGGCAAGGAATTGTTCCAGCCACTGAATCGAACCGATGTCGAGGTGGTTCGTAGGTTCGTCGAGAAGCAAAAGATCCGGCTTCTGCAGCAGCAGTTTCGCCAACTCTATTCGCATACGCCAACCACCGGAGAACTCGCTCGTAGGACGGTTGAAGTCTTCACGGCGGAATCCGAGACCCTGCAACGTACGTTCAAGTTCGGCATGGTAATTCTGCCCACCCATCATCGCCAGGCGGTCGTTCTCATGAGTAAAGGTCTCCACGAGCTGCATATATTCCTCCGATTCGTAATCGGTGCGTTCTGCCAATTGCTGGTTCAGGTCGTCGATATGCTGTTGCAGCTCGCTGATATGAGCAAAGGCCGTCTCTGCCTCCTCCATCACCGTCCGTTCATCACTCAGCACCATCACCTGTGGCAGATAGCCCACGGTCACGTCTTTCTGTCGCGACACTGTTCCCCTCGTTGGCTGTTGCATCCCAGCGATTATCTTCAGCATCGTAGACTTCCCTGCCCCATTCTTACCAACCAGAGCAATCCTGTCCTTAGGATTCACCACAAAACTCACGTCCGTCAGCAACGGACGTGCGCTAAACTCCACACATATATTATCTATTGAAACCATCTCGTTTTCCGTATATTTGCTTTGAACCTGCAAATTTACAGATTTTTGGCTGAATTATACAACAAACACTACAATAAAGACGACTGACAATTTGAATAATCACTTTGCAAACTACAACACACAGAAAAAAAGTTTTGTCCACAGTAAAAAAATATTTTCCCCATGGACAAAACATAAAAAAACGTAGTTTATTATCTACATAGTCTGAAATGAGACATTCTATTTAGCCAATACCTTTCTTATCTGCCCGTTACTCATACGAATAAGGTTCAGTCCTTTCTGAGGCTTGGAAAGCTTCCTGCCATTCATGTCATAGACGTTAATCGTTTCCGCTTCTTCGCTCGTCGTTGACGTTATTGCTGTTTCCTCACCTATAGCAACAATTTTGCCGAAATCCTTCCATCCGTCAACTGCCTTGTATGCTTCGACAGATGCTGCGGGGACATGAAGAGTGGCTTTATCAATTCCTTCAAACATAAATGCCGTATAAGCGGTGTTTGGAACAACTTCCGCATAGCAATATACATCTTTTAGACTAGTACAATGACAGTATCTCTTGCGCCCAGACCATCGTAATCGGCTGAGATGGGGAACTGGCAGCACAGATTGCCGATGGCATCATCATCGAGAGTGACAGTCAACTCTAGTTCAATAGCCATGCGTCGCTCACTATAGCTGAGATTCCAGATTCATTCCCCCAGAACGGCATTCACCACCGTTCGAATCTCATCTTGTGTGCGCCATATGGAATCGTAGCCAATCATAGGATCATCCATTCGTCCTTTGTGAGACTGCTGACATGCCCCTTTCGCGTCTCATGCATCAATGGCACATCCACGTTGTCGGTAGTCCACTGGTATTTGAAACCACACTTCTCCTGTACCCGCTTCGAGCGATTATTACCGTCGTAATAGCCAACCCAGACTTTCATCATCCCACAATCCTCAAATGCATGGCGAACCATCTCCTTTGCGGCCTCTGTCATCAGCCCCTGTCCCCAATACGGCACACCCAGCCAATATCCAAGTTCGCATTCATCGTCGTGTTCAGTCAAGTCCGTTGCGTTCCCTGTTTTCAAACCTATACAGCCGATGGGTTTTCCCGTTTCCTTCAGAACAACAGCATACGTCTCTGGATATGAAAACACAGTACGGATGATCGTCTTCTATCTTCAGACCCATAGGCAATCGTTACATTTGACGGCAAAGATAAGAAAAAAAGTTGAAATAGCAAAATGATTTTGGAAGTTCCATTATCTCCAATGACATATTAGGTGGCAACGTACCTGTCCCTGATGTCACCTTGGAGTGAACAACAAAAAATCGGACTGATGTTTAGTCAGTCCGATTTATATTGTTGAGCAAGCTCTGCTTTATTCTCACTTAATCACGACCTTGCGACCATTGATGATGTTGATACCCTTTTGGGGAGCATCGAGGCGCTGGCCGTTCAGGTTGAAGATACCCTCCACCTGACTCTCACGGTTGTCTTCCACCATGATGTTGTCGATGTACGTGGTGGTCTGTTCACCTTCACCGAAGTCCATCACAAACTCGCGGGCCATAGCTATACTACCTGTGTAGGTGAAGTAAGCGCGGGTGGCATATACCCACATTGACTTATCGGGCTTATAGAGCTTGTTCTCTCCACCGAGCAAAAGCGTATTACTGTTAGCTGTTACCTGCACTGGTGCAATCTGAGCCTGGAAGCGAAGACCACCGGATACCATTTCGTACTCGTTGTATTCATCTTCATCATCAAACGCAGATTGATCCGTAATACCGACTTGGACATTCGTGAAGAGGGGATCTTCGATTACATCGCCAGGATTATCTGTTGGTGTTCCCCAACGGACGAGGCAGGGCACGCCAGCAACTATCTCGCCTTCATTGCTGTCAGAGAAGTTAATCGTAAGCCTTTGATTTGTTGCGTCCCAAGCAGCATTCTTAAACGTGCGGATGTCGGCATCTCTCAGACAGGTGTTGGCCAGCTTGCTAGCATCGAGGCTGAACGGCAGGGTCAGCGTGTTCCAGTAGCCGTCCCTGTAGAACTTGCGGTTCTTCAAGCTGACAACAGCGTATTTACCAGCTTCATACGAGGCCCAAGCCGTAGTATAAGTATCTTTACTGGTACAGTCAATTTCGCAGCCCACGTAGACAGCGCAGAACTCGATGTCGCCATAGATGTTGCTGAGGTCAACTGTTGTACCTGGATTATACACATTACCATTAGGAGCGGCACAGTGGCTCGTCGTATTTCCTGCTGCGCGGCCATGGATACTCAGAATCCACTTGTATTCATGGACGCCACCAGACAAGCTGGGCAGCGTAATCGTTGTGCTACTGCCAAAGGAGTAAGTATCACTGGCCTTTGAGGGAGTCACATCTTCGGTGTAGTAGCTAACGTTGTAAGAGGGTGCAGTAGCTGCTCCGGCTGATTGGGCAACGCTGGCTGTACCGGGATTACCGCCTACGCCGCCGGGCTTGTGGTTTTCTTCGTCGTCGAAGATGTTGTCTTCTTCAACCTCGAACCAGCAGGTGTAACCATCATCTCCATTGTTCCCGCCTGTACCGATACCGCCAGCACCGCCACCGGCACCTACAGAACCCCAGTTGTCGTTCACCCAGCTGTCAGAGGCACAAGCACTACCAGAGGCACCCGAGGCACCACCGCCGCCGCCGGCACCACCGGTACCGATAGCCTGGGCACTGCCGCCACCGGCACCGCCGCCACCGCCGCCGCCACCGGCTACAGCCTGCATTTCAGTGATATCAAAGGTCGGGATAGGAATACCATTCACAACTTCAAAACCTCCAATTTCAATATCGCCGCCGGTAGTGGAAACGTTACCCGGCCAGCCTGCAGCACCGCCAGTGCCCATAGCACCACCGTTGATGTTCTGTGTGATGGTAGCTTCGATGTTGAGCGTTCCCATGGCTGCGGCAGTACCGCCTTTTCCACCGGCAACTCCGACTACTCCGGGGAGGTCTCCACCTTCCCAATCGGCATAAGATTCAGAAGCCATAGCCGGTGCTGAAGCGCCAGCACCACCCTGGCCGCCGGCTGTGCCGATGCCCGCACCGGCACCACCGCCGCCATAGCCACCTGCTCCGCCGTATCCACAGTATATCTTTTTTCCTAAGAACCATGTATCAACACTTTCTTCATCTAAATGGCCGTCGGTTCCCCTGCTGCCATCCTGACCATTGGCAGCATTGCCGCCTGTGGCCACCAGTGTGCCTGCACCGATGATGTTGAGCGTAGAGCCCTCTGGCAGCAGGATGCCGGCACCGGCACCTGTGGTTCCGCTGGCATCAGCACCCTTTACGGTCAGCGTCACGCCGGCGGGGATATAGAGCGTTACTGTACGGCCAGACTGCACATACATGCCGCTGCCCTGTCCGGCACCTTCGATGGTGTTGGTGAAGGTGAGGTCTTCCGTCACGTAGTAGTAAGCGTCTTTCAGCTCGTAGCCCGTGGTACTGCCAGCTGTTATGTGCGTCCACTCACTGGTGATGGTCTTCACCTGTCCCCAGTTGTCGTCTTTCGTATCTGTATCCTGCGCCCAAGCGCTACCCTGATGTGTCAGGGTAGCCGCAAAGAGGGCGAGGAATGTCAATATAGATAGTTTAGTTATTTTTTTCATCTGTTACTAATATTATATTAACGGATATCGTCTTCGTCGAAGTCGTATGGAGTTTCTCCTCCGCTTCTTAAGTCCACATTCGATTCAATACTTGCGCAGAGCATCTGTGTCGTCTGCACGGGAACCACCATCATGGTGGGTTTTAAATAAGTCTTTTTCATTGTTCTAAATTACCGTCATTATCTGTTCGGTTGTTGGTGAAGTTCAGGCTATTCTTGAGGTAATAATACGTCGTGGTGCCGGTGCCATCACCAAGCACCTTTCCGTCGGTGGAGCCTTCAGTTAAGGGCCTCCAATCGTCCGAGGTGGTCTGCGTCTGGGTATAGAGCACTTCCCAGCCGTTTTGTGCCATTGCCCCGCTGCCGCCTGAGAGGCATCCCAGCGATAGGGCAAGCATTGTGAAGAGTAATTTTCTTTTCTTCATGTTAAACTTGTTTTAAATTTTTAAACGTTATTTGTTTTTTGTTGTTAAAATGATATTTCGCGAGTGCAGACTTTTAAATAAGTCGAGCGCAAAGGTACTATCTTTATCGGAAAAGGACTGCATTTTAAGAATAGTGTGCCTATTTAATTATTTCAAATGGATAGCGAATTGTACAAATGTTGAAAGTTTGTTTGCGTGACAACTGACGATTGTTTATTTGACAATGCGAAGCATCGCGTTTTCCTTGATATTTCATAAAAGCATGGCGCTTGTTTTAATGCCGATTTTCGTTAATCTTCTAAAATTCCTTTGTCACGTCAGCATTATTTCGTACCTTTGCTGTGTGGTATGACAATTGTAGAGCTTTACCAGTACGTGATTCACTTCGCGGTGATGATGACCATCTTGACGTCGATGGCCGTCTATCTGCTGGTGTCGAAACGTAATGCTTTCGGAAGTGAGATAGTCACCGACCAGCGTCTGCGGCGCAAGGCGGGCTGGATGATACTCATTTATGTACTTGTCTATCTGGCAAACATTCCGCTCTGTTTCTGGCTTTCCGACAACCAGCAGCTTTTGGAGATGGTGTCCGTAACGCTCGATATGATGGTGACTTATCCCACGGTGTTGTACTTCATGCTTGAATTGCTGCAAGACCGCCGGCGCTGGGACAACCGGCTGTGTTGGCTTAGTCTGCTTGCGGTGATGCCCCTGACGGGGTGGCTTCTCACCCACTGGTCATGGTGGATTGGGGTGTTGTATGGTTTGTACCTGACTGAACTGGTCACTTTCATCGTCTGGTACGTCAGGGCAACGAAGGCCTACCATCGTTTTCTGGCCGACAACTACGCCGACCTGGAGCATAAGGATCTTATATGGAGTTGGATGATCCTGAGTTCTATATTTCTCTCCACCATCAACTATCTGCTGACAATGTTCCAGAGCGACATGCATACCATTGTTGTCTGCACGTATGCCATCCACCTTGCCGACACCATATTCATCGCCCTCATCGTCTGGCACATAGACCACCAGCAAGTGCTGGAGCCGTTGGCAGAGGAGTCGGTTGAGGAAGTGCAAAAGAGTCAGGAAGCCGAGGCTGTGGAAACGGAGGCTATGGAACCGGAAACCATGGAAACGGAGGCTATGGAAACAACGAATACCCATGAGGTTCCTGCTTCGAGGAAAGACATCATCATCTATAAGACGGGTGAACTGCTGCGGAAGCACTGTGAGGAGGCGCAACTATACCTGCAGCGTGACCTGTCGCTCAAAACGCTGGCTCAGGCCTGCCACACTAACCGTACCTACCTGGGCCTCTATTTCGCCTCGCAGGGCATCACCTATTATATATATATTAATAAGCTGCGCATAGACCACTTCCAGTCGCTCTACCGCGAAGCCATGAAAGAGGAAAGCACCACCTTCACCCTGCAGCAGTTGTCAAAAGACAGCGGCTTCTTAAGCTACAACACTTTCTCACGTGCTTTCGTCTCATGCACTGGCATCAGCGTCAGCAAGTGGCAGGAACAGGTAAACCTGGAAGGTTAGAAATGAATCGGTGAACGCAACGAGTTTGAAAACTTCATTGGGAAAAAAGCATAATAATATATAAAAGTCGCTGGAAAAACGACAGCTGTTATTACGAAAGTCGTTGGAAAAACGTATCTTTGCGCACAAAATCTAATCTTCTATGCTTAAAAGAAAGATATCTGAGACATTAAAGGAGTGGAAGGAACAACCAAACCATTCCCCACTTGTTATCATGGGCATTCGCCAATGCGGAAAGACTTATATCTCCCAATTATTCGCCGAATAGAATTACAAACATATGGTATATATTAATTTCATCAAGCAAAAAAGGAGAAAAAGCCACTCATTAACGGCCTCCAATCGTCCGAGGTGGTCTGCGTCTGGGTATAGAGCACTTCCCAGCCGTTTTGTGCCATTGCCCCGCTGCCGCCTGAGAGGCATCCCAGCGATTATCTTCAGCATCGTAGACTTCCCCGCCCCATTCTTACCAACCAGCGCAATCCTGTCCTTCTGATTCACCACAAAACTCACGTCCGTGAGCAACGGACGTGCGCTGAACTCCACACATATATTATCTATTGAAACCATCTCGTTTTCCGAAAATTTGCTTTGAACCTGCAAATTTACAGATTTTTGGCTGAATTATACAACAAACACTACAATAAAGACGACTGACAATTTGAATAATCACTTTGCAAACTACAACACACAGAAAAAAAGTTTTGTCCACAGTAAAAAAATATTTTCCCCATGGACAAAACATAAAAAAACGTAGTTTATTATCTACATAGTCTGAAATGAGACATTCTATTTAGCCAACACCTTTCTTATCTGCCCGTTACTCATACGAATAAGGTTCAGTCCTTTTTGAGGCTTAGAGAGTTTCCTGCCGTTCATGTCATAGACGTTAATCGTTTCCGCTTCTTCGCTCTGCCGGTTCCTGGCTGGTGGGCATCAGTGTTCAGTCAGGAAACCTCAAGACAACCGAAGAGTTGAAGGAGCGTAGCCCGATGGCTCCAGAGGGTCGCCTGTCCTTCGCCAACGTAGCCCTCGGAGGCGGATATGACTATAACCTCGTACTCGGACGTCGCTCACAATGGCTGTTCCACCTCTCTGCCCTCCCATCGTTTGTGGTTTACAAGCATAACCGTATGACGGTAAACGGCGAGAAGATGAAGGAGCACGGCATGTGTTTCAACATGATTTTCAACGAGCGTGCCTCCATCGTCTATCACTTCACGCCCCGTTACAACATCGGAGCTTCCCTCATCATGAGCAACTCCATATATAACAACGACGATATTACAATCAATCAGAACAAGTGGCTGGCACGTGTCTTCTTCGGCGTGCGTTTATAGGTGACTCCCCTTACTCTCCATTTTCTGTATTCTTGAATCCGTACCCATTGGTGAAACCTCCATTTGCACAGACGTTGGGTGTGAATGGCCAGAGGTAGATGGGTGCTTTCTCACCATCGTAGTCGTAGAAGAAATACTTGTCGTATTCGTCTCTGTTGTTGACGATATCGACTGCCCAGTTGGTCTTCTTATAGCCGTCGGCTTCCAATTCCTCTATTTCGTCAGTAGTCAGCGGAGTAAAAAGTCCCCTGATAGCAAGATTTGTCAAGTTATTACCTTTATAGTCAAGACCAAACAATGTCCAGTCGTCGTTGACTCCGCGCCATCCGGGAAAGAGCACGGGATCACTCTCATCCATGCACTGGGCTGTCAGACGATGTCCTTTCAATGATTTGGCATCTACCGTCTTGGTCCAAATGTAGTTGGAGATGACATTCCCGTTCTCGAACTGATAATATCCGTCTTTCTCCAGCCCGTCAATCATCTTCCTGGTCAGTTCTTTCATTGCCATGATTTTCCTGCCTACCAGACCAGTACGGATGAGTGTCCATCGGCGGTCTCCCTCACCTGCATACTCAAAGCCTCGTTCGTCGATAATCGCCTCAAGCAGGGAGCCTTCTTTTGCGATGAATTCATCTACATTTCCCTTGCCTGAGCCTCCGAAAGCACGGTCGCGAATGATTGTCAGGTAGTTCTTTGCTTCTTCATCCTCTCCTAATGCGGCACAGGCTTCTGCATAGCCGAGATATATCTCCGCCATACGCATGTATGAACCATTGATACCAGACTGACGTTGTTTGGTAACATAAGGTGACTTCTGACGGTTCTCGTCCCACTTGTTCAGCGATATACCTCCACCCTTTGCCTGCGAACCAGGCTTGAGCGGAATGAGGGTTTCCGTACCGGAAGCACCGTCGCTACCAGTGACCACGCAACTGACGTCGCGGCGAAGGTCGGAGGGGTCAAACATACCATAGTAGAAGGCAGGATTAATACGTGCCTGCCCGTATGCCTTACAGGGATAGTTCTTATTACCGGCTGTGCTTGGACGTCCGTTTGAGTAAGGGCGTTCGTTGCTATGGATAGCTTGTGTCATGACATATTCATATATGCTTTCGTCGGCAAAGACCTCATCACCCTGATGCATCTGCTCAAAGAAATATTGGTAGGGGTTGTTGTAGGAGCGTCCTTTGGATGTGGTACGAGGGTCTGTGGTTACAAACCTTGCCGTACCGGGATTGTCTATAACAGCCTTGAAATACTTCTTGGCCAGTTCATAGTAGGTTCTCCAGTCGGAACGCCGTCCATAGAATGCACC
This sequence comes from Prevotellaceae bacterium UBA2852, assembly GCA_002350855.1. The sequence goes on from DEFM01000005.1 coordinate 90,168, forward strand.
ATTGTTCTCTGTACCCATAATCTCGAAGGTCAGGACATTGCCCTTACCGTCAACTCGCCTGATATCACCACGACGAGTCTGATAGCCGCCAGCTTCCAATGCCATACGTCCGATAAGTCCTTCAACAAAGGTTCGTGACATATAGTTCTTTCCTCTCACACCGGGAATTGCTCCCAGCCGATACATGTTTGGTGCAGCAGTCTGCAACTCGTCCAAAAGTACATCGTATATGGAGTCGCGTCCACACAGGTCTGCACGGTCGGTATTCTTACCGCTCAGGTAAGGAACATCTCCAAAGTATTTCAGCAGTTCGCGATATGCCACGGCTTTCAGGGCGACTGCCTCTCCGTAAATCTGTCCCTGTGCACTGGGTTCACATACTTCAAGTATCTGGCCAAAGCCGTCAATGGCGGATACATATTTGATGACCTGATTTGCCTTACTGATAACTGAGAAGAGGTTTGCGTAAGGGTTTTTATCTCCTTCTTTCAAATAACTCAACAGACCATAACTGCCTGCATAGGCTCCATTCTGATAGAAACACTCCGGCCAGTGACGACCGGGCTGGTTACTGAAGTTCTCAGGATGACGCTCTATGTCGGAACCAGCGATATCGGCAGCATAGAAAAGTCCTGCTCCGAAAATATAATCATTTGCAGTCACTCTCCATTGCTCATAGGCTCCTTCAAGGGCTGCACGAGAGGTCTCGCTGTTAGAAAACACAAAGTTGGCATCTGTTTCGGACGGCGTTGATGTCTCAAGGAAATCACCGCAGGATGTAATTGTAATCAATCCTGACAGACATAGCCCAAAATACAATAACTTTTTCATATAGTTTCCGCTGTTATTTTAGAATGTAACGTTAAGTCCAAAGGTATATGTTCTGGCACGTGGATAGGAATCCCAGTCGTAATTAGGTGTCTGATAGCCGTCCTTGCCGGATGGTCTTGTGTTTACGTCAGGATCCATGCCTCTGTATCCTGAAATGCAGAAGAGGTTGCCGGCAGTGAAGTAAACGCGCAGATTGCCGATGCCTATTTTCCTGGTCAGCACCTTTGGAATAGTATAGCCGATGGTAAGTGTATTCAGACGGAGATATGAGGCGTCCTCAATGAACTCGGAATTAATCAAACCATATTCATTATATGGGAGTGCATACTTGGCGGCTGCATTGAGGTTAGCCAAAGCTGCAGGATCGGTAACAGCGTAGATGTTTCCGTTAGCATCTACATCATACATCTTCCAGCTATCAGATATGTAATGGAGACGGTTCCAGCCGAAACTGGTGTCTTTGTTACCCATCATGGTGTGCATCGCATTGGCGTTATAAACCTTTCCGCCTATCTGATAGGTAAAGCCTGCAGAGAAGTCAATGCCTTTGTAGTTGCCATTGATATTGAAACCGCCTGTATGCTTTGCTATAGCACTGCCAAGGTCGGTAACGTCGGCATTGTTAATAACGCCGTCACCATTAACATCCTTGAACTTAACCATACCAGGGATGGCATTCTGTCCTTCAGGACGGGCGTATGAGTTCATGGCTACGGATGAATAGTTTACAATATCCTTTGTATCGGGGACACCTGGTTTCAATGTCCATACACCATCGACTACGTTGAAGTCGTCAACTGTGTAGAAACCCGCACTCTTGAAACCTTGTATCGTACCGACAGGCTTTCCTTCGCGAAGGATATAGTCGTAGGTCGGTTTCTTCGTAGTTGATCCCCAGTCAGTCAGGCTGACATCAGCATTGACACCATCGACAATCTTCTCAACCTTGCTGGTGTTGTAGTTGTAGGTGGCGTTGACACTCAGATTAAAGTCCTTAGAACGGATGATATCATAACACAATGACAGTTCGAAACCTTTGTTGGACGTTTTACCCACATTCTGGAACTGGTGGGTATGCCCTGTTGTTTCTGCAACAGGCACCTTCATCAGAATATCCTTGGTTGTGTTCCAGTAGAAATCGATGTTTCCACGCAGCTTACCGTTCCAGAAGCTAAAGTCCAGACCGAGGTTACGACTAATAGTAGTTTCCCATTTCAAATCAGGATTCGCCAGCAATTCTCCAGGAAAGAAAGTAACAATACGCTTTCCATCAACAAAAGTGATGCTTGGTTCCCAGAACTCCTTCCACAAAGATGCGTCAATATCGTCATTACCGGATGTACCGTAAGACAAACGCAGCTTTAAGTTGTCGAGCCAGTCCTTGGTTTTTTCCATGAATGGTTCGTCAGATATGCGCCATGCTGCTGCGGCAGCGGGGAAATAGCCCCAGTGGTTGTTCGGGGCGAACTTTGAACTGCCATCTGCACGGAACGTAGCAGTCAGCAGGTAACGGTACATATAGTTGTAGTTGACACGGCCAAACCAGGAAACTGTATGGTTGGGATTGCTTACGGTATTGTCCATATTGAGTTTTGCAAGAGCCTTGTCATAGTTTTCTGAATCCATATTATACATGGTCATTAAGCCAAAAGCCTGGTCCATGGTGAAATTTGCAGGATAACCTGCTCCGACCATGGAACTCGAACTGGATTTGCTTGCCATAATCTCATTACCGGCAAGAAAAGACAACTCATGGTCTTTTCCTAAACCCTGAACCTGATAGTTCAATGTGGTTGCCCAGCGTGTGCCATAGCCCTCGCCCTTAGTCAGTGTAGCCTTGCTAAACTTGTCGTCCACCCTGCCGCTGTCCCAGTCTTTCTTCTCACTCCAGTTACGGCTTAACGACAACTCCGTCTTTGCTGTCAGACCAGCCAGAGGTGTCCATGTCAGAGCGCCTATGCCCCGAACTCTATAACGCTTCGATTCAGAGACGTAATTATCGATGTATAAATTGGGATTGTTGGATTCTTCATAACTGGCAGACCCTGCTCCCAGATTACCCTTGACGCCGTCACCCAGAGGATTGTCAATGGGAGCATAGCCGTAAACATTGTGACCGGTAGCATAACCGAAAGAAGTTCCTTCGAGCTTGGTCTCGGCATAACGCAGGTTGGCATCAAATGTCAGCTCCTTGTTAATCTTCTGGGAAATCTTGAAGTTGGCACTCCAACGACGGAAACCTGTATGTATGCGGTTTCCCTCATCAGTCAGATAATTAACTGTGGCATAGTACTTGGTGTTCTGGTTACCGCCAGAGAGCGACAAGTCGTGATTCCAGCTGTTGGCAGTACGCATAACATCGTCAACGTAATCATGAACTGCCACATTCTTGTAATCATTCAGATGATTGCCGTAGTTTGTTCCTAAACCGAAGAACTGTGCAACACCGTCACCGTATGACTCACTGTACGAACTGGCATAACTCCACTGGTTCAAAACATAGTCGTATGCATTGAGGGACTCAACAGGTTTCTGGGTTTTCTTTACCTGAAAATACATGTTGTACTTCACGGAAACCTTACCATTACCATCTGAGTTCTTTGTTGTAACGAGGATAACTCCGTTTGCGCCACGCGCACCATAGATGGCTGTTGAAGCAGCATCCTTCAGGACATCGATGCTCTCGATGTTATCGACAGGAATGTCACTGATGTCGCTCACTGCTATTCCGTCAACGATATAGAGAGGTTCGTTGCTCTGTGTGATAGAACCACCGCCACGAACACGAATAGACATCTTGGCACCAGGACGACCGTCCTGGGTTATTACGTTCACGCCGGGAAGCTGCCCCTGCAGAGCCTGAGCCACGTTAGCAACAGGATTGACAGCCAATTTGTCGCCGCTTACTGATGCGACAGCACCTGTCAGGTCGCGGCGCTTCATTGTGCCGTAGCCTACCACTACCACGTCTTCCAAAGTTGTGTGGTCTTCTTCCAGCGTGATGTTCATGCTGCTGACAGCTTTCAGGAACTGAGGCTTGTAGCCTATATACGAGAACTTGAGGATTGTGTTGTCGGGAACGTTGACACTGAAATTGCCTTCAATGTCGGTTACCGTACCCTTGTCACTACCATAGGTAATTATTACTCCCATCAGAGGTTCTCCTGTCATATCCTTGACATTACCCCTGACTGAATTCTGGGCAAACCCTCTTAGCCCAAATGCGCAAAGTAGTATGGCAAAGAGCAGTATTCTTTTTTGCATTTTATTTATATTTATTTTATTTTTAACACAAAATAAACAAATAAAAGTGAACGAACCAAAAATAACAACTGTTTTCTCTCACTGTCACTATTATTTAGTGAGAAATATACAGGGATTTTATCACCGCTTTATTTAAAACCATTATAAATAACAGGAAACGGCTTTTTTAACATTTGAAGACCCCCTCTAACTCCCCCAAGGGGGAGGATAAAGCCATCCGGATGGAGATTTTTCACTCTTCATTCTTCATTCTTCACTTAAAGAGGGGGGTAGGCTGTTTTGTTTGTTGCTTGCGCTTTTTATGCGCAAATTGCAACTCAAAATGCTCCGCCACCCTCCAAAGTGTCAAAACTGCCGCTTTCCTTTTTCTGTAAAACTTAACTCTTTTCAAATTTAAACTTAACTTCCGTTGCAAAAAGACTTAACTTTAACATTTTGCAAAGTTAACTTCCGTTGAAAAAAGAGTTCGCCAGAGTTGAAACTCCGGCGAACTTACATTTTGTCAAAATGCAAAAAAGAAAAGGATGCATAACCACTCGTGCGGCTATGCATCCTTTTCCTGCTAATGCAAAGATACAACATTTTTCTGCGAAAAACAAATGTTAAATTCCAATTTAACATTTATCAACAAATCGTACATTGCTGACTATCAAGTAAATGACAAATCGCATTTTGTTTAACCTTGTTAAGCGTAAATAGATTTGGCAAGTAACAAAAAAGGGGGCAAACTAATTACGTTGGTTCTCTAAGTCTGATAAACATATTCAGCAACAGTAATCAAAATGCAACAAATTTGTGAACAAACGACAATGTTAAGAAAAAATGTCGTACCTTTGCAGAAAACAAACGAAATAACACCTACGGGAACAGATAATTCCTGTTTTCTCCCTATGAAAAAATTCTCTTTCTTACATTTCTTAGGTTTTGTTGCAGTATCTATACTTTTTCTTCTGCCAACAAACACATATGCACAGAACAACAACCTCACAGTAGTTGACGGCAAAGGTACATACTACACACCTCGTGAAGGCAAGGGAACTGCCAGCGGTGAACCATACCGTCGCAAGGAATACACCTGTGCCCATCGCACTTTGCCGTTCGGCACTCGACTCATGGTTACAAACCTGAAAAATCAGAAAGCTGTGGTTGTACGTGTGAATGACCGAGGTCCTTTCACTCGCGGATTCGTGGTTGACCTCACTTATGCCGGTGCTGAAGCCATAGATATTGTAAAAGCGGGAGTAGTGCCTGTTCACCTTGAAGTTGTCGGTGACTCAATACCGCTGGGACCTATTTCACAAGAACCCGGTCTCCAAGACGTTTCGCAATAGCGCGTTGCACGGCTGTTATGTGCAGCAATTGCTGTAGCACGTCTTTACTGCGAGTAGCGGCAGACTTTACGTCAGGCTGGTTCAACAGACGAGTCAGGCGTTGAACCTCTTCTTTCACCACACCGTATTTATAATCAAGCATCAGATGTGAAATATATTCTCCGATGCGTTCGTTTTCAGGTGTAATCTGGTATTTCTTACTCAACTGATAACGATCGCTGAGCATATCAGATGCCACAAGGCTGACTTCTTCCGACGGGCTATTAAGGAAGAATCTGCTACACTTAAAATCAGGCTCGTTAAGATGCGGAAGCACACTCTGCAACATCTGCTGATAAACAGGATTGTGAAACGCCAACTCGTCTATCCGCAGTTCATTGTCCACAAACTCTGCCAATGCAATCTCGGCGTTCTCTCCCTCAAGTGTCTGGATACAGATCCGGCACTCTCCGTAACGCACCACAAGTCGCATAATAAGCTGTTCAACTCCCAGCAACTGACGTTCTTGTGGAGAGACGGCAGGTTTAGTAGTCGTAACAGACTGCACATCAACATCTATCGGAGGAATGACTTCAGGTGGAGGAATCAGATTGTCGTCCGGTAGAGGTATTTCCGTATCAGGAGGGGGAATCAGATTGTCATCAACAGGAGGCAGCTCTTGTCGAGAAGCATCAGCAGCTGGAGCGGTAGTTGTATTAACCGAAGGAGTATTGGATGCCGGCTGGCGCTGCTGCTCACGTATTCCCGACGTTCCGTCGCCTACCCGTTGCCTTTCGCGTTCCTGGCGCTGCTGCTTGATATACTCACGCAAAAGCTTATTGCACTCACGCAGCAACATCTGTTCGTCCATCTTGAGCAGTTCGCTACATTCATGGACATAGGAAGCACGAACAATCTCATCTGGTATCACACTGATGCTACGCAGGATATTCTGTGCGAGTTCGCTTCGTTTGCGAGGATCATGACCAGCGTCCTCAAGAAGAAGATTGGTCTTAAACAGAATGAAGTCTGTCTGATTGTCAGTTACATACTGACGGAACTCGGTTGCATTGTGCTTACGGGCAAAACTGTCAGGGTCATCACCATCGGGCAGAAGCAGCACTTTCACATTCATTCCTGCAGCCAGAAGCATGTCTGTTCCACGCAGTGCAGCTTTGATTCCCGCTGCATCTCCGTCATAGAGAAGGGTTATGTTGGAAGTAAAGCGGTGCAGGAGACGGATTTGTGCCTCATTGAGGGCTGTTCCGGAATTGGCTACCACGTTTTCCACTCCGCACTGGTGCATGGAGATAACGTCAGTATAGCCTTCAACCATATACACAAGATCGTCCTTAACTATCTGTTTCTTAGCTTGGAATATGCCATAAAGCTCCCGACTCTTGGTGAAAATCTCCGATTCCGGAGAATTGATGTATTTCTGATTAACGCCCTTGGTACGCGCGTCAAGCACTCGTCCTCCGAAAGCCACGATTTTGCCGTTTGCCGCAAACCAAGGGAAAATGACACGTCCACGATATCTGTCGTTGACTTTGCCATTGTCGCGCTGATAGGAAAGACCGGTTTTCAGAAGGAACTCAGTCTTGTAGCCCTTGCTTTGAGCAGCTTTGGACATGGCATCCCATTCATCAAGCGAAAAACCAAGACGGAATTTTTCAATGATGTCGTCTCTGAAACCTCTGGAACGGAAATACGCCAAACCCACGGCACGTCCGTCTTCGTTGTTCAGCATCGTGTCGTGGAAATAATTGCTTGCCCATTCGTTTACGGCAAACAAACTTTCTCTAAGATTCTGATTCTGACGCTCTTCCGGGGTAAGTTCGCGCTCTTCAACCTCTATTCCGTATTTCTTTCCCAGGAAGCGCAAGGCTTCAATGTAGTTCAGCTGTTCCATTTTCATGATGAAGTGAACGGCATTGCCGCCTTCACCACAGGAAAAGCATTTGCATATACCACGAGCAGGATTGACGTAGAAGGAAGGTGTAGTATCGTCGTGGAAAGGACACAGTCCCTTGTAACTCGTACCAGAGCGGCGCAAGTGAACATATTCCGATACCACGTCAACTATGTTGGCTGCATCTACAATCCGATTTATGGTATTCTGGTCAATCAAGCCTACTTGTTACTTACCCAATTGGTATGTGATTTCGTAAAAATATGGGGTTACATAGTTCTGTGCAGTCGTTGTTCCGGAAGTATGTGGAACAATCAGGCGTACCTTTGCTGTGGCAGGCGCTGGCATACGAGTCAGACGGATAAAGTCGAGCGGTTTGAGCCACGATTCAGGAACAATTGTTTGATAAGCAGCCATATAACCGTCATCGGAGAATGAACCCTCGTATGTTCTTCCACGATGAGAATAGCGACACAACATCTTATCGGGCTTTGCCGCATAATAGTTGGTATATGTGCTATCACCGCTTTCCACAGAACACTCCATGAAACGGCATAGAATCTCCTTTGACACAGTGCTGTCGGGACGTTCCTTTGCCATCTCAATCATAGTCTGTCCCTCACCACGACGAACAATCTGCATATAGATGCCGTCTTCATTGAAGAGCACATACTCATTCTGCAGCGTATCAGTGATTGAATCCTGAGCATAAAATGTGGATTCACTAATCACCTTAATCGGTCCGACCAAGTCATTATCCTTGATAAACCTCTCGATATTCTTGCGTTCCTTGTTTTTCATATCGGCATAGGTCTCACCATCGTCGCACGATGAAAATACACACGCCAAAAGAGGCAGAAGAAGAAATAAACGAGAAATAACGAATAAACTTTTCATAAAAAAAATACAATTCTGATTTTCGACTGCAAAGGTAAGGATAAGTAAGAAAAACTCAAAAATTTTTTAAGTATTTAACCGAGTGAGAATAGATTCACAATGTAACAAAGGGGAAAAACTTAACGAATTGTTTTGCCATACAATCAAATTGCGCTAACTTTGCACAGATTTATACATATTATATTTAAATGAGCAACTCTCTCGAACACACAAATCAGCAATTCCGCAAAGCAATGCAAGCCTGCCGGACAGTGTTCAGCAAGAAACTCAGCGACTATGGAGCAGCGTGGAGAATTATGCGTCCATCGTCGGTGACTGACCAGATTTTCATCAAGGCAAACCGCATTCGTTCGCTTGAGGTTAAAGGGACTTCGCTTGTAGGCGAAGGCATTTATCCTGAATTCCAGGCTATAGTCAACTATGGTATCGTGGGACTGATTCAGCTTGAGCTTGGCTATGCAGAGAAGGAGGATATTGACAAGGAGCAGGCTTTGAAGCTCTACGACAAATATGCCAACACTGCGCTGGAACTGATGATTCGTAAAAACCACGACTACGACGAAGCATGGCGTTCCATGCGTGTGAGCAGTTATACAGACCTCATTCTGATGAAAATTTACCGTACCAAGGAAATTGAGCAGAACGACGGGCACACACAAGTATCGGAAGGCATAGACGCCAACTATCTCGACATGATAAACTACTCCGTATTCGGACTTATCAAACTTGATGAAAGCGCTGAAGGAAAAAATTCGTAAGTATCTGCCATGGATTGTTAACGTGAGCAGAGCGCTGCTTGCAGTAACCTTCCTGCTATCGGGACTTATTAAAGCCAACGATCCCATCGGTACATCCATAAAAACGGGAGAATACCTCCGCGCTATGGGGGTTGCCGACATCGAAGAAATTAGCACACTGCTTCTGGCAATAGGACAAACGATGCTGGAGACTACTTTGGGACTTTATCTCCTGCTTGGACTTCGCCGCAGAACCATATCACTGTTCAGTACTCTGTTCATGTTAATAATGACCGCTCTGACAGTGTGGATTGTGATAGATGAACCTGTCGGCGACTGCGGTTGCTTTGGCGACGCCATCGTCCTCTCCAACGGTGCAACACTGGCTAAGAACATCCTGCTTCTAAGTTGTGCGCTTATAGTGATGCGATGGTACAGATTGCAGCCACGACTCATCACCCGCAGCAGTTTGACATGGGCTGCCACTTTCCTGCCTCTCACCGCTGTCCTCGCATTAGCCGTGCAATGCATCTACCACCAGCCTTTCATTGACTGGCGCCCGTACAAAATCGGTGCAGACATGAGACAATTGCATGAGTTCTATGCCTACGACACAAATGCCGACGAAGACATTACAGACAGCATCACCAGCAGTAAAGGTCTCACTTTGATACTCACCTGCCCCGACCTCGACAAAGCGGATCAGGGAATTACAGGTAACATCAACGAAATCTACGACTACTGCAACGATCATAATCTGAAATTCTACTGCATCACCGCCTCCGACGAGGAAGCTCAGGAACAATGGACAGACTACACCGGTGCAGAATACTCTTATTTGGAAGGTGACCACGAAGTTCTTTTAACAATGGTCAGAGCAAATCCCGGACTAATGTTGCTTCGCGACGGAATCATCCAGCACAAATGGAGTAACTGGGACATGCCGAATGCAGAGGAATTGGAGGAGTATTTAAAGTGAAAAGTGAAGAGTGAAGAGTGAAGAATGAAGAATCACAGAACGAAGTGATGTAACAGTAAAGAGTGAGACATTCAATAAAGAATTGAAATAACAAACAAGTATAATAACCTATTAAAAATTAGAACAATGAGAAAGAAAATTGTAGCCGGAAACTGGAAAATGAACAAGAACCTCCAGGAAGGTATCGAACTCGCAACAGAACTCAACAACGTACTTGCAGCTGAAAAGCCAAACTGCGACGTAGTAATCTGCACTCCATTCATTCACCTCGCTAAGGTGAGCGACATCATTGACCACAAAACAATCGGTCTTGGTGCTGAGAACTGCGCAGACAAAGCATCTGGTGCTTACACAGGTGAAGTTAGTGCAGAAATGGTTAAGTCAACTGGTGCTGAATATGTAATCCTCGGACACAGCGAACGTCGTGAATACTACAACGAGACTCCTGAAATCCTCCGTGAGAAAGTTCAGCTCGCTCTTGCTAACGGTCTGAAAGTAATCTTCTGCATCGGTGAAAGCCTTGCACAGCGTGAAGCTGGCGAACAGAATGCAGTTGTTAAGGCAGAACTCGAAGGCAGCGTATTCAACCTCTCTGCTGAAGACTTCGCAAAGATTGTTATCGCATACGAACCAATCTGGGCTATCGGTACAGGTAAGACTGCAACCAGCGACCAGGCTGAGGAAATCCACGCATACATCCGTTCAGTAGTTGCTGACCGCTACGGCAAGGAAGTTGCAGACAACACCAGCATCCTCTACGGTGGTAGCTGCAAGGCTTCAAACGCTCCTGAACTCTTCGCTAAGCCTGACATCGACGGTGGACTTATCGGTGGAGCTTCTCTCAAAGTCGCTGACTTCAAGGGAATCATTGACGCTTGGAAATAATAATGCATTTCTTATAGTCTGGAAATTCCGGAGTTTCACGGGATTTCCGGAATTTCCAGACAACTTATACTTCTCCCTTAACAAAAACCGGAATGACATGCATAGTCAGTTGAAGAAATTGCTAACACTTGCATTACTGATAATTGCAAGCAATTCGCTCACACAAGCACAAAACTTCACAGAATCCATCAGCAATGCTGTTGAAGGTGAAGGAACCGTAAATATTTATCAAGACCCACGTCTTGAAAACATCATCAACGGAGTAGATCCTGTAGAGCAGCTCAAGAAAGAGAAAAACGAAAACAGGGACGACTTCAGTATGACTATGGGCAAGCGTAAACGTATGCGCGGCTACCGTATACAAGTGTTCTGGGGAGGAAGCACTCGCAATGACCAACAAAAGGCGCAACGTCTGGCTAATCAGGTGAGAAGCATTTATCCTGAACTCGACGCCTATGCAACTTTCGAGTCACCACACTGGCGTTGCCGTGTAGGCGACTTCATCTCTCGCGACGAAGCCGCTGAATATCTTTCCCGCATGCGTAAAATCAGCAGTGAAGCTATGATTGTACCAAGCGAAATACTCATCTTCACAAAAGATGGAAAATGAACCAATTTGAACAATATACCAAGCAATTCCTACTCGACATAGGCGAAGACCCCAATCGTGAAGGTTTGAAGAAAACCCCCGAGCGTGTGGCTCGTTGTGTGTCCCAGCTTCTGTCCGGTTACTCACAGAATCCAGAGGAAGTCCTCCAAAGCGCTTTGTTCAAGGAAGACTACCAGCAGATGATTGTGGTCAAAGACATTGAGTTCTACTCACTGTGTGAACACCACATCCTTCCTTTCTTCGGCAAAGTACACGTGGGATACATTCCTGACGGACAGATTGTAGGACTCAGCAAAATTCCCCGGGTTGTTGACATATTTGCACGCAGACTGCAGGTACAGGAACATCTCACTGTGCAGATTCGCCGCTGCATAGAAGAGACTTTACGCCCGAAAGGAGTAATCGTAGTAATCGAAGCACAACACCTCTGTATGCAAATGCGAGGCGTAGAAAAACAAGGTGCTATCACCAAAACCATGGACTTCTGCGGAGATTTTGCAGAAGCCAAACGACGTGACGAATTCTTCCAAATGCTAAGTCACGAATAAAGTATAGAGTCTTTCAGGTAATCATTTAACATTAAACGTTAATCATTAAACGTTATATAACATGTCACTTATCAAATCTATTTCCGGCATTCGCGGTACCATTGGCGGACGCGCCGGAGAAGGGTTGAACCCACTCGATATTGTAAAATTCACATCAGCATACGCTACTCTCATACGACGCAACCTTCCAACTACTAACCAGCGACCAAAAATTGTTGTCGGACGCGATGCACGCATCTCCGGCGAAATGGTCAAGGATGTAGTTTGCGGCACACTCATGGGAATGGGCTTCGACGTCGTAAACATCGGTCTAGCTTCTACTCCAACAACCGAGGTTGCAGTAACTATGGAAAAAGCCGATGGTGGTATCATCATCACAGCATCACACAACCCACGTCATTGGAATGCACTCAAGCTCCTTAACCGTGAAGGAGAATTCCTCAATGCCGCAGAAGGCAACGAAGTACTTGCCATAGCTGAAGCTGAAGACTTTGATTTTGCAGATGTAGATAACTTAGGTAAATACCGCGAGGACAATTCATATAACCAGAAACATATCGACCTCGTTCTTTCACTTCCACTTGTTAACGTGGAGGCTATTCGTCAGGCTCACCTGCGTGTAGCATTCGATGCAGTTAACTCCGTAGGTGGAGTAATTCTGCCTATGCTTCTCAAGCAACTCGGAGTTGAAACCATCACCCCACTCTATGCTGAGCCAACCGGTGATTTCCAGCACAACCCAGAGCCACTTGAAAAGAACCTTGGTGACATTATGGCACTCATGGCAAAGGGTGAGCACGACGTGGCATTTGTAGTTGACCCCGATGTTGACCGCCTCGCATTCATTCAGGAAGACGGCAAGATGTATGGTGAGGAATACACACTCGTGACCGTAGCCGACTATGTACTTCGTCATACTCCTGGCAACACTGTCAGCAACCTCAGCAGCACACGCGCACTACGCGATGTTACCGTTAAGCATGGTGGACAATACGCAGCAGCAGCCGTTGGCGAAGTTAATGTCGTAACAAAGATGAAGGAAGTTGGCGCTGTGATTGGCGGTGAAGGAAACGGTGGAGTAATCTACCCAGAAGCTCACTATGGTCGCGATGCCCTTGTAGGAATTGCTTTGTTCCTCAGCCATTTCGTTAACGAAAAGAAGACCGTAAGCCAATTGCGCAAGACCTATCCTGAATACTGCATTGCAAAGAACCGCATTGATCTTGAGCCTTCTACCAATGTTGATGCAATTCTTGCAAAAGTCAAGGAAATGTACGGTAAGCAGCCAGATGTCGCAGTAAATGACATTGACGGTGTAAAACTTGATTTCCCTGACAAATGGGTACACCTGCGCAAGTCAAACACAGAACCGATTATCCGTGTTTACAGCGAAGCATCAACAATGGATGCAGCCAACGAAATCGGTCAGAAAATCATGGATGTAGTACTTTCACTAAAATAAAACACATTATCTAACTAAAATAATCAATTATGGAAACAAATTCACAGCAACCTACAGCTGAACAATCAGCTCAGCAGAGTTTTGCACAGCAACAGCCTTATGCACAGCAGCAGGCTTACAATCAGCAGCCTTATGGCAACCAGGCTTATACTGCTCCTGCTCCAATCGTAGTTACAGACGAAGGTAAACTTTATCTGAAATCTACAGGTTCATGGTGCATGTTCCTTGCCGTACTTGGCATCATCGGCATTGTTTTTCTTCTGTTTGCAGGAATCATCACCATTGTAGGTGCATCTAAAGTTGGAACTATCTCTTCTTACGACTATTATGGAACTTCTGTACACAATCTCAGTTCTGTAACCACAGCCATGTATATCGTAGGAATAGTTTACGTCGTTTTGGCATTGGTTTACATCTACCCTGTAAAATGCCTTATGACATTCAATTCCAAGGTAAAGATGGCAATTATTACGAACAGTACCCCTGACATGACTACCGCATTCAAGAACATCAAGGGCTACTTCAAGTTTTTAGGAATGCTGATAATCATTTCTTTCGCACTGGGCTTATTGGGAATCATAATCGCAATGGCAGCTATGTAATAGGCGAAACATATATAACTTTTATTTGGCAGAGATATCCGACACAATGTCAGTATATTTCTGCCATTTTTGTTTTAAATTGACATAAATTGCATAATTCTTCCCTCATTCTCTCCCCCTTGGAGGAGCCGGAGTGGGCTTTTCCACTTCACTCATTCGTGTGGCACAAGTTTTGCTAATTATATAACGTACTGCAAGAGCCATGCTAAAAAACAGTTCTGAAATGCAGTAAATACACATTATATAATAATAAAAACAAAACGAAAGGAAATATATTATGGGAAAAATTATTGGAATTGACCTCGGAACCACAAACTCGTGCGTATCCGTATTCGAAGGCAACGAACCAGTTGTCATTGCAAACAGCGAAGGTAAACGTACAACTCCTTCCATCGTAGGTTTTGTTGACGGTGGCGAACGCAAGGTAGGCGATCCTGCAAAGCGTCAGGCAATCACTAACCCAAAGCGCACTATCTTCTCTATCAAGCGTTTCATGGGTGAGACCTATGATCAAGTTGGTCAGGAAATTGCCCGCGTACCTTATGAGGTAAAGCGAGGTGACAATAACACTCCACGTGTTGACATCGACGGACGTCTCTATACTCCACAGGAAATCTCTGCCATGATTCTTCAGAAGATGAAGAAGACTGCAGAAGACTACCTCGGACAGGAAGTAACTGAAGCTGTCATCACCGTTCCTGCATACTTCAGCGACTCTCAGCGCCAGGCTACTAAGGAAGCCGGACAGATTGCAGGTCTCGATGTAAAGCGTATCGTCAACGAGCCAACAGCAGCAGCTTTGGCATACGGTATTGACAAGGCAAACAAGGACATGAAGATTGCTGTATTCGACCTCGGTGGCGGTACATTCGATATCTCTATCCTCGAATTTGGTGGCGGTGTGTTCGAAGTGCTCTCAACCAATGGTAACACTCACCTCGGCGGTGATGACTTCGACCAGGTAATCATCGACTGGCTGGCAAGCGACTTCAAGGCAGAGGAAGGCATCGACCTTACTCTCGACCCAATGGCAATGCAACGTCTGAAGGAAGCTGCAGAAAAGGCAAAGATCGAACTGTCAAGCTCTTCATCAACAGAAATCAACCTGCCTTACATCACCGTTGCAAGCGGTATGCCTAAGCACCTCGTTAAGACACTCACACGCGCTAAGTTCGAAGCACTCGCTCACGATCTTATCCAGGCATGTCTTGAACCATGTCAGAACGCTATGCGCGATGCAGGTCTGCAGAAGAGCGACATCGATGAAGTAATTCTCGTAGGTGGTTCTACTCGTATCCCTGCTGTTCAGAAAATCGTAGAAGACTACTTCGGCAAAACTCCTTCAAAGGGTGTAAACCCAGACGAAGTGGTAGCAGTAGGTGCAGCCATCCAGGGCGCAATCCTCAACAAGGAAGAAGGTGTAGGCGACATCGTCCTGCTTGACGTAACTCCTCTGTCAATGGGTATCGAAACTCTTGGCGGTGTTATGACCAAGATGATTGAAGCCAACACAACTATCCCTTGCAAGAAGAGTGAAGTATTCTCTACAGCGGCTGATAACCAGACAGAAGTTACCATCCACGTGCTTCAGGGCGAACGTCCAATGGCAGCACAGAACAAGTCAATCGGTCACTTCAACCTCACAGGCATTGCTCCTGCACGTCGTGGTGTTCCACAGATTGAAGTATCGTTCGACATCGATGCCAACGGTATCCTCAACGTATCTGCCAAGGATAAGGCAACCGGTAAGGAACAGGCAATCCGCATCGAAGCATCTTCTGGTCTTTCCAAGGAAGAAATCGACCGCATGAAGGCAGAAGCTGAAGCTAATGCTGATGCAGACAAGAAGGAGCGCGAAAAAATTGACAAGCTCAATCAGGCTGACTCTATGATCTTCCAGACGGAGAACTTCCTGAAGGACAATGGCGACAAACTCGGCAGCGACCGCGGCAACGTCGAAGCCGCCCTTAACAAGCTCCGCGACGCCCACAAGACTCAGGACCTCGCAGCAATCGATGCAGCAACTGCAGAACTCAACAACGTGATGCAGGCCGCCTCAGCCAAGATGTACCAGCAGGCAGGTGCCGCAGGTGCTCAAGCCGGTCCTGGCTTCAACCCAGGCGATGCAGGAGCACAGCAAGGCGGTGCACAGGGCGGTTCTTCAACCGAAGACGTTCAGGATGCCGACTTCGAGGAGGTCAAATGAGACGCAT
>DEFM01000028.1:0-224 GCA_002350855.1 Prevotellaceae bacterium UBA2852
TTCAGAATCTTAAACCTACAAAAAGAAAAACCTCGTTCGTTTCACTCACTAAAAAACAGTTTCCTCACATTATATCGATGACGATAACGGGAACTTAGGATCTGTATTAAAATTGGTTTTGGTCTTTTTTTAACAAAAATGCAGAAGAACCGCCAAAATCATTAAACTACAGTCGTTAGGGATTTAGGGTTCTTTCTGTTTTTTTATGGTAGGTTCTATAAATT
>DEFM01000028.1:373-4262 GCA_002350855.1 Prevotellaceae bacterium UBA2852
TTTTTAGAACCTACCTTATATAATAAGAGATTGTTATGAGATATTTTGCTGTGAATGCTGGGCTTTTGACTTCTTTATATTTGAGCGTATTTTCCAGGTGAGGAAGACTATAACTGAAATAATGATGATGGAGAAAGCGAGGCGCATTATTCCACTACCGGACATGAATATTTCGTCGTTCTTTTCATCGTAGTAGAGTTTGTAGTTCTGCGGGTTCTTGGACATACTGCCCAGTGATTGTACCCTTACATTGTAAATGTTTTGCTTGTACTGAACAGTCATATAAGTTGTCCTTTCTTCCTCACTACCACTATCATACGTACTGCGAGTTGGACGACTTACTTTTTCGTTGAAGCCAAGGATAGTGTAATCCCGGATAGGTTCTTCGAAACACTGGATGCACACAACTCGTGCTGCCTTGTAAGTCGAGACGCATCCCCATACGCACAAGGCTATTACTCCAGCGATGAATATTCCGCTGAATATAACAAATCTAAGATTGATTTTATTCTTACTTTCTTTATTCATATCGATTCCTCCTATAGTTTCACGCCGCTAATATATGCATTATCCCCGATACCTCCAAATTTTCTCCCAAATCTCTCCTGAATTATTAATAAAACAAAAACGATACTTCGTCAATATCGTTAAACTACACAACCAAAATCGTTAAACTACACTTTAAAAAGTCCCACAGCGCTGTGGGAAAAAAGTTTCAGCGCAGTGAAACTTTTTTTTCACTGCGCTGAAAATTTATTTTCACTGCGCTGAAACTTTTGTTTCTCTCCCACTGAAACTTTTGTTTCACAGTGGAGAAACTTTGTTATTCTTCTTCTGCCTCTCTGAGTTTCTTTTCTTCGATAAGCTGGAAGTCTTTGGGACGGAGGACAAAGTTGGAACCGAGGTATTTGTCGAGGACAATGGGGTTGGCTGCGAGTTCAGGGGGTGTACCCTTGAAGAGGATGCGTCCTTCGAAGAGAAGGTAGGCACGGTCGGTGATGCAGAGTGTTTCCTGTACGTTGTGGTCGGTGATGAGGATTCCGATATTGCGGTCCTTGAGCTTCCATACTATATACTGGATGTCCTCTACAGCAATTGGGTCAACACCTGCAAAGGGTTCATCAAGCATGATGAACTTTGGGTCAATAGCAAGGCAGCGAGCAATCTCACAACGGCGGCGCTCTCCTCCGGAAAGCTGATTGCCTTGGTTCTTACGAACTTTCTGCAGACGGAATTCCTCGATGAGGCTTTCCATCTTTTCCTTACGCTGGGTTCGGGTGAGTTCGCTGCGCATCTCAAGTACAGACATGATATTGTCTTCCACACTCATGGTACGGAACACGGATGCTTCCTGTGCCAGATAGCCAACTCCTGCCTTCGCTCTGCGGGCAACAGGGAAATTGGTGATTTCCATGTCGTTGATGAATACTTTTCCGGAATTAGGAATCACCAGGCCTGTAGTCATGTAGAAGGATGTGGTCTTGCCTGCTCCGTTAGGACCGAGTAGACCTACAATCTCTCCCTGGCGAACATGGATGCTGACGTCATTGACTACGGTTCGCTTGCCATAGGTTTTTACAAGATGGCGTGTGTAGAGTGTACCTTGTTCTGCTGAGTATTCAGGTATTTCCTGATCACCTGCATTTGTCGTTGCACTTATTATTTTCTTTTCTTCTGTCATATTCAATGATTGTGATTGTTGCTTTTTTTATAACATCGCACTTCGTGCTAAGATTATTAAGATTAATATGATTTATAAGATTTTTTTAATCATTTTAATCCTTTAATCATAGTGCGCAGCACGTTGTTTTTATTATTCACATCGCACTTCGTGCTAGGATTATTAAGATTAATAAGATTAATAAGATTTCTATATAATCATTTTAATCTTAGCACAAAGTGCGATGTTTATACTATGATAATCATTTAATTCATGTTGCAAATGTAGTAAATCTTTGTGTGAATGAGGGCTTTTTTGTAAAAAAGAATTGTGGTTAATGGATTTTTGAGTGATTTTTTATAATTTTGCAGGTTAGAACCAACCATAAGTATAAAATTGTGCTTTCATTAAAAGATAATCTCATAGAAGTAGGACAATACGTCAAACTGATGCAGAGGGTGTTTGCTCAACCCGACCGCTGGCGTATGTTCTTCAGGCAGTATGTCACCGATATGTTCCAGTTGGGTTACAACTCAATCTGGATTGTACTGATTATTTCCTTCTTTATAGGTGCTGTAATCTGTCTGCAGATAAAACTCAATATCCAGAGTCCGTGGATGCCTACGATGGTGACGGGTTATACCACCCGTGAGATTATGTTGCTGGAATTCTCTTCGTCAATCATGTGTCTGATTCTTGCGGGAAAGGTGGGCAGTAACATTGCCTCGGAACTGGGAACGATGCGTATAACCCAACAGATTGATGCTCTCGACATAATGGGTGTAAACAGTGCAAACTACCTGATTCTTCCAAAGATAATGGGATTGATGACTATCGTCCCTGTTTTGGTTACATTCAGTGTCGCGGCAGGAATAGTCGGTGCTTACGCCACAACACTTTTAGGTACAACCACTGCTCCTGAACTGACGGAAGGTTTTCGCTACGAATTCAGGGAGTGGTTCTTCTGGTGCGGAATCATCAAGG
Organism: Prevotellaceae bacterium UBA2852; assembly: GCA_002350855.1. Next base: position 3,018 of record DEFM01000028.1, read on the forward strand.
CGGTGGTCTATGCCTTTATCATAGCTTCGATATCTGCTTACAAGGGCTATAGCGTGAAGGGCGGTAGCGTGGAAGTGGGAAAGGCCTCTACTGAAGCCGTGGTGCTCAGCAGCGTCCTCGTCCTCTTCTCCGACATCTTCCTAACTCAGATGCTGACGTAGGAACAGACCCTCCCCCTTACCTACCACCTTTCCTTTGGTCACCAACTGCTTGAGCGGCTATCCGCGCAGTTGCCCTGCGAGGGAGGGGAGTGGTTACAACCATCCGGATTAGAATTCTAAATGAAAAATGCGCCTTTCATTATAACGATATAACGGCATAATGGTATAACGAGAAAAAGAAATAAAGGCGCTAAAAATATATAAAGCAACGTGATTGAATTACAACATATTTATAAATCGTTTGAGGACAAGGAAGTTCTGCATGATATCAATGCGAGTTTCCGTGATGGTGAGGTGAACCTTATCATTGGTCAGAGCGGTAGCGGAAAGACTGTGCTGATGAAGAACATCGTTGGTCTGTTCACTCCCGACAAAGGTAAGATTATGTATGATGACAGGGACTTCTGCTCATTGTCCAAACGTGAGAAGATTGCTCTACGGCGAGAGATGGGAATGATTTTCCAAAGTGCAGCACTCTTCGATTCCCTGACGGTGCTGGAGAATGTGATGTTCCCTCTGAATATGTTCAGCGATGCACATTATGCAGATAGGGTGAAGAGAGCTCGTTTCTGCCTGGAACGTGTGAACCTGGCAGGAACAGACGAGAAATACCCGGGCGAACTCTCCGGAGGTATGCAGAAACGTGTGGCGATCGCCCGTGCCATAGTCCTTGAACCAAAGTACCTCTTCTGCGACGAACCAAATTCTGGTCTTGACCCGCAGACATCGTTGGTGATTGACGAACTGATTTCGGAGATTACCCATGAGGACAAAATCACCACCATCGTCAATACTCACGACATGAACTCCGTGATGGGAATAGGTGAGAACATCCTCTTCATCAGCGAGGGACGAGTAGCTTGGCGTGGAAACAATCGCGGAATCATGGAATCGGACAACACCGTTCTCAATGACTTCATCTTCGCCAGCGACATCCTGCGCCAAGCCAAACTGGCATATGATAAGAAGCTATAAACTTCTTCGTTATAACGATATAACGACATAACGTAATAACGTCAAATTGTTATAACGCCGAAACGTTATAACGCCGAAAAAACTAACTATAGGTAGGTTCTAAAAATTC
>DEFM01000028.1:4411-5359 GCA_002350855.1 Prevotellaceae bacterium UBA2852
AATTTATAGAACCTACCTAATATGAAACTTATTCTGTCTTTATTATTAATGATGTGTATGCTTACAGCGAGAGGTCAGCAGCAGTTTGATATTAACTTATGGCCTAACGGGCTGCCTAACTCCAACGGAATAGACAAGACTCAGCCGTTTGACGATTCCAAACAGAACTTCCGTCCTTCCATCCGTGTGTTCCTGCCTGCAAAGGACAAGGCAAACGGAATGGCTGTGGTTTGTTGCCCTGGTGGCGGTTACTCTCACTTGGCTACAGATCATGAAGGATATGACTGGGCACCGTTCTTCAATAAACGTGGTTTTGCTTTCGTAGTTCTCAAATATCGTATGCCTCACGGAGTGACCGAGGTGCCAATAAGTGATGCGAGGGAAGCCCTTCGTGTGGTTCGTGAGAATGCGGAGAAGTGGAATATCAATCCTGCAAAAGTTGGCATCATGGGTTCTTCGGCAGGCGGACACCTTGCATCTACCATCGCAACTCATAGCGATTCGCTCACTGTGCCTGCATTCCAGATTCTCTTCTATCCTGTGATTACCTTTGACTACACCTATACTCACAAAGGTTCGCGTCATGGTCTGATTGGAACTGACGCTTCGGAGGAGCAAGTGAAGCTTTACAGCAATGAACTGCAGGTAACGAAGACTACTCCTCCTGCCATCCTGCTGCTCAGCGATGACGACCGTGTTGTACCGTCAGCCAACAGCGTGAATTACTATCTGGCTCTGAAGAAGAAGGGTATTCCTGCAACGATGCATATTTATCCCAGCGGCGGACACGGATGGGGCAACCGCACTTCCTTCAAGTACAACAGGGAAATGCTCGCAGACCTCTCTGCTTGGCTGGAAGACATAAAGTGAAACATGAAGAGTGAAGAATGACCATCCGGAATTGCGCCCATTAACTTATAATTCAATTTTAAGGTAGGTTCTAAAAAT
>DEFM01000028.1:5489-11829 GCA_002350855.1 Prevotellaceae bacterium UBA2852
TAATTTATAGAACCTACCATAAGTGATGTAACAGTGAAGAACCGTCGTTTTCTGATAGCAATTCTTGCTTTGATTAGCATGGTGACGTTGCCGGCAGATGGGCAGCGGCGGTTTAGCATGCTGACGTATAACTGTGAGAATGCTTTCGATACGATTGATTCTCCTCATCACAATGATGAAGAGTTCCTTCCCGACGGTTCGCGTCATTGGACTCGTTGGCGCTACAACCGCAAACTCAAACATATTGCCCAGGTTGTTCTTGCTGCAAATACTGATAACCCTGTGGATATAGTCTGTCTGCAGGAAGTGGAGGGAGACAGTGTTTGCCACCACCTCACACATAACACCATGCTGAGCAGGATAGGGTATAAATACCTTTGCAGCAATAAGGCTGACAGACGTGGAGTGGGTGTGACGTTCCTGTATTACCCAATGACTTTCCAACTGTTAAGCCATGATGCCATTTTCCTGAAGAAGGATGTTGAGGAGGAAAACGATACTGTGGCTGTGCGTGAGATTCTTCATGTCACAGGACTTGTGCATAATTGCGACACGATAGATGTGTATTGCGTACACCTGCCTTCACAACTGGGAGGAAGCACGGGCTATTCAAATCGAGTGAGTTTGTTGAATATCCTTTCGCAACATATTGATTCTGTGGCTTCTATCAGACAGAATCCCAACATAATAATTGCGGGTGACTGCAATACAACTCCGTCGAGCAGCGAAATGAAACAGCTGCTCAAACAGACTCGCCACCCGTTACGCAACATGATGAGCCACCGCAAAGGCGGTAGCTATAAATACCAAGGAGCATGGAGCTGGCTCGATCAGATAATTGTGAGCCAGTCCATGCTATCCAATAAAAATAATCTGCATGTTAAAGAGTCCTCAGTAGGAGAACTGAAACTGTCTGTCCTTATGGAAGCGGATGAGACTTGGGGAGGACAGAAGCCTTTCCGCACTTTTCGTGGTCCGTCTTATATAGGTGGGTATAGCGACCACCTGCCTGTTGTGATGAACCTGATTCACAAGTGTCAGAAACCTTGATTGTGAAGGGCTTCGAGCAGAGTCTTCGACAAGGCTTCGTTGTCCTTGCGTGTGTAACGGCAATCGGTGAACACCTGAGCGAGAGTCTGTTTATTATTGATACGGACAAACTCCTTGTTCTCCTCAAGTGATTCCTTCAGCGCATAGATGCGGTCGATGTCCGATGGCTGATAGTCGTGATAAGTATCCTGGTGAATGATTCCTTCGATAGGCAGACGATCAGGTTGTGCCGGCATTTCGTCAGGATAACCGACTGTGATGGTTGCAACAGGGAAGGTGAGACGTGGTAATTTCAATACATCGATGATTCCCTGTGGCATATATACCGTTGTGCCGAGATAGCAAGTGCCAAGTCCTGCTTCTTCAGCAAGGGTGCAGAAATTCTGTGTGAAAAGCAGGGTGTCGCTCATGGCATTGATAAACGACAACGGATTGTCGTAGCCTGGATCTGCGTCACGCTGCTCACACCACTGGGTGAAACGGTTGAAATCTGCACAGAATGTGAGGACAACAGGTGCGCCCATCACCATAGGCTGGTTGAAGTGGAGTGGGGCAAGCTGTTTCTTTATGTCCTCGTCACGGGTTACTACTACACTATAGAGTTGGATGTTGCCCATAGTTGCGGCTCTTGCTGCTGTCTCCAACAAGTTATTAAGCAATTCAGCAGGAATATCCTTCTGCTGATACTTACGAATTGTTCTACGTTCTTTGATAGTCATATTGTGAGTTTTTTGAGGTCTTAAGTTTTAATTTAAACTTTATGTGATGTATTGTGTGAGGAAAATTGTTTTTTAGCGTAAGCGGGGTTTTTCCTTGTTTTTGTTTATTAATAGTTTTTTTCTAATGCAAAATTACGGAAAAGTAGTTATATTTGCAAATGAAAGTACTAACATGAGAATTATGAAGAAATCATTTTTAGCATTATTGTTATTGTCCGCTACGTTGGTTGCGTGTACTAATTCTAAGAAAGAGGTGGATGAGTCGGAGCTGGCAGCAGGACTGCTGACAGAGGCACGTGAACAATTAGCGTTTCAGAATTTTGACAAGGCTCAGCAGTTGCTTGACTCTATGCGCACAACCTATCCGAAAGCATTTGATGTCAGACGAAGTGCATTGAACTTTGCAGATTCCATCATCATGCTTGAAGCTGATTATCAGTTGGGTTATTACGATTCACTCCGTGCATTTGCAAAACTGGAATTGCAAGGTTGTGTGGAATCAGGTTGCCTGCCTACTGATACAGCCTATATACATTTGGAAAGGCGTATAGACACTCTCAACATGGAATGCAACCGCCTCTATCAGAAAGTCCGCTTCTATCGCCGCAAACTTGAAGAACGCTCAAAACAATAATCAAGGATCTTAAGGATCAAATGGATTAAGGTAGGTTCTATAAATTATGTCGAGACGATTTTTGATTTTATGTAAGTGGACTTTTGTCAGCTTTTGAGAGCGCAATGCGAGCATTGTAACCGAAAAAGATGGCAAAAAGACACCACAGAAAACTAAAAGCGGCCGATAAAACTCAAATACATTGGGTAGGGAAACTAAAAACAGAATTTTTAGAACCTACCTTAATATAGTTGATTAACAAAAACCGAGAAAACACTTTTTGTAGGTTTGGACTTCGTCCTTGACGCTGTGTCTGTGCTCTTTTACTTGCGAACAAGTTCTCAGATAAAATCTCACATCCACATCATCAATTCTTTCAGAATCTTAAACCTACAAAAAGAAAAACCTCGTTCGTTTCACTCACTAAAAAACAATTTGCAAACTAATCTTAGTTTTCGTTATCGTTTACGTATCGTTATTATTAATCTGGTTTTTAGCGAAGCGTGGTTTTTCTTTCATTGATTTCAAAAGCGCGAAATACGATGTTGAGAATAGTATTTAAAACAAAAAAAGTGGTGTGCCGGTTGACACACCACTTTTTGATTAAATATCTCTGTTTGAGGATTATTCAGCGCGGAGAGTGTAACGCTTGAAGTCGCAAACAGTAAGATCCTTGTCTGCGTTCTTCAAATACTGAGCAACGCTGATCTTGTTGTCGTCGATGTAAGCCTGGTCGAGGAGGCAAGACTCCTTGTAGAACTTAGAAACCATACCCTTAGCGATGTTCTGAATCATCTCTGGCTTGAGGTTCTTCTCTGCTTCTGCAGCTACAGTAGCCTTGATTTCACGAGCCTGTGCAGCCTGCTCAGGAGTAATCCAACCCTTAGTTGTGTTAGATTCGATGTGATCCTCAGAGTCAACGTGTGCTGGGTTGATACCTGCTTTCTTGAGAGCGTTCTCAACTGCCTTGTTGATCTGGTTCTGCTTAGCCTTCTCTACAGAGTTCTTAAGCTCTGTTTCCTTAACTGATTCTGGAACGCTTGCTTCGTCGAGTGCGATAGGAGACATAGCTGCAACCTGCATCGCAACACCCTTAGCAACTTCTTCGTTACATGTCTTGTTGAATGCAACGAGAGTGCAGAGGAAGTTCTGTGCCATGTGGTTGTAAGCAACGATCTGCTCGCCTTCTACAGTTGCGTAGCCGTCGAGTTCCATCTTCTCACCAGTTACACCTGAACGCTCAACTACTGCGTCAGCTACAGACTGTCCACCGATAGTGAGAGCCTTAACCTCGTCGAGAGTCTTGCACTTGTTTGCAACTGCTGCGTCGATGATCTTGTTTGCAAGTGCTACGAAGTCTGCGTTCTTTGCCACGAAGTCTGTTTCACACTTGAGTGCAATCATTGCACCGAATTTTCCGTCAACCTTTGCGAGAACGCAACCTTCAGCTGCTTCACGGTCAGAACGTTTTGCTGCAACGAGCTGTCCCTTCTTGCGGAGGATTTCAACTGCAGCGTCCATGTCGCCGTTAGCTTCTGTAAGTGCTTTCTTGCAGTCCATGAGACCAGCCTGAGTCTTCTGACGGAGTGCGTTTATTTCTTGTAATGTGATAGCCATTTTGGAAATTTGAATTTATAAAAATTATAAAATGTAAAAATAACACGGATTTCTAAATGAAGTGAAACCCGTGTTAGATTTGTTTATTAAGCTTCAGCAGGAGTTTCTTCAGCCTTAGCTTCTTCAGCCTTAGCTTCTTCAGCTGCAGGAGCTTCTTCTACTGCAGGGGCTTCTACTGCTGCTGCTTCCTCAGCTGCTTTCTTTGCGCGAGCCTTTGTTGTACGTGGCTTGCGAGCTGGCTTTTCAGCTGCAACTTCTTCAGTCTGTTCGCCTGCTGCTTCCATGTCAACCTTCTCTGCCTTACGCTCTTCGAGACCTTCAGCGATTGCCTTGCAAACTACGTCGAGGATAAGCTCGATAGACTTAGTTGCATCGTCGTTTGCTGGGATTACGAAGTCGATGTTGTTAGGATCAGAGTTTGTGTCAACGATTCCGAATACAGGAATACCGAGACGGTTAGCTTCGCGAACTGCGATGTTCTCCTTGAGCACGTCAACTACGAAGAGAGCTGATGGGAGACGAGTAAGGTCTGCGATAGAACCGAGGTTCTTCTCCAGCTTTTCGCGCTTACGACGGATCTGAAGGTTCTCACGCTTAGAGAGCTTGTCGTAAGTTCCGTCAGTGAGGAGTTTGTCGATAGTAGCCATCTTCTTAACAGCCTTGCGGATTGTTGGGAAGTTTGTGAGCATACCACCTGGCCAACGTTCGATAACGTATGGCATGTTAACTGAATTAGCTTTCTCAGCTACGATATCTTTAGCCTGCTTCTTAGTAGCAACAAAGAGGATACGCTTTCCGCTCTTTGCAATCTGCTTGAGAGCGTCTGCTGCCTGATCCACCTTGGCAACAGTCTTGTGAAGGTCAATGATGTGGATTCCGTTGCGCTCCATGAAGATGTAAGGAGCCATTGCTGGATTCCATTTACGTTTGAGGTGACCGAAATGTGCGCCTGCCTCGAGCAGTGCGTCGAATGATGTTCTTGACATAATTGGTTTACTTTCTTTTTTAAGTTGTGAAACTCAATCGGAGGGTAGTCTTGTTTTAATGAAGAATTATTAATGATGAATGAAGAATTCGTTTTTGAATCTGTTCTGCTACTATCACGTTACTCTTCACAATATAATATTAATGTGTATTGTAAGAATCCTTCCGATTTAGATACTAAACTGGGATTAACGTTTACTGAACTGGAATCTGCGGCGTGCCTTTGGACGTCCTGGCTTCTTACGTTCAACTACGCGAGCATCGCGAGTGATGAAGCCTTCTGCACGGAGTGCTTTCTTGTCGTCAGCGTTTACCTTAACAAGAGCGCGTGCGATAGCGAGGCGAAGAGCCTGGCTCTGTCCGGTGAAACCACCACCGTAGAGGTTTACCTTAATATCGTATTTCTCTGCAACGTCGAGCAGTGCAAGAGGCTGCTTAACCACGAACTGTACGAGCTCGCTTGGGAAATACTCTTTCAAATCACGTTTGTTGATGGTTATCTTGCCAGTTCCTTCTGAGAGATAAACTCTGGCAACTGCTGCCTTGCGGCGACCTATAGCGTGTACTACTTCCATATACTTATCAATTATTTAAGTTTGGTTATATCTATGGTTTTTGGACTCTGTGCTTGCTTGTCGTGTTCTGCACCGTTGTAGATGTAGAGGTTTTTGATAAGCTTGTAACCAAGACGACCCTTTGGAAGCATACCTTTGACAGCGTGACGCAGGATACGTTCGTAACCGAATGGCTTCTTAGCGAGTTCCTGTGGAGTAACTCTGTGCTGTCCGCCTGGATAACCAGAGAAGGTGATGTACTCTTTGTCTGTCCATTTAGCACCCGAGAACTGAATCTGATCTGCGTTGATAACGATTACGTTGTCACCGCAATCCTGGTTGGGTGTGAAGCATGGCTTGTATTTGCCACGAATGATTTTTGCAACCTTTGAAGCAAGACGACCAACGATAGGTTCTGCAGCAGCATCAACTATCACCCATTCCTTCTTAGCTTCTGTTGGAGTTGCGAAGTGTGTACTGAAACTTAAAGTGTTCATTACTTTTGTTCTTGTTTTTTGTTTGTTGTTACTAATAATTTTTATCTGTTTTCCTGCTGATTCACGGACCGTGTTCCCGGCTAATAGGATGCACTATCCACACAACAAGACGAGCACATCGGGGGTGTGCTCATAGAATTTGGCTTGCAAAGTTACGCTTTTTTTCTTTAACTACAATGATTTTCAAGCATTTTTTTAATGATTTGCCTAAACAATGAGAAAAAAATATATCAACAACTATCAAGGATCTCAAGGATCAAAAGGGATTATTTCTTTACGACATCGTGCTACGCACTATGATTAAAG
>DEFM01000028.1:12125-17548 GCA_002350855.1 Prevotellaceae bacterium UBA2852
GATTAAAAGGATTAAAATGATTACAATGATTATATAGAAATCTTATTAATCCTATTAATCTTAATAATCCTAGCACAAAGTGCGATGTTATAATAAAAACAGCGTGCTGCGCACTATGATTAAAGGATTACAATGATTACAAAGAAATCTTATTAATCATATAAATCTTAATAATCCTAGCACGAAGTGCGATGTTATAATAAATCATGATTATTCTAATATATTTGTTATGTATTGTTAATTTTGTGTATATTTGCGAGTCGAATCAATGTCAACTGAATAATAACTATCAACTAATAACTAATCATCTATGAAATCAATCTGTTACTTCTTCCGCAGTAGCCGACGAGCATTACTTGTAATGGTGTGTCTCATGACTACGCTTTTAGTCATGGCTAAGCCTATTACTCGTGAACAGGCTCTGCAAAAAGCATCTTCTTTTCTCCTGAGCCGTCCCGGAAGTCGTATGCTAAGTCCTGTGGTTAACAGCCGCAAATTGGCTCCTAAACGAAACGGAGTATCTTCTTCCACAGAACTCTATTACGTATTCAACCGTGGAAATCAGGAAGGATATATCATCATGCCAGGTGATGATAGAATTGAGTCTGCGCTTGGTTATACAGACCAAGGCGAGTTTGACTTTCAGACTATCCCTGATAACATGAAAGCATGGCTGAACAATTATGCTGACTACATTGAGTATCTTCAGAATAATCCCAATGAAGCTCCAGCAAAAGCACCAAGTCACCCTGCCATTCCCAAAATGCTTACCTGTACATGGAACCAGGGTTCGCCTTTTAACGACGAGTGTCCTATGTACTTCACCATTGGCCGCTCTGTGACTGGTTGCGTGGCTACAGCCATGGCCCAAGTAATGTATTATAACAGGACCAAGTCGGTGACTGAGACTCAAGATGATATCCCTGCCTACTACACATCAACGTCACACCAGACATTTGGTCAGCTTCATGTTGATGGTATTCCTGCAGGCTCACCCATTGACTGGGACAATATGCTTGACAGCTACAATGGTAGTTATACTGCCAAGCAACGTCTGGCTGTGGCACAGCTGATGCACTATTGCGGTGTGTCTGTGGAGATGGACTATACTAACTCATCGTCCGGTGCGCAAATATACAGGGTTGTAGATGCATTAAAGAAGTATTTTGGCTATACTTCGCCACGTTATATAGAGCAATCTTCCTACACATATGAAGGATGGGATGCTGTCATCTACAATGAACTGGAACAGGGACGTGTGGTTTATCTGGGTGGCTGGAACTCAGAAGGCGGGCACGCTTTTGTTTGTGACGGACATGATGGAAATCAATGCTTCCATATCAATTGGGGATGGGGAGGCGTGAGTGACGGCTTTTTCCTTCTCTCAAGTCTGAATCCTTCCTCACAAGGCATCGGCGGAAGTGGTGACGGTTACAGTCAGAACGAGGTCGCTATCATTGGTTGTGAGCCCGATAATTACGGAGACAAGGAGATGCCTATTGCAAATTCACTTGTCAAGAAACTTTGTTTGCAGAACTGGGATGTTGATGGTAACGGAACGTTTACCTATGATGAAGCGGCTTCTGTTACTGACCTCGGAACTGTATTCCGCGGACAGCGTATCACATCCTTCCCGGAACTCTATAATTTTACTGGACTAACCGTCTTGAGTGATTCTGCTTTTGAAGGATGCACAAGTCTTTCCTCTGTCAAATTGCCAAAGAAACTCAAGCAGATCGGTGCATACGCTTTTAAAGGTTGCCGTTCACTGAATAACCTCAAATTGCCAGATAACATCAAAGCCGTTGGCAAGGCTGCATTTGCTGGTTGTCGTAGTTTGCCGAATCAGATTTTACCTTCATCACTCACTTCTTTGGCAGACAGTGTCTTTGCCGGTTGCCAGGCATTCACAACAGTTGAATTGCCATTGATAATATCCTATATAGGTAGTCAGGCTTTTGAAGGATGTACAAAATTAACCTCTTTTACTGTAAGCAGTGTTGTTCCCAAGGACATTGAAGTCAAGTCTAATGTGTTCGAAGGAATTGATTTGTCTAAAGCTACTTTGAATGTTTCGCAAGGTACCCTCAATTTTTTTGCCTCTGAAGACCAGTGGAAAGAATTCGGCACTATCGTGGAAATCCGAACACTGAATGGAGGTAAATTTGCAGATTTTGCCACAGACAAGACATTCTTAATATACAATGAAGGCACAGGACGTTTCCTCAGCAAAGGTGAAGCATGGGGTACACAGGCTATAGTAGATCCCTGTCCTATGCGTTTCCAAGTGCGTCATGACACTTCCATGCCGGAAGGAGTATATTATCTCTACTCAGAAGATACAGGCAAGACGGGGTATATTACTTTCCGCACCACAGGCGACGACAACGTGGGTAAAGGTGTTCAGGCTTGCTTCGTTGACGGAGATCAGTCGCATCTTACTGACAAGACTGCATGGTGGACGATAAATGAAGTTGGCGATGCGCTCTACACTATACAAATTCCAGAGGGACAGAACGGTTACGATGCCGACTGTTTCCTTGGTGTGCAGACCGATCACGCAAGTAATGCTGCCATTCCTACCTATGGTGCATATAGTGACGTGTCCTATAGTGAGTATGCAAAGAACTGCCAATGGCGATTTTTGGAATACGATGAGATTACAACTGCGACTTTTGAGGCTTCCAAAGTATTGGCAAACCTCCTTACTATGGCTAAGTCTTATGGCACTGACTACAACTTTGAACTGGCTGTTTACAATGACATGAACAGTACGATAGATCAGATTGAAGATGCACAGCGCACACTTCGCAAGAAACTTAATCTCATAAATTTCTGCGATCCGGAACTTCGTGCCGATGCAATTAGTTACTTCGATGTTAACCAAGACGGTGAAATCAGTTATTCGGAAGCAAGCAAAATTACAGATTTTGGTTACTTTGCTTTTGTTTACCGTTCCTTCACCGATCTTTCAGACCTTAAGTATTTCAAGAACGCAGAAGCATTATATGGTAACAGTTTCAATGGTAACACTGAGCTGCAGCGCATCACTTTGCCTGAGAATCTGCAGTATATTTATTATAATGTGTTCCGTAACTGTTCCAGCCTAAAGGAAATCACCCTGCCTCATAGAGTGTCATATCTTGGTGAAGGTGCTTTCGAGGGCTGTACATCTCTTAAGAGTGTGACAGTGCTAAATCCTAATCCATCGACTATTAATATCGAATCCAACACCCTCTTCAAAGGTGTAAACCTCAGCAAAGCTACTCTCTACGTTCCTAAAGGTTCGAAAGAACTCTATGCACAAGCTGCTATCTGGAAAGAATTCGGAAAAATAGAAGAAGTACGTGGTAAAACTTCTGTTGGATTCTCTCCATTAGAGACCGATGTGGATGGATATATTTATAACTTGCTAACTGGAAAATATATCCGCAATGGCGAAGCTTATGGAACGCAGGCTGTGGTCGGTTCGGATGGTTTAATATATCAGTTCCGTCACATTGCAAACACTCCTTCTGATGTGTTCATTCTGTACAGTGCTAATGCTGGGGGCAATCATGTACTCTTCCGCACAACCAATGATGCGAAAGTGGGTAAAGGTGTCAAAGCGTGCTTCGTGGACGGAAGTTCTGGTACCGATGCTTATTGGAAGGTTGTTCAGAATCCTGAAGACTTGACTTTCACCATGCAAGTACCATCGTCGGATGCATCTTATGTGGCAGGTCAGTATTTAGGAACCCAATACGACCATGAATCAAATTATGCTCCATATGGAACAGATGGTATTTACTGGGATATAGAGCCAGGACAAAATCCTCGGGCAGTGCAGTGGGCATTTATCAAGCGAAGTGACGTGCTTGCAGCAGAAGCGTTTGACGAGCATGTTGCATGGTTGAAAGAACTGCTTCAGTATGCTACTGCAAAGAATATCGATTGTTCCGAAGAACAGGCTGTATATGACAACTTAGACAGCAACGAGGAAGAGGTTATGAATGCTATTCAACAGCTTCGTCATAAACTTGGCTATATAGATTTTGCTGACTCGCGCGTCAAGACTATTTGTGTAAATAATTGGGATGACGATGATGATGGTGAACTCTCCTACGAAGAAGCTGCAGCTGTGACTGATTTAGGTACTGTATTCCGTTCTTATGCTATTACGAGCTTTGAAGAACTGCAATACTTTACATCTCTCACGTCAATACCTGACGAGGCATTCAAAGCATGTTCAAAACTTACTTCAATCTACTTGCCTGCAGGTGTAACCACTCTTGGAAAAGATGTATTCACCTCTTGCTCGGCACTGAAGTACATAGTAGCTCTGTCGCCAACATTAGTCAATGCTGACAAAGCTTACGTTACTCGCAATAGCATAGTGTTTGTTCCTGCCTCACTTATCGAATCCTATCAGGCTGATGCAGGATGGAGCAACTCAACCATTGTGGAATACACAGGAATCCCAACCGTTACAGCAGAAAATGCCAGCCGTGATTATGCTCGTGTGAATCCTACGTTCAAATACACTGTAAGTGGAGCACCTATCAACGGCGAACCGGAATTGGTACTCTTGGACATTTATGATCCAGAGACAGGGGAACCTTATACCGATGCTTTGTTGCCGGCAGGTGAATATGTCATCCAACCTCTTAGTGGTAACATCACCAGCAAGGGTCTGGTATGTGTGCCCGGAACTCTGACTGTGAACAAAGTTACTCTTACTGTCACAGCAAAATCCTACACTCGCTATGCAGGAGAAGAGAATCCTGTGTTCGAATTGACTTACAAAGGATTCAAGAATAAAGAAAAGGCAGAAACAGCCTTGAGTGTTCAGCCGACTGTAGAGTGCGACGCAACTATTGACAGCCCTGTTGGAGAATACGAAATTCGTGTGTTTGGTGCTGAAGCCAACAACTATGATATTGTATATGTGTTTGGCACTCTGACCGTAGAACCTTCCGTTAGCATAGAGAGCCTGCGTGATAGTCAGAAGCCTGTCACAATCTATGACCTTCAGGGACGTCTTGTAAAGACTCCGCAGCGTGGTCTTTACATTATTAACGGCAAGAAGACCTTAGTCCGTTAAGCCATACATTAATTATATTCATAAAGGGCAGCTTGTACAAAACAGGCTGCCCTTTTTGCTTAAAAAAAATGACTTTTACAACAACAATCAAGGATCAAAAGGATAATGTTGATTTTTTTAAAGTCAAGAATACTAAACTTTAAGGAGTTAAGAAGTTATGATGTTAAGGAGTTAAGACGAATGATAATTATAAATTATTTTATAAGAACCATCGGGATGAGGACTGGTAACGTCTTAACTTCTGTCCGAAGGACGAGCGAAGCGATAACTTCATAACTTCTTAACTCCAGAAACTTGAATAAATAGTTTAATCATTGTAATCCTAGCACAAAGTGCGATG
>DEFM01000013.1:0-56645 GCA_002350855.1 Prevotellaceae bacterium UBA2852
GAACAGCGCGACGGCATTGAGCAGTTGGTGATTGTAGATGGTGCCAACTACGTGAGATTCGAAGGCTTAACGTTCAAACACACATGCTGGAACCGTCCATTGCACAAAGGGCATGTCACCCTACAGGGCGGTTTCCCTCTCGTTGATGCTTACAAGTTGAAAGAAAATCCTGGGCTGCCTTGGGACGAAGGTTTGGAGAACCAAGCCTGGATTGAGCGCCCCGTCAGTGCAGTCACCGTGCGCAATGCCCATCACGTTGACTTCCACTCGGTGCTGTTCGAAAATCTGGCTGCCACGGCCTTGGACTTTGTCGATAACGTCAGCGATTGTGTAGTACAGAAATGTACCTTCGGCAACATTGGCGGCACGGCTATCATGGGAGGTTCTTTTGCAGAAAGCCCCCGCGAAGTACACCGTCCCTACACCGACCTGGCCAAGCGCTGTCAACGACTGACCATCAAGGAAAACTTCGTTGTAGATGCAGCCAACGAAGACTGGGGCGCCGTGGGCATTGCATTGGGCTATGTACGCCACTGCACCATCAGCAAGAACCACGTGTTTTTCCTCAGCTACTCGGGCATCTGCGTCGGTTGGGGATGGACACCTCTCAACACAGGTATGGAGCACAACTGCATCGAGGGTAACAATGTCAGCAACTATGCCCGTCAGCTCTATGACACCGGCGGCATCTATACGCTCAGCAACCAGCCCGGCTCCGTCATTAGCGGCAACAAGATTAGTGCGCCCTACCCTGCTCCCTACGCCACTAACTATCGTGGCTTCTGCATCTATCTCGATGCTCGCACGGACGGCTTTACAATAGAAAACAACCGTGTGGTCGGCAGTTCTGAAAAAGACACCCGTCTCATTCGCCGCGACGAGATAGGCGACAACCACCCAGGTCCAAATATCATATTCAAGCAATGAAACAAACAAACTACCATCTGTTCGACTTCATGGACTTTGACCCTTCACTTGAGAAGGACGAAGCCCTTTGGAAAGCATACGCGCCCACTGACATTGTGGAGCGCGATGGCGACATCATAGTAACCATTCCTTATCAGAAACAACTGCATCAGGAAGACATGGCGCCCGATACCGCTGCGCCCCAGCAGTCTTTCGACCTCATCGTCCGTGCTTACGAGCCCGACATGCTCCGTCTTTTTACCACTATGAGTGGCGACGAGATGACAGAGGCCGACGACATGCTGCAGTTCCATCCTGATGTCAAAAAACTGCCTCTCACCCTTCATAAAGGTTCAGCAGGCTGCGACTTGGTCGCAGCCAACGGCAAGAAAGTGGCCACTATCGACCTCAGCGAGCCCAAGCTCGACCCTTGGAGCGACCTTTTGCCGGCGCCTCAGCCAGCCCCCTTCATCACGTTTTATCCCGATGGCGACGAGACCAAGGGCATTGCGCTTAGCGACGACCATTTCTCGCCTCCCCGCTACGATGCGTTGCCGTTAGGTTTCGTCAGCAGCGATGCGACAAACAACGAGCGAGCCACCATCTCCTTCAAATGCACGCCCAACGAGTGCTTCGTGGGCACAGGCGAACGCTTTCGCAAGATGGACCTCAGCGGACAGACGTTCCAGTTGAAGAACCAAGACGGACAAGGTGTCAACAACCGTCGTTGCTATAAGAACATTCCGTTCTTTATGAGCAGCAGGATGTACGGCTGTTTCTATCATACCTCCGACTATTGCAAGCTCTCGCTGGCCGACCACAGCACCCGTTCTGTGCAGTTCCTCAACGATCATGCCACGCTCGATGTTTTCCTCATCGGCGGCAAGAGTCCGGAGCAGATTCTGCGCAGCTATCGCATGCTGACGGGTTTCCCGCAAATGCCCCCACTTTGGTCGTTTGGCATCTGGATGAGTCGCATGACCTATTTCTCTGCCGACGAGGTGAACGACATCTGCGACAGACTGAGAAAAGAGCATTATCCCTGCGATGTCATCCATCTAGATACCGGATGGTTCCGCACCGACTGGCTCTGCGAGTGGAAGTTCAATCCCGAGCGTTTTCCTGACCCCAAGGGTTTCGTCCAGCATCTCAAGCAGAATGGTTTCAAGGTGTCCTTGTGGCAATTGCCTTATGTGGCCCAAGGTGCCGAGCAATTGGAAGAAGCCAAGGCCAACCGTTACATCAGTCAGTCCACGAAAGCAGAAGACACCTCTACAGGCGGCGCTTCCAATTTCTCAGCTCTCGACTATGCCGGCACCATTGATTTCACTTACGACAAGGCTGTCGATTGGTATAAGAACCAGCTCTTGAAACCGCTGCTCGAAATGGGTGTTACCTGCATCAAGACCGACTTTGGCGAGAATATCCACATGGACCATCAGTATCACGGCATGACGCCTGAGCGCCTGAACAACATCTATTCGCTGCTCTATCAGCGAGCCGCCTTCGAAGTCACCCAGGAGGTCACGGGTCAAGGCATTGTCTGGGCACGCTCCGCCTGGGCAGGTTGTCAGCGCTATCCTTTGCATTGGGGCGGCGACAGCGCCTCGTCGTGGGACGGTTTGGCAGGCTCACTCAAGGGCGGCCTCCATTTCGGTCTTTCAGGCTTTGCTTTCTGGAGTCACGACGTGCCAGGATTCCACAGCATTCCTGATTTCATGAACTCGCCCCTCGACGAGAATGTCTATGTTCGCTGGACTCAGTTTGGTGTCTTCTCCAGCCACATGCGCTATCACGGCACTTGCAAGCGCGAGCCCTGGCATTATCCAAATATCGCACCCATCGTGAAGCGCTGGTGGAAGTTGCGCTATGCCCTCCTTCCTTATATCATAGAGCAGTCTGAGCAGGCATGCCAGAGTGGTTATCCTCTGGTTCGCGCCTTGTTGTTCCATCATCCTGACGACCGTCAGGTGTGGCATATCGACGACGAGTATTACTTCGGCTCTGAGTTCCTCGTTGCCCCAGTCATGAACAGCGATAATCGACGCGACATCTATCTGCCCGAAGGCTTGTGGGTCAACTTCTTCACGGGTGAGCGTCTGGATGGTGGTCGTTGGTATTACAACGTCGAAGTACCGCTCGACCAAATGCCCGTCTTCGTTCGCCCTGGTTCACTCATCAAGATGTATCCTGACGAGGTTGACAGCACGGACGATATGGATATGAGTAAGACGATAACGATTGAAATCGAAAAAGACTATAAAGGTCTTGATATTTTTTAATCTTTTATTTTTTTAATCTTTTAATTTTTATACAAACGTGGAAAGTCACTACATGCAAGGCCTTGACTGGCTCATTTTAGGAATCTATTTTGCTGTGCTCATTGCCATTGGCATCTGGGCCAGTAGCAAACGAAAGAAAGGTGGTTCGTTGTTTTTGGCCGAGCACTCGCTGCGCTGGCATCACATCGGTTTCTCCATGTGGGGCACTAATGTCGGTCCGTCCATGCTCATCGCTTCGGCCTCCGCAGGTTTCACCACAGGCATTGTGTCAGGCAATTATGCTTGGTATGCCTTCGTGTTCATCGCCTTGCTGGCTTTCGTCTTTGCCCCCCGATATTTAGGAGCAAAGGTGCACACCCTTCCTGAGTTTATGGGTCTGCGCTTTGGTCAGTCCACGCGCAACATTCTGGCGTGGTACACCATCGTCACTATCATCATTTCCTGGTTGGCCCTGACGCTCTTTGCCGGCGGCATTCTCATTCGTCAGGTGTTCGACATTCCCATGTGGATGTCGGCCCTTGTCCTGCTGCTCATCTCGGCCTTCTTCACCATGCTGGGCGGACTGAAAGCCGTGGCTTATACCAATGTCTATCAGATGATACTGCTCATCGTCGTTTCGCTGGTGTTGGTTATCGTAGGTCTCGACAAAGTGGGCGGCATACAAGCATTGGTCGACAAGGTTCCCAGTGACTATTGGGTCATGTTCAAGCCCAATTCTGACGAAGCCTTCCCATGGTTGCCGATTGTGCTGGGCTATCCCGTCATGGGCGTGTGGTTCTGGTGTACTGACCAGTCGATGGTACAACCCGTTTTGGCTGCCAAGGATTTGCGCGAAGGACAATTAGGCACTAACTTCACAGGATGGCTGAAGATTCTCGATGTAGCCCTCTACATCCTTCCGGGTATCCTCTGCTTCGCCCTGTTCCCCACCCTCGAAAATCCGGACGAAGCCTATCTGACGATGGTCGAAAACCTGT
This sequence comes from Prevotellaceae bacterium UBA2852, assembly GCA_002350855.1. The sequence continues at coordinate 4,166 of DEFM01000013.1, forward strand.
TCCCTGTCGGTATGGTCGGCTTGGTATTTGCCGTGCTCACCGCCTGCTTAGTTAGCACCATCGGCTCTGCGCTCAATGCCTTGAGCACCGTCTTCACCATGGACATCTATGTCAAGCGTTTCAACCCCGATGCCTCGCAGCGCCGCATCAATATCGTAGGTCGAACAGTTACGGTGGTTGGCGCAGCCTTGGCCATCATTCTGACCGTTGCCATCGACAGCATCAAGGGTCTCAACTTGTTCAATGTCTTCCAGAGCGTGCTGGGCTTTATCGCTCCGCCTATGGCTGCAGTCTTTGTCTTGGGCATTTTCTGGAAGCGAGCCACCACGCGAGCTGCCAATTTCGCTCTCACCATCGGCACGGTGTTCTGTCTCATTGTCGGTGTACTCTACCTCTGGCCACCCGAATGGCTTTCCTTCCCCTGGCCTCACTTCATGCTGCTGTCGTTCGAACTGTTTGTCATCCTCGTGGTGGCAATGGCCATCATCTCACTGACCGATAGCGATGATACTCAGTATGAGATTCCTGCTCCCGTTCGCGAAGGCTGGAGCAAGTTGGCCACGACCCTTTGGATTGCCTTGGCCGTTGTCATGATCAGTCTATATGTATTCTTTAATTAAACTATCGATATGAAAAAATTCCTCTTATGTCTAACTTGTTGCTGCCTCACAGCAACATACCTTCAGGCTCAGGGCTTGACCGATATGAGCCATAGCAAGCAAGCCAAGATGCAGAACGTGCCCTTGGGTTCAGCTCAATGGACAGGCGGTTTCTGGGGCGACCGTTTCCAGATGCTTTCCACCACGGGCATTTGGGATATGTGGAACACCTGGAACACTCCATGGGAAGTCATCGACAATCTAGGACTGCATGGTAGCAATGGTTTCCGCAATTTCGAGGTCGCTGCAGGCACTGTCAAAGGCAAGCATCACGGCCCTCCCTTCCACGATGGCGACATGTATAAATGGCTCGAAGCCTGCGCGTCGGTCTATGCCGTCACCAAAGACCCCAAGATTGACGCCCTCATGGACAAGTTTATCGAGCAGGTAGCCCTTGCCCAGCGTGCCGACGGTTATATCCACACCCCCGTGGTTATCTCTGAGCGCAATGCAGGCATCGACAGCCATGCCCTCACGGAGAATGCGGCAGGCATCGAAATCGGTAAGGACCAGAAACATGCCTTTGCCTCGCGCCTGAACTTCGAGACTTATAACCTCGGTCACCTCATGACCGCAGGCATTATCCACAAGCGTGCTACGGGCAAGACCACCCTTTTCGAGTGTGGCAAGAAGGCTGCCGACTTCCTCTACAACTTCCTCACCAACGATGCTGCCGAGCTCTCGCGCAATGCCATCTGCCCCAGTCACTATATGGGAGCTGCCGAGATGTATCGTGAGACGGGCGATGAGAAATACCTCACGCTGGCCAAGGGCTTGATAGCCATTCGCGACAGTGTGACTAATGGCGAAGACCACAACCAAGACCGTCATAAGTTCCGCGACCAGTACGAGGCCATGGGTCATGCCGTTCGCGCCAACTATCTCTATGCCGGTGTTGCCGACCTCTATGCCGAAACGGGCGAGGCTCAGTTGATGAAGAACCTCTCAGCCATCTGGGACGACATCATCCAGCATAAGATTTACATCATGGGCGGTTGCGGTGCGCTCTACGACGGTGTTTCACCCGACGGCACTACCTACAACCAACCCTCCATCCAGCAGATTCATCAGGCCTATGGACGCCAGTTCCAGTTGCCTCAGGAGGCTGCTCACAATGAGATATGTGCCCAGATTGGCATGATGCTCTTCTCGTGGCGCTTGTTCCAGACCACAGGCGATGGCAAGTACATCGATAACATCGAAAACGAGCTCTACAACGGCATCCTCAGCGGCATCTCCATCGACGGTCGCGACTTCTTCTATACCGAGGCGCTGCGCCGCACCAAGGAGTTCCCCTACGTCATGCGCTGGCCTAAGCATCGTCAGCACTACATCACCTGCTTCTGCTGCCCTCCCAACACCCTGCGCACCCTCTGCCAGGCTCAGGAGTATGCTTACACCTTGGGCGGTAGTTCAGCCGATACCCTCTATGTCAATCTCTACGGCCAGAACAGCCTGAAGACCAAGGACCTCGAGATTTCTCAGGAAACCAACTATCCTTGGGATGGCGAAATCAAGCTCACCGTCAAGAAAGCCAAGAAGCTCTCCACCATCATCCTGCACAAGCCCGATTGGTGCGACAAATACAGCGTCAAGGTGAATGGCGAGAAAGCCGACCTTACAATCTCTCGCAAGTGGAAGAAAGGCGACGTCATCGAACTCTGTCTCGACATGCGCCCCCGTCTCATCGAGGCTAATCCCTTGGTCGAGGAAGCCAAGAATCAGGTGGCCGTCATGCGCGGACCCATTGTCTATTGCTTGGAAGGTCAGGACATCGAGGGTGGCTATCGCATCAACGACATCGCCCTCGACGACGACATCGAACTGAAGGAAGTCAAGATGTCCATCGCTGGCCATAGCTTCATCGCCCTCGAAGGCGAAGGCAAGCTCGTCAACAACCAGCAGTGGAACAACCAGACCCTCTATCGCGAGCTCACCAAGGCCCCCAAGACCAAGGTCAAGATTCGCCTCATCCCCTACTACGCCTGGGACAACCGCGGCATCGACGACATGTCGCTCTGGTTACCACTCGAGCGATAAAAAAGATATGAAACAGATACTCATGCTGTGGCCACTATTTTGGTTCGTCAAAAGTGGGAGGTTAGTTCAATAACCACTTCCAGGTGGGGATTACCTCGATGATGCCGTGCTGATCGGTGATGGTTTCTTCTTCATCGTAGGTAAGGATGATACGACGGCTGCAAGGCAGACGGCGAGGTAACTTTTGGAGAGCTTCAGTTTCTCGTTTTCGAGTGTCCTCGTTGCGCAGTGAATAACTTACCTGGATAGCCAGTTCGGCTTCAGGAACATAAAAGTCAACTTCAAAGCTATCGTTATAAAAGAACACACGCTCGTTTTCAGGATCGTGGCCATAAATGCGGAACAATTGTAGGGCAACAAGGTTCTCGAGCTGCATGGCATCTTTGTCGATAAGGAACAAACCGAGTATACCGGTATCGATGAAATAATATTTGCAATTACTTTCCTTGTCAGCTAAGGCAGATGAGTAGTTGCGCAGTCGTAGTAACAACCAGGCATCTTCGCAATACTCTACATATTTAATGGTAGTGGCAAGGCTGAGTTTGCCGCCTACACTTGATAGGAGATTGTTAATGCGATTGTAGGAGATGGGGCGGCATACGCTTTCTGCCATTTTCCTTACCAATATACGGATACCGGAAACGTTGGTAATCTTGTTACGTGCGATGATGTCGCCCATGTATATCTTTTGATATACACTGCTCAAGTAGTTGCGCTTGGCTGGTAGTAGGGCTGCTGCAGGCAATCCGCCATCATGAAGATATTCATCGAAACAACGTATTACTTTAGCGCGTCCTTCGGTAGAGAGGGTGTCTAATTCGGCAGTAGGCACCTGATGTACGGCCAAATACTCCTTGAAACTATATGGATAGACTTCGGCTATGAGAAAACGTCCACCAAGGGTGGTGTTTATCTCACCTGAAAGCATCTTTGCATTTGAACCAGTGATAAAGATGGTATATTGGCTGTCGGCCATTCTTCTGGCAAATTTATGCCAACAATCAATATTTTGAATCTCGTCGAGAAATAGCATAGGGCGCTTGCCATACATTTCCTGATGACATTCCAACAGACGGTTGAAGTCGTCGGTATCGAAGTTTTCAAGACGCTCATCCTCAAAACTGAGATACAGCATTTCGTCCCACTTATGTCCTTGGGCCAATAATTGCTGGATGACGTGATAGAGCATATATGATTTGCCAGCTCTGCGCACACCTACTAATACACGGCAAGGAAAGTCGCCTAGCTTAATGTCGCGAGGTTCTACTACATATCGCTCTATCTCCTGCTGATTGTCCCGAAGTATCTGCTTCAAAATCTGCTTATCCATTGTTCGTTCGTTTAATAATTCTGGCTGCAAAGATATAAATTGTTTAATGAATTTACAAATATTTCGCCATTTTTATTTAATATATTAAACAAAATTGCGCAAATCGATTATTATTTGCACCCAGAAGACATCAGAACTAATAAATGCACTTTTATATCCGTACGCATTTTTACAGCACTTCGCTTAACGTCACCACCTCGAACTCTTTCAGGTTGATATACGCATCCATGTCATCGTTCGTCTCGTTACCAAGTTGCCCAACCATCGTTTGGGATAATAGAATCCGTTCTCTACCAGTGGCTTTTTTCTGTTCTGTAGTCGCAGCATCTTTCCATACAGCGACCTCATCTGTCGTCTGTCACCTACTATGCAGACAGACATAAACGCAGGATTACTCATTTTTTGCCGCGAAGGTAGAAGATCTAGCTGAAACGAACAAACATTTTAGATTCGTTTAGATTGAATTTGGATAGTTTAGTTCGACTATTTGGCGATTCTCACATTCATATTGTAAAAATTCCCAATAAATACACTATAATCTCCTAAAGATTTCGTAACTTTGCGGCACAAACCTAAAGTGCAATAAATAGAGGATGTCAATATTTAGTTGGATTTTCAGTTCGGCTTCAAAAGATGAAGACTCAGAAGAATATAAGTCTTCAGAGTTATCTCGTCTACTTGATTTCGAGAAAGAACTTGAGAGTCTATTAAATACTGATGCATATATCGCTCGACGTGATTACAAAAATTTGTGCGACAGTTATTCGGAGATATACAACCAATTCTCTACACTAAAGAAATCCAAGACATTAGACTATTATTGCTCGCAGAATCATATAGACATTCAACGTATAGAGGACTTTCTAGCAACATACAGCGATCTATGTAAGAATGAAAGTGCTGAGATTGTGACTCTTCATAACAAGTATTTCTTAGAAAAACATCTTATATCAGATAAAGAGTATCTTGATAATGTACTAAAGAAAGTAGATCCTGCAATTAATCTGGATGACGAACAACGTCGTGTGGTACTATCAGACGAAGACTATACGTTAGTGATAGCTGGAGCGGGTGCTGGAAAAACCACTACGGTGGCTGCAAAGGTGAAATACCTAGTAGAGAAGAAGGGAATATTACCAGAACAGATTCTTGTGATTTCGTTTACCAATAAAGCGGTTGGTGAATTGCGTTCAAAAATCAATAAGGCTTTAAAGATAGACTGTCCAGTTACGACATTCCATAAGACAGGATATGCAATCCTGCGACGTAAGGACGAAGAACGCAAACTGATAGTTGATGGTGGCTTTATGTTTAATGTTATCAGCAATTATCTAAAAGGTAACATTTTGGAGAATCCTGAACTGGTAGACAAGCTGATTCTTTTCTTTGGAAGCTACTTCGATGCGCCATACGAAGGTGATGACCTGAACACTTTCTTTAACTACATTGCAAAGGCAGACTTCTCAACGCTTCGTGGCAACATGAGCGAATACACAGAAGAAATAATTAGTAAGCGAACAGGCAATCGAGTAACCATTGCACGAGAGACTCTACGTTCGTCTCAGGAAGTCAGAATTGCCAATTTCCTATATCTAAATAATATTGACTATGTTTACGAAAAACCTTATCCATATAATATCCTCTATTCGCACAAACCATATACTCCAGACTTCACAATAACTCAAGAAGACAAAGTTGCATATATTGAACACTTTGGCATAACTGAGGATGGAAGAAATAACAGATATACATCTGAAGAACTTGAGCGATATAAAAATGCTATAAACGACAAAGTAAAGCTCCATCGAAAGCACAAGACAGACTTAATTTATACTTTCTCTCAGTATAATGATGGCCGAGACTTGTTGGAGCATCTTAATGAACAGTTGATAGAACATGGCTTTAAGTTGGAAGAAAGGCCCGCTAAGGAAGTGTTTGAAAAAATCGTCAATACAGAAGAAAACCGTTACATCGCAAACTTAGTTAAGTTAGTATGTACATTTATTCAGAATTTCAAGACAAATGGGTTTTCTTTTGAGAAATTTGACTCATTCAAATATAAGACGAATAACGTCAGAACAAAACTGTTTCTTGACATTTGTGAGCAATGCTATCATGAATACACTAAACGCTTGAAAGAGAAAAATGCCATTGATTTCGAAGACATGATTAATGATTCTGCCAAAATCATACATGAGCAAGAAATAAACGGCAAGAAATTGGATTTCAAGTATATCATAGTCGACGAGTATCAGGATATTTCTCGTCAACGCTTTAATCTGACAAAAGAACTAAGTAATCTTTGTAATGCCAAGATTATTGCCGTAGGTGATGACTGGCAATCCATCTACGCCTATGCCGGTTCCGATATAACCTTGTTTACTCATTTCAAAGAGGCTTTTGGTTACGGATTAGAACTTAGTATTACGAAAACATATCGTAATGCTCAGGAGGTCATAGACATCGCAGGAGGCTTTATACAGAAGAATACTTCTCAAATAAAGAAAGCGCTCGTATCTCCTAAACACATTCAGAATCCGGTGGTTATTGAGACCTATACAGAAGAAGTGGACAGAAAACAATATGAAGGAAAAGGCGGTAAGTATTTTCTGATAGGAAAAACTGTGGAAACCGTTATAAAACATATTCTTCAGGAAAATCCCCAATCATCAATACTCCTTTTGGGAAGATATGGTTTTGATGCTTACAATTTAGGACGTTCGTCTGATTTCGTTTATGACGAGAAAACAGGTAATCTTTATTCTAATACGTTTAAAGACAAACCCATCGAATTTATGACTGTACATCGAGCCAAAGGACTTGGTTATGACAACGTCATCATTATCAATGCTCGTAACGAGGTTTATGGATTTCCTTCACAAGTACAGGAAGACCCTGTATTGAAGTATGTAGTAAAAGACGATCATTCTATTGAGTACGCTGAAGAACGAAGGCTGTTCTATGTAGCACTAACCAGAACAAAGAATCGGGTATATATTGTTGCCCCCAAAGAACATCCTTCTGAATTTGTGACGGAACTACTTAACGACTATCATTCGAGTATTAAAGTTCATGGGGATTTAGTTCTCGATGAGACCACAGACACGCAAGCAGTGAAGAAATGCCCTATTTGTGGATATCCTTTGCAACTCAGATACAAGAAGGCTTACGGCTTGAAATTGTGGATATGCTCTAACGAACCTGAGATGTGCGATTTCATGACAAATAATCTAAAGGGAGGCGAGTTGCCAATTATGAAATGCGACAAATGTCGCGATGGCTATATGATTGTGAAGGAAGGAAAGGGGTTGCCTTTCCTTGGATGCACCAATTATAATGCAGATGGCTCTGGCTGTAACAACATGATTTCAAAAGATACCTATGTAAAGTTGTATAGGAAGGCAAAGAATGACACTTTGTGACATTAAGGTGATTATAACGAAATTGAAGAATATGATTGAACTTGGTCTATACGAGCAGATAATCAACAAATTGTTTGAAGTAAAACTTGATGAACTGAATCATCAAGAATACTTCATTGGCAAACGTTCTATCACCAAAGACAACGTTGCAAAATATCTGTCTCGATACCTCTTCGGATTGTTTGAGGAAGTGTTTTCTCAGTTTAATCAGGACGATGAGAGTGTAGAGAAAGCCATAAAGCTGGCCAATGATATAATCAAGCAATTAGCGCAAAACTTTAATATTGAGAATACAAATCTGTTGTCAGCGAAATCAGAGATATTAACTGCTGTAGTTGACAAGACCAAGTGTGAGTTCCCAGATATAGCTGAACACATTCAAGAGATTACGCCTATCACTTCACTTGTACACAGCACATTGTTTACAGGTTCAAGCAAACAAGTATCATTAGAGAGTGAATTGAAACGCGAGATTTTGTCGGCAGACGAAATCTGTCTTTTGGTGTCTTTTATAAAAAGCTCAGGAATAAATCTTATCTATAACCAGTTGCGAGATTATACCCAGAGCGGAAAGAGTTTAAAGATTATTACCACAACCTATACTCGCGCAACAGAATTTAATGCAATTAGGAAATTGGCCACTTTGCCAAATACTGAGATAAAGATTTCTTATAACTCAGATATTGACCGGCTACATGCTAAGGCCTATCTATTTCTGAGGAATACCGGCTTCCATACAGCTTACGTAGGTTCGTCTAATCTCTCTGGGGCTGCATTGACAGAAGGACTGGAGTGGAATGTGAAAGTAACCCAACAGGAGTTGCCGCATATCATTAAAGAGATAAGGCATGCATTTGATTCATATTGGAACGACTCGCTATTTGAGACATTCGTCTCTGGCAGAGATGATGAGAGATTAAAAGCTGCTTTGTCTGGCCTTGAAACAGAGACCATTGATTATAGCGTGCTCGACTTGATGAAAGCACACGACTATCAGAATGAAGTTCTAGAAAAGCTAAAGTTGGAGCGGGAAGTGTTTGGACATTATCGGAATCTTGTTGTGGCAGCCACAGGAACAGGTAAAACCGTTATCGCAGCTTTTGACTATAAGAACTTCAGAGAACAACATCAGCGAGCAAACTTCTTATTCATTGCACATAGAGAAGAAATCTTAAAACAAGCATGCCGCACATTCAGAATTGTTTTGCAAGACGAGAACTTTGGTGATTTATGGTATGGTGGCGTAGAACCTCAGGGGTTTACACATTTATTTGCTTCAAAGGACTTGCTGAATAATCGTTTGAATTATTTAGATATTGCAGAGGATTTTTTTGATTATATCATCTTCGATGAGGTTCATCATATCGCGGCCGATTCTTATAGAAAGATTTTAAGTCGGTTTAAACCAAAGATTCTTCTTGGTCTAACAGCGACGCCAGAACGTATGGATGGAGAAGATATCACCAAAGACTTTGATGGTAAGATATCTGCAGAAATTCGTCTTGATGATGCGTTGAATAATCGTCTTTTGGCTCCATTCCATTACTATGGTATCACGGATCGCGTAGACTTGAGAACGGTTCCTTGGAGAGGCGGGAAATATGTAATTTCAGAATTGTCAAAAATCTACACCTCAAACGATTTGCGAACAGGCTTAATCTTAAGGAAAATTGAGGAATATCTGCCCAATTATTCTAATGTGAGAGCCTTGTGTTTCTGTGTTGACGTTGACCATGCTAAAAATATGGCAGCTAAGTTTCAGTTGGCAGGATTGAAGTCCGCCTATCTTGTTAGCGATAATGGTGCAGAGCGCGAAAAATGGAGCAGGAGATTAAAAGAGAAGAAGATTAACTATCTCTTTGTCGTTGACATGTTCAATGAGGGTGTCGATATTCCAGAAGTAGATACCATTTTGTTCTTACGTCCCACGGAGAGTCTTACGGTGTTTCTGCAGCAGTTTGGACGCGGGCTTCGTAAAGCAGAGGGTAAGGAGTTTGTGACGATTCTTGACTTTGTAGGACATTGCAACAAGGAGTTTAATTATACAGACCGATTCAGAAGGTTGATAGGCCGCTCTTCTATGAGTGTTGTAGAGGAACTGGAAAAAGATTTCCCACACCTTCCGTTTGGTTGTCATATCACCCTTGAGAAAAAGGCAAAAGAGTTTATCCTTGAAAATATCAAGGCTGCAATCAATTCATTCCGTAGAGATAGATTCATTACTTGGATACAGACATACCATAGCGAAACCAACAAGCCTCTAACGTTGACGAATTTCCTCTATCTACATCAAATTCCGATAGAGAAATTCTATAAGGCCTTTACCTGGAATTCTCTGCTTCAACAGGCAGGAAAGATTCAGCACCAATCTCGTTTTGAAAAAGAGTTGCGTCGAGCAGTATATAAGAAATGGTTATCTACAGACTCCTATACCTATTTCTCATTCTTAGAAAAATTATCAGAGAGTGAATTTAAGGTTAATGTTGGAACAATGAATTATGTAGAACAGAAAATGGCTCTGATGTTCTATTATGACATGTTCCAAGAAGAAGGTTGCTATGCAAACTTACAAAGTATGTTTGATGATCTCTCTCAAGATGATTTGTTCTGTACTGAAATGAGAGAACTTATAGTTCATCTTAAGAACAGATGCGAAGCTTACGAAATGGCGGATAACTCAATCATAATGAATTTGCCTTTGAAGTTGCATGGTGTGTATACAAAGGATCAAATCCTTGTTGCTATTGGCACATCAACTCTAGAAAAGAAATCATCATGTCGAGAAGGTTGTGAAAGAAATAAACGCTTGAACCTTGAAGCGATGTTTGTAGATATTATCAAGGATAGAGGAGAGGGATCAAGTACTAATTATAATGATTTCGCTATTAATGAATCATTGTTTAATTGGGAAACTCAGAATAAAGTAAGTCCAACTTCCCAAGCTGGTCAGAACTACATAAATCAGACTCAAACAATGCTTCTGTTTGTTCGTCAACAAGATAGTTATCCAGAAGATAAGGGCAGAACAATGGGCTTTACATATCTTGGAGAAGTAAAATTAGTTAAGTGGCAAGGTGCAAAGCCAATGGAAATCATATGGCGTTTGAAAACACCAATGCCAGCATCAATGTTGAATATAGCAAAACATAGAGCAGTAGGATAATGAAACAGATAGAAGTCGTAGCTGCAATCATACACGATAACGAAGGCCGTATCTTCGCCACTCAGCGAGGATATGGCGACTATAAGGACGGATGGGAATTCCCTGGCGGAAAGATGGAAGAAGGAGAGACACCGGAAGAGGCTCTGAAGCGTGAGATATGGGAGGAACTGGAAACAAGAATCGTGGTGGAACGTTTGGTGCAAACCGTAGAGTGGGACTATTCCAAATTCCACCTAACCATGCATTGTTTTTGGTGCCATGTGGAGAGTGGTAGTCTGACGTTGAAGGAGCATGAGGCTGCACGGTGGCTGACTAAAGAACAATTGGACAGCGTCGAGTGGTTGCCCGCCGACAAAGTGGTGGTTGAGCTATTGTAGAAGAAGTTTTCTTTATCTCTTAGCGAACGGCGAGTTGCTAACATCCCCATGAGTATCCATTGGAAACTCCACTACCTCGAAGTTATAGTTCTTAAGTAACGAATAGAACACTCTTGCAACAACCTCCATAGGGTTCTTGAAAGCACCACACCCCCAGGCACCAAGTATCAATACCTCTACCCTCTCCTTCGCTGCCACATCCAGAATCTTCTTGATGCGCGAGGTAATCAACTCTACATAATTGGCAGGCATAGGTGCCCTCTGCAGTTCAGGCGCAGCACACGAAATCACATCCACTTTATACCATTCGCTCCGTTCCATGATTCTTGGATAGACAGGAGCCGTTCTCTCATCCGTCTTGAATACCACCACGTCAGGCGTATATATCAAGTCGTCATTACCCAAGTAGTCTATCTCACCAACTTCAAATTGGCGCATGTGCTTCTGATAAAACGGCATACGCATGGCTTGCAGACAAGGCAACAGTGTCGAGCATCTGCAAAGCGATTCTTCCTGAGCCCCAGAGCTAAAAGGAGCTCCACCTATTGCATGGTTATCGGCAAAGTTCAACACTGCCGTTTTCTTACCCTTATAGGCTTTAGCTGCCTCAAAGCTTCTCTTGCCAGAGCAAATATACTTCGTCTGGCTGTTCTCAACTTTCGGCTGGTCAATGTTTTCCTCTTGAGCCACCATATACTGTCGCTCTATCGAATGCTTCACTGCCTCTATCAATTCCTCATCCGATTCATAGCGAATCTTGGTGTCTATCATCACCTCCCAGTTAATCTCTCTGTAATTCATCTTTTGCATAGCACTATTAATTTTTCGTTTATTTCCCCTCTCTCATAACTTTAAACACATCCAGCATGTGCTGCAGGTTCTCTTCGGTCATCGGTATTGCAGATCGTGTCTGCTTGCGCTTACGCTTACCATCCAGGCTAATGTTGAAATACACCTTAAAGGGTGGTATAGTCGAGAACTTCATAAACTCCGCAGGTGTAAACTCTCGGAACTCATAATCACTATCCTGATGACGGATGGCAATCACAAAGCGATAGTACTCTGGTGTCTTCAAGGCTTGCTCCCACTCTGTCAGCGTTGCTGCCCCAAAGCAAGTGTCATCATGGTCAGTCAACTTAATCTCATAATACCATGTCACACCATTCTTCTGTGCCACGATATCTGCCGGCTTTGCCTTTACCTCTGCGGTATTAAAGCCCTCTTTCAGCAACTTCTCAATAAACTTCTGTTTTACTTCAACGTCCGATTTGAATGCCATAGTCTAATCATTTTTAAGGTGAATAACTTATTTATTTCACTTGCAAATATACACATTATTCCGGAATTTCAAATGATTCTAATACATATGAATAAACCGGATAAATCAAAATATACACATTTTCTACTAAAATATTTCTTTTTTCAAAGTTTATGCGTATCTTTGCAATAGAAAAAATTACTAATAACTAAATCATATGACTAAATTTGAGCAATTTTTAGAGAATCGAGCAAAAGGTGGCATTAAAGAAGCAGAAGAAGTTAACAACCTCATGAGTGACTATCTCAGTGAGAAAGAAATCGTAATTACTCGCATGATTCATGGTATTGGTTACCATTCCAAATCTATAAAAGAAATTTGTGACATCCTTGGGTTTGAAGAAAACGAGGTAATGCATATTTACCAACATGCCATGGCTATATTGAATGCCTGTTTAGAAGCGCGAGAGAGGCGACTAATAGATTGTAAAGGTGTTACGGATGATGATGTCAGGAAACTCAAATTGCATAAGGAGATTACCATTAAAGAATATATTGACAACATCGAAAATGAAATGGTACAAGAACACAAAATTGGTAAACGACAAATGGAACTTTATCATATTGCTAAAGAGAACCTGCCTCTCTATTACATTTTAAGCCCTTTGGACTTAAATATTCTCGACAAAATCCCTCTAAACGAAATCAAGCATGATATTCTTGACCCAGATTTCGACCAAAAATATACAAAATTATATAAAACAACACCAACCCTTGCTTCATTACTAAAATATAAATTCAACTTTAAACTTGGCAAAGTAAATAAAAATGAGATTGCTATCCTACAATGGAGACATTTTGTTCTTAATAATGCCCAAGATATCATAGCTCGCTGGCAGAATAAAGAAGATACAATTCAAAATCCTCATAATACCATTTTCCCATCCCATTTTGATAAGGAAGAACCACTTGGAACTTCATATATGAACATGGTTTCAGAAATGATTTCCTTTTTTGAATCAACATCTTCCAATCCCAAAAATAAATTAAGAGCTCAAGTTCTCAATTTCTTTTTTAATGAACATCTATCACTAAAAGAAATTGTAGACAAGACGAATGTATCTATTACAACTATTAAAGATAATTTTATAGATCTACTTTTCAAAGATGGTAAAGTAAATGAAATTTCACTTAACCCACTATTTAAGAAATCGATAGAAAGCTATATCAAAACAATTTTTTATTCTCCTATGAGAAAAATCCTAGATGAAGTTCAACTTGATGAAGATAATTTGCTATGTCTCCTTTCGTTATATGGAGCAGAAGTATTTGAATGCAAACAGTTTCATCAAGATGCTATCATTATTCATAAAGGCGACATTATAAGAGCTAAAGAATGTATTCAAAAGTTGTTTAACATATTGGGTGCTTCTGTTTTTCCTATATCTAAACAGCAGTTGATGTCACAATTAACAGTTGTAGTTGACTCCGATAAGTGGCTTCCCGAATATGTCGAGAGTATTATCTCAACAAATGATTTGATACATAAAACCGATAATAATCTATTATATGTATCTGATAACCTACTTAAGGATAGTACGCTTCGAATATGTCGAATTATAGATAAATTCCCGAATCATATTGCCACCAAAGAGGAAATTCGTACAGAATATATTAAGCTATACGGGAAGGAACCTTCTAATTTTCAAATCAAGGAAATGGAAGAAAACAATTTCTTTTCTATAAGTGAAGGTGTATATATGTATTCTCCATGCCATAAGCCTATTACAGTTCATGAATTTATGAATGAATATATATCTACCAATATTTTGTTTAGATGGTCCGAATTTATTGAAAAAATTAAAACAATCAATCCCAAAGTAAAAGCACGCTCAGAAAGAACATATACAACAAAGAGATGTTCGGTGTGTTCAAGTGATTCTGATTTACTTGTTCTAAAAGGACACGAAAATGATTATCCACAATATAAATGGGGTGCTAATCGCAAAAGCAATGTAACAAATTTCTTTCTCAAAAAAGCTGTAGAGATTCTAAAAGAACAAAAGGACTATCAAATGCCTTATAATTTATTTATACGTCAACTTAATACTATTGTAGTTAACATTGGTTACTCAGGCAACAATACAGGTAGTGTTATAAAAAACTACTCTAACAAGGAACCTAAATTATTTGAAATACTTGATGGCAACATCAGACTCAATATGGATGTTCTAGAAGATACACCTATGGAGTATCTTGGGAAAGGATATAAGTATGCAGAATCATATTTAAGTATTTATGCTCTTGCTGTTTCTGAATTGAAAACAAAACCTGGACACAAAATGCTCCGCTCAGATTTTGCGAAACTTGCCAAATCCCAAATATCTGATGATATTGATGTACGTATCGTAAATAAAGCATTTGAAGATAGATTAAAGCCTAGCATGTTATATGTTCATGGCAAAAGAGCGAATGCCTTTATTTGTTTAGACATTAAAATTTTTAAGGAAGAAACAAGAGACGAGCAACAATACAAGATTGAAAATAACGACACAGCCAATACTAATGAAACTGCTCCTGTATTGGTAGTTGATACTACACCAAGACATACAACAACTTATCGTAAGGTATTCAACTGGCCAGATATTATATCCATGCTGAAAAGAGAACTTGTATATTATGATAAGCCCTACTTTTTTCAGGGAATTACATCAGATAGTGTCCTAGAGAAGTTTAAGAAATTTATGAGTCAGTCGAACAATGCATATCTTAATGAATTAATTCCACAAGCATATTATGAATTAAACTATGCCCATGTTGATAAATGGAGTTCATATGACTACCGTTCGAAAATCGCACTTGCTTTCGAATCTCTTTTAGCTGAAATCTACTTTCAGAATCAGGGCGTCGAGCTTCACGCCAAGGGACTGATGGAGATAATGGACCGCGCTTTCCCTGATTACAAGAAAGCAAGAATCAATAGTGATAAGTCTGGATTTAATGGAATATTGAATAAAATATATAACGACCGAAACAGATTTGCACATGCCGTTTATAAAGAACTACCTCCTATAACTTCTAATCTCACCAGCTTCGTTAGTTATATGGCATTATATGTTTATACTGTAGCTAAATATTACAATGGCTAGTTCTTTTATGACAAAGCAAAATGAGCAGCCATGCAAATGACTGCTCATTTTTAGTCAAAATCATCTAGAGAATTATCATAATCAATATAATTCACTCTACTGTCCTTTTTAATCTCAAGATGTTCGTTTAATAATTCCCGTTTTTTACTATATGCTTCGCTTCTAATTATGTCATCTTGAGATTCTTCTGCACTTTCATACCACAGATATGCTTTTACATAGTCTTTAAGAACATTTCTATATACATCTCCTACTCTTAATTTTGTAGTATAGTTGTAGAAAATATCAAGTGGTCTAAAAGAATCAAGCAACTTTTCCATATCCTCATATTGTCCGCTTCTCAAACTATACGTAATTATCAAATTAAGAGGTGAAGTATCTTCTATGTCCAGTGCAGCATAACGAAAAATCATTTCAATGGCTTCTTTATATTTTGATTGCTCAGCCAATTTAATAGATTCTAATATTTTTTCTACTACTTGATAAGAGAATACACTACTGCATATAACATCTCCTTTTGTATCAATATAATAAGAGAAATCATAATCAGTAAAACTGAATACTTCAGCGAAACCCGACCCAAAAAGTTTTGCATCTCGCCATTCACATGGAATTACGACATTACCTTCCATGTCAATATAACCCCATTTGTCTTCATCGTTACAAACAGGTGCCAAACCTTCTCTAAAATCACCAGCTTCTTTCCAAGTACATGGAATTACCACATTTCCTTGCTCATCTGCAAATCCACATTTTCCGTCGTTTTGGATGATATGCAATTGTTTCATAGTCCTTGAACATTATAGTTTATGATGCAAATATAACTAAAAAAAGGGAAAAATCGAACCTCTCTAAACATTTTAACCATTTTAAGCAAATTTGATAGGAATGACTGCATTCTTAGTGTTTACAGATATATACCATTCTCTCTATAACGCATATAGAATTGTTAACCTGCTGTTCTATGAATCTATCCTCAATAATTGGGAAGAATGAACGCAAAACTAAGTCTGCACCATTAATGATACATCTACCTGCAATAACCCGTTCATTAATCGACAGGACAGTACCTTTGATGTCCTTAATATTATTTACAGTATATTCGAGACAAATGTATTGACATACAGAATCTCTAAATAGATATACGCTAAACGTATAATCTTGATAAACTAAAGTTCCTAAGAAATTGTCCTTGACGTTTCCTTCAAATCGTGCTACTTTTAAGTTTCCAAGGATGGATAATATTTCTTGTACTCTCATATTTTTATAGGTATTAATTACATATCTGGATTAGCAAAAAGCTGGAAATTGCTGCCTGCATTCCTGAATGCTTGGCGTTTTCTTTCCTCATAGGCATCTTGGGCGGTCTTCTCGTCTGGATACATAGACACTATGTTGTATACATCATGTGAAGGGTAATATAAGGTATTGACTTTGAACAACTGGCGGGTGAAGGCAGGAATGGTGACCTCGGCAAGAAGATGTTGGAGTGCATCAAGACCAATCTGATTAGCCTCAACACGACCTAAGGTAACATGAAGTTTGAATTCGGTACTGAACTCGCAGCCAACAGCCTTGAATTCCTCTCTGATGCAATGTACCATACCCATGAATTCAGGAGTGGGATTGATGGATTTCAGGTAAACGATGTGTTGACCAGAACGGGTGGTGAAGGCATCTACTTTGTCGAAGGTTAGGAATGGGCCTACCTTCCACGCAACGCTGTGGGCCATCGGAAGAAACAGGTTCGCAAACTGGGGGTGGTCGGTAATGAATGCTACCGTAATATGGAAATGGCCATTCTGCCACTTCACATTCACACCTTGCTCCGCCATCTTGGCCCTGAGCTGTTTGAACCATAGTGCGTCCTGTCTTACAGGAACTTCCACTTCGATGTACTTTTCTTTATCCATAATAATCTAATGTTTGATTTAATATTTGCCACAAAGATATAAAAAACTTTAGAATATGAGGAACTTTTTATATGTATGATTTCAACTTACCATCCTTAATTATTTCATATATTTGCACTCAGTAACAATTTTCTAATAAACACATTATGATTATGACAAACATTTCTTTTGATCAGTGCCTGACTATGGCAACAGCATTCCTTGCAAACAAGAAGCGTACAAACTACTATGAGACGAAGGCTATCTGCGAACCTTATCCCGACCATGTCACTACCCTAGCTAAGCTTTCGGACGAGGAGGTTCTTAAAATCAGAGACCTCAAGAATCGCTATGGGGAGGATTTTGTGAATCACCTTGATAAAGTCATCAACGACCCTGATGTCGTTCACGATATGTTCTGTGGCGATGCTGTCGACATCGACCTTGACCACATCCACCACCAGTATGTTTTCAATATTCGTGCCGTTCATGGAGAAGAAGTATCGTCTCGCCAAATCCTAATTGAACTTTCCGATGAGGAGTACTGTAAGCTGTTGGCTTGGCATCTTTACGACAATCACCTCGTAATCAACACTCTCTTCTATCGCGACGAGGAGCTCTGCAAGACGATTATGCACAACTCCATGCGATGGGTCTGCGATGGTGAAGCACCTATGTTTTCCGATCCTTTCGTACTAACGATGGACGAAGCACTTGCTGACGCTGATCTTATCAGACAGGAGAACAACCTCACCAAGAGTCCTGGTTTCGTTGGACTCATCTACTAAAGCGCCCATGAAAGACTATAAAGTGGAAAGAAATTTGTATATTAGTGGTGTCTGTTATAGAGATTGTCTAAACGAGCCATTCAGATAGTTTCTTTTATTCATTCAGATAATCTCCACACCCCTTAAGGGATTATCTGGATGAGTCGTTCGGATGGTCTCGATGACCCATGGAGATTATCTGAATGCAGCAAGCCCATATCAATCAAAAATAATCAAATATATTTGGCGTATTGCTGGATTTTTTATACCTTTGCAAATGACACAGAAAGTCGGGATTTACCGATAGTTGCTTTATAAGGACTATATACGATATAGTCCCTATCCCTATAAATAGGGACATATATAGTCATAGATAGAACTGTAGAGGTCTATCAAAGTGCGGGGGTACTTGTTGAGGGGCACCCCGCAGACAAGGATAAAAAGAAATGAGATATAAGAACGACATCGCGCTGGCGGCGACAACGGCCAGAAGCTACAACCGACACTGGAGAGCAAAGAAGCTCTCGTGGGCAGACATCGGCAAAATTAAGTACCTCTTCGACGGAGCCTATGAGTATATGGACGACGTGACACTAGCCTACCGCAAGGAGCAGTTCAACGAGTTGCGCAAGGCGCTAGGCTTTAAGCAGGACTCGGAACTGGCCGCACTCATAGAGCGGTCGGAGGCTTTCCGTATAGTCCGCAACAAAGAAACGAAGAAGATAGAAGCTTTCATGTCGCCCTTTGTGGGCGACCGGTATGTCTTGACAGACAGTCAGGAGATAGAGGAACCTGCTATTCCCTACGAATTGTTTGACTGCAAGGCGAACGCACTGGCCAACAATAACGATCGCGACAAGATTAGCGAGAACCAGCGGCACCACCAGAAAGGCATCAATATGAAGATGTTGCTGGCAGGCAACGTGCCACAGTTTCATGTAAAACCAAGCGAGGAAGCCTACAAGCGTATTCATGACGGGCTGATGAAGATTCTAGGAGACGACTGGTTAAGGGAGAAATACTATGGTGAGTTCCTGTATGCGTATATGAAGAAATACAAAGTTGACTATATCGTAGCCTATGAGATACTCAGCACGTATATCGACGAGAAGTTGGCCCGTCATATGGCGTGTCGTGTGGGCATCGAGAACTGGCCTAGCGAGGCTATTACCAAGTGGGTGCAGAACTACTTCAGTGCCAAAAAGCTACCTTTTGTCATCACTGAGGCCGATCAGGTGCATAACCGCTATATAGAAAAGCTCATGAACCGACAAGACCCGATATTTGCTGATCCCGTCTAGAACTAGTACGTGTAGCAAAATTTGCGGGTACACGTAGCAACAATTTTTCCTACGTGTACCTGCAAATTATTCACATGTTTGTTACTTCTATCATGCTGCGACCTTCGCCTTTCTTAACCACCTGTATTTTCACAGGGATGCGTTCTTCAAGCTCCTCACGGTGAGAGATAATACCCACACGACGATTGGTTTGTCCTGCTATCTCCTGAAGCTTTTCAAGGGTCTGCATTACAGAGTCAAGGCTCTTCTCGTCAAGCGTTCCAAAGCCTTCATCGATAAAGAGGATGTCGACATTCATATCTGGACGGTTGAGTGAGGACAATGCCAACGAGAGGGCAAGCGAAATCATGAAGCGCTCGCCGCCAGAGAGAACGGTGACGCTACGCACTTGGTCCTTGTTATAGCGGTCGAGTACAAGGATGCTCAGCTGCTCATTATCCTCACTACAAGTCAGACGATAGCGGTCTGTAATCTGCTCCAGATAGATATTGGCATTGTTGAGCAACGGACGCAGGATGTAGGTCTGCACAAGCGTACGGAAACGGGTGCCACCGAAGATTCGGTTCAATTTATCCCAACGTGCAAACTGTTGCTTGGCAATAGCAAGGTCATTTTCTATCTCCTTCAGACGCTTAATGTTGTTATTATGGGTTTCCAAGCGGCCCTTAATCTGAACAACATTGGTGAAAAGTTCGTCATATAGAGCTTTCGTACCAATTTTCTCGTTTTCTACGCTCTGATAGTCAGGCAATTCAGTTCGATCATTGACACCTAATGCCTTAAGCGAAACTTCTATTTGTTTCTGCGCATCGACTATGGCATCATTGCGCGACTTCAATAGAGAATCTGTATCGACAACGAATTTACGAGCTGTTGCTACCTGTGGTTCTTGGGCAATCAGCATCAGCAAATCCTTTTCTGTCTTGCCAGACTCCTGATAATAGGCAGTTAACCCCTCAGTAGATGATGTAATCACTGCCTTACAGTCTTTAATCTTTGAAACGAGTCTTGTGACTTCTGCTAACAAGTCTGCCCATTCCCTGTTAATGTCACGACAAGAATATGCTTTGGCATCAAACTCAGCCTTCCATTCTGGACATACTGTGAGAATGCTCTGACTGAATTGAAGTAGGGAATTATTAAGCGTCGTTCCCCTTTCCAGTTTGGTACTATCATCGTTCAACTGTTTCTGATGGTCGTTATACTCATTTGCGTCTTTCTTTAATTTGTTAAGGAGATTATCGGTATCAGTCTGCCAATTATCAGAATAACCAGATAGTTGAGAACTGATTTCAGATTTGATAGTCTCACATTCAGCGGTCAGTTCCTTATGCTCCTTATCCAATCGAGTGATTGTTTCAGAATTATTATTCACGGCATTCTCTGCCTTTGTCTTGGCTGTTTCCGCTTCGCTTTTGAACGTTTCCAAAGGTTTCTTTTCTTCAAGCAGAGCATTAATCTTCCCTTGTAGAGCCTCTGCCTCTTGCTGGGCTGCCTTCAATTTGGTGATGTCTTCATCCAATGAACCAAGCAGATTCTCTATCTGAGGTATTAGGGGTTCCTGAATATTTAGACCGGCTGCTATCGCTTTTGCGTCAATAGCTTCTTTTGCCTTGTCATTTTTCTGATCGGCTTCTTTTAGGTTTTTTGCTTTAATTTGATGGGCACCATCGAATTTTTTATAGGCATCTCTTGCGGTGTCACGTTGATTGGTAGCCTGTTTATATGCTTCAGCAGCGCGTTTCTGCTCATCTTCAAGGGGAGTTAGAACACCATTAAAGTCATCGTTAAGATGGGCATACTCTATATGTTGACCACATAGCGGACAGGTATCTGCCTGCTCTTCCTGCAGTCGGTGGCGCAGATTGATAAGTGTGTCTTTTATGCTCATCTGCATAGTCGTTAAAAGTTTATCGGCTTTCTCAGATTCAGTTTTCTTGGTCAGAAAGACTTGCTCTGCCTTTTCGCTCGCATCTTTGAGTTCTGATAGTTGAGCCTTATCTTTCTCAATAGCTTCTCGAAGTACATTGGCATCCCTCAATGCTGTTTCTAAATCATCGTAAGACTTGCGGAGATTATCAACATCTCGCTTTGCAGCCTCCTTTTTGCCCTTCTGGTCATCAATAGCCTGGGGATTCAGAGCTTTACGTTGATTACCCAAAGCTTCTATCTCGTTCTCCTTGGCCTTGACAGCTTCCTTTGCTTTTTTAGCGTTCTCTTCTGCTTCTGATTTGGCTTTCAGAAGGCTTTTGGTTTTGCCTTGTTCTTCTTTGAGCCCTTTTGCCAACTCACCAGTTTTTCTGACCTTTTCGAGGTATTGTCTTATCTTGATTTCGACCTCTCCGGCTTTGACAAACAGGTCTTCGTGTTGCTTGCGTTTCTCAATCCACTCCTTGTTCCGTTGAATAGCATCTTCAATCGTCTTCGTCTTAGCCTGGCGGTCTATTATATCAGATGAGAGGACTTTGAATGTATCTTGCAACTGCGATAAGCTCTCTTTTGAAGTCTGTTCGTCACGCCTTGCTCTCTGGAGGTCAGCCAACTGGTGACGCTCGTTGGTGGTTGCATCCCAATCGGTATATAGAGACTTGTTGTTCTTGTATTCGTCGCCAGAGATAATAATTGTCAGTTCTTGTATCTTTTGTCTGGCTTCGTCTTGCTCTTTTTCTTTTGACAAGATACCATCGATTAACTTCAACTGTTCGTCAAACTTCTTTAGTTTGGCATCATATATATCAAGTTGTTTCTGACCTTCCTGTTGTTCTTTCGTAAGTTGCTCAACCACTTCATCGCTAAGTGTGTGAGGCTTTTCGGTATCGTAGATAGTCTGAATACGATCTTGATTGGCTTTCGCTTTCTTCCACAAGCTGTTGATGGCCTCACCGTAAGCTGTGAAATGCTGGGTATTTGTCAGCTGTTCCAAAATGGCCTCGCGTTCTTTCTTGTCACCTGTCAGGAAGTTGGAAAACTGACCTTGTGCCAGCATGGCCATTCTTCCGAACTGCTGGAAGTCAAGACCAATAGCATCAAGGATGGTCTGCTCCACACTGTCCTTCGTCCAGTCACCCTTATCAATCCTTATCTCCCATGTTGGTTTACTGTGTTTTATTGGGCGAATACCTGTTTCTTTATCCTTTGAACCCAGTTTCATGCCGAGTGTAAGACGGGCGTAATACATCTTGCCGTCATTGCCTTCAAAAACAACCTCACTGTAGCTTTCGTCTTTATCAGAAATCCCTAAACGGGTATACTGTTCGATACTGGCCACACGTATCTGTTCACCTTCTGCATCGGTATAGTCATTCTTGGAGGCATTTGCCACATCTGCTATACGTGGTGTTTTCTTGTAAAGAGCCATTGAAATACTGTCAAGAATGACAGACTTACCAGCTCCAGTATCACCTGAAATCAGGAAGATTGAAGCCGGATCACCTGTAATGGCATCGTTGAGATCCTTCTCAAAATCGATGTCAGCCCGCTCAATGGAGGCAATATTGCGAATATGTAGTTCTTTCAGTTTCATTGTTCAGCAGGTGTTGATTTTTGACGATTTTTTGCTTCTTTCATTCCCGAGCGTAGCTCGCCTACCCGTAGCCTTTCCTCGTTAAGAAGTAGCATTTCTGCCTTAACCTCCTCGAAGGCTTGGCGCACTTCTTCCAAGTCAAGTCCAGGATATTGGTCTTGTGTACGTTCGATAAACATCATTGGGTCTGTCATTTGTTGAAGTTCGGCCACTTCAAAAACCAACTCTTCCTTTTCAGATTCCTTACTGTCACTCACCCCAGTCCACAGCATCTTTGGATTATATCGCCATTCATTGTTATAGGGCAATAGGGCATCATATACCATTTGTCCAAAGTTGGATGGCAGGTCGGTATTCAAGTCAAAACGGAATCGGATATAGCCACGTTCCCCTTTACTGACAAACTCTGTCATTGATTCCAATGCTTCATCCGCCGAAGTGAAGGATGTACCATCTGAAGGTAGAACATAGAAATGGCGAAGTTCATCAATGCGCAATTGTCGAATCTGTACTTTCCCCTGATGACAGTCAATCTCAACCAAACTGACTGTGTGAGGATAAGTCTCGTCACAACTGACATGCAAAGCACTGCCAGAATATCTAACTACAGGAGAGCGATGAGCGGCTATAGCGTTTATGTTATCATCTTCTTTATGTCCGATTGTCTGAGGTTTATGGATATGTCCCAAGGCAAGATAGTCATAACCATTACCCATTGCAGAAGGGTCGAGTGTCCTCAATGTGCCAATGTCGAAATGATGACCTGCTGGGTCAAGACCTGTCACAGCTTGGTGAGCCATCATGACAACAGGTAGTCTCATTGTGTTATCATCGGCCACCTTGTCAAGAATGGACTGTATTACATTTCTACGATCTCCTGTCATATACGGCAGAGCTACTATATACCCACTGTCAAGTCGGATGATATAGTTGTACTGCCAACCATCATAATTATCAAGGCTATCAATAGCTGGTGGTGTTCCAACCAAATGAGCATTAGCCAGTTCCCATACAGAACTATCTGCCTGAATGCGGGAGGCTGAATCGTGATTGCCAGCCGTGATGACTATGTGCATGTGGGGACATTGCTGATGCAGCCGGACGAAATAGTCGGTAAATGTCTTTTTTATCGTTGCCGAAGGCTGTTGGATGTCAAACACATCACCGCTCACTAGTAAAGCATCAGGTTGTTCTTCCTTACACCATTGTTCCAGCTGACGAAAGAAGTGTTGATGCTCGTCACTGCGGTCATAGTTCTGATAGATGATCTGGCCCAAGTGCAGGTCAGCTGTATGCAATATCTTCATTCTCTTATAGTTATTCTCTAGGTTATTATGCACAACTAATGCCAAATAGTTTTTAGGTTTCTGCCCACAAAAATTGCTATATTGAGGTGCTCCACTCGTAAACAGTTCTCACTGCAATATGATGACCGCATTTGTCTATGTCTTTTGATTCGTGATCAGTTAACAGAAGAAGGTTTTCACATTTGGTATGCCTGTTTGCCAACAACAATCCATTGGTTTCACGTTTGTATGTCTTTTCTGACGATATATCGTATGACACTTGAATAGCCTGCAGAACAGTATTTCCATTGCATACTATAAAATCACATTCACCAGAACGATCACTCAGATAATATAAGTCCCAGCCATTCTGTTTGCATTTTCTGAGTAATTGAATCAGGACTATCGTTTCAAGTCTCCAGCCAAGATTATCACCAGCAAAAGCATTTTCACGCTGATTCATCATTGCAACATCTACTGCATATACTTTTTCCTGGGTTACACGCAACTTACTCTTTGATGAATATTTCTTTATTCCAATGAGCAAAAATGCTTGCTTAAGATAAGCGACATAGTTTTTTACGGTATGCTCTGACTTAATATGGAATATGTCAGAAAGATCTGTTGTAATGATGGTGGTTGGCGATACATTCAGAAGATGGTGGGCCAACTGTTCGAACGCCGCTTTATAGGATATTTTGTAACGTTGTTCGATGTCTCTTTTAAGAATATTATCAACCAAATCTGAGACATAGGTACGTTTGTCATTTATGGAAAGAAGTTCTGGAAACCCACCATCCTTCATATATTCATCAAAGGCTGCAAGCCGGAAACCATCTGCCTTTGTCGTTTTCTTCACTGTATCTACCCCTTTCATTACACAAAATTCACCAAAAGAGAAAGGAAACAGGTTAATTTCCTTTGCACGACCAGACAAGTGTGTTGCCAATTCGCCACTAAGCAGTTTCGCATTTGAACCAGTAATGATAACATGCATTTTCTTTCTCAGCATACGGTTGACAAACAAGTGCCATCCTTCTACATCCTGTATCTCATCTAAGAAAAGATAATTGAAATCGCCATATATCTTATATAGCACTTCAAGCACATCATTCAATTGATTAGCTCCCATGCCTTCAAGACGTTCGTCATCGAAGTCAACATACGCATACTTCACGCCAGCTCTTTCAAGGGCCTGAAAACATAGCGTTGATTTACCACTTCTACGCACTCCAATGACAACCTGAGCTTGCGGGCTCTGTAAGTCAACAAGCTCTTCTTCCTTACGATAGCAGAGTTTTGCATCGCGATTATTCTCCAATTCCTCCTGCTGGTCGGTAAGAATCACTTCAAGTGTACGTTTATCTATAACAACTGACTGTTTGATGGTTTTTGCCATAATAATTGTTGTTTATTATACCTTTTCAAGGTGCAAAGATAAACAAAAAAAATTATAAAATGCGATATTTTACAAGAAAAACTCCTTTTTTACTGCGATATTTTACACAAAACTAACCTGTCAAACTGCGATATTTTACATAAATCTATTGCATGGAAATAATTATAAAATTACAATTGTCCAGAGGTCCTATCGTAGCGAGAAGCCTACAATAGGCTTTCGCTGTCGCTTATCGTCGAGGATTTCTGCACGACAGTAGTCCTCAATCTCAGTGAGTGAGGCCATCTTGCCAGAGAGAATATAGTCGACGGTGCGCTTACGAGCGATGTTCTCTATCTGACCACCAGAGAAGTCGAAGTGGGAGGCCAACTGATGGGCATCAGCAAGACTGAGGTCTTTCAACATGGACTGCCAGATACGAGCCTTCACCTCAGTATCAGGTTTGTGGAACTCGACCTTGTAGATGAAGCGACGCTCGAAAGCACTGTCCAAATTGCTTGTTAGGTTGGTGGTGGCAATAAGGATGCCGTCGAGATCTTCCAATTCTTGCAGGATGATATTCTGCATGGCGTTGTTCGTCTTGTCAACGGAGTATTCAACATTCTCCGTACGCTTATTGATAATACCATCTGCTTCATTGAAGAAAAGAATAGGCATAACCTCGCTGTGTTTACACAACGAACGATAGCGAGCAAAAACCTCTTTGATATTCTTCTCACTCTCACCTACCCACTTATCACGAAGTCCAGCAATATCAATCTGCATCAAGTCGCGACCCGTCTGACGTGCAATTTGATATACAGTTTCTGTCTTACCTGTTCCAGGCCCTCCATAGAACAGACAGGCAAAACCTTTACGCATACCCTGCTCTGAAAGGCGTTCCTGGATAGATGGCAAATTCTCTATGCTTAGCATACTAGCCAGACGATCTATCTGCACTTGTTCAGTGGCATTAAAGAACAGTGGCTTTTCCTTGATGGTCTTGTAACTCTTTAAGAAACGACCATTAAGAGTAACGCGTCTGCATTTTGACCTACTAGGTTTGTAGTTTGAGAGCAAGGCATTTTTAGCTTCACGAGTAAGCATGTACTGTTCGCCATTAACCTGACCCTCATCACATTTATGCTCAATATATCCATGTCGTATCAATACGTGTGAACCAATCCTCAGCTCATGGCGAAGGAAGTTACACTCATACTCCTCTGGGTAAAGGTCATCGATGGTCTGATACTGGAGACCTTCACCATCCGTACCTTCCCACTGGGCATAGTCGACAACTATCATAAGCAAAAGTGACTGGACATGGATATCATTAAACTTCAAGACCTCATGACAGAGTGGTAAGTCTGGATTAGCCTTCACCAGTTGAAGCATCCACTCCTCGTCGTCCTTGAACTCCATATTGCGGTCACGCATATTCTTGTCGATATGGCTTTCAAGCTTATCGACGAACTGTTGTTCAGTAAGACCATCTATTTTCTCAGGAACAAACACCTTGTTATGACGAAGAGCGGTAACCACACCTCGTGCTAATGCATAGCCCTCGAAGAAGCCACCAATATCATGAACATTCCTGCGAATAAGCCAACGTTTGGTAACCAGTTCATCTACCTCATCGGAATAGACCATGACGGTTAAACGAGAGCAATTAAGGTATTCACTAATACCTTTCAGCGTCATAGCGTCTCCAGACTCTATCAAAACAGCCAACACAACAATTTGTATATTGGTCAGTCCAAGCTCATTCCTCAGGAATGCCAGCGGATTCTTGATAGTCTCCCAAAACTCATCAGACAATTGGGAATCTTCTGCCACCTCAAGAACACGGTTGAGGGCAGCAATTATGGTCCATTCATCAGGTTCCTTGAACTCACGCATTTCATCGTAAAGTTCTTTGTCCTTGATTTGTCTCATTCTGCTTAAACGTCTTTTCCTGATAGTCATAAGAATACTATTTTATTTGTGATTGAGAATCTTTATGCCGTCTTGAAGCAGTAGGACGCAGAAGACTAGCTTCCTTTTTCAGCAACGTAAGGAGGTGATTCATCTGCGACTCACTCATACGATAACGCTTGGCGAACTCCTTAGTAGTATATCCCTCAACAAGCATTTGATGGAGTTTGCCAGTCCATTCACCATACCCATATATATACTCGTTCATACGCTCTTTGAGATTGTTAAGACAATCTAAGTATCGAAGATTCCAGTCTGTGGATTCAGAGATAGGGGTTGGAATATTCTCTATGCGAGCCTTATATCTTTTTTTATCAGGATTGCTGGACTCGTCAAGTGAATCGTGATGATTTCGAATTTCGCCGTAGGCTTCCTTCCTAATCTCATTTTCAATATACCATGTGGCAAAAGATATAAAGCGAACGCCATAAGAACCATCGAACCTGTTGCAGGCTTTGACAATGCCTTCGCATCCAGCCATAATAAGGTCTTCAAAGGGCGACTTAGAGGCAAGATATTTCTTGGCAACACTGACAACGTAAGACAGATTATTAAATATGAGCTGCTCGCGGGCGCTACTACTGCCTTGTTGCATGTGGAGCCAGAGATCATGCTCTTGCTCGTTGGTAAGAGGAGTTTGCTTACTAATGCTATTGAGGAAGCTGTTAACAATGTCGACACTGCGGTCAGTAAAAGCGATATTCATGCCGTTAATATTCATAGTTTTTATTAATTAAATTTCGATATTACATTCATAATAGACTCATCGATGATGACCTTACCACCCTGAGCAACAAAGGGAATAAGAGCCCAACCATTATGGGATCTTGAATCGTTGATAACAAATGATTCAGCAAAAGGTGACGCTGTACGAATAGCGTTGCGAGACCTGGAAATGTTTTGGCTAAAGAATTGACCACGCTCATGCATGTCACCCCTTTTGATAGACTTCAGCAGTACATCATCTTCGCAAAGAAAGAGGAGATTGAAAAGACGACGAAGCATGAGGTAATTGTCCCTTTCAAGCATATAGCGCTGGTATCCCTTGGGCTGAAGAAGGGTATAGATGTACATCAATTTAGAGTAGCGACCATCGAACTCCACAGAAGTTTCCCTACCCTCTTCATCGATTAGCACCACATCGTAGCGACATCTTGCATTGTACTTCTTGTAAGGCTTAACTGCAACAGCCACCAGTGGCGACATCAGTCGAATGTCAGCATTCATGTACTCAGCCAAGCGAGTTCTCAACTCCTCAGTCGTCATCTTTTCAATCAAGTTTTTTATTTCGTGCTTCATACTTATTGTAATTTTGACGCAAAGGTATATTAATTTAATTATCCTTGCAATAATTCCCCATAGTTTAACTTTTAATTAACACTTTGTGTACAATTTACATTAAGTTAACACCCAATATTCTTCTTTTTCAAAAAAAGAATGTATCTTTGCAGCGTGAAATAACAATATAATATATAATAAGGTATGAAACAGAACCCAACCACCGAATTATGGGAGTCTAAATATTGGCATCCTGCAGTGACCGTTGATGCTGTAATATTTGGCTATGACGATAAAGATGGATTATCTGTATTGTTAATAGAACGAGGAGGAGAACCATTCAAGGGATGGTGGGCTCTACCTGGAGGTTTTATCACACAGGAGGATGAATCAGCAGATGCCGCAGTTCGTAGAGAGCTTTTTGAGGAGAGTAACGTGCAAGGAGTGTACCTAAAGGAGTTTAAGGTTTTCTCCAAAAAAGATCGCGATCCAAGAGAACGCGTAATATCTATCGCTTTTTATGCATTGGTTATCAAAGATCAATTTGTAATTAAAGGTGGTGATGATGCCAAAAAAGCAGAATGGCATAACATAAACCATCTTCCACAATTGGCATTTGACCATCTGGAAATATTCACCACTGCGCTGAGATCTTTACAGAAAACTATCACAGAAGGACCAGTCGTTTTCCATCTGCTCAACAAGGAGTTCACTATGTCAGAACTATACAAGGTCTATAATGCCATTATTCCTTGTTATACCTCTAATATTATAAACGACAGACGCAACTTTTCGAAAAAAATGTTGAGTCTTGAATATATCAAAGAGACGGGTCATATACTTCCTGGAGCAGGTAGACCTGCCAAACTTTACACCTTCAATGAAAAGAAATATAAAACGACTACCAAAACACGATTTGGATTTTAACATAATCGGACCACACACCCCATTACAGAATAATAAATTAAAGTGTCTTTTACATCGATTTCAGAACTGATGAGAACATCACGATAAGCTCTAAGCTGAGGAGCATAATTACCAGCATAGTGGTCGTTCTGTTCACTAGGATTGGTGATAGTTGCCTTAGTGCCAGGGAAGTTCTTGAAGTCAATGAGCACACACTCATGGTCATTGAGAAACCACAAAAGATCGATTTCACCATTGACAATCTGACCAGGCAAAGGATGAATGAAAGGTGTCTCATGCTTAACCATAGAAGCGACACCATAAGTACGCTCCAACCAGGCATATAAATGCTCAATGGACGTGATAACCTTGTCAACATCTGGTATTACCTCATACATGTTATGTCCATTGCGAATACGAGTAGCCATTTCTACATTCTCATCATGTGAAATGGAGGGATTGTAAACAGCAAAGATGTTATGGATACAAGTACCTGCTAAAGCTTGATTTTCTCTCTTTGTCCTATAGGGTTCTATACGACAGTCAAAGTCTGCTATAATTTCTATGCAATCTGGTGAAACCGTCTCTGTTTGAGGCAGTTTACTGGGCGAAAGGAACTTTGGTTCGTAATTTACCTCAAGATTCTCAGGATATACATAGTGCTTGTAGGATTCTTCAGGAGAAGTAACAACACTTGGAATATCTGTAATATCTTCGTATTCTGGCAGGAGTTCGTTATAATTCCATAGTTTAGAAGCCTTTCCTTCCAACGAGCCATAAGAAATACCAGTATTCCTTATCCATGAAAGGATGGGTAAGTTGTTTGCAGAAGACTGATGGCTAAGCGTAGTCAGATAGTCTCTTGCCCTGGTTACACCCACATACAACAAGTGGCGCAATTCGTTAATCTCTTTGTTCTCTAACAGATTATAAACAGGCAGTTTCCTGCAGGCATCAATGATGGGTTGTGGCATATGTGTATTGCCAGTGGCCAATATGGTTGGCAAGAACTGCAGATAATAAGCATAACGCTTATTGGGTTCTGGATGACGTAATTCACGAACGCCCCAGAAATTCTTGGTAATGAAATCTTCCTCTGCGAGGCTATTATGGTCTAAAGAGGATAAGATGACGTAGTTCCATTCCAATCCCTTTGACTTGTGATAGGTAAGCACTTTCACTGCTTTCGATGCATTATCAATCACACTATCAATTTCAACATACGAAAGATAAGTAAGTAATCCACTGACAGAAGCACCAATACCCATCTGCAGACAATGCTCATCATACTTCTTGGCCAAAGCACAAAGCGTTTGCAAATTCTGACAACGATTTTCTTCGTGGCCCCATTTGGCAACAATCTCTGGAAGAGCCAAACCATAGATGATACTATCAAGCAAATCGCTAACAGACAGGTTTCTGATGGATTCCTTGAAGGCCAACAATTTCTTTATCATCTGATTGTCTTTTTCCAACCAAATGTCATGATCATCTGATAGATTGACGATATAGTCCAAGCGTTGTTGTAGGATATCCTGAGTGGATATATCTTCCAATAGTCGCAACAGATCTGCTCTGACGTGCTTGTTTGATGAATCAACCATAAACTTCAGCAATGTGAATACCAATTGTACTTCAGTCTGCTGAAGGATATCATCATTTACAAAAGAGACAGGAATACCCTTGCTAATCAGTGCCTGGGAATATTTCTTACACTCGTCATTCCTGCGACAAAGGATGGCGATGTCGCCAGCCTCGATGGGTCTGAAGTCGTTTCTGTTCTTTATCTGAATCTTGATATGACTATCTAATAATTGTTGAATACGGTCTGCCACCTTATCTACAAAAGCCTCTGTGTTAGAAGCACAGCAGTTCCAATGCGACAAAGGATAAGATAACTCACAATTTTCCTGACGGGCAGCATCCAGTTTCACATTTTTCTTATCAATAACACCTTCAAATGCACGAGTAAAACAATCCGTTGTCATATCAACCAATGGTTTTCTGGTGCGCCATGATTTGGGCAACGTGTCATAGCTGAGGTTAAGAGCAGAATCACGATTCTCATCCATGAACTGCCTGGTGACTTCATTAACCAATTCAACATCTGCGCCACGGAAGCCATAGATGCTCTGTTTGGGATCGCCCACCCAGTAGCTTTGTTTCATTAAGTCAGAGAGTAACTTGAATATCTCTAACTGTATCGGACTGGAATCCTGAAACTCATCGACCATCATCAACTTATAGGAGCCTTCTATTTCTTTCTTCACCTGTGGCTTACTCAGCAATTCAAGAAACAGGCGTTCCATATCATTATAATCAATAATGTGGCGTCTGGCTTTGAAGTCATTAAAACCATCTTTCCATTCCTTCGCGATGTCGAACAGAATGATTATCATCTGCTTCATCATTCCACCAGGACTGTCGTCTCCAGCAGAAGACATCTGGAATGTCTGGAGGTTATTTACCAAAGCATCATAATTATTTCCACCTATAATATTAATTAAACTTTTCCTGTTTTTTTTGCCCATGTCAGGCGTTTCCCTCGTCAACTCCTTGTAGAGTTTAACGATGGTGGCATAAGTGATGACCTTATTATTCAGTCCGTCCAATATTGGCTGTACCTTGCCCTTAGCAGAATCGCTATAGTCGCCTATTTGCGAAGCTAAAACCTGAGTGAAAGCATGGAGTAACTGGTGATCAAGGGTTGTCTGATTGGGGAAAATCTTATTCACCACTTCACAACTCTCAACCTTGCTTCTCTCAATGTCTATACTATAGTTATCAGCCTTGTCGATAATGAAAAGCAAATGCTCTTTCCAAAAGTCGTAATCAGCCTTACTTTGTTTATCTCTGATATCGAAATAGTCGCGATAAGCATTAAATAACTTCAGCGCAGTGGAGGACACATAATTACCTAGGGATTCACTGATATATACCTGCAAGTCATCTTCTGACATCACCTTCATGTCTGGGGAGACACCAATAAGGTACCAGTATTTCTGAATGAAACTCAGAGCGACAGCATGAACGGTGCCAATGGTTGCAGCATCCAGTTCTGCAGCCACATCAGGATGATTGTCGTTATACAAACGTTCACGCGATTTCTCTCTGAATTCAGAAGCAGCCAACTCTGTGAAGGTGGTCAGAATCACCTCAGAAGGTTTGAATTCTCCTTTTCCAAGTTTCTCTGACAAAATCTCTGTCAGTCTTGTGGTCTTGCCAGAACCTGCGCCAGCATTAATATATTGTATATTCTTCATACGAGTCTTCCTTTAAAAATGGGATGAGTAGTTTTGGTTTCTTTGGGGCTTTTGACTGTCCCCCAATCTGCCTTCTTTTTGGCAAATGGAGGTCTGTCTGTCTTAACATAGGGACATGCCTTCAGACCTTTAGTTTTGTATGCCACATCCAACGCATAATGAGGCTTTTCAGGAGTACTTGACATTGTATAATTCAACTTAGCAATCTCCTCCAGTTCACTATCTTCGATAAAGCCCTGATTTAGTTCACTACGACGGTAATCGTAAGAATACCGTACCTCATCAAATAATTCTCTATTAGCTGCATCCGTCTTGACCTTTACATTTCGGACATGATCTATTGCAGGGAAGTTAGCGGAAAACAATGTCATCTTGGGGAAGAGATAATAAGCCACGCCAACTATCTTTGCCCCATAATGCTGTTGTGCAGCCACCTGATAGAGTTCTAACTGTATAGCCTTTTTCTCTTCCAGTTTTGTCTGGAAACTCTTGCTTTCAGACCACTTGAAATCAAAAATGACCAACTGGTCGAGTTCGTTTTTCAAGACCATATCAATACTACCATAGAATGCTCCAATCGTTTCGAGATTAACGTTCACTTCCACTTCACTACCAACTGGTTTCAGGTGAAGTTTCTGGATAATGTTTGTCAGCACTGACACACTCTGCTTGAGAACCTCTTTGAACTGCTGACAAACTATTTTGTATTCAGGCAGGAAGAGAATGGCACCTGTTTGATGGATAGCATTGTCTATCAGCATATCAATGGTAGCCTTGTCCAGTTTTTGGTATTCCACTGGCATCTCTTCACCATATTTATCAACCAGCATTTTCACAAACAAGTGAGCCACCAATCCCTTTGTGGTATCCAAGTCAGCCAACTTTCCAGCCTGAGGTTCTTTAAGCTTCAGCAGATAATCCATCGTATAGTCAAACGGATGCTGAATCAACGAATCGATACTTGAATAACTTTCAGTCTCGCGTTTCAAATCAGCTAATTTTCCTGAGAGTTGATAACTGGCTTGTGGTTCGAGATTGACTATCTTGCCATCCTCTTGAGGGAGGTTGGGGATTTCTTTGGAAATGACATGGCTACCCCACTCTTTCCCATATTGATGCTTTAACTCAATAACCAACGGATGTTCCTCCTGACGAGCATTGCCATCAAATTCCCATGTTACAAGAATGAGCTGCCCCACATTCCTCAAGGCATCCATCATCATTTGATGGTGTAACGTGTAGAAAGCAGACTTAGCGGGAATGGATATGCCCACCGTTCTCAGCATATCACATTCTGATGTGTTCAGGAAATCATAGGGATATACGGGTATAGAACCTCCAACACAACCCAGCCAGCAGACCTTTTCGGCAGGGTCCACCAACTGTGTGATATCAGCAATGAAATCGGGAGCATCCTTCTGAGCCTTCATATGTGTGAAAGATTGGGGACGGTAAATACCGTCTACATGACCTTTAAGTTCCTCAGACGAGACATATCCGTCATTAGGAAGAATGGCATGCAGAGACCTGCAGAAAGAAGCAAGCACGACAAGTTGCTCTTTTCTCTCATCATCTACACTATCAGAGAACAACTGCAAGTCACACCAATGAGCTAGTTTCTCCAGATAGGTCCTGACATCACTGATAAGAATCTTGTCGGATTGATAGTCCTCACTAATCATATCAATGAATACCAGTTTCTCTTCACGCTTATCCTTTCCCTCTTCGTCCGTAAAGTCATACTCATCAATTGTCTTTTGCCACTCTTTATTGATACCACCTTCATCTGCCAAGACTCGAGCCAACTTGTATGACACACCACTAAGAGGATTACCAGGAACTTGCAGATAAGAAAGGAGGTTATAAACATTAAGAGGACGTGCAAACAAAGACATCCCCAGTTTAAACAACTGCAGCAATTGGGGGTTACTATTTTTTGATTTCGAATTCACTACAGGTTTCCCCATAGAGATAGCCATATCGTTGAGAATACAATTGTCACTGCTGATGGTAACATTGACATCCTTGATGGTATCAGGCTGGGACAAATACCAACGATAGGCCTCAGTCCTGGTCTTAAACTGATAAACTCTGAAATCAGTGGGCATCTGACCTTCATTGGTTTCGTAACTGACGGTTGCTTGTTTGGACAACTGTTCCAGTGTCTCCCGAATAACTGCAGGAACCAACTCTACCTTATGAATCTCAAAGATGTCATCCTTATGGAATATACAATGATCATTTAGATAGACTGTCAAATCATGCCAGCGTTGAGCCACATGCTTTCCAACAACACCTTTTACTATTTTGGCCAGCGCCTTTAGTTTATCAGAACCTACATTTGTATCAGGAGTCCAACCTGTCATTAAAAGATTATCAGTCCAGAACATAAGTTGACGAGCTACACCCACTTCGTCAGTTTTAAATGATTTCTCAAAGACCGTACCTTGCACATGATTGCTTAATGATTCGTGGAAAACAACCAAACGTTCTGGTTCTGACTGCTCTTGGACTACAATACCCGAACGCAGTTCTAATTCAGAAAGTAGTTCATTGGAACCACAGACTTTTAGGCCAAGCAGATTGTTCTTACGCTTCTGCAAGTTAACATAATGACCCTCATTATAGATAGGACTATATATTATCTTCATATTTGGTGTTTTTAGTTATCTGATGCAAAAATATAATTTTTCACTGATAAATACAAGTAATTGAGTTGAAAGTTTTCTTTTGTTCATATAATCTCATGTTTGTTCCATATGGCAAATATGTCAAATCAAAAATAAACCAGGTTGATTATCATACATATGATTTTTGATGGTAATAGGAAAAAGAGTATTAATTTTGCAGCAGGAACGAAAAGGATGGAAAATAAAGAGATATGATGAAAACAGCAGAGTATCATTATTGGGTTGAAGTTAGTGAGACCATTGAAAAGTATTTCAGGAAAGGTAATGCCTGTCCTGTGTCCAACATTGTATCATTGAAATGGCTGGATATGAAAAGCAATATGGTCCGGCTATCCAATAATGACAGCAATCATTATGAGAGGTTCATTGCTGGTCAATGGTACGAGAAAGCAATTTGGGGATTAGATAGTAAGGAAGACTTTGATGCGGTTATCACTGCTATAGAAGAGTATTCCAAGTTTCTGAAAGATGTTAACCAGATTGACGAGAAGGACGAGAATGCTGGTAAGTATTCACTGAAACAAGCCATTTACATCATCGAAAATATCTATCGTGAGAATGAAGAGAACCACTTTTATGAACTTATCCCTTCCTGGCATCAAGCATTACAAGATTCCCTGGAGGTTCT
Source organism: Prevotellaceae bacterium UBA2852 (assembly GCA_002350855.1). The sequence goes on from DEFM01000013.1 coordinate 40,449, forward strand.
ACAAACAGCAGAACCATCTAGGGGCATTGCAGATTATTTAGACGACTGCAATTACCTTTTTGAGAACATGCCCCTTCTCCAATTGAATTTGACAAGCAGTCTAATGAGCAAATAAAGAACGATTATGAGTAGAAGCAAATTACGAAACAAATGGATGCAGAAACGGTATAAAGGATTTAGACGGTATATTGCGATAAGCGACAAGAAAGATATTGATCGGAATCCTCATCGTTTGGACGAAGTTCCCAAAAATCGTGCATCGAGATACATAACATCTCATTGTAGTGCAGATGTGGAGTGGTTGCAGGAATCTACTTCATATGGTGGGCACAGCATTCCCAAAGGTGGGCATCGAAGGGTAAGTGGTCTAGTTCGTGCCAATGTGAAGGAAGAAATCAGAAAAGAAATTGAGTCGGAACTGCATGACAAATATGATGAGATAAAAATCTATGAGGGTGGACGTCTCGATTATTATTTGGCAAGGAAGAATGGCAAACTCGGAATTCTAGATGCAAAGGGAAACGAAATAGCACCTGTTACTATGGATGAAGTCCATGAAATGATAGATACAGATGGATGTATTCCATTGGTTAAGGATGGAAAATGGGGATTGATACATCTGGGGATGTATGTTGAGCCAATATACGACAAAATGGAAATATGCTCTGAAGAGTATGTAAAAGTTTGGTTGAATGGTACGCAAGGATGGCTAGATATTAATGGACAATTTACAACCGAAAAATCCCAAGCAGATATAGGAAGTTGGTATGATGTTGACAAATAGTAATAAATAAGAATGAGCAACCATAATCGGTTGCCCATTTTTGTATCAGTAGTCATTTTATCTCTTGTGTCAACAAGTATATCGTTCCCAATATTTAGCCTAAATGTCTTAGTAGTAATCGGGACCTGCTACACTTACGCACCTTTGCCAGTCCACGCTCACGAATCTGACGGACTCGCTCACGACTAAGCCCTAATTCATCGCCAATGTCGCCAAGACCTCTTTCCGGGCATCCGATACCGAAGTTTTGAAGGACTATCATTCGTTCACGTTCATTGAGAACTGCAGACAGAACTTGCATCACGTCACTACACATAGAATCATAATTGACCTGGTGATCACTTGCATATTCTGATGAAGAGGTGAGCATATCGGCCATGGTAGTGGTTTCATCGTCTGTAACAGGCTTATCAATACTGGCAACATGGGTTTCAGTCTGAATAGCTTTTTCTATCTTATCAATCTCCAAAGAGATAATGTCGCTCAGTTCCTCGGCCGAGGGATAGCGCTGATGTATCTGAAGGAAATCATTAGTGGCATTCTTAATCTTACTACTAATAGCTATCTGACTCTGTGGTCGGCGAACGATATTGCAATATTCGCCTATGGCCTGAAGGATGCTCTGCCGGATCCACCAAATGGCATAGGATATGAACTTAAAGCCGCGAGTCTCATCAAACTTATCAGCAGCAGTGATAAGACCGATGTTGCCTTCATTAATCAAATCAGAAAGAGAAACACCTTGATTCTGGTACTGCTTGGCAACAGACACAACGAAACGTAGATTGGCAGTGACAAGTCGCTCTTTGGCTTTTTCTCCGTGTGGACCTCCTGCATGGATAGCTTGCGCAAGTTGGACCTCTTCCTCTGTCGAAACCATTGGAATACGACTAATCTCTGTGAGGTACTTGTCGAGTGATTCTTCAGTACGAGTGGTAATGCTTTGGGTAATTTTCAGTTGTCTCATAATTGTTATTTGGTTTTTGTTCCTGAATACAAATTTGTTGTTTTATAAAAAAAAAGCCCCCCATATTATATATATAAATGTGGTGGAAAATTCAATGATTATCATTATCTTTGTAGGCAGTAATAAGAAAAACATAGTATGAAAGGTATTATCTACAGAAATCTATATGACGAAGACGGGGCTATCGTATCCAACGATGGAAGGACATTGTATAAGGTTCCGAACATTCCTCATTATCGGATAAAAGAAGGAATAGAAGAAATAGACAATCTGGCATTTAAGAACAGGCCATTATTAAAAGAGGTGGATATTCCATATACCGTAGAATGGTATACGATTGATCCTACGGCTAATGATGCGATGATGTATGCTCCAAAGGGGCTGAAGGTAAACTATTGGAACTGGCCATACCCAGAGAACTGTATTAGAAGTGAAGAACTGGAAGCCGAGATAGAAGAGGGATGGACGGATGAGTTTGGTGCCGTATATAGCAAGGACAAGAAACGGCTACTGAAATGTGCCGATGTGAAATGCTATAAAATCAAAGAAGGTACAGAGTTGGTTGACAAACTTGCCTTTATTGGTTGTGATAAGTTGGATTGTCTCTATATTCCCTATACTTGTCCTGAGCAAACTTTTGATGCTATTGAGCCTATTATGGGAAGTCCTGCAATCATGCCAAACATGTGTTTCTGGAATACCCCGTATGTAGCAGAAGAATTGGATCCCAATAGTTGTTGGGGTAATGATGAATTATACATAGATGAATATGATGTGGTTTATTCCTTAGACAAGAAACGACTACTTGCAGCACGATCAGGATTTAAAGAGAAAGAATACATTGTACCTGACGGAACACTGACAATTTGTGACTTTGCCTTTTCATTTTGTGAAGAGGACATCGTATTGTCACTACCAGCCTCTATCAAAGTTATCGGTTCCAACATCTTTGTAAATGGTGGAGGGAAAATAGTAATTAGAGAAAACACCTAATTCATAGAGCATATGGAGCACAAACCTTAAAAGGTGAAAAGCTGCACGCATCTGGCATATTTGAAGTGAGGCTCTATATTTATACCAATGAATATAACGGTGAGAAAAAAAAGAAGCCCGTGGGGACTTCCTTAAATAGCGATATTTTAATGAAAATGACTAAAAAATTGCGGAAAGTTTGGAAGATAAAAGAAAAATGTCTATCTTTGCAACATGAAAAGAACCTATTTAGGGTAAGAGCCCCGGTTGGTCCGGCAAGCGACTTATTAAAATAGAAGCACTTTTACGCTCCGTTTAGGACAAGAGCCCCGTTTGAATCGGCAAGCGACTTGTTAAAACGGAGTTCCTTTTTGTAATGTAACGGGTGTTCTTTTAGAGCCTCTGCCATTGCTAGTACCTCATTACGTATTCGTTTACTCTCTATATAATATTCGTCTTCTGTCCTTTTCATAACTGGAATGCAAAGGTAAGGATTATTTTCGAAAAAATTCAAAAAAAATTGGTTTTTTACTCGCTTAATCGTACCTTTGACCAACGGTCTTAGGTACTTTCGCTCGACAATTCAAAATTAAAACAAGTTTTATTTTGTATTGTGCTCGCTTATTCGTACCTTTGCACCGTATTTACAAGGAGACAAGTCGATTATGAACAACAAGAACGATGTGCTGCTGAAGAATGTGAAACTGCTGTCGAAGATGACGGAGCAGGAGGTGGGCATGATGCCTGAAACGGACGCTCCCCTACCCTCAGTGGAACAGATAAAGCAGATAGTGACGCTGGTGAAGAACATTATCTTCCCAGACTATTTTAACAAGCGACAGCCTGACGAGGCGATACGCTCGTACTACATTGGTGTGCACATGGAGCAGTTGCAGCAGTTGCTGACGAAGCAGATAGCGCACGGACTGCAATTCTGCGAGGACTGTGAGTGCATGAAGACCAAGGAGCAGGTGTATCAGGAGGCTGGACGATTGACCTTGGAGTTCATAGACGCGCTGCCGGAAATCAAGCGGATGTTGTATACGGACGTGCAGGCGATGTTTGACAACGACCCTGCCGCGCCCAACTATGGCGAGGTAATATTCTGTTATCCGTCGATGAACACGATGACGCACTATCGCATGGCGCACAAATTGCACGAATTGAAGGTGCCGGTAATTCCCAGAATCATGACGGAGCTGGCGCACTCGAAGACGGGTATAGACATTCACCCAGGGGCTACGATTGGCGAGTATTTTGCCATCGACCACGGCACGGGTGTGGTGATTGGCGAGACGAGCATTATCGGCAATCACGTGACGCTGTATCAGGGTGTGACGCTGGGTGCGAAGAGCTTCAAATATGACGAGCAGGGCAACATGCTGAACGTGCCCCGCCACCCGATTCTCGAGGATTATGTGACCGTATATTCGAACGCTTCTATCTTAGGGCGCATCACCATCGGTCACCATTCAACAATTGGAGGAAACATCTGGCTGACCCATGATGTTCCCCCCAATTCACGCATCCTTCAGTCGAAGGCGGTGGATGTATCATTCAGCGGCGGTCTCGGCATTTAAACTGTTCAAACGATCGGCAAAGCGACCTGTAGCATAGAAGTTTGTACCGCGTTCGCCACCCATCTCGTTGATTTCATTTGCTGTTGAAGCACCGCGACGCGATGCATAATAAGGATTGGACCAACGACCCCAGTTATAATTTCCGTCATAGTAGAGCTGGAAGCGAATGTCCTTACTCGTACCATCGTCTATATAGCCCTCGAAGAAATCATCGTAGAGGCGGTAGTTATAGATGCGAATGGGAGCCAGCCCAGAAAGTGAAGGATAGGTGATACGGATGGTACCATTAACCACCTCCCACATGAATTCAGAATAGAACGAGTCACCATACTTCAAATCATAGTCAGCTTCTTCGCCCCATCCGCCATAAGCATTTTCCTGAACGAAACGAAACGTGGTGCGATAAGAATCGCCCGTCCATCCCCAGCGGTCTGCGTAATAAACATCGATATAACCAGTCCAAGTGCCGTCGAGCGTGCGTGCATCCTGACGATCCCATGCATCTTGGTCGCAACTGGTTAGCGTTGTCATTGCAATTGTCATCATTGCGAGGAGAGTAAAAATCTTCTTCATAATCGTAAGTGTTTAATGAATTAATATTTCTGATGCAAAGGTAAGGGATAAATAACAGCTATGCAAGATGTTTTTCCTATTTCCGTGTAGGGAATTTCCTATTTTGAATGGGGGATATATGTTTTAGAACATAAAAAGGTAAAAATTACACATTATCTCTTTGCCCGTTCGTGAAAAGGCAGTACCTTTGAATCACGAAACGTAACTATTGATTTAGAAACGATTTCTTTTCCATTATTAATACTATCATTGGAAGTAAAAAAGAGCGGCACGGTTGTGAAACCCTGCCGCTTTGCTTTTTGTCAGACACTGATGGAACAGATTTGACTGATTAGGACTGTTTTTTCTCCTTGCCGAAGTCTGCATCAAACTCCAGGAACCAGGTGACGAGGAAGGTTATAGCACAAGTAGCCATAACGATGATGAAAAACGTTTGGTAGCCCACAGCATCTTTAATCCATCCAGAAACCATTCCTGGCAACATCAGTCCAAGATAGCTAATGCCAGTACAAATAGCATAGTGAGAGGTCTTAAACTCTCCCTGACTATAGTAGAGCATATAAAGCGTAAGTACGGTAAAGCCCGAACCATAGCCGAACTGCTCGATGAAGAGACATGTGCTGACAAGAGACAAACCCATGACGGAAGAGATATCCGGCATCGAATAGGCTAAATAGATATAGACAACATCGGGCAATGTGATGGCACAAACCAATGGCCACAACCAACGTTTCAAACCGTCACGACTCACCAGTATTCCACCAATGATTCCACCTATCATAAGTCCTATAAGTCCGACTGTACCATACGACAAACCGTATTCAGACGGAGCCATACCAAGGCCGCCCACAGAATTAGGACGCATCAAGAACGTCTTGGTCATGGTATTAAGAAGAGCCTCCGGGAAACGATAGAAAAGCATGAAACAGATGGAAATAATCGTCACACGCAATGGGAACTTGATAAAGAAAGCAAGAAGCGTGCTTATCAGGCCAGACCAAACTTCCGATACACTTCTTCTGTCATTTCTATCTTCAGCGGGTTTGGGAAGTATGAAACCGTGGAACAACCATAGGGCGATGAAGATGCCGGCCAATCCATAGAAGACAAGGCTCCACACAAAGGCCGTTTGATTTCTGAAGTATACCAACAGAATACTTGGAATAGACACTAACACGCTATTGCCAAAAATAACGGCTAATCTGTAGAACGTATTACGGATGCCTACAAAATAGGTTTGGTTGTGTTCGTCGAGTTCTATCATATAGAACCCATCAGCCGATATGTCGTGCGTAGCACTGGCAAAGGCCATGATAAAGAAACAGCACATCGACATCTGGAACCATAGCGGAGTGGTGAGTGTAAACGCCACGCCTGCCAATGATGCACCAATAAGAATCTGCATGGCGAGAATCCACCAGCGCTTAGTACGCAGCAGGTCAATAAATGGACTCCACAACGGTTTGATAATCCACGGAAGGTTTAGCCAACCTGTATAAAGGGCCAACTCTGTATCGGTTAGTCCCATCTGCATGTACATGACAGCGGCCACACCTGTAACAAGTACATTAGGAAGGCCTTCGGCAAAGTAAAGTGTAGGCACCCAGGCCCAAGGATTTCTCTTGCTCATAAATAATCTATATTCTATTCTTTCTATCGTTAGTAAAAACTATGCGTTTCTTCTGAGGTTCCAAACCAAAATTGAGAAGAAGTCCAACTTCTGCATCTGTTGCGCGAAGATAATTGTTTAATTGAGCTAGATGTTCAGGCAGGATACTCTTCACTGCCTTCAATTCCAGAATGATTTTGTTCTCAATCATAATGTCAGCATAATAATCTCCCACGCACATACCTTTATAATATACAGAAATAGGATACTCTTTCTGGCAATGAATGCCACGCTGGGTCAGTTCATTGAAAAGTGCATTTTGATAAACTTTCTCCAAAAATCCATATCCTAGTTCATTATATACATCATAAAAGGCACTAAGAACCTCGCTTGTTATATCGCTATGTAAATACTCCATCTGAAAATCAGTGTTAATCAGTTAAATCTTGTACTATCAGTGTCTACTAATATATACGTTTAATTTCTGCGTTCTGATAATAATGGAGGAGGATTTGCTCATAGTTATAGCCCTGCTGACCCATGACGGCAGCGCCTATCTGGCAGAGACCGACGCCATGCCCCCAGCCTTTGCCTTGGAGACGGAAACCAGTGGCGGTCTTCTCGACATCGAAGGCGGAGCTATAGAGATGGGTTTCGCTCAAGGCTCGGCGAATCTCGAGTTCCTTGCCGATGGTGAAGGTCTTCTTGGTTCCCACAATCTTGAGCTTCCAGATGCGACCACTCTTGCCTCGCTCCAAGGGGATGAGGTCGGTAACAGTACCGAAATCGGCATTGAGCTTGGTGTTGATGAGCGCGGAAAGTTCGTCGGTGGTGTAATCGACCGTCCAGCGATAGAAGTCGTTGGTTTCCTGGTCGTAGTCGTTCAACACCTGTGCCAACACCTCTTTGTCGTTGGTGTTGCAGAAGGGGTCGTTCACGCTGATGAGGTATGGCTTGGGGGTATCTTCCCAGCAATACTGGAACTCCTCGGTCACTCCACCACAGCACTTGGAGAAACGGGCGTCGCAAATCTCATCGCCATAGCAGAGAATCTGACCGCGTGTGGCCTTGAGCGCCTGCTCGACAGCCTTGCTGGTCTGCTTGGTGATACCTTGATAGCGCTGGCAATGGTCGTCGGCACAAACATCAAAGATGGTATGGTCTTCGCGGTCGTACCAGCGAATAAGCTCGTCGTCTTTCTTGATAAACGAGAAGAAGCCGTTCTTTTGTTTCTGATTCTCCTGACGGCGACGCATCTGCGCCAACAGCCACGAACGGGAGATGACGGCATGGGCCTTGAGCAATTCGACACCAGCGGTTGCTTTCATCTCGCTGCTGATAACACTGGCCAGATATTGTTCGACGGGCAATTCGTTGATAGCCGTAATCTTATCGGCCTCAACCACCAACTTAAGCGTGCCCAGGAACACCTGCGTCTCCTTGCGCTCCCAATGGAAATTGACACCGATGGTGACATCATAGAGTGAGAACGAGGCGTCAGGCTGTTGGGGCATGAAGGTTAGCTCGCGATACTGGTTGCCATTCCACAGAATGCCACCTTCAGAGAACTCGACGGTCTGGTCGCCTTCTATCTTCTCGCCCTTAGCGGTATAGGGAGCATTCAGCGAGAAGTGAATCTTCTGTCCACTGACAATGCCGACGGTGACAGAAGGTTCTTCCTTCAGCTTTACCGTTGTCTCCTTATAATCTGAGTTCTTCAGTTCATCAATGACCTGCTGCATCTGCTGGTCAGTGAGCGACACTTCTTGATAGATGGTCATGACCACCTCGGCCGTGAGACGGCGGAAGTCTTCCTCGCGAGGCGTGATGATGAGTCCACCCATATCCACAGCGCCTGGACTGATGATATATTGGGCATCGCCCTCAGCGGTATAGCAGTCAGGACGGTGTTTCTTTCTGGGCAGAACCACCGTGATGAGCTCTTCGCCCGTAGTCCACGAGATGATGTTCATCATTGGCTCAGTATCGTCGGGAGCCGGGGGCAGACAATGGTAAAGTTGCTTGAACAGGCGTTCGCTGGTCTCAGCACTATGGCTCTTGATGACCAAGGCGGCAGCGGGGTATTCGGCCAATTGCCAGATGCCCTCGTCCTCGTCCTTCTTAAACACCTCGACGAGGTTTCTGCTCAATCGTTGCCAAGCATGCTGCAAAGGCAACACACCACTCTTGACAGCCTGCAAGTGAGCATGATCAGGAGCCGAAGCGCCGCAATGCGGTCCATTATATAATAAGGTAAGGTCGGAATTCTTCTGAGCCAGTCGCAACAGTTCGCCAATCATGGGCAGGATGCGCTGCGGCTGGTGTTTCAGCGTAGGCAACGTGAAATGTACAGGCAGAATGGGGAACGGATTGACCAACAGCTCATAGCGTCCGCCAATGATGCGATGCATCTGTTGCTTGGGACGATTCTTCGCACACAGGAAACAGGGGCGCTCGGCTATCGACTTGGCATCAATCTTTGCGCCTGTAGAGCGAATGCGAGCAGGATTGAACTGAGCCTGCATCTCGAAGGTGTCAGTAACTAGTTCCTTGGTTTCCACACGCTCTAGGTCACGATAGCGTTGGCGCACCTCGTCCCACGTCTGCAACTGACGGTTGAAGAAACGCATGACGGACGAATCGCCCATGGTGTCGCTCCTGCCCTGCGACATGTGCTGACGGGCGTGCAGCTCCATGGTGCGCAGGCGGTCTTTATACAGATTGTTGGCATTAATCTTATCGACAGAAAGGGCTGCGTCGGAATTGCCTCCCCAACGACGGCAGAGATAGAGTTCGGTATAGATTCGGCCAATGCGATAATGGCGCGAGAACATCAAACCAAGGGCATAGTCTTCGCCATAGGAGGTGTTCGGGAACTGTACCTGGCGAAGCAGGGGTGTGAAGAAGGCACGTGGAGCACCTAAGCCATTGATACGCAGGGCGTTGTTAGGTCCGTTTTCATCCGTCCACTCCTTATGGTCAATCAATCCAGGAGGCAGCGTGTTCAGTTCGAAGTCGCACATGCGATAAGAACCAATAACCATGGCAGCCTTCTGTTTGTAGAAAGCATCGACGATGGTTTGCAGGGTTTTGGGCGAAGAATACAGGTCGTCAGAGTCCAGCTGAACGGCAAAGCGTCCGCACTCCGCACTATTAATCGCCATATTCCAGCAACCGCCAATGCCGAGGTCGGTGCGCTCAGGAACGATGACGTGGAGCTTGTTGCCATGAGTCTTCTGCAGGTCAGTCAGGATGTCGGAAGTTCCATCGGTGGAGTGATTGTCGACCACGATGACATTGTACTTAAAGCTGCACTTCTGCGAAAGGGCACTCTCCACGGCGTCCTTGACCGTCTTGACACGATTGAACACAGGGATGACAACCGAAGCTTCCACATCGAACTCCTGTTCGTTGAAATCGACGGTACGATACTGGTTAGGGTCAATCAGCGCCTTTACTTCGCGCAGATGGGCTGTGCAGGCTTGCTCCATCTCTATCTGCACCTCACGGTTGCGGGGATTGACATAATCGAACTGCTTCACGCCTGAGGCACGAAGGTCGGTTTCCTCTTCGGTATAGAGGTATTCGTTCAGATGGAGTATCCTACCCTCACGACTCAAGAACAAGCGTAAGTCGTAAAGACCCGCGAACTGATATTCGCGCTCATGTTCCATCGAGGCATACTGATGCAACAGCGAGGCACGCACCAGCCAAATGCTGCCAAAGTCGAAGTCATCGCGCAACGAACCTTCCTGATAGTCTATCACAGGGTGTGGCTTGCGCTCGCCCTGCTCTACCGTATAGCGGTCGCTAAAGACCATCGCGGCATGTTCGTCGCCAGCCACGAGCAAGAGGCGCTCCAGCATATTGCTGCCTAAAGTCATAGGCTGAGCCTTCAGACACAACAGGGCATAACGGCCGACCGTCAGTTCGGCAACCTTCATCACAAACTGGGTACTGCTCAGATTGTCAGTCACCACAAAGCTGCAATCTTGAGGGGCAACGGTCTCGTTTGCCAGTTCTTCACTAACCAATAAAAAAATATGCCTGACGGAGTTGCTGCGCCTTAACTGCTCGATGGCAGGTTCTACTTCAGCAAGCGTCCTACAGGCTATAAAACAATCTGTTTTCTGTCTCATTATTCGGTATTAATAATAATATTAGGTGCAAAGATAATCATTTTTGAGGAATATCCATCAAAAAACCAAAGAAATTTATACCTTTGACCTTCGGTCTTAGGTAGGCTACATCTCGGAAATATCCAAATAAATTTGGTATTTCGCTCGATTTGCACTACCTTTGCAGCATGATTCCGCAAAAGAAACGACTTTTGGGACTGACACCGACGGAGTTGAAAGCTGTTGTCGGGAGTCTTGGTATGCCTGCCTTTACAGCCAGGCAGATAGCCCAATGGCTATATGTGAAGCATGTGAAAAGCATCGACGAGATGACCAATCTCTCGAAGCAGAACCGTGCCCTTTTGGCCGAACAGTATGAAGTTGGCACGTTGGCTCCCATCGACTGTCAAAGGAGCAAGGACGGCACCATCAAATACCTGTTCCCCGTTCTTTGCGATTCAGCAGCAAAGCACGCTGAAGGGCTGTTTGTGGAAACGGTGTTTATCCCTGATAAAGACAGGGCAACGCTCTGCGTTTCGTGTCAAGTGGGCTGCAAGATGAACTGTCTGTTCTGTCAGACGGGCAAGCAGGGATGGCACGGAAACCTGACGGCTGCCGACATCCTGAACCAAATCATAGCACTGCCTGAGGTGGAACAGCTGACCAACATCGTGTTTATGGGACAAGGAGAACCGATGGACAATCTGGATGCGGTTTTGAAGACGTGCGAAATCATGACGGCCGACTGGGGATTCGCTTGGAGTCCGAAGCGCATCACCGTCAGTTCTGTGGGCGTTCGCAACAAGCTGAAACGATTCCTCGACGAGAGTGATTGTCATGTGGCTATCTCCATGCACTCGCCTCTCCATGAGCAGCGTCTGCAACTGATGCCTGCTGAGAAAGCAATGCCGCTGGAGGAAACCATCGCCCTGCTGAAACAGTATGATTTCACGCACCAGCGTCGCTGTTCGTTCGAATATATCTGCTTTGGCGGACTGAACGATACGCCGATGTATGGTCGTGAGATTGCAAAATTGCTGGAGGGACTGGAGTGTCGCGTGAACCTGATTCGATTCCACGAGATTCCAGATGTTGACCTGCCTGGCTCAGACGAGAAACGCATGGAAGCCCTGCGCGACTATCTGACCCATCACGGCATCACGACCACTATCAGAGCCTCACGCGGACAGGACATCTTTGCGGCCTGCGGACTGCTGTCTACAGCGAAACAGTCTCAACAGTTCCCATTAAACCCATTAGACCCATCAATAAAACAATAATATGGAAGAAAGAAAAATTCGCGTGGCAATCACGCAAGGAGATACGAACGGTGTCGGCTACGAGGTGATTCTGAAGGTCTTTTCAGACCCGAACATTCTCGAGCTTTGCACACCTATCATCTATGGTTCGCCCAAGATAGCGTCCTATCATCGTAAGGCGCTCAATCTGGAAGTGCCCTACACCATCATCAATCATGCGGAAGAGGCTCGCGACGGAAGAGTGAACCTGTTGGCTTGCTTCGACGATGAAATCAAGATTGAAATAGGTCAGCCCTCGCAGGAAGCCGGTGCTGCAGCCCTGAAGGCGCTGGACAGAGCGATGACGGATTATCGCAGCGAACTCTACGATGTGCTGGTGACTGCGCCAATCAACAAGGCGACTATCCAAAGCCCTGGTTTCCACTTCCCCGGTCATACGGAGTATATCGAGACCAGCGTGGGCGAAGGTCAGAAGGCACTAATGATTCTGATGAACGAGACGCTGCGTGTAGCTCTTGTTACCACGCATTTGCCCATCAAGGACATAGCCAAAGCGATTACCAAGGAGGGCATTATCGAAAAGGCTACCATTTTCCACAAGGCACTGAAGCGCGACTTCCGCATTTCAAGTCCTCGCATTGCCGTGCTCTCGCTGAACCCTCACGCTGGCGACAACGGACTGCTGGGTTCTGAGGAGAAGGACATCATACTGCCTGCCATCGAAAAATTGGCAGACAAGGGCATTCAGGCCTTTGGTCCTTTTGCTGCCGACGGTTTCTTCGGTTCTGGCGCATACGACCGCTTCGACGGTGTGCTGGCAATGTATCACGATCAGGGACTGGCTCCGTTCAAAACCATTGCTTTGGAGAGTGGCGTAAACTATACCGCAGGTTTGCCCATCGTGCGCACTTCGCCTGACCATGGCACGGCTTATGACATAGCCGGTAAAGGAATAGCCGACGAGAATTCTATGCGACAGGCTATCTTTACGGCCATCGATGTGTTCCGCAATCGCCAGTTCTACGACGAACCCCTGCAAAACCCGCTGCCCAAGCTGTTCCACGAGAAGCGCGAGGATGGCGACAAGGCTCGTTTCGCTCGTCCTAAGGACATGATTAGGAAAGAGAAAGAGGGTGCCGAAAACGAGCAGGGCGAACACGCTGCTGACAAGAAAACAGTGACAGAAAGTTAAATTTCTGCCATTGTATGCCATAATGTCAGATTTTCTTTGTACCTTTGCCCGCTAAAATGAAGACATCCGAACTGCAGAACATCAAATTGCGTTACAATATCGTAGGAAACTGCGAAGCATTGAACAACGCTATCGACGTCGCACTGAAAGTGGCGCCGATAGATTTGAGTGTGCTCATAGTCGGAGAAAGCGGTGTGGGTAAGGACATCCTGCCACGCGTCATCCACGACAATTCGCCTCGTCGTCGCGAGAAGTACTTCGCCATCAACTGCGGAGCGATTCCTGAAGGTACGATTGACAGCGAGCTGTTCGGACATGTCAAGGGTTCATTTACAGGAGCCATCAACGACTCGCTGGGTTATTTTGGTGCTGCTAACAAAGGCACGCTGTTCCTGGACGAGGTGGGCGAACTGCCTATGGCGACACAAGCGCGACTGCTGCGCGTGCTGGAGAATGGCGAATATATTCCCGTGGGTGCTACGGAGGTGCACAAGACTGATGTACGTGTGGTTGCTGCTACGAATGTCAACATTCAGAAAGCCATTAGCGAAGGCCGTTTCCGCGAAGACCTCTACTATCGTCTGAACCAGGTACAGATACAGATGCCCCCCTTGCGCGATCGTGGTGAGGATATCGTGTTGCTGTTCCGTCTTTTCGCCCTGCAGATGGCGGAAAAGTATCGCATGGACAAAGTGGTGCTGACCGACGAAGCCAAGCTGATGCTGATGCGTTATAAATGGCCGGGAAACATCCGACAGCTGAAAAGCGTGACAGAGCAGCTCTCCGTGCTCAGTGCCGAGCGCGAGATTACACCGGAAATCCTGTCGCGCTTCATTCCTCAGGATCAGGAGAGCACCCAGCTCGCCACTATTCATTCGGAGAGCGACCGCAGCTTTGAGAACGAGCGCGAGATTCTCTATAAGATTCTCTTCGAGCTTCGTTCCAACGTCAACGACATGCGTCGCGAGATGAGCACGCTGAAAAAACAACTGGAGGATGTGAAGGGTGGCGATAGCGCTACTCCGCTGGCTACTACCCAGCTCTCACCGATTCAGCACATGAATCCTGTAACGCCTGCGCTTGAAGATGCGGTGGCAGAGGAATATATTGAACCGGAGAATGAGCCTGAGAACCTGAATGTCAACGAATGGAGCCGTCAGGCGCTGGAAAAAGCCCTTGAGCGCAATGGTGGCAATCGCAAGAAAGCTGCTCAGGAAATGGGCATCAGCGATCGTACACTTTACAGAAGACTGAAACAATATGGACTCGATGATAAAAAGTAACCTGCGCATCTGCTTGTGTCTTGCTACGACACTGCTGTTAGCAGCCTGCTCTGTGAGCTATAAGTTCAATGGAGCCAGCATCGACTACAATAAGACGAAGACCATTCAGATCAACGACTTCCCCATCCGTTCTGCTTACGTATGGGGTCCGATGGCGCCTCTCTTTAACAATGCTTTGAAGGATCAGTTCGCCAGTCACACCAAGCTTACGCAGGTGCGACGCAATGGCGACCTTAAGATAGAAGGTGAAATTACCCAGTATCAACAGCGCAATAAGTCTGTCAGCGCCGAAGGCTACTCAGCACAGACCGAGCTTTCCATGACCGTGAATGTGCGATTCACCAACAATGCAAACCACGCTGAGGACTTTGAACGACAGTTCACAGCCACCAGCAGCTATGAGACTACCTTGTCGCTCAATGCCGTACAGGACGAACTGGTTACCCAGATGTGCAAAGAAATCTGCGACCAGATATTCAACGCTACGGTGGCGAACTGGTAGGACGATGGAAGAAGTAAGAGGGAAGAAGGAAGAAGGAAGAAATGATTAGTGATAAGTGATCAGTAAGAAGTGATATGGATTTAAAGGAACTCATCAACCACCCAGAACGAATGGATCGCGACACGCTCTTTGAGTTGCGTTCTCTTTTGGCGTTGTATCCTTATTTCCAGACGGCACGTCTGCTCATGTTGCAGAACCTCTACCTGCTCCACGACACCTCGTTCGACGAGGAACTGCGCCGTGCAGCCATCTACATCACTGACCGCAAGGTGCTATTCAATATTATTGAGGCAGCTCACTATCAACTGCGCCAGCAGACTAGTCAGGCTATCACGACGAGCGAAACAAGTGCCAGTCCCAACAGAACCGTCGACCTCATCGACAGCTTCCTCGACACCATTCCACCAGAGGAGGAAGAGGACGAGAAACAGGGCAAGCGCGCCCCTACCCCTGCCGATGCAACTATCGACTATGTGGCTTATCTGTTGCAATGCGAAGCCAACGAAAAGGCTGCACAGGAAGAGCAGACACCACAGATGAAAGGACAGAGTCTTATCGACAGTTTCCTGGAACAAGAACAAGGGCGTATCATGCTCAACGACCTGCCCTCCGACTATTCCATCGAGGAAGAGCCTGCCGAAGAGCCTGAGGACAACGAAGAAGAATACTTCACGGAAACACTGGCCCGCATCTATATCAAGCAGGGGCGATACCAGAAGGCTTACGACATCATCGGTCGACTCAGCAATAAGTATCCGCAAAAGAATGCATACTTTGCCGACCAGATGCGATTCTTAGAGAAATTGATAATAAACAGTAATAAAAACAAAAATTTAAAGTAACATGTACACATTATTTGTAATTCTGATTGTACTGGCAGCCGTGCTCATGATCGGCATCGTGCTCATCCAGGAGTCTAAGGGAGGCGGTCTTTCTTCAAGTTTTGCCTCTTACAACCAAATTGGCGGTGTTCGCAAGACCACAGACTTCATCGAGAAGGCTACTTGGGGACTTGCAGCTGCTATGGTAATCATCAGCGTTGTATGCGCATGGGTCGCTCCAACTACCGCTACTGACAGCTCAGTAATGGAGAACATCGAGAACCCTGTAACCAACCCCAACAACCTGCCTGGTTTTGGTGCTAGTCAGCAGAAGGACGCTACTGCTCCCGCTGCTGAAGGTGGTGCCAAAGAGGCTGCTCCTGCAGCCGAGGCTCCCGCTGCTGAAACTCCTGCACAGCCTGCCAACTAAAAGTTTTTGCAAAAAAGTACGGGAATTATTTGGTTATTTCAAATAAAACCCGTACCTTTGCACTCGCTTTTAAGGAAGCAACCTTTGATGGTGCCCGTAGTTCAGTT
>DEFM01000013.1:56727-160263 GCA_002350855.1 Prevotellaceae bacterium UBA2852
GAGTCCGTCCGGGCACCCTCCAATTAACTCCTGTGAGTCAAAGACTTACGGGAGTTTTTGTTTTGTAAGGAGATGACCTAAACAGCATCAAAACGCCCTCTTTTGGGGTCACAATCCGTTGATTTAGCCTATTTTGTTTACCGCTAAATTTTTAACGTAAGATGCTGACAATCAAGGCAATGGTGAAAAAAGACGGTTTACGTGTTGACCGCAAGTACAATGTAAAGTTATGTTTTACGTACAATCGGAAGGTAAAAAGGCTATCTACGAGCCTATTTGCAAGCCCTGAAGACCTCACTAAATCCCTTTCTTTTAAGGAGGGAACAATCCTCAAACAGAAGGTTGACAAACTTGTAGAAACCTATAAGGAGATGTGCGACAAACTACAGGTGGATGCTCATCATTTCACATTGGACGATATTATAGAAATGATTAAAGCTGACGAGGAAAGACATAAGCCAGTTGACTTTATTCAGTTCTGCCAATGGTGGATAACCACTACTACAATTAAAGGCAAGAAAAACTACCAGTCTGCCCTGAACGCTTTTATCACTTATATAGGCACAGATCATCTTGATGCCTCTAAACTTACAGCTCAGATATTAAATGGTTTCATGGACTATCTGAAAAAGCAAAGTAATCAACGAGCAAAATCACTAATGAAGTCTGGTAAACGAGTACCGTCCGACCGCAGTACTTCACTTTACCTTGGAGGCCTGCGCCATTTGTTCAATGAGGCTAAGAAGAAATACAACGATCCTGATCGCAACATAATCCGCATCACAAACTCACCATTTGAATATGTGGTAATTCCGAAACAACAGGCTACACGTAAGAGGGCTATAACTCCCGATCAAATAAGAAGCATTTGGAAGTACCCTTATGAATGTAAGAAAGACGGAACGCTGAAACGAGAAAGCATAGTTAATCTGGCTAAAGACTGTTTTCTCCTCTCATTCTGTTTAATAGGGATGAACTCAGCAGATCTATTCAACTGTACGGAGATCAACGAAGATACCATTACCTACTATCGTACAAAGACTACAGCCCGAAGACTCGACAAGGCGAAGATGGAAGTAACAATAACTCCATTTTTGAAGCCACTATTTGAGAAATACAGGGATAAGACAGGGCAACGTGTTTTCAAGTTCCACCTATTATATAATACAGATAAGAATTTCAATCGGGCTATCAACATGGGGTTGAAAACTATTGGTGACAAGCTGAATTTGTTAGACCTTGAATATTATGCCGCCCGTCACTCGTGGGCTACTATTGCCCTTAATAAAGTAGGCATAGATAAATACGTGGTACATGAAGCATTGAACCATATAGATGAATCCATGCGAGTCACAGACATCTATATTGAACGAGACTTCGTGAACGAGAATAAGGCAAATGCCAAGGTCGTAAAGTACGTTTTTGGCTAATAATTGCTAATATCTCCCATTTACATTTGCGTAGGTGGGAGTTTTTTTATACCTTAGCCGAAAATTTGACGATTATGACAGATGAAACGAAATTTGGATCATTCACTCTTAACGATTTTCAAGAGATAGAACCAATACTCTGTGGATATTATGGATTGGATAAGATTGAACTTAGCAATGCCATATATTTTGCAAAAGAATTCTTGTCCTATAATCCCGAAAAGGTTGTGCAATTTGATCCTGACAATAAGATATACCTTCCGTTATCACCTTGGCATGGCAATAACGAATCATCAGATTTGGGCAGTATCACTTTCCCGATTTTATGTAGTCAATACAGCATAGAAGATGATTGTCTGGTAGCAAAGGTTCTCTCCTTTGTCAAGAATTTCTTCCCCATAGAGACTGTCAGTGACTTAGACACAGAATACTGGGAGTACGTCACAACGGTACGCCCTGAAATGCTAAAGCTATATATCGCAATACATAGTGGTGAGCATCGATATAACCAAAAGTGCAGGGTGGCTTTCGACAAGGGAGGTGCCAATGTTGATACTACACGGCCGTGGCTACAAATGGAACTCGAACGCTACTTGGACAAATACCTTGGAGTTAAGGATGTCAAGGAAGCCGAAAAGGAGTTATCAGTTGTCTATTATGGCAAACTTGGTCCTAAACTTAATAAAGATGAAGCTCGGATCATATGGGGGACATACCACCTACTCCAACAGTCCGACCAATTTAAGTCTGGTGGGGAGAATGTCGTCAGCCGTTTGCAGAGCCGATTGATAGCGGATTTCCTAATCTGTTGCGAATTGCGTGAAAAACATACTGTAAATGAAGAGCACATCAGAAGCCGCTTAAACAGCTATCTCAAATTATTTGATTCTCCAGAAGATTTCCTCGCAGTATCAAATTACAAACTGTCTCCGAACAATGACAGTGGAAGATATTACTAATTCCACCTTATTATATTTATGATTCAAGGCATCCTCTAATGGGTGCCTTTTTTAGTGGTAGAAATTGCACTCTTCCAATTTGAAATTATCTACCAGCCTATCTTGCGAAATCTTGCGACCTTCGCCAGCGGAATCAAGAAGCAGCGATCGGGTTTCAAGGTTCTGAGAGGTCATACGCCCGCCTCGCACTAAACATTGGGTTCACAACAAAATGAATAAAAAAAATGGAAAAGGAAGTAAAAAAAGTGACGAATGGATTTTCGCACACTCAGAGAGAAGAAGATTTTATGATGATGGAGTTCGCAATGATGGATCAAAAAAAATCAGATGAGACCCAGAAGAGCAGTAAAGGTTTCACTACCTCGATGCCGAATAGCAAAAAGGCTGTGGATCCAGTGGTTGAAGTTCCGACTACAAAAACTGCGGCACCTGAAATCTCAACAATTCACGCCAGAGTAAGCCCACAGGTTGTTAAGGACATGTACGATGGCTTTATGATGAAACCGAGTGCAGTCACCGTAAGGTTCCGTGACGAAGATGGTTGTTTGGTAATGCGAGTTACATTCTTCTACGGCAAGAGACTGTCAAGAGAGTTGTCACTTCTCGCAGACACAGACCTGATAGGCCGTACAATGCGAGCCATGAGAGGTGAACAGTTGGAAAAGCTGAAAGCCTATTGTGAGGAAGAACACATCATTGCTGCCACGAATGTTGACCCTCGCATCGACATCTTCCGCCAGTGCATGAAGTCCACCTTGAAATGCCGCATCAACGCTGACTTCCTCCCTGACGAGGCAGACGAGAACAATAGATACATAAGTGTCTCGTTCATCATAGCCCCAAAGATGGAGTTCCGTTTCTGCTTGGAGAGGACAAGGGAGATTGAAGAGATTGTGAACGAAACGATTAAAGCTGCCTAAACCAAAGAACGGGGGAGCAATCCCCCATTCTTCAAATTTGAAGAATATGACACAGATAGATTTTCCATCCGCATACGACAACGAAGCCGTACATCGTCAAGTTAAGCTCTTGATGATGCAGCACAAACAACTCAATATTCGAGTTGAGGAAGAAGAGGTCTGGATTAGTTGTCAAGGAATGACAGGTCTCAGATACCTACTTAATGATGATAGTTGGGATTGGATTCTCGGCTATCTCCAGACTGGTGACTATGAGGACTTCGGAGTGTTCCCTTCCGCTGTATCTCATATAGTTAATGATGGGTACAAAGAAAACAAGGTCAAAGGACTAGTCGAGCAAGGCTGTAACATACTTCCTGTGTCTTTTCACAGAGAAACAGAGGCTTATATCAGCTTGCGAGCCTTCTTCAAATTTGGCAAACTCTTTTTTAGAATCCGCAGAACTGACGATTTTATTAATTATTTAATTGAGCAAAAATTATGGTAATATTAAACAAAGACCAACACCTTTCAGACGTAATACGTCAAATTCCCACAAACAGCATCCTATCAAAGAGAATACCAGGCTGTGGGGCAACAACATTGGAGCTAAATACTTATCGGAACTCCATTATTCTTGTGCCGAATGTTCCTGTTATCAATAGCAAGTGCCAGAAGTACAAGAACCTGCTAGGGGTCTATGAAAAGGTCTCAGTTGGAGAAATAGCGCAGTATTTGCATGAGCATAAACATTACAAGATCATGACTACTCCAGAGAGCTTCCCGAAGGTCAAGAAAGCTTGTGAATTGTGTGATCTCAATATCTATACCGACTTCTTTTTGCTTGATGACGAGTGCCACCAACTTATTAAAGATGTGGACTACAGAGCCGACATCGTTTTACCAATGGACGATTTTTTCCTGTTTAAACGAAAGGCACTAGTCTCTGCTACTCCCATCAAGTTCAGTGATCCTCGCTTCAAGGACTTCAAAACTATAGAAATAAGTGCTGAATACGACTATCAGCAGAAGATTCAGGTAGTACACACATACAGCATTGCTAGGACTGTCAGAGAATATCTGGAGAACCATAAAAATAATAAGGTGTGCATCTTCTTTAACTCAGTGGATGGCATCTACTCGATAATGAAGCAATTCGGAATGTTGAACAATGCTACAGTTTACTGCGCTCCGAAGAGCCGTACCAAACTGAAATCGGAACACGACTTTACAAACGCTTACAATGTCTGGTCTGCTAAGACGATGAAACAATACAATTTCTTTACGGGACGATTCTATACAGCATTTGACTTGGAATTGGATTATAAGCCTGACTTACTAATGATTACTGATCCTCACTTGTCGCCATACACGATGCTCGATGTCGATACTGATTGCATACAGATATGCGGTCGTTTTCGTAACGGCATAAGTTCTGCAACCCATATATACAGGACAGACGAAGAGAGCGTTGCTAAGACTAGAGACGAACTTGAATGGGAGATCTCCGCACATGAGTATGCCTACAATACCATACAAACTTTTTATAACAGCGCTGATAGCAGGGAAAGCCGATTCGCATTTGGGGAGGCTCTTGAAACCTTGCCATTCCGCAAATATCTCTATCCTGATCTTACTAAAAACTGGTTCGCTATAGATAATGCCATCAATGAAAAACTGGTCGAGAGCCGATACAAATACAGGGGGCAAGTGAAGCTCTGGTACAATGACTGCCATTTTTTTATTCCGACTTTTGAGGATAAGCCATACAACAAGCATGATGAGGGACTGAGAATAGTTGCAGCAGCTCGTTCAACTAAAGATAAGCGCAGAAGAATGGTACAGTTCCTAAGCGAGATTGAAGATCCTGATTCCGAGTATGCAATGGACTTTATAAACGAGATTCGCAAGATCGATCCTTTCATTGTCGAAGCGTTCGAACTGATGGGTAGAAAACGGATCGAGGAACTTGAATATAATCAAAGGGCAGTTGCCGAAGAAATGATACTGGTTCAGCGTAAGGGGAATAAGGTCGTTAGGATAATCAGGAACTCCTTCATAGTTGGTCGTACTTACACAAATGATTATATCACTAAGGAGTTGAAACGAATCTTCGACATGGTTCACATTCACCCTGAGAAGCCTATTAAAGGTACAATGATCAATGATTACTTTCAGACTGTGGACTGGAGAAGTAAGAAAAGTAGAGGCTATCGGCTTGTTTCACCTATCATATAGTTAAAGGTGACAGAACCTCTGATTTCTTGTTTCCCTAAACCAGATGCAAGAAAATTGGAGGAATGTCACCAAATGTTAACAATTTAAATAGCAACAAAAATGTTAAATTTTACCAAAGGGAACATGTACGAATTTATTAAGTACACTTGGAATCCTATCAAAGGTGCTTGTCACCATGATTGTAAGTACTGCTATATGAAGCAGATTAACCCGAATGCAAGCCAACCAAGGCTAGCAAAGTACGAATTTTACACAGATTTAGGCAAAGGAAATTCAATCTTTATCGGTAGTTCAACAGATATGTTTGCTGATAACATTCCCTCTGAGTGGATAACACAAGTCCTTGATCTTTGCCATAAGAAACAGGATGCAGAGAGGCCTAACACCTTCTTGTTACAGTCCAAGAACCCCAAGCGTTTTCTGGAGTTTGCCAATCATCCGCTAATGAAACAAGTTGTGTTCGCTACGACAATAGAGAGCAACCGTAACTATCCTGAGATTATGAGCAATTCTCCGAAAATTGAAGAACGTGCAGAAGCGATGGAGAAAATTGCGAATCTCGGTTTTCGTACTATGGTAACAGCTGAACCACTGATGCAATTTGATCTCACGGACATGGTATCTATCATTAAACAGTGTCAGCCAAGATTGGTCAATATTGGAAGGAACACATGCAGAGATATTCAACTACCAGAGCCAGAGCCCGAAAAGGTAAGGGATCTCAAAGTAGCTCTAGACGAGTTTACAAGGGTTAATGTTAAGAAGAATGCCTTGATCTGGTTCAAATGATTTGAAGCGAGTAGAGACGGTCAGACAGGTAAGAAAGGGTTATCCCGAAAATACTTGTCTGGCCTTGTTATGCCTTATATATAGTAACCACTCTGTCAGAATCTCGCCCCTCCAGTTAGTGATGGGAAACGCTTAATATATATGATACAGCCTGTGGTGGCTTGATAAAAAATCGAAATAATTACATTTCACTTACTTCTGAAAAAATATCGAGTGATCGGACAATAGGTGTACCCATATTTATCGCCCCCTCGGGTGCTCAATATGGAAAATAGCAAATAATATGAAAAATAGCAATTATAAGCAACTGTATGTAAATTAGTATCTATATACAGTTTCTATTGTTTAACAACTCAAATTTTCAGAATTATGGAAAATTATGTAACAATGCTTCCAGTGGCAGCTCAGCCGCTGATCGATTTTTCTGATGCCGAGGATGCAGTGATCGTAGAGGATCCTGTAGTGCAGAGTTCTGTTAGCTTCCTCGATGCTAACACTAACGCCATTTCTCTTGAAGAGTTGGCCTCTACTTGTGTTGTTCCTACTTGGGGCAATCAGGATTTAACTATTTCCCATCAAGATTTCATCAACTGCATACATGAAGCAGCCAAAGACTTCTATCGTGGTGAAACCGTTAATGATCCTTCTATCCGTGTCTCTCACATCGTAAGAGGTCGTACACCTGATGCTTTAGGTAAACGAGCTTCTGAACTTCTGGAGTGCGAAAAGACTCAGTTCTACCAGAGAATGGCTTTCGCTTTCACTATTCCCACCATCTTTGAGACTGTCAACGGACAGAAACTTGAATTGTGCTGTGGTGGTGTCCGTAACTATTCCGATTTGAATCTTTACCGTCAGAACAAGGGAGTGGAGAAGGTTTCAATCTTCGTAGGCTGGCGTGTCCGCATTTGCTCCAACCAGATTCTTACTGGCGATGGTGTCAAACTGTCGTTGGAAGTAATGACTGTGAGCGACATCTACAAGGCAGCTATGGAATTGTTCTATAGTTTTCTTCCAGCTAAGCAGCTCCACTTGATGCAGACTCTCAGCAATACTTATCTCAGCGAAACACAGTTTGCTACTTTGGTGGGACGCATGAGAATGTACCAGGCATTACCACCGAGGCTTTCTCGTTCTATTCCGAACTTACTGATCACTGACAGCCAGATCAACAACGTTTGTCGTGGTTTCTACAGCAATCCAGACTTCGGAGGTGAGAATGGTGCTATCTCTATGTGGAGTTTCCACAATCTTATGACGGAAGCCAACAAGTCCAGCTACATTGACAGCTATCTACAGCGTGCAGTCAACGCTACTGATGTCTGCGTAGGTCTCAATAATGCTATGCATGGTGTTGAAGGTGGCTACAGTTGGTTTCTTAGCTAATCTATTTACGGAGAGTTACTGATTTTCCAAAGTCCTTTGAGCCGTTCCTCTCTTAAAACAAAAACGACTGAAAGTGACCGTTACGCCAAGACGATATTTGGCACAATCGGGGGAGGGCTTCACTATAGAGGCTCTCTCCCTTTTTATTCACTTACTAAAATTGAAAAAAATGAAAAGATACTATTTCAGAATCTATCAAGGCTCAGACTTTGAGGATGGTGATACAGTTTGGACTGATGCCAATTCCGAACAGGAGGCACGTAGCAATATCGAGAGTGACTATTGGGGCATTAATAGGTTGGACTTACTAAGAGTACGATGAACAAGGCAGATCGAATCGTTCAGCACATCGTGGAATTACAGTACCGTTTGTGCCAAGTAGAGAATAATCTCCAGTACATCAAGGTTACTCAGGCTTTGAAGCGTTCTCTTGAAAAGTTCTACGGCCTATTGATGAACGATCAAAAGCTGATGTCCCAATACCAGTCAACTTACATTGGTTGGTTCTATGCTGGCTTGGGGCACTCTCTTTATGACAGAGTATGCAACTCTCTTATTGAATATCGGAACGGTAGAAGACCTTTCGATAATGTTCACTAATATCAGAAGTGAATGTTGTGCTGATAATCAGCAACTTAGGAAAACTGGCAATCTCACAATGTTCACTTTTGTCTTTTTAATGATGTAAACGAATATTATTATGTCTTTGAAATACAGTACAACCACAGCGGATTACCTTGTCTGGTCTGACGCTATGAATCTCGTTCGTAAGTTGGCAAAAGATGGAAACTACAAAATGTCTCTTTTAGTAGCGATCGGTTGTTTCACAGGATTGCGGATTTCTGATATTCTTTCTTTAAGGTGGAAGCAGATACTCTATGTTTCCGAGTTCACCATAATCGAGAAGAAGACAGGCAAGCGTAGAACCATCAGATTGAATCCTGAGCTACAAAAGCATATCGAGGATTGTTTTACTCATATTCAGCCTATAGGCATTGAATCTCCGATTTTGGTTAGTCAGAAGGGTACCACTTTCAGCGTCCAAAGGATCAACAGCATTTTGAAGGACTTGAAAAAGAAGTACCGCTTGAAGATCAATCACTTTAGCTGCCACTCTCTGCGAAAGACCTTTGGGCGACAGGTTTACAATATGAATAGTGAGAGTTCGGAGCTGGCATTAGTTAAGTTGATGGAGCTTTTCAACCACTCCAGCGTTGCCATCACTAAGCGATACTTGGGACTGAGGCAGGAGGAAATCTTAGAGACATACGACTGTCTGACTTTTTAATGATGGGTGAGCCTACTCTTATGGGGGTGGGCTTGCCCTGCTTTTTCAATACTCAGTAAAAATAACCATATACTATTGCGTATTCTTACCTGATTTGATTAAAAATTCTAAATAATAAGCAAGTTCTTGTGGTGCTTTCCGTCCTTTTTTATACTTTTGTAAAGTCAAAGCGACTCCTCGGAGTTAGCTGCGACAGGGCGTTTAGCGTAGTTATCTGCTACTTGAATCTGGACAATTCGAACCATGTAGATAATGAGCAAGAACGCCCGCGTCAGATGATTTGTAATCCCCAAGTGGGAACGCAATATCATTTTGGCGTGGGCTTTGCTTATTACACATGGTAGGCTGTCCAGAGCCAAAGTAGCGTAGTGAGTTAAAGTTCCCACGCCTTTTTTATGTTTAATCGCCGATGTCTGGGGACTGGTTGGCAACTAAAAACCAAGAATGGGGTTAATTGACAGATTTATAAAATGGTTCAGGGACTCAGCCGAGCGAAGGAGATTCATAAATGAGTTTAATGCCAACGCAAGAGGGGCATTTCAATCCCTGTCAGTTGATACGCTATTAGAAGCAAAGGCATGTTCTGGTAACTCTGATAGCTCATATCGTCATGAGTTGTCTGCCCCTATTTTTTTAAGCGGTATCGCTATAGAAGCAAAAGCTGGAACTGAAATACCTGTCGATGATATAATTCTTATTGGTAAGATCATTCTTTCTAACCAAGTTCTTGTCAGAAGAATGTTTGTCTTACATTGGGACACTCTCATTGTCCGAGACACAAGAACAGGAAAGTTCGTGGACTGGCGAATTAGGGACTTCATGAGTTTTGGTGGACTTCTGAACGAAAGGAGGTAGATATGTGGTTTTTCAAGAAGAAACAAACGGAGCAAGATATACTTATCGAAAGAATTAAGGCAGAGCAACTTGATATGCAAGGATTGTTCTCTAATATCAACAAACGTGGAGAGGTCGAAGCATTATTTAAAGAGCTATCTAAACAGTGCCATCCTGACAAGTTTGAAAAGGATCCTGAGAAAAAAGAGATTGCTCAAAAGCTATTTACTCAAATACAAAACAACAGGAATAATTATACTCAACTGATGGAACTGAAAAGCATTGTTGAAGTCAAATTTTTAAATGAATGATCATATGAAGTGTTCTGTATGCGGAAAAGAATACGGGAACAGTTCAAACTGTCAATACTGCGGAGTTGATAGAGTTACTGGTTTGGGGAATTATAATGGTTACAATGCCCCAAGGGACAACTATGTGGATAATAGGGATACTCCATATACAGAGCCAGAAAAAAGTCAATTTCAAACTGCGAATAATGGTTCAACTGTTTGCTACGCTTGTGGAGAAATAATACCTGCAGATTCAAAGTTCTGTCCTTATTGTAGCAAAGAATTATTGGTAAAATGCCCTAACTGCAGACATGAATATTCATCTCAATATCCAATTTGTAATAAATGTGGTACAAATAGAGAGGATTATTATAAGCGAGAAAAAGAGGCAGAGAATAGGCAAAGAGAATACGAAAGACAACAAAGGATAGAACAGGATAAAAAGATTGAAGAAGAAAGAAAGCTTCGTGAATGGGAAAATTCGCCAGAAGGACAAGCAGAGTTGAAGAAAGGAAGAGAGTCCGCACGTTTGATTAAAAAAGAAATATGTTCCGGTCATTCTGGATATATAATAATAGGATGGATATGCATAGTTGGAACGGTTCTTTTGTTCTTGCGATTAATTTTTCTTGGGAAAAGCCATCAACTTGTGAATGGTTGGGACATCGTTATTCCTTTTATTTGGGAAATTGTGTTTGGCATTTGGTGGCTTATCGCACTTCATATAGCAAAGAGGAAAATTGGGAGTAAAATACAAAAATGGGAACAAGAACATCCGAACGACATCATCACACGTTATCATTACTTAGATTATGATTACAATTAATTTCAACAGTCGGCCTAAGATTGAATTTTATAAAGAGTTATGCAAACTCTGCCATCCAGACAAGTTTGAAAAGGACTTGGAAAAACAAAGGCTTGCAAAGGAACTCTTTGATAGAGTACAAAGTTGTAATACAGACAATAACCGCATGTTGGAGTTAAAGACAATAATAAATGAACAACAAATAAAATGTGACAAGATATGAAATGTGCTTCATGTGGAAATGAGTTTGGGAATGGTGCAAACTGTCAATACTGCGGAGTTGATAGATTCACAGGCTTAGGAAATTATAAAGGTTATCATATACCTTCCAGGTCTTTGGAGAATAGTACGCATTCAGATTCTGGAATGGAATACCAATCCGCAACAAATCAATCTCAAATAACAAATGTTGGTTCGACTGTATGTTTTGCATGCGGTGAAATAATACCTGCGGATTCTAAGTTTTGTCCATATTGTAGCAAGGAATTATATGTTACTTGCCCAAAGTGTGGAAATAAATACTCTTCCCAGTTCCCCGCATGTAATCAATGTGGAACTAATTATATAAACTACCAAGAACAAAAGAGGCGAGAGGAAGAAGAAGAAAGAAAGCAGAAAGAAGAGAAGGAAGAAAAAAATAGACTTATTAAGTTAAATACTAAAAGCATAGTGGTTCCATATGGAACAAGAACGATAGGAGCAAAACAATATCAAGGTTACGGGTCATTACGTAGTGTTACAATTCCTGATTCATTATATTCAATAGGAGAAGAAGCTTTTCAGGCATGCACTCAATTAGAAGAGGTCGTTATCCCCAATTCTGTCACTAAGATTGGGCGAGCTGCATTTGCAGCATGTTTCAAGTTAAAAACAATAACCATTCCAAAAACTGTTTCAATGATTGGACCAATGGCTTTTGGTGGTTGTCGTTCGTTGCAAAAAATCAACCTTGATCCAGAAAACCAGGCATACAGAATAATCGATGGGGTTTTATATGATAAAAACGTAACAGAATTAATAAAAATGCCAGCATGTAACCCTATTAAGGAACTCATAATACCTAATACAGTAACAAAGATATCTATCTATGCACTTGATAACTGTACCAATTTGCAAAGTGTGGTTATCCCCAAGTCTGTAAAATCAATAGAAATGGGTAGTTTTTCCGATTGTAAAGCGTTGGAAAGAGTCAGCTTTCAGGGCTGTACACCCACCATTGATACTTATGCATTTTCTTGTTGCAAATCTTTGAGCGATTTATCTTTAGAAGAAATTAAAAAAATATGTAAAGAAAGTCATTCAAATTTTAAAATGGCCACGATGTTTTGCAGATGAGCACAAGAGATGAGAAATCTATAGAAGAACTACGGGCGTACAACAAAGCCTTAGAGCAATCTCCCGAATACCAGCGCATTTTGCCAGAGGTTATGTGGGAGGTCAATACTCAATTTGTCAAAGAGATAATAGCACAAGAAGAACGTTGGCTGTCATATAAAGTGGAAGAAGAACCCATAGAAGATGACGATCCTATTATAGTTGAGTTCTTCAAAACTCTTCGTGCAGACAATAAGGCTCAAGACGAAATACGAAAAAAACGAATTGAGGAAGCCAAAGAGTTGTTACCTACAGATCCTACTCGTGCTGCACAATTGTTAAGTAAGCTTGGTAGTTGTCACACTCTATGGGCTTTACAAAAGCGCATCCTAAAGGAAAAATATGGGATTACTTGGTACACTCCTGCAGAACTGAATCCCGATGTAAAGTTTGATTAAATAGCTACAATATGAAATATGAAAAAGAAGAAGCCATCATTACTAAATGAAAACGACGTCTTCAATCTCAAGCAGATTGATTGGGCATTAAATCAGAATGAAGAAGAAAGTGTTTCTCAGGCCAGTTTGCGATATGGCGACATGCCTGATGAAGACTTACTACGACCTGCTCAAAAAGCACATGAATCATTGTGCAAAGACAATCCGAAATTGGATAGTGAAAGTTTTAATATATGGCGTAACGAACTGATAGAGGACAGTAATCTATTTCGACTCGACAAAGTAATGATTGATGCAGTTAAAGAGGCTAAGGCTATCTTCGACAGCAAAATTAGCGAGTGGATAGAGGAAGGCATAGTAAGTTCAAACTATGACACAGGCTTTGCATTTTGGGGAATCATTGGAATAGTGTTATATAATTATTCAATTTTGTTGGGCGATAAGAAGAGTGGATTGCACAACGAAGCCTTCTTTAGCAAGAGTCTATTAGGGAAATATAAGATCACAGCTCTTGAAGATGAGGACGATTCTACTCTGAATAATTTCCAGAACACTCATTCATATGACCGTTTTGATGTTGAAGCCATCCAGCTTTATGTGATGGAGAGATACGAATGGCTTGATAGACATGCCGAGATTTGCGACATCTATAATGAGGTAAAAGAAATTGTCTATGAAGATCCGAATCGGAAACTGAGTGAAACGAAAGCAAAACTTGAACTGCTAGCAAAATCGTCTGGTGAGAAGAGATTTCAATATGCTCTACTATATGCATGTACAGTTATTGAGCGGAGTCTAAACAAATAAACATATGAGGGTGACATTTTAACACAAAAGTTGTTCTTATAAGCCCGAATTGTTAATTTGTCACCACCTTCAATCAAAACAGATCAGAAGTAAGAACTTTCATGGATATTTTATACAATCAGACGCATATTTTGTACAAATCAGATTATTAATGCTTGCTTTTCTCAAATAATCGTCTTATATTTGCAGCATAATTTCAAACTAAAAACTTTGAATATGGAAAATCTGAACGAAAGAGCTGCCAATTATGCAGCAGAAAAGGCAAATGAATTGTTGGCCAAAGCTATTGCTCGGGCTTACGAGGATGGCTATCGTGATGGCTACAAAGACCGAGCGGAGAAGATTGATTGTGCTATTGATAACACCGATATTGAATATGTGGATCTCGGCTTACCGAGTGGTACAAGATGGTCAAAAGAATACTTAAAAGATGAAAAAGGGTTTGCCGCTTATTATTCGTACGATGATGTAAAAAGATTAGGCCTACCATCCAGAGAGCAAGTAGAAGAGTTGATTAGTAAATGCAGGTGGAAAGGATCTTATAGTACAACTGGTCAAACATTCTATGACGCAACCTGTAAGGGGAAAAATAGTAATGAGATTCTTGTGCAGTGTGAGGGCATTATGGAATTTGACGATGTACGATATAGTACACGTTACGGTGGTGGACGTGCTTATTTTTGGATTATTGATGATAGTGATGATGATGAAAAGAGTGCAGTGTGCATATATGGTGTAGAAAAAGAAAAACCTAAAATGGAAATCGAAAAGATATTCTCAGGTTACAAGCTTCCAGTCTTACTTGTGCGTAAAAAGTAACATACAGAATAAGTGAGCAGCAAAGTACTGATTATATCGAATGCCAACGAACTCGTTAGGGTAAGACCTGAGAGGATTGTTTACGTGGAGTCAGACGGTAACTACTCCACGATGGTACTGCATGACAAGACGGAATATGTGTTTACGATGAATCTGGCTCATTGTCAGCAGATGATGGAGGATCTGCTCGGAAAGGAGGCTATGACATTCATCCGAATTGGTAAGTCGCTGATTGTTAATCGTGCTTATATCTTTAAGATTAATGTCAACAAGCAACAATTAGTAATGTCGAACATGGAAGTGAATCAAGCTTTTACTTTACAGGCATCTAAGGAGGCTCTTAAACAGTTGAAAGCATTGGTTGAATCGGAAAAGGAGGGCAAGCTATGAATAATGATGAATTACAGGTACTCGGAACCGAGAATAGAAACCATAATAATAGGAAATGGATAGTCGTAGTAGTATGTGCAGTACTACTGGCTATTACCTATTTAATATATAATAGGTGTAGCTCTACCGATCACTCATTACCACTGACACAAGAGGGATCGACTATTTCCCCTCGCTTGCAGCATGCCGTTGATTCCATGCTAAATGATAAGCTAAAAGAGATAAACGGCCTGCAAGGACAGGTAATCATTATGAACGTTCAGACTGGAGAGATTCTTGCTATGGCAGGACGTGAACGTAACTTTGAAGGTAAGTTCCAACCATGCCAGAACTTTACCTATCAGCAGGATTTAGGATCGTTGGTAAAAGTTGGCTCTCTCCTTGTCGCCTTGGAAACGGGAAAGGCTAAGCTCTCTGATGTAATCGATGTAGGAAATGGTGTGTGGCAGATTGATGATGATCGGATTATGAAAGACCATAACTGGCATAGAGGTGGTTATGGTGAATTGACATTGGATAGAGTGTTAGAGGTCAGCTCGAATATCGGAATTAGCAAAGTCATCTGGGACTTATTCAAAGGTCACGAACAAGACTTCTTTAGCAAACTTGACTCAATGAGTTTCGGCCAGCCCAATAGCATTGAAGGAATAGAGGGGTTACGTCCCAATAGTTACAACTCTCCGAAAGATTCCAATTGGATCAACAAGGATATTATCTGGAGTGCGATAGGTTATAACCGAAAGATCACTCCTATCCAGATGCTTACTTTCTATAATGCCATAGCTAATAATGGTAAGATGGTTAAGCCAACATTGGTGCCTGGTACTACTGAGGTAATCAATGAACAGATTGCTAAGAAAGAGAATGTCGCTTTGATGCAGCAGACGTTGGAACATGTGGTTAGTCAGGGCTTGGGACGTAAAGCTGGCTCTACAAACTTCAAAGTGGCAGGTAAAACAGGAACTTCACAGGTTAATGAATATTATGATGGGGATAATACCGTTTCCGAATACCAAGTAGCCTTTTGTGGTTTCTTTCCTGCTGATGCTCCTAAGTACAGCATGATTGTTAGCATGAACAAATTGGGACTCCCTGCAAGCGGTGGAGGAATGGCTGGTACACTTTTCCATGATATTTCCGAATATTTGATGAAATGAATCTTATTCTTTGAAGAGGTGACATATTAACACTAAAGTTGCTTTTATACACCCAAATTGTTAATTTGTCACATCATTATTGGGGAAAAAGGCATTAATCTGATTGTTATTTCATAATTATATTGTAAATTTGCGAAATAAATGATAACTAAAAAGAAAGATTATGAATGAATTACAAGAAAGGGCTGAGAATTATGCAGCTGAAAAGATGAACGAATTAATGGCTAAGGCAATTGCCAAGGCTTATGCTGATGGTTATAATGATGGATATAAAAAGTGTTCAGAGGATTACGATATTGATTTATATGAAGATGTAGATTTTGTTGATCTTGGATTGCCTAGTGGATTATTGTGGTCTTCAAAATATAGAAAAAATGAAGAAGGGAAGCCTTTATATTTAACATATGAAGATGCTGCCATTTTGGATATTCCAACAGAAGAGCAATTTTCGGAGTTGCTAAAATGTTGTAAATGGAGTCTAATTAGAGGGCAAGTCTTGAGAGGAGGCTATGCAATAAATGAACCTGTAGGATATTATTGTGAAGGATCAAACGGATGTCGTATCGCTTTTGATCGAAAAGGATATAAATTTGGCCCTATGTCAGGTTGTGATGGTGTTCATTTTCGAATCCGAGACAACGAAGATGGAGATGATAAAAATACAGTTGAATTTGGAGAATTGAAAAATGGAACTCCTCAAGTCTCTATCGAAAAGAAGTCTTCGGACTATTTAGTACCTATTATGTTAGTTAGAAAGAAAAAATAGTATCTATTGTCTTTCCTCAGATTAATTATTCATTTTAGTTGCATAAATAAGTCAATGGAATTAAAAGAACTATCTCCTTTAGATGAAGATCTCCTAATAGATCTAGGTTATATAAAAGATGTTGATTACGTAATAGCGGAATTCGACTTTGATATTATTACAGTAGCGATGATCCCTAAATCAGAAAAAGAAGATTATCACGATGTTTATGTAACAGAAAACCATGAACTATATGCATGTTACCCAAAAGTTATTAATGGATATTTCTATAATAACCAATTAGGGAAATTATATTGGATTAATAAAATTCAATACTTGAGAATACATTCAAAAGATCAGAAACAATTGCCCCCGTGTGATAAATATTCAATAGGGGAAGAAGTTTCAGTTAATATATGTTGTACATCTAATCCGGAAGTGCATCTAATAAAGAATTATGAATATGATACTATTAATTACTCTGGGGGCTTTTGCAATGTGAGATTAGCTGAACAAAAAGATAATGTAGTATATCCCGTGGTAAAATATAAAGATTATTTTTACATTCCATCAAAGTTGGTCTCTCGTGGATTATATGTGGATCCATGCAAAGGAGAAGATGTCTTATATTCATATGACAGGGTTGAATATGCGAAAATGTTTAAAAAAAATAAGACATCAGCCAATGCAAGTAGCTCATGTCAACCACTCAAAATAGTTTTTTTGAACTATAATTCAAAAAGTACATACATGAATATAAGATCTAGCCATAGAACTTCTAATGGATTTAAATATTCATGTTATGATGATAGTGCTGTGATAGGACCATTTATTAATACTTCTGATTTAAGTTTTGAAGAAAAAGATAAAGAAATAATCAGAGACATTATTAGTTCTAAACGTAAATATGAGGTGACATGGGAAGACGATGATTGTTGGGCAGAATCGTTTAATGGGGCAAGAAGTCGTGATTCCGTTAGTAATATAGGTGATTTAGGAATCTGCCCTATTTTAAATGAATTATTCTCTTCAAAATATCGAGTACTATTTAAGCCCACTCCTGAAAATGAAAAAGGAAATTCTTTTGACTTTGAAGAGATATTAAAGTAAATACAACTAACTATTTCAATGGACGAAGATGAATGAGAATAATAACAATTCAGAAAAACAGACCAAAAGTTCGGTGGTAGTTAAACCGAAAGGGAAATGCGCTGAGTTTGCAGTTAAAATCGCTGGTCCTATGGTAATTGATGGTGATGGTAAGCCTCGTGACGCTTACAAACCCGCTTTGCATGCTGCATATAAAGGATTACAGCGATTTATTGATGCTCAAGATAAGTGGAATACTTATGACAAAGCCCTTGAAGAAGTAAAAAATGGTAAGAAAGAAACTCATTGGATATGGTTCATCTTTCCTCAACTATATGGTTTAGGAGAATCAGAAATGTCCCAGTTCTATGGACTGGGAGGAAGAGAAGAAGCCAAGGCTTACATAGAGCATCCTGTACTAAGAGACAGGCTGGTAGAAATATCAGAAGCCGTGCTTAATAACGAGAAGTCTGTTTATGAGATATTCGGGCAGGATGCTATCAAAGTCAAGTCATGTGTTTTACTATTTGAGTCTGTTTCGGATATCCCTGTGTTCAAGAAGCTTAAAAGCAAGTACCGTTGGTAAACGATGGGGAAGAAGCGGAATTTGGTAATTGGTGTGGGCATTTTCCTGCTTGCATTATTGCTGATAATGCTTGTAGCCGTAGCCGTTATTGCAAGCCTGAAAACAGGAAGGAGCTTCGATGAATGTTTCTTCGGAGCGTGCTGTGGGGCGCTTTATGTTGCAGGAATGGCACTCGGATTTACCTATAAAGAGATCTGCGTCATCGTTAATATCTATATGGAAGCTGGCCTGTGTCTTCTTTCAGGATTGTGGGTAACATGGGTATGCATTAGCTGTTATCGTTCCCTGAAAACGTGGGGGAAAATGATTCTCATGTTAGTGGGAATAGCTTATGGTCTTATCTATGTTGTCGCTTTCGTGGAGTTGTGTAAACATTATGCTATGCCCATGAACGATGCTTTCGACCTCTGCTATAAAGAACTGATAGCATTAGCTGGGAAATGCCATACGACCTATAACAATGTCAACTATGCGATTTTCATTCTGTTCTTCCTTGTTTGTACGTTGGGTAACCTTGCTATAGCAAAACTGATTAAGAAGATAACATGTCAATCTCTCAAAAAGGTAGAGAGGTGACATTTTAACTCAATTATTGCTTTTATATACCCGAATGTTAAAAAGTCACCAACGATTATTCAACACAAAGCTTGTACTCCGTTTGAGGATAAGACGATTACATAAAATCTATAGGATCAAATTCTTCGATTTTTTTAAATTCCTGCCAAACCTTCACCTTCGTCTTTTCCATATCATCATAAGCAGATGGAGGGATAAGCACACCTTCTTCGACTCTTACAAAATCATGCTCAACTTCCTTGTACTTCTTCGCTGAAAAGCTAGGTACATGCAGAACAATGTCATCAATATTCTCTAAACTCGCAAAAATATAGAAACTCACCTTACTTGGATCATCGGCAAAGAGATAAATATCCTTTAGCTTGGGACAGTTGGTTATGATATTGTCCCAATCCATGTCCCAATGACAAGATCTTCTTCCGTCTAAAGATTTGCTTCGGAATATCAACGTGTTTAACTCAGGACAGTCAGTAATGGCGTTTACGGTAAGATCCACACAAGACTCTGGGAACGTAATCTGTTGGAGATCTCGGCATTTGGTGAAAGCAAATTCTTTTATGGTGTCAACTCCATTAGGAACAACATATTCTTTTCTTTCACTACCGCATGGGTATCTACTCATGTAAATATCAACATCTCCCAACCATTCTATATAGTTAAAGACTGCTCCTTCAAAAGAGAAACATCCTTTAAAATCGCTTGGACAGATTGGTTTTCCTGAGTCATTAAGAGGCCATTCATTCATGTCACAAACATAACGTTTAATTGAACCTGCAAAAGCATCCCCAAATAGATAGTCAATACCGTCTTGTCCCTCGATATAGAAATATTCAAGAAGAGGGCAATTCTGAAAAGCTAAACTCCCAATCACTAGTTTGCTTGGGAAATCTACATCTTTCAAATGAATACAGCCCGAAAACGCCCTGTTTCCGATAGCTTCCAATCCTTCAGGAAAGACAATTCTCTGTAAATTGACGCTATCAACAAACGCATCATCCGTAATGCCTATCTTGGCACAATAATAATCATCTGCTAATGGAAGATAGAAGTCAAATTCCGTCTCTGAAACTCCACTCATGTCGAGAGAATGAAGTTTATTATCATTCTGACTCATTTCCGTTAATAGATGAAAATCTTCTATCCCAAGAAAGCCTGAAACAATTATTTCCTCTATCTCAGACTTTTCCGTTTCACTGATCTGAGCGTGCAACGGGTTTTCTTTTGTGCATATTATTGTCTTTTTAATCATTGCCTATACTATCAATAACCTTTATTTTTAGAACATACGGTGAGATACCCAATGCATCCCATTAATATACTATTTGAAAGAGGAAACCTGACTCGTTGTCATAATCTTATAAGTTTGCTGCAAAAATATGAAGAATTATTGTAAATTGCAAACATTTTAGAAGGAATTTGCGAAATAGGCATTCTAAACAACTTTCAGCATTCTTGTTGCCTCATTTTCTCATTTTTAGAGATTTAAGTTTTTTAACTTTGAATCCTGAGGAAATCTACATATAATAGAGGGTTGAGGTTAAGAATCAGAGTACTCTCGTGTTTATCTCGAAATTCTTTTATTTTATCCATATATGCATATAATAGCTCTGAT
The DNA here is from genome assembly GCA_002350855.1 of Prevotellaceae bacterium UBA2852. The sequence goes on from DEFM01000013.1 coordinate 77,199, forward strand.
TCCAAGCCTCAACAAGATTGGTTCATAGCAACGACATATATTCTGAGGTGTAGTAAAAATGCACCTCTTTTCTCGGGTCACTTTGGAACTTTTTTTTTCAAGGCATCCTATAAGAAGTAGGAGAAAAATTCCATGCTATGAAATCACTCTATTTCGCTAGATTTTCCTTATTAGCTTAGATGCTCTATTGTTTAATTGGAAAATGTAAGAGCTATGGATCAACCAATTATCATTTATGGTGGTGAAGCCCGATACCTAAGCGAGCTTCCCGAATTTCAAGATGGATTACCTCACGGAATCGTGAACAAGACTAAAACAGATGTGGGAGGTACATACGTTGCTGTAAATTGTAAGAGCAACTATATTATTGTCTGCCCATTCAGAGATTTAGTAGATAGCATTGCAGCCGATACTAATAATAGATACGAGGTGTTCAAGTGTTATGGTGGCATAAGAGAATACGAATTTCGAAAGTATCTTAGAGAGCATGAAACATACAAGATTGCTGTTACCTATGATGGATTACCCAAACTATTGCGGTGGCTGAATAACAATACTGAGGGTTGGAAACTTTTAGTAGATGAATACCATATCATTCTTGAAGATATGGATTTCCGTTCCGATGCTATTAGCAACATGCTCCATGATGTGACAAAGTTCAAGCACTACACATTCTTGTCTGCAACTCCTATAGATGAAGATTATGAAATTGACTTCTTTATGAATCTGCCTCATTACAAAGTAGAATGGGATGGACTACAGGAAATCAATGTCACACGATACAAAACCTCTCGTGTCGTTGCTGGACTTACCAAAGTAATAGATTCTTTTCTCAGGGATGGTCTTAGACTGACTGATATTAACGGAGAAGTGAGCGAGGTTGAACAGCTTTTTATATTCTTCAATTCAGTTACCAGCATCCAACAAATTTTATCAACATTGGGACTTGATAACTCAGAAGTAAAGGTATGCTGTGCTGATAGACAAAGGAACAGGCTTATTCTTGGTAAATATGAAATAGAATCCGTTAGCAGCCCCAATAAGAGAATCAACTTCTTTACGAAAAAAGGTTTTCAAGGGTGCAACCTGTTTACCAATAATGGATTGGTTATCGTAGCGAGTGATGGTTACAAGGTTAACACACTCATAGATGTCTCAAGTACTATGGAACAAATAGCTGGACGCATTAGAGAAAATGAGCATTCACACAATATCTTCCGTCATATATTGGTACACATATTTTCTACAAACAAGAATGTTTCCGATAAGGAATTTGCTATTTTTATGCAAGAATTAGAACACGATGCTGTGGAATTGCTAGCCTCACAAAACAAGTTCACCGAATCAGAACGTAAGGCATGGATAAAGCGCATGAATCTGGAAAAAGACTTGGTATCTGCAATAGATAATAGGCTTGTCTATAATGAACAAAAGAAGAAGTCGTTTATCTTTAAGCACAATCTCCGCAAAGAATATAGGAATGGAATTACTATTAAAGCACAATTCTTGAAATCAGAAAAGTTGAGACCAAAGAATCAAGAGCTTATTGATGATTTCGATATTGTAATGAAACAGGCTCTTACGGTTAGTTATGAACAGCTTTTGAAAGACTATATAGACCATCCTTCTGATTAGTACGAACAAGAATATCCAGAATTCCGAGATTTCAGGCTTTATCTTAAAGAGACAGAAATGAACAGCCTTAGATGGAATAAGGACAAGATGCTGCAAGCTGTTTCCGATAAAAAGAAGATGCAACAGGCTTTTCGCGCTATCTACCATAAAGGCGAGTTTGTCAGTAATGAACAACTAAAGAAGAAACTTGCTGAACAATTTAAAAGGCTTGAAATCAAGCTAACACCAAAGGCTACACTCATTTTACAGTGCAGTATTTACAAAGTAGAGAAATGTAGCGAGCGATTAGACGGTAAGAAAGTGAATGGCTACCGATTTGGAGATACTATCTTTGACCTTAGACTGTAATGGGCTATGCTTTACTTCATTAAAAGTGGAAACTACTGCAAGATTGGATTCTCTAAAGATAGAAATGCACTATTAACCAGATTGAGAGCATATCTAACACATAATCCATCTTTCCAGATACTTGATATACGCAAGGGCGATCAAATTACAGAGAAACATATCCACGCATTGATACCGAAAGAGCTATACCATTATGGCGAGTGGTGTGTCTGGAATAAAGAGATTGCACAGATATGGCTGCGAGCATATAAAGTCAAACCCGAGGAGCCCATTGAGGAATATTTCATCAAGAGGAACAAGATCATAAACAGGGCGATAGTCAAAGAATACCAAGATACTTTTTTCTACAACCTCATAAGATACTTTAAAAAGGAATCCAACTTAGATATGTCTGAGCCAGACGAAAAGGAATGGCGCACGCCATAATAACAGCAAGTGGTACACCTAAGAGAGAAATCTTTATAGGTGTGCCATTTTTCTTTTTCATACAAACTCGGAAATAGAGGAACTGGCATTAGCAAGAAAACGAAGATATATGATTATTTTCTTCCACTTTTATATTTTTAACATGGAAAACATTGGCTATTTCAATAGATTTTTGTTATTTTGCAAAAGTTCTGATGTTTACTTATAGTTTACCGAAGGACAAATAGAGAGTTTATTAACGTGGTGAGAATCAATATGATGACGGCTCGTCCGAGAGAGATTGTGGTTCTGAATGTCGACGGTNNCGAGTCCGTCCGGGCACCCAAGCAGGAGACATCACTATTTTGGCGATGTCTCTTTTTGTTTCAAAAGTATGACTAATAAGGCTAAGACTATCATCCTCTTATTGGCCATTCTCTTAGGCTATAGCACTCGTCTTATGGCACAAGGCGACAGCACTTCGTTGCGCCCTACTTTCTCGCTCGACGCCACTACCGAGATACAGACCGACTGCGAGATTGCCAAATGGGCTAACCTGCTTGAACTGCATGCCACCATACCCATATCGCGCAAGTTTAAGTTCGACATAGGTACGCTTAGCTTTTACACCAACGACGAGGAAGGGCTCCTGGAAGACATGCAGATTTTCTCCAACCTCGATGCTCTCAATGTGGCTTTTGCCCTTAGCACGGCGGGCTTTACATGGCAGATTAACGACCGCCATTCGCTCTTTGCAGGCATTCGTCGCATCGACGAGGACTACTTCTGCAGCGATGCTCTCTCCACCTTTACTAACAGCTCGTGCGGAGGCTTCCCTACCCTTACCGGAAACTATACCATGCCAACGTATCCTGTATCGGCAATGGGACTGCATTATGTCTATGACCATAAGAACGTCACCTTCCAGGCTTCCCTCTACAACGGTTTTGCCCATCAGGACCTCACGGGTCGCTACAACGTATTCCGCGTATGTCCCAAGACCGATGGTGTCTTTGCTCTGACGCAAGTGGAATATCGCCATGGCGACAGCCACTATTATCTGGGAGGCAGTCTTTATCATGGCGACTTTACCCTCGAGGGCGTTGAGCGCATCACGCGCCCAAGTATATGGACGCTTGCCGAGCAGGCCTTATCGCCCGACCTTACCCTGTTGGCAGCCTATTCGCATGCTTTCAGCGACGACGAAGTCTTCAACCACTTTGCAGGCATCGGTCTTCGCTACGTTCTGGGACGTGCAGAGTTCGGCATCTTCTCCGACTTTGTTCATTATGACAACCTTGATCTGGAAATTGCCACAGATGGTTACGAGTTTGCCACCGAGCTTACCTGCAAAGTTCACCTCACCGACTGGTTTTCCATCCAGCCCGTAGTACATATTATCAATACTGATGGCGATGGTCTATGCGCTGGTGTGCTTCGCCTCAATGTCAGCCTTTAAACCACGTTCTTAGGTTTTCCCTCCACAAAAGCCCTTACATTGTCAATAGCCACCTGCACCAATCGCATTCTCGCCTCTGTGCTAGCCCATGCTATATGCGGTGTGATGTAGGCATTATCTAATGCTATCAGCGGATTGTCTGCTTTGGGTGGTTCGACCGTCATCACGTCGGCACAATAAGCCTTCATTCGCCCTTCCTTCAATGCTTTGGCCACAGCTTCATCGTCTACCAGCGGACCTCTTCCTGTGTTAATCAGTATTGTTGTAGGGCGCATCCATTTAATGGTTTCCTCGCCTATCAGATGATGTGTTTTTTCCGTTAGTGGACAATGTAGCGATACTACGTCTGATGTTGAAAGCAGCTCTTGAAGAGTGACCTTCTCCACACCTTTGGGCAAATCCTCTTGGCGTTTGCTCGTCATTGCCTTCACCTTCATGCCGAAGGCCTGCGCTATCTGAGCTACGCGACTGCCAATATTTCCCAATCCTATGACGCCCATCGTCTTCCCAGCCAACTCCGTCAGCGGTTCGTCCCAATAGCAGAAGTCCTGGCTTCGCGTCCATCGTCCCTCACGGTTCTGATGTGCGTAGTGCTCCGTTCTATTAGTTACCGTCAGCAAGTGAGAAAATACCATCTGCGCCACACTCTCCGTGCTGTACGCTGGAACGTTCGTCACCACGATGCCACGCTTCTTGGCCATCTCCGTGTCCACCACGTTATAGCCCGTAGCCAGCACTCCGATATATCGCAATGTCGGCAGTGCCTCCATTACCTCTCGACTCATCACCACCTTGTTAGTCAGCACGATGTCAGCCCCCTCACACCTTGCTATCGTTTCCTCTGGGCGCGTGCGCTCATACACGGTTAAGTCGCCCAATGCCTTCAGCCCGTCCCACGAAAGGTCGCCTGGATTTGCTGTATAGCCGTCAAGAATGACTATCTTCATACTCCTTCTCCTTATTGTTTTGTTTAACTCCTTTCTAAAGTGCGTCCGCGCATGCTGCGGAGCCTAAAAAGGCTGCACTGTTTGTGCAGCCTTTAGTCGATAGTATCTCAAAAAGATTAGAACTCCTTAGTCATCTCAGCAACCTCGGCGTTGACATGGTCGACGAACTGCTGGATAGACATAACGGTCTGCTCGCCACCGCCCTGAGGACGAACGGCAACAGTTCCGTCGGCTGCCTCCTTCTCGCCGACAATGACCATATAAGGAATGCGCTTCAACTCGTTGTCGCGAATCTTACGACCCAGTTTCTCATTGCGCAGGTCGATGGTAGGACGAACGCCACCAGCTTCAAATTTCTTAGCAACCTCCTTGGCATAATCGTTATACTTCTCTGACAGAGGCAGAATAGCCACCTGCTCAGGCGTGAGCCAGAGGGGGAAGTGACCAGAGGTGTGCTCGATGAGCACAGCGGTGAAACGTTCGAGAGAACCAAACGGTGCACGGTGGATCATCACAGGGGTCTTCTTGGAGTTATCCTCAGCGGTGTACTCAAGCTTGAAGCGCTCCGGGAGGTTATAGTCAACCTGAATCGTTCCGAGCTGCCATTTACGACCGATAGCATCCTTCACCATGAAGTCGAGCTTAGGACCATAGAATGCAGCCTCACCGTATTCTACCTTAGCGTGCAAGCCCTTCTCCTCACAAGCTTCCTGAATGGCGCGCTCGGCCAGTGCCCAGTCCTCGTCGGTACCTACGTACTTCTCGTGGTCGTTGGGGTCGCGGAGGGAAATCTGAGCCTCGAACTCGAAACCGAAAGCCTTGAGCACGATATTGATAATATCCATCACATTGAGGAACTCCTGCTTTACCTGGTCTGGACGACAGAACAGGTGAGCATCGTCCTGCGTGAACGAACGCACACGAGTCAAGCCGTGAAGCTCGCCACTCTGCTCGTAACGATAGACGGTACCAAACTCAGCAATGCGCAGAGGCAGGTCGCGGTATGAACGTGGCTTCCAAGCGAAAATTTCGCAGTGGTGAGGACAGTTCATCGGCTTCAGCATGTACTCCTCATCCTCCTCCGGCGTATGGATGGGTTGGAAGGAATCCTTGCCGTAGTGAGCATAGTGACCAGAGGTAACGTAGAGGTTCTTTGAGCCAATGTGTGGAGTAATAACTTCCTGATATCCAAAACGTTTCTGAACCTTGCGCAAGTGGTCCTGCAAGCGAATGCGAAGGTCAGTGCCCTTGGGCAACCAGATGGGAAGACCCTTACCAACCTTGTCGGAGAACATGAATAATTCCATCTCCTTACCAATCTTACGATGGTCGCGTTTCTTGGCTTCCTCGAGCATCACAAGATAATCGTCGAGCATCTTCTTCTTGGGGAAAGAGATACCATAGAGGCGCTGCATCTGCTCGCGATTAGCATCGCCACGCCAGAAAGCACCAGCAACGCTTGTAAGCTTGATAGCCTTGATTTCGCCCGTATCTACAAGGTGCGGACCACGACAGAGGTCCGTGAAATTGCCCTGCGTGTAAGTAGTGATAGAACCATCTTCCAAATCCTGCTCAATGTGCTCGCATTTGTAGGTCTGGCCATCGGCAGCAAACTCCTTAAGAGCATCGGCCTTGGCAACCTCCTTGCGAACAACGGGCTCTTTCTTGGAAGCCAGTTCCTTCATCTTAGCTTCAATCGTGGGGAAATCGCTCTCCTTGATGCTCTCGCCATTGGGCAACAGCACATCGTAGAAGAAGCCATTCTCGACAGCAGGTCCAAAACCAAACTGGATGCCAGGGTACAATTCCAGCAAAGCCTCAGCCAAAAGGTGCGCAGAGGTGTGCCAGAAGGTGTGCTTACCTTGCTCGTCATCGAACTTATAGAGCTCAATCGTTGCGTCCTCATTAATAGGACGGTTCAGCTCTACGGTCTCACCATTTACTCCACAGCTTACAACACTGCGTGCGAGAGCGGGTGAGATACTCTCGGCAATCTGAAAACCAGTAACGCCCTGCTCATACGAGCGAACAGATCCGTCTGGGAAAGTAATGTTGATCATATTTACAATATATGTTAAAGATTAAATATTTCACTTTAAGTCATAAGGGCCTGTAGGCGTGGTGCGCTTGAGTACTTCCAGTTGGAAATCGACACCAGCCACGATGCCATAGCCACGAAGCACGCTCTCAACGGTCTTACGCGCCAGCTCAGGATGGTTATTCTCCTCGCTGAGATGACAAAGCCATACATGGCGTAACTGCTCGGTCATATTCTCAGCAATGGCTACGCCACAATCGCGATTGCAGAGATGGCCCGTCTGAGAGAGAATGCGCTCTTTGAGGAACTGAGGATAAGGACCGTTCTGCACCATCTCAATGTCGTGGTTGGCCTCGATGACCAGATAGTTGGCACGGGCAATATAGGTCTTCATCTCGTCTGTAACTACGCCTACATCAGTCATTACACAGAAGACAACACCCTCAGCCTCAACGAGATAGCCTACATTATCGGAACTATCGTGAGGAACAGCAAAGGGAGTTACCATAAAATCGCCAATCTGACGGGTTACGCCCTTCTCCAGATAGCAAGTGAGCTCAGGAGCAATCTTCTTGGTGACGCAATAGTTGCGATTAATGCCCTCATGCACTTCCTTGGTGGCATAGACCGGCACTGAATAGTCGTGGCTGAAAGAGCCTACCGACTTGATATGGTCAGCATGGTCGTGGGTAATGAGCACATGATGAACCTGCGAAAGACTACATCCATAGTCCTTGCAGCTTTTCTTCAGGCCTCTCAAACCTACTCCTATGTCGATTAGCAGGACGTCTGTGGGGGTTGCCAAATAGTAGCAATTACCACTGCTTCCACTGCCAAAAGATATAAACTTTAGCATGATTCTTTCAAATTTTGTGCAAAATTAATAAAAAAGTGTCGGTTTTTCCTTATCTTTGCAGAGATTTTTTACTTATTTAATGGTATGAAAGTGTTTTTTCTCTTTTGCACGGCATTTTTAATGACTGGCTGCAGTCTCGTATTGACGGACGACAACGAAGCGATGGACGTCGCTGCACGATGGGCAGAGGCTTACTTCAACTATGATTTCCACGAGGCGGAGCAGTATGTTACCCCAGAAAGTGAACGATGGCTGAGGTTTGCTGCCTCGAACACTACGGAGCACGACCTGCAATTAGTGCAAGAGGATGGAGAAGCCATCGTTGACGTAGATGATTTCTTCACAGAAGCCAACGACACGCTGAGAATTGTACAATTGAGAGTCAAAAACTTTGTGAGTGCCACCCTACCCGCTGATTCAGCACATCGAGTGGACGAGGCAATGTTTAACATCACGACCGTACTGCGAGACGGAAAGTGGAAGGTTAGAATGGAAGGCCTACCGCAAAGTGAAAAGCAAAGTCGCGACTGAGACGAGGGTGCAAAATAGGGAAATGATCCTTCTCATCCTCATAGGCTGGATTGACAGCTTTCATACCCATATCGAAACGTACGACAAAATAGTCGAAATTGAGGCGAAGACCAAATCCGTAGCTAACAGCAATCTGCTGCCAAAACTCTGATATCTTGAACTGACCTCCAGGCTGATCTTCGTAATCACGAAGTGTCCAGATGTTACCAGCGTCGATAAACAGGGCACCACCAAACTTCCAAAACAAGCTGGCACGATACTCCAAATTGAGGTCGAGCTTCATATCGCCCGTCTGATTGATAAAGTCGATACGCCCGTCTCTACCAATAAACTTACCAGGACCCAGACTGCGCACGCTCCATCCACGCACGCTGTTTGCACCACCAGAGAAGAAGCGTTTCTCGAAAGGCAGAATGGTGCTATTTCCATAAGGATAGGCAATGCCAAAGCCAAAGTGGAAGACAAGTTGGTTGTGGTAGTCGAACACGAAGTTACGTGTGTAGTCAAAAATACCACGGAGATACTGTGCATAGGCGATATCGAGGAAGGTATACTGTTCCTCGCTGTTCTTGTGGAAATGGAACATATGAGACGCCAGATTGAGCAAATTACCTGCCGATTCGGCACTCACCTTAATGGCATAGCGTCCATTATTATAGGTATAGCCAAATCCCAACTTCATGATAAACAGATTCTCGTAGTTATAACGCAGGATGGAGTTGCGCGAATCAGTATTGTCGAGATATTCCGCCTTGAACGTATCACTGATCCAAGGCATGGAGATATAGTTCAAGTCGAGCAAGTCAACTTGATAGCGGTCGTGGTGGTTCTGGTCGTTCCATTTATAACGCCAAGCGACGGAGAACACCCTGCGCATGAACTCAGGACGGTTCTGCAGGTCGTAAAGGAGTGACACCTCGGAAGAGGCATTGACGCGTCGACGGAAGCTGGTGGATAACAATGGGGCTATGAAGCGTGGAAAAGACAGGCTGGTTTCCACGCTGTATTCCTGGAAATTGGTATTACTATAGCCCTCCAAGCCTCGAATGGCCTCATAGGCCCCACGAAGCACAACGCTCAGATTCTCAGACCCATGAAATATATTACGATTCTGATAAGTCAGCGAAACAGCTGCTCCCAAGTCGCCAGATGTATTGGTTCCCTCTGGTTGAAAAGAGATGGTAGAAGGCTTGTTGGTACTGACTAAGATATCGCAGTCTAAAACAGGTTCGAATTCATGCTCATGGAAAGATATATTGGTATAACGCACAGCACCCAATCGACCGAAGTGATTATAGGTGGTCTGCAAATCGTTGGACGCATAAAGCGCACCACTTTCCAAGAAAGTATTGCTCTCCAACACAGACTGGCGCAGGGGAATGACAGAGTCATTGGGATTGCCGCTACGGAAGTTCACATCGCCAATGGTATATACCTGATGAGGCAGATTAGTTTCTTCGCCACTACGATACTTGTCTAACACCAGCGTGAGGTTGATGAGAGGACTACCAGGAACTGAATCGGCTCTATAGCTGATAAAATCCTTATTGAAACGATAATAGCCTCGATTGGTAAGATACTTACTGATGCGCGAGCGCTCGTTGTCAAGATTGGCCACATTGAACATCATGCCCGACTTTAAGCCTCGACGAGTACTATCAGCCAAATTAAGTACGACAGCAATGGCAGAGTCGCGGATGTCGTAATCGACCTTATTAATAAAATAGGGCTGACGGGGATGCAGCAGATACGTGGTAACCAGCTTCTTACCTTTAATCTTGTTATACACATCAACTGAAGCACGCAGATAGCCCATGTTCTGAAGCTGAGTCTGAAGAATATCCATTGACGCTCGAGTGCTAACAGAATCATAGAGTTGAGGGGGCTCGCCTATGGAGCGAAGGAAACGGTTGAACCACTTGGTGGTATCACGACCAGAAAGAGAATAAGTGGCCAAAGGCAACTTGGCAGCAGAGAACCATCGCGAATTACCACGCTGACGAACTAATTGACGCATCTCGCTAGGATTGACACCTAAAGCGTTTGTGTCGCTCTTCACCTCTACTTTATCCAATAGGTATTCGCCGTCAGGGACAAATTTTGTCACTGAACAGGAAGCCAGCAAGGCAGTAAGAAGCAGAAATATGAAGATGCGAATGCGCATGATTTGCTAATTTTTCGGCAAAGGTACAAAAATTATTCATATTTATTATTATCTTTGCAAGCAAAAATAAAAGATTATGCTTAGCAAGAACCAAATAAAGTTTGTACGCTCGCTGGAATTGAAGAAGAACAGAAAGCGTGAACACCTGTTTGTAGCAGAGGGGCCCAAGGTGGTAGGCGACCTACTGAAAGCAGGATTTCGCCCACACTCTATTTTCTCAACAAGCCCTCGTCAAGACGGACAACTCGTGACAGAGGAAGAACTCCAGCGCATCAGTTTCCTGCAACACCCACAAGAGGTCTTGGCTGTGTTTGAGATTCCAGATTCTGAGCATCGCCCTATCAACCCCAATGGTCTATCGCTAGCCCTCGATGGAATTCAAGACCCAGGCAATTTAGGCACCATCATCCGAATAGCCGATTGGTTCGGCATTGATGCCATCTATTGTTCACAAGAAACTGCTGATGTGTATAACCCAAAGGTTGTTCAGGCAACGATGGGCAGCATAGCACATGTTCCCATCACGTATTGCAATCTGGTGGAATTACTCAGCAAAGCGGAGTGTCCCATTTACGGAACGCTGTTAGACGGAGAGGACATTTACCAGAAAGAACTGCAGAAAAATGGCATCATCGTGATGGGTAATGAGGGGAACGGAATCTCCCAAGAGGTGCGCCCAATGATTACTCATAGACTACTAATTCCAAACTTTAGCAATTCAAAGGAAACTGCTGAGAGTCTGAATGTTGCAATAGCTACAGCTATAACTTGTTCTGAATTTAAAAGAAGGTAAAATCGGACTTCAATCAGAACTTTCGTAGGGCTTCATAGATGCGCTGAACAGGAAGTCCCATGACATTGAAATAGCTACCCTGAAGCCCCGTCACACCAATGTGGCCAATCCACTCCTGAATGCCATAAGCACCAGCCTTATCGAAGGGTTTATAGTGTTGAACGTAATAGTCAATCTCCTCATCAGAAAGCGCCTTGAAGGTCACATCCGTCTCAACGGAAAAACTCTGCTGACGAGTGGTTGTAGTCAACGTAACACCCGTAATAACTTGATGGGTTTGTCCACTCAACTCATGTAACATACGTGAAGCATCAGCTTCATCGTGAGGCTTACCCATTACCTCATCTCCTAACACCACAATGGTATCAGCCGTGATAATCAGTTCGTCATCAGCCATCTGTTGCTGATAGACAGCTGCTTTCTTACGAGAAATATATTCCGCAATATTCTTGGTGGGAAGATCCGCAGGATAACTCTCATCAATATCCTGAATGACACGAACCTTGAAATCAACATCAATTCCTGCCAGCAATTCTTTTCTGCGTGGCGAATTGGAAGCTAAGATAACCTTATATGAAGTAATCATAATTCTTTCTTTTATGAAAGCGAGCAAAGCTCGAGTTCTAAATTCCTAAATATTACCAGCCAAATGCCCTCTCATCACTCAACCATTTATCCTGGGCCTTAAGGGTTTGTTCTATCACATCGCGCCCACAACCATAACCACCCTTCTGTTGACTGACATAACAACTGATGGCTTTGACTTCAGAACAAGCATCAGCTGGACATACAGGACAACCTACACGACGCATAACTTCCAAATCAGGAATATCATCGCCCATGAACATCACCTCGTCGTCTTTCAATCCATATTTTTCCAAGAACTGCTCATATACTTGAATCTTCACAGCTGCGCCCAAGAAGATGTCCTGCATGCCCAAGCCTTCGTAACGGTGGCGCACAGCCTCTATCTTACAGCCAGAAAGAATAGCGATGCGCAATCCCATCTTCATAGCCAACTGGATAGCATAGCCATCCTTGATGTTTACAGTACGCAGAGGGGTACCATCCACGCCTAAAGAAATGGTTTCAGCAGAGAGAACACCATCAAGGTCGAAGATGATGGCTCGTATCCTGGTCAAATCGTAATTGATCATTGTTTTTTCGCTTTTCGGTGAATATTGAGTGACAGTAGGTTATAGATTTCCTGCAAAGCGGGAGAATCGCTGAGCAAAGAGGATTGCATACGGATAACATTCTCGTCGTAGCGAACAGCAGGTCCTGTTTGTGCATCAAGCGGATGGAGCTCATGAACCTTGCGAGCTGTCTCATCAATTAAAGGAAGCATGACATCGAAAGGAATGCCATGTTTTTCCAACAATTCTGCAGAGAGTGCATAGCAGTGGTTAGCGAAATTGCAGGCAAAAACGGCTGAAAGATGCAGGAACTTCCGATCTTCTGAAGAAAGGACATACACATGACGGGAAATACTCTCTGCCAATGTGCGAGCTAGAGAAAGCGTAGCATCATCGGAAGCCTCAAGAAAGACTGGAATAGGCAAAAAATCAACCTGACGTTCTTTCGAGAAGGTCTGCATGGGATAGAACACACCATAATGCATGGACAGCCCCTCAAAGACGCTTAAAGGCATAGAACCTGCAGTATGGAAAAACACTTGCTGTTCCCTACCCTTTGCTAACTGCTTTGCAACACTGGGAAGCGCAGCATCTTTCACTGCGACGATAAAAGCATCAGCCTCCAAAGGAAGATCGGTAATCTTATCAGTGGCCAAGCCACCGACGACAGAACAAAGCGTATCCGCATTTGTCTTCGTATGGCTATAAACAGCCATGATATCATGGCCTGCCAAACGAAGTGCTTGTCCAAAATTGGTGGCCAAGCGACCAGCTCCGACTAATACAATGCGCATCAGAATTTATTCAAATGGACGTTTTCCCACTTCAACTTATCTTCGTTCTGGGGCTTGCGTTCATCAGCCTTATGACCAATGGCAAGAATGCAAAGACAAGACATATTCTCTGGAATATCCAAAACTCCTTGAATAACGGTATCTGCACTAGTCCCATCAGAAAGTCCACGACCACGCATCTGAATCCAACATGAGCCAAGTCCAAGTGCCTCAGCTTGATATTGCATAGAGATGGCAGCGATGGAGCCATCCTCCACCCAGCAGTCGTTCTGTATAGGATCACCCAAAACGACAATGGCAAGAGGAGCCCCTTTTAGGAACTGACCTCCCATATCCTTTGCATCAGAAAGCTTTTCAAGGTCCATCTTATCGTCTACTACAACAAATTGCCAAGCACGCTGACCTTTTGAGGTTGGAGCCATCAAACCTGCACGCAGTATCATTTTCACATCGTCAGCATCAATTTCTTCATCAGTAAACTTACGATGAGAGCGACGCAACTGTACTAAATCCTTAAAATCCATATCTCTACTTGTAAAAATTTCGTTGCAAAGATACAAAAAAATAGCTAATAGCATCTATCAAACGGAAATATTTTATATCTTTGCATCGATGAAAGCCTTCGTTTATGAACACACCACGGCATTGCCTACACTTAAATCAGGCAGTTTTTTCCATAGTCCAGAACTAATGGAACTGTATGAACATACGCCTCGACATAAGCCATACATGGCTGTTGTGGTGGATGACGAAGAACACGAAGTGGCTCATCTACTAGCCGTTGCACGCTATAAAAGGGCTATATTTCCACCTTATTTATATACACACGTCAGGATTATTGGCGAGGGAATATATCAACAAGAACCCAACGAACAAGTGTTTGGCTTGATGGTTAGTGCATTGAAGGAGAGGTTGCAGAATAAGGTGTTATATATGGAATTCAGTAACCTATCGCAAAAAATGTTTGGCTATGAAGCACTACGCAGTGAAGACTTTTTCCCTGTCAGATGGATGAGTGTACATAATTCATTGCATTCGAAAACACCAGAAGAGCGGATATCCGCTAAACAGTTGACACGCATAGAGAACGCGCAACAACGTGGAGCAATCACTAAGACGGTTGAGACTGAGGAGGAATTCAAGGCCTTCTCGAAACTGATGAGACGACACAATTGGCTAAAACCAAGAAGATACATTCCTGACGACTTCTTCTTCCGCAGTATGATGGAGAAAGGGAATTGCAAGATATTCATCACCAAATACCACGAAAAAGTTATCGGAAGTACTGTATGTGTCTATTCAGGTAAAGATGCTTATCTCTGGTTTTCTGCTGCAAGAAGAAAAAGTTATGTAGCCTTACATCCGAACGCCGTAACATTCTGGGAAAGCATCAGAGATGCTCACAAAATGGGATGTCGGCATATTCGTTTTCTGGATGTAGGACTTCCCTTCCGCAAAAATCCCTATAGAGACTTCATTCTCCGTTTTGGAGGTAAGGAGGTGAGCACATATCGGTGGTTCCGAATTAGCATAAGATGGATCAACGCTTTGGCTTCTTGGCTTTGGAGGGAATGAAGAAGTGCAAGTGAAAAGTAAAGAGTGAGCATTGTGCACAATAAAACGGGCTTTCCTGCGTTTATTGTTTACAATGAACGGTTCTAGACATATATTGACACTTTTACTGCTTTCAATGGCACTGCTGTTGAAGGCACAGTCTTTTACGCTCTCCGGAAAAGTGAGCGACGAAAATGGAGATGCTATCGAATTAGCAACAATTTCCTGTCTGGAACAAGGAGCCGTAACAATGGCTAACCTAAAGGGTGAATACTCGCTCAAATTGCATTCGGCAGATTCTGTAGTCATTAAATTCTCGATGGTAGGTTACCAGACAAGAACAAGGGTGCTACGACGTCCTAAAGGGAACCAGAAAATGTTAGTAACCCTGCATCCCATGAAAGCATTGGACGAAGTGGTGGTAACAGAGCGGAGAAGACAGACTAGCAGTACAGAGCAACTGGACACCAAGGATCTAAAACAAACACCATCAACAACAGGTAACGCTGTGGAGGAACTGGTGCAACAACAAGCAGGTGTATCCACTCACAACGAACTATCATCACAATATAATGTCAGAGGTGGATCATTTGACGAGAACTCCGTGTATATTAATAATGTGGAAGTGTACAGGCCCTTGTTGATACGTAGCGGAGAACAGGAAGGATTATCCGTCATCAACTCGGACATGGTAGAAAAAATCGGTTTTTCATCTGGCGGATTTGAAGCGAAATATGGCGACAAAATGTCATCAGCACTAGATATCCAATATCGAAAGCCAACGCGATGGGAAGCAAACCTGCAAGCCTCACTATTAGGGGGAAGTGCATTCGTAGGTTATGGTTCCAAAAAATTCACCATGAGTCATGGTCTTCGCTATAAAACCAACAAATACCTGTTGGGGTCTTTAGAAACCAAAGGAGAATACAAGCCTAATTTCCTTGACTATCAGACATATATCACTTATCAACCTAACCAAAGATGGGCGATTGAATTCATTGGAAACATCTCTGAGAATCACTACAACTTCACCCCTGAAACCAGAGAGACATCCTTTGGTACCATGCAAAATGTAAAGTCTTTCAGGGTATATTTTGACGGACAAGAAAAGGATATCTTCCGCACGTTGTTCGGCACCCTGAGAATACAGCGAAATTTCTCACCAAACACAAAGGTTAGCCTCTTGGCTTCCGCTTTCCATACTAAGGAGCAAGAAACGTACGACATACAAGGACAATACTGGCTGGACGACACACAGACACAAGAACAGTTGGGCGTGGGAACATATATGGAACATGCCCGCAATTATCTGACAGCAGATGTACAGAGTGTTAAACTGATGGCCAACCACAAGACGCAGAAGCATGACATAGAGACCGGCATCACTTTTAAATGGGAAAAGATAGAGGAAAATGCACGTGAATACGAGATGCGAGACTCCAGTGGCTATAGCATTCCTCACACTGCAGACAGACTTGACCTGATTTATACGCTAGCTTCCCAAAACACACTGAAAAGCACTCGCATAGAGGCATATCTTCAAGATAGCTACCGTTTCCAAAGCAAAGGGGAAAAGCCTTGGTACTTTACACTGAATTATGGCGTAAGATTGGCAAATTGGAGCTTTAACAAAGAAACCATCGTATCTCCACGTGTTTCATTGGCAGCCATCCCCTCTTTCAACCAAGACATTACTTTCCGTTTTGCAACAGGACTCTATTATCAATCTCCATTCTACAAGGAATTGCGTGACACAACAACCATCAACGGACAAACCATAGTGACTTTGAATGAGAAGATAAAGAGTCAACGAAGTATTCACATTGTGGGTGCCTTTGATTATCGGTTCCGCATGGTCAATCGTCCTTTCCGCTTCACAGCAGAAGCATATTATAAGCTAATGGACAACCTGGTACCATACAACGTTCAGAACATGAAAGTGGTGTACTATGGCGAAAACAAAGCGAAAGGACATGTCTTTGGACTGGATTTGAAACTCTTTGGTGAATTCGTTCCAGGCACAGATTCATGGCTTACATTTAGCATTATGTCAGCGAGACAGAAAATCAATGGAGTAAGTGTTCCCATGCCTACAGACCAACGATGGGGCGTTAACTTACACTTTACCGATTATTTCCCTGGCACAGAGAGATGGAAGATGACCTTAAAGCTTGCTTATGCAGACGGACTACCCTTTGGCTCCCCACATCGTGGATTGGAGTACCAGCAATTCCGTGCGCCTGCCTACAAAAGAGCAGATATCGGTATGAGCTTCCTTGCTTATCAGCGTAATCATCAGCGAATCTGGTTGGGCGTTGATGCACTGAACATCTTTGGAATTTCCAATGTCAATTCATACTATTGGGTAACAGATGTGACAAACCATCAATATGCAGTGCCTAACTATTTAACAGGGCGCCAAATTAACGGAAAAATTGTTGTAGAGTTATAAAATAAGTTAAATAACAACCCTCCATTTATAAATTAAAGTACGCGCGCATACTATTTTTTGTACTTTTGTCGAATAAACAGACCAAAGTACAAGATTATGACGAAAAAATTTCTATTCATGCTTTTAGGTGCAGCTGCGATCGTCAGCTGTAACAAGTTTGACCTCAACTATGATGAGGCAGCCGCAGCCGAAAAGGCAAAAGAGGCTCAAGAGGTTAAAGAGAATGCTGCCAAAATTTTTGGAGAGATTGACCCCAAACAAGATTGGAACAGCATTAGCAATGGGACTGTAAGCGTTACCGCCAACGCAAATCTTAGCAACATTGTTAAGGTACAGATTCTGACCGAAGCTCCCTTCCTGAACAACGATGCCAAGGTACTGAGTGAGGCCAATGTCAAGAATGGAGATCAGGTAACACTGACCTACTCTGCTCCAAACGTTTATAAGCAGTTAGTTGCGGCTTGCGTTGACAACAAGGGTGTATATTACATTCAGGTATTCGATGTTGGACAAACAAGCGTTAGTTTTGCACAAGCCAAGCAATCTAATTCAGCACGTAGAGCTCTTGCCAGCGATGCACCAGATTTCACCAGCATCAAGCTGAAAGCCCCTCAAAAGTCAATAAACACTCGTCGCACAGAATCAACTGATGCAAAATTCAGTATGTGGAAAGATTCGAAATGGAACGACAACATGTGGGTCATTGCAGATGGACAGACCTTTAGCAACGGTTGGAAAATGGATTCTCCAAAAGCAGGTGAGAAAGCAGATGTTGCTAACAACAGAGGTGTCATCTACCGCGATATCGACGGCTTTGCAGAAGGTGAGTTGGCCAATGTGGAGATGATTATGAACAGTTTCTTTGAAAAATATGCTAACAAAGAAGCAAAGAAGAAAAAGAATAATGTTGAATCAGTTCGCAACAGCGCCTACTATGCCTCTAACAACCATAACTATTTCGAGACTGACGGCGTAAATCCCGTTACCCTGATACCCATTCAAGCCTATACGGATGACTTTAAGCAGAACCATCTCTTCTACTATTATTTTAAGCCAGAGGACGTTATCGCAAGTGGCATGGACGAAGTAGAGTACATCAAACAATTGCCAAAATACATGGCCATTCAGGTGGAGCGTATACAAACCACAGTCGAAAAGAATGCAGGCACTTACTACCGCAGACAAGAATTCTTACTGCCGTTCTACAAAAACGATCCTGTTCAAGGTGATAACGAAGCCGTTGCTATCTTCCCTAAAGGCTACAAGGTAGGATTTCTTAATTTAAAGACGGTTAACATAGGTACCTATGACATAACAAATAAAATATATGGATGTACATATGGTGACGGTCGCCTGAATTACGAGATTAACCATTACGGAGATTTTTTGAGTGCTATGGATACGAGCTTAGGAGGCCTGTTTGAGGGCGGCATGACCTGGACAGACCCGCGTATTTCCATATTCACAGCTAACGGAAAAACCTATATGTGTTTCGAGGAAGGTTCAGACTGCAACTTCAGCGATATGGTTATTGAGATTGGCGGTGGTCTCAACAGAATTGACGAGACACCAGATCCTGGTACAGAAGTATACACTATGTGTTTCGAGGATCGTCCCGCCACAGCAGACTACGACTTAAATGACGTAGTATTACGTTGCACTCGTAAAGACAAAACAACCTTGATATTGTCTATTGTTGCTACCGGTGCTTTAGACAATGTTTATATTCATGGAGCTACAGGCTGGGTCCACAACGACAAAGAAGTACATGAATTGTTTGGAGCTGTAGATTCAGAAGGCAATAACCATTTTGTTAATACAGAAAAAGGCGGGAATGTAAAAGATGCTATTTCTGCCGAGGTTACTGTTTCAGAAACTCTTTCTATACCAGATTACC
This sequence comes from Prevotellaceae bacterium UBA2852, assembly GCA_002350855.1. The sequence continues at coordinate 96,208 of DEFM01000013.1, forward strand.
TAAAGAATATTTTCATTGAAAACAAGTCAACAGGCAAAACCGTTGGGATACCACAGACTGGTGAGCCCCCTTATGCTATCATCGTTCCTGGAATCTTTGAATATCCTTTGGAGCGTGTATGTATTAATAATGCATACTTGAAGTTCAATAACTGGGCACAAGATATTACTAAGGACGAGGACTGGTATACAGAGCCTGAATCAGGAAAGGTTTACGAATAAAGAGATACTTACGTTATAAGGAAAAAGGGTTATTCTTCAGGAATAGCCCTTTTTTGTGTATAAATATAGCCTTTGCTGATACAATAGCGAAAGTTCACGAAACATAGCATAACGTTTTTCTCATTATTATTATGTAACTTTGCAACCATGAAGATGAAGAAAACTATAATACTTACTGCTGCATTAGCGATAGCAATGAACAGTACAGCACAAAATCCTTTTGTGCAAACTTGGTGTACGAGTGATCCTGCCCCTATGGTACATAATGGAAGAATGTATGTCTATACGGGACACGATGAAGACAATGCCGACTTCTTCTGGATGCAGGAGTGGCGAGTTTATTCCACTGACGACATGGTCAACTGGCTAGACCATGGTTCACCATTGGCCTTGGAGAGTTTCTCTTGGGCGGATGACAGAGCCTGGGCATCACAGTGTGTAGAACGAGATGGAAAGTTCTATTGGTACATCTGTGCTCACTCCAAGATTTCCAATGGTATGGCTATTGGTGTAGCAGTGAGTGACACACCAACAGGACCTTTCCGTGATGCCATCGGAAAGCCCTTATTCGAGAATGGCAGTTGGGATCATATCGACCCAACAGTATTGATTGATGATGATGGGCAGGCATGGTTGATGTGGGGCAATCCACAATGTTACTATTTGAAGTTGAATCGCGACATGATTTCCTATAGTGGTGAGCTGGGCCTTCTCGACATGACAGAGGAAGCCTTTGGTGGTCCCATCATGAGCAAGCGAGAGAAAGGTAAGAAATATAAAGATTCTTACGTGGAAGGCCCTTGGCTTACCAAGCGCAATGGTACTTACCAATTGCTCTATGCTGCGGGTGGTGTACCAGAGCACATCGCTTACAGCACAGCCTCCTCGCCTACTGGACCTTGGAAATATGCTGGTGAAATTATGCCCTTGAGTGACACCAAGTCGTTTACCAACCATTGTGGTGTTGCTGACTATAAGGGTCACTCCTACTTTTTCTATCACACTGGCAAATTGCCTAATGGCGGAGGCTTTGGACGCAGTGTTGCTGTTGAGGAGTTTAAGTACAATGCAGATGGCAGTTTCCCAACAATTCTTCCTACAGATGAGGGAGTGAAACCTATTGGCAAGTTTGATCCCTATCGTAAGGTGGAGGCTGAGACAATGGCCTTCTCAAAGGGCGTAAAAACTGAGCAGAACGATCAGGTAGGTGTCTATGTAACAGATATCCACAATGGCGACTATATCAAGTTGCAGAACGTTCATTTCTGCAATAAGATTCCTCGCACCTTCACAGCACGTGTAGCCAGTGGCTTGCGTGGTGGACAAATCGAAATCCGTATCGATAGCATTGGTGGAAAGCTGCTTGGAACTGTGAATGTTCCAGGAACTAGTGGTTGGGAGCAGTGGCAAACCATTACCACTGATCTGACAGCTATTGCCAGTGGACATCATGATATGTATTTCGTATTCAAAGGCCGTAAAGGTCCAAAGCTCTTCAATTTCGATTGGTGGGAGATGCGTGGATTGGAACAAGTGAATATGCCACTTTTCCAAACCAAATATACTGCAGACCCCTCTCCTCTCGTTGTTGGCGACACCTTATTCTTATACACATCACATGATGCTTCGCCTGAGGATATTCCTGACGAGAACGAGAAATCATCAGCAGGTTTCTTTATGTACGATTGGTTGCTGTGGTCCACGACAGATATGGTAAACTGGACAGAACATGGTGCAGTTGCCTCACTAAAAGACTTCCCTTGGCGCAGTCGTGAAAATGGCGCTTGGGCTATCCAGACAGTTGAGCACAATGGCAAGTATTATCTCTATGCTCCTTTGCATGGACATGGTATTGGTGTGTTGGAGGCAGATTCCCCCTATGGTCCATTCAAAGATCCCCTTGGAAAACCATTGGTTTGGGACCAGAGCAATTGGTATGACATAGACCCCAGCGTCTATACTGACGACGATGGTCAAGCCTATATGTATTGGGGTAATCCCCATACTTTTTGGGCTAAGCTGGGCAACGATATGACCTCACTCACAAGTGGTGTGACCAAATTGCCACACATTCCCAACTATCAAGAAGGTCCTTGGTTCTACAAGCGTAATGGACATTATTATCTGGGATTCGCCTCAACTTGTTGTCCAGAGGCTTTGGGCTATGCGATGAGTGATAGTCCCACAGGTCCTTGGGAGTGGAAGGGTTATATCATGAAGCCCACTCCTCGCGATAGAGGCAATCATCCTGGCATTTGCGATTATAAGGGACACTCTTATGTCTTTGGACAGAATTATGACCTCATGCATCTAGAGACTTTCGAACATCACGAGCGTCGTAGTGTTTCTGCTACAGAGATTACCTACAATGCTGATGGAACCATTCAGGAAGTTCCTTACTGGCTCGACCAGAAGCCCATGAATCAATTGCATTGGCTCAATCCCTATCAGCGTGTAGAAGCAGAGACCATGAACTGGGGTTATGGACTAAAGTCATCGAAGATGGGCATCCAGAACACAGGCGTTGTGAAGAACATGCCTGAATCCACTGGCAAGCGTAATATGTATATCTACGATATCAACGATGGTGAATATATCCGTTTGCGTGGTGTTGACTTTGGAAGCAAGGGCGCCAAGCAGTTTGCCATAACAGCTTCTGCTGCTATGAAAGCAGGTTGCACCATCACACTCCGTCTGAATAGCAATAAAGGTCCTGTTGTTGGAACCCTGAATGTGAAGAGTACTGGCAGTGTAGATAAATATCGCACATTCACCACCAAAGTGAAGGAGGCTACAGGTGTTCACGACCTTTACATTTGTTTCAGCAATGCCCAAGGAGACGTACATCTCGATTGGTGGCAGTTTAAATAGAACAAGATAAACACAATGAAAATTAAAACAATGACAATGATGTGCACAACAGCACTTTTCATGGGGTGTAGTGCCCCTGACTTAGAGCAACAGGTTGACGAGCTCTATGGCAAGATGACGCAGGAAGAGCGCATTGCCCAGTTGAGAAGTATGTATATAGAAGATCTCTTCGACGAGCAGGGGCAGTTGGATACTGCAAAATGTCGTCAACAGATACCCAACGGTATTGGGCATTTCGCCCAATATGCTTTTCAGAAGCAAAGAGAACCAAATCTTCTGCGAGATATGGTGGCAGCTTTGCAAAAGTGGTTGATGGAAAATACGCCCAATGGCATCCCTGCCCTCTTCCATGAGGAGGTTCTATCAGGTGTCAACGCACGTGGAGCAACTATCTATCCCCAACAGATTGGTCAAGCGTGCTCGTTCAATCCAGAGTTGGCTGAGTTGAAAACCCTTCAGACGAGTACTGCTATGCGAAAAATGGGTGGTGTCTTGTCGCTCTCGCCCATGGTGGATGTTTGTCGCACACCTAGTTTCAATCGTTTGGAGGAGTCATACGGAGAAGATGGTTACTTGTCTGCTGTTATGGGAACAGCCTTTGTTCGTGGATTGCAGCAAGGCGATCTGAAGAAAGGCGTTGGTGCTTGCTCCAAACATTATCTTGGATATGGTGGAGGTGGTGATGCAGACGAGAAAGAATTGATGGAAGAAATTCTTTTGCCTCACGAAACCATGATACGCATGGAAGGCAGCAAGGTCGTTATGCCTGGCTATCATGCAATGGCAGATAATAATGGTGAGAATGTCAATTGTGTGGCAAATGCCAAGATTCTGCAAGACATTCTGCGTGACTATTTAGGCTTTGATGGTATGGTAGTGAGCGACTATACAGCCATTGACCAAATACCTAACCTTGCCACCCCAATGGAGAAGGCTGTTGCAGCTATCAATGCAGGCAATGATGTGGACTTCCCCTTCGGTGCCAATTATCAGTATCTTCAGGAAGCCATCGACAAAGGACTGGTAAAACCTGAAACCTTTGAACGTGCTGTCAAAGATGTGTTGCGCTATAAGTTCCGTGTAGGATTGTTTGATAAGAATCCTTATCTTTATAGTACGGAGAAGATAGAATTAGATACTCCAGAAGAGCGCGAAACAGCCTATAAGATTGCCACACAGAGCATCGTGCTATTGAAAAACGATGGTACTTTGCCACTTGATGAGGGGAAGTCGCCTGAGAATATCCTTATCACAGGTCCAAATGCCAACTCGATGTGGGCCATGTGTGGCGACTATTCGTTCCCCTCTATGAGCTATTTCTGGAAAAAGGTTGAGCATGACCTTGACCATCCTCATGTCGTTGGTTTGCTGGAAGGTTTGCGCGACAGAAAGCCCTCTCACATGAACATTCTCTATTCGCGTGGTTGCGATTGGACAGAGGAGATTGAGACCAAATATACAGAAGGTGGCGACGAGCGCGCATGGGAGTATGAACTTCTGCATCGCATGGTGGATGCTGGCGAAAAGGCAGATCCTCAGGAAGCCCTCAAGTTGGCTAAGCAGTGCGATGTTATTATCGCAGCTATGGGTGAAAACGTAATGCTTTGTGGTGAGAACAGAGATCGTCAGGGACTTCGTCTGCCTGGAAAGCAGGAACAATATGTTGAGCAACTGCTGGCTACAGGCAAGCCTGTCGTTCTGGTTTTGTTTGGTGGTCGTGCACAAGTCATCTCCAGTCTTGCGGAGCGTTGTTCTGCTGTCGTTCAGGCATGGTATCCAGGTGAAGAGGGAGGTCATGCTGTAGCTGATATCCTCTATGGAACAGTAGCTCCCTCTGGAAAACTTTCTGTTAGTTATCCCAATACGGAGGTCTATGAGCCACTTTGCTATAACTATTCAGCAGAGCAGGATGCACGTGTACAATGGCCTTTCGGCTATGGTTTAACCTACACCACCTTTGAATACAAGAATCTCAAAGTGGAAAGCGAAGTCCAGACCACCAATCCGTTTATCGACTTGTCGTTTGAAGTAAAGAACACAGGCTTTATGGCTGCTGATGAGATTGCTCAGGTATATATCTCCTCCACATCAGACGACCAACCAATCCGTCCTATCCAACTTCAGGGCTTTACTCGCATACCTCTCCAACCCAATGAGAGCAAGACTGTTAAGGTGAGATTGTATACAGAACAGTTTGGTTTTTACAGTCACGAGAATGGCAAGCGTCAATGGAACATTCTTCCAGGCACCTACGCTATCAAGATTGGAGCATCGTCTGTTGACATCCGTCTGCAAAAGCAGATAACGCTGAAAGGTGAGGCTGTCAATAAACCCCTAAGAGAGTATTATTTCTCAACCAGTTCAATTAAATAAAACGATGAGAAGAATCATTGCTATCCTTATCGTATGCTTTAGCGTACAAACCATTTTCGCCCAACAACCTTTTGGGCGAGGAAAGATTTCCGTTCAGCAAGTGGCTCACAATGCTGTGCGAATCCAGTATATAGAGGGTAATATACAGAATGATCTTCCTGACTGGATTTACGTGAAGCATGAAACGGTAAAGAGCAATGATTTGAAAGTTACGCTGGACAAGAAACACCAACGTTTGTTCATCAAGGACAAGAGTGGAAAGACCGTTTTTACAGCTACCCGTCATCAATTTGATGAAAGTGAGGCTACTCTAACGTTCCTGTCTTCCAAGGACGAGTGTCTCTTCGGACTGGGTCAGTTTCAAGATGGCTACAGCAATGTTCGTGGACTCTCCAGACGTTTGACTCAGGTGAACACGCAGATTAGTCTGCCCATGCTTATCTCTAGCAAGGGATATGGCATCTTGTGGAACAACTATGGTCTGACAGATTTCAATCCTTGCCACCAGAGTGTGAAATTGCAGAAGCGAAGTGGCGCAGGAAAGCAGGAGGTGGTAAATGTCACATCAACTGAAGGTGGTAAGAAAGAGGTGCGCGAGCGCCATATCTTCGAGGCTTCTATTGATATCGCTGAGACAGGCGACTATGCCCTTTTGCTAGATGTTGGTCAGAAGATGGCGCGTCGCCATAACCTTTGCATTGATGGGCAACCCGTCATTGAGATGCAGAACCTATGGCTTCCTCCAACAGCTTCCAAAATTGTACATCTTTCAAAAGGTCATCATCAGCTCACTGCTGAGCTAACCAAGGACGATGCCCCTACCCTATATTATAATAAGGTAAAGGACGAGACCACTTTCCATTCGCCCGTAGCCACTTCAGTAGATTATACTGTTTTCATTGGCTCTGCTGATGAAATCATCGCCAGCTATCGCGAACTGACGGGTGTTTGTCCACAAATGCCCAAATGGGCTTTGGGCTATATCCATTGTCGTGAACGTTTCCATAGCTCACAGGAAATCCTCGAGACAGCCAATCGTTTTCGCAAGGAGAATATGCCCATCAGCCTCATCGTGCAGGATTGGCAATATTGGGGCAAGTATGGTTGGAACTCTATGAAGTTCGACGAGGAATTCTATCCTGACCCCAAGGCCTTGACGGATAGTCTGCACAAGATGGATATCCGTCTGATGCTCAGCGTTTGGTCGAAGATTGACAAGAACTCTGACGTGGGGCGTCAAATGGTGCGCGACCAGTATTATATTCCAGGAACTGACTGGATTGATTTCTTCAATCCTCAAGCTGCATCGTCTTATTGGCAGAACTTCTGTGAGCGCTTGTTGCCTTTGGGTATTGATGCTTGGTGGCAGGATGCTACAGAACCAGAGAACGACGACCTTGTGGGGCGTCGTGTCAACAATGGGCGTTGGAGTGGTGAGCAGGTGCGTAATGTCTATCCCTTGTTGGTTAACAAAACCGTTTATGAAGGATTGGTAGCTGCTGGTTGTGAGCCCATGATTCTCACCCGTTGCGGATTCCCTGGCATTCAGCGCTATGGTTCTGCTCTCTGGAGTGGCGATGTGGGCAATGATTGGGAGACCTTCCGACGTCAGATCGTGGCAGGTTTGGGTGTCCAGGCTGCTGGTGTTCCTTGGTGGACCTACGACGCTGGTGGATTCTTCCGTCCTGGCGACCAATACACCAATCAAGACTATATCGAACGAATGTTGCGTTGGATAGAGACTTCTGTCTATCTGCCCCTGATGCGTGTTCATGGCTATATGAGCAACACAGAGCCTTGGAACTATGGTGCTGAGGCTCAGCAGATTATCACAGAATGCCTAAAAGAACGTGAAAGTCTGCGTCCTTACATCGAGCAATGTGCTGAGCGTGTAGCCAAAGAGGGCTATACCATCATGCGCCCCCTCGTCTTCGACTTTGCCAACGACCCAGAAGCTCTTCAGCAAAAGTATGAATACATGTTTGGTCCTTCGCTACTCATCTGCCCCATCACAGAGCCAGGTGTCAAAGAGTGGAAGACCTACCTACCCAAGAACAAAGAAGGTTGGATTGACTATCGTACAGGTAAGCACTATGCGGGTGGACAAACCATCACGACTCCTGTCGACAAAGCCCACATCCCAGTTTTCGTTAAGCAAGGAGACAATTCATATTTCCCCTAATGCTAAATCATATTCCAAGTCCTGAAATAAATATTCCAAGTCCTGAAATAAATATTCCAAGACCTGAAACATATATTCCAAGGCCTGGAATATAATTTTCCATGTTGATAAAAAAACTTTTTCGATGATGTCGTAAGAAACAACTACCCCTATTTCTCATTTTTCCTATCCAAATTACACCCGAAATAGTATATGTTACATCCAACTATTGCGAATGTGGGGAATTTTTTGTATCTTTGCCATCAAATTGCAACAATTAAAAACAATGAAGAAGACATTAATATCTGTATGTATGCTTTGCCTGACAGCTGTTGCAATGGCTCAGCCTGCAGGTGGCTTTGGAGGTGTTCAGCAACAAACAAAACTAGAGACCTCGCAAGAGTGGAAGGATATTAACTATGTGGGCGATGGCCAGACGTATCACACCTGCGACATCTATCTGCCCAAAGAGCAGAAGGACAGCTATCCTGTGGTGATTCACATCTACGGAAGTGCTTGGTTTAACAATAACGGCAAGGGAATGGCCGATCTAGGCACCATCGTCAAAAGTCTGTTAGATGCAGGCTACGCTGTGGTTTGTCCTAATCACCGTTCGAGCATCGATGCCCCATGGCCTGCCCAGATAAACGACATCCGTGCCGTGATACGCTTTGTTCGTGGCGAAGCAAAGACTTACAAGTTTGACACCTCATTTATCGCTACCAGCGGATTCTCCAGTGGTGGTCACTTGGCCTCTATCGCAGCAACTACTAGTGGTATGAAAACAGCTACTGTAGGCAGTGTTACACTCGACCTTGAGGGCAACTTGGGTAAATATACCGATCAGCTCAGTACTGTGAATGCCGCTTGCGACTGGTCTGGTCCTGTAGACTTGACCGCTATGGATTGTGGCGAACACATGACCATGGGCGAGAATAGTCCTGAGGACGTGTTGCTCAGATCGAAACTCTCGAAAGAGCCCGATAAGTACCTGAGTCTCAGTGCCACACAGTATGTCAGCTCCAACACACCCCCCATCATCATTTTCCATGGTGACAAGGACGGCGTGGTTCCCAATTGTCAGGGTAAGAAGTTCTATGAATTGCTGAAGGCAGCAGGTGTCAAGACTGAGGCAACCTTCCCTGCAGAGGGCAATCATGGAGGACCTGAAATGTACACTCCAGAGAATCTGAAGAAGATGGTTTGTTTCCTGAACTGCGTCAGGGAAAGTAATTGTTGCAATAAGGGTTGCTGTCAAAAACAATTTGTCGAAGTTTAATGCCCAGAATCCCCTTCCCGTCTTGAACTGAAGTAAAACATTATTAAAACTATGATATTATGAAGACGTATTCAAAAATCCTACTGCTACTGTTGGCTTGTCTGCTATCAGTAAATGTGTCAGCACGCAAGAAGCCTCGTCAGGTTGTAAGCGCTGACACCATATATGTTAAACCCTACGAGATGCCAAACGCAGGCTATTATCTGCCAGCACCTCCAGACACTGCCAGCATGGACTTTGTCGATGACATGATACAATGGCAATGGGGTAAGTCACAGCGTAACACTCCACGTGGACGTCAGGCTGATTTGGAATCACCCTGGATGCCTTACATCATGGAATCGGTAATGTCACAATGCTTGGGATTGGACACCATTTGCAAAGAAAAGACACCTGCATTGGCTCGCCTGCTGCTGAGAGCCTATAATACGGGCAATAAAAGTACAGCTGCTGCCAAGGCTTTGTATATGAGGACGCGTCCCTTCGTGCAAATGGGTGAAGACACGTGGGCAGAGTATGACACAGATTTCCTGCGCACCAATGGCAGCTATCCCTCTGGACATACCTCACTCGGATGGGGCACCGCATTAGTCTTTGCTGAGATGTGGCCAGAACTACAGGACACTATCATGCGTCGTGGTTTCCAGTTTGGCGAAAACCGCATCATTACGGGTGCCCACTACCAGAGTGATGTCACTGCGGGCTATCTGTGTGCTTCAGCAGCATTTGCACGTGCCCACCTGCATCCAGAATTCGATCAGGATATTGAGGCTGCACGTGCAGAGTACAAGCGACTGAAGGGTCTGCCTGCAGACTATGACCCTACAGCTTCCACAGGATTACCACAAGGATATAAAATCTTGAATGCGCCTGTAGATACTACTAGCTATCGCTACGAAGGCGACCTGTTCCGTTTTTGGAAGGCTAAACAGCAACGCTATGGCTATCGCGGCAAGGTAGCTGCACAGAATGACAACCTTTCGATAGATTATCTGATGAAGATCTACGGCAAGGCCATCGGCATCACTATCTCCAGAGAGTCGACACCTCATATCGTAGCCTTGATGGAGTTGGTAGACAAGCAGAGCGACAAGTCGGCTAGAGACTTGAAGAACCAATATTTCCGCAAGCGTCCCTATGTGCAGTTAGGTGAAGGAACAGCTGTTCCTCAGTGGGAAAAAAGCTCGCGCAAATCGAGCAGCTATGCATCACATCATGCCAATCTGGGTTGGAGCATGTCAATGGTTCTGGCAGAAGTGGCACCTGAGAATCAGGACGAAGTGTTACGCATTGGCTTTAACTATGGTTACGACCGCGTGATAGTTGGCTACCACTGGTCATCAGACGTAGAAGCTGGACGATTGTTGGGAGCAGCTCTTGTAGCTCGTATGCATGCTGACGCAGATTTCAAGCAACTGATTAAGCAAGCCCGTGCAGAATATCTGGAAGCCCTAACAAAATAACCCTTCTGTGTGATATGAAGATACTACGCTCCTTGCTTATCTCGATTCTGGTAATTGGCGCTTTACAGGCATCAGCAACGCAATACTCATCGCCCAATGGGAAATTATGCGTGAAGCAGGACGGCAACCATCTGACTGTGTTTTATCAAGGTAAGAGGGTGTTGGATGCCAGTGTAACAACAGATAGTCCGTTGCAGTGGGTTCGTAAGGTGACTGACGATTACCAAATGCTGACGGGCAAGCGACTGCACTGCCATAACGAAGCCAATGAATATCGTAGTGGAGATATGCTGTTGCGTATGTATAACAATGGCATTGCTCTTCGGAACACGGAAGTGACTTATCGCATTCCTGAAGGTATGCATCGTTGGATGCAACAATGGTGCGACTCATACGAGGGTTTCTTCCCGCTTGATACAACATATAAGATAGCACCCATTCCTTCGTATAGTGGCATTTCGAAATCGAAGGAAGGATGGAACAACCATTGGGGCTACCCTGTCCTATTGGAGCCAACAGATGGAATATTCGTACTCCTTTCTGAAGCGAATATCGAGCAAGGACAAAGTGCTTCTTCTCTCTTCAATGAAGGTGAATGGTATCGCGTAACTCCAGCAGAAACCATAAAGGGTAAGACCTGCGACCATACCCCTTGGCAACTGGCTATCATTGGCAGTTTGAGTGATGTAGTTGTATCGACATTAGTAACAGATGTCAGCAACCCTTGCAAGATAAAGGATACAAGTTGGATAAAGCCAGGTGCTGTATCATGGATCTATTGGGCTTACAATCATGGTTCGAACGACTATAACATTATCCAAAAATATGTGGATATGGCTCGCGACCTTCAGTTACCCTACGTGTTGATTGATGCCGAATGGGACGAAATGAAGAATGGCAAGACCATAGAGGACGCTGTCAATTATGCTAAAGCACAAGGCGTAAAGCCATTGATATGGTATAACTCGTCAGTAGGTTGGGTAGATGGTGCCCCAACGCCAAAGTTCCGTTTGAACAAGGATGATGACAGGGAACGTGAGTTCGCATGGCTTGAGAAAATTGGTGTTGCTGGTGTGAAGATTGATTTCTTCTCTGGCGATACACAACGGAATATGGATTATTGCATCGACTTGCTGGAAAGTGCTGCTCGCCACCATCTGCTAGTCAACTTCCATGGATCAACGATTCCTCGCGGATGGCAACGCACCTATCCGAACCTCATGACGACAGAGGGAGTATATGGTGCTGAATGGTATAACAATGTGGCAACGTTTACAGACAAGGCTGCATGTCATAATGCCACATTGCCTTTCACTCGCAATGTTATAGGGCCGATGGACTATACCCCATGTACCTTCAGCGATTCGCAGCATCCACACATCACAACGAAAACTCATGAGTTGGCATTGACCGTACTTTTTGAGAGTGCCCTGCAACACCTAGCTGATCGACCTGAGAGTTATATGGTTCAACCCCAAGAAGTGAAAGACTTCTTCACGAACCTGCCTACTGTTTGGGACGAGACACATCTACTGTCAGGCTATCCTGGAGAATCTGTCGTGATGGCAAGGCGCAATGGAAAGACTTGGTATATAGCAGGTATCAATGGTACGAACCAAGAAAAGGAACTGACTATTGACAAGAAAGCCATTGGTAAGTTTTCGAAAGCAACGCTTTTCGAAGATACATCAAAAGGAGATTGGAATATCCATCAAATAAAGAAATTGCCAACTTCTATAATATGCCAGCCTCGTGGTGGCTTTATCATAGTAATCAACTAGACGAAGAAAACAAGGAAACAACAACCATATGAAACATTATTTGCTATCAACTTCAGTTCTGTGTATGGTCGCTACGATGACTATGGCACAGAACCCCATTATTCGTGATCAGTATACTGCCGACCCTACTGCTCGCGTATTTAATAATAAGGTGTACCTATATCCCTCGCATGACATTACCCCACCCGCTGGTCAGCGACAGGATTGGTTCTGCATGGAGGATTATCACGTATTCTCTTCCAGTAACCTGACAGACTGGACGGATCATGGGATGATCGTATCACAGGAACAAGTGCCTTGGGGAAAGAAAGACGGCTATTCCATGTGGGCCCCTGATTGCGTAGAGAAGAATGGAAAGTATTATTTCTATTTCCCTAATGCCCCAAAGACAGGGCGTGGCTTTGCCATAGGTGTAGCTACAGCAGATAGTCCAGAAGGGCCCTTCACCTTGGAGCAAGAACCCATTAAAGGTGTATCAGGTATCGACCCTTGTGTACTAATTGACAAGGATGGTCAGGCGTATATCTATTGGAGTGGCATGGGTATTCGCGGAGGCAAGCTCAAGGATAACATGAAAGAACTAGACGGAGAATTGAAAGAAGTAAAGATGCCCCAACGTGAAGGAATGCCAGAAATGCCCCCTATAATGGTGGGAGGCGAAGAAATGAAGGGTCTACCCGAAGGGTTCAAAGAGGGTCCTTTTGCCTTCCGTCGTGGTGATTGGTACTATCTTACTTTCCCATGGGTTCGTGGTTCGAAAGAGAATGGAGCCAATCCTACAGAGACACTAGCCTATGCTATGTCAAAATCGCCTTTAGGTCCTTGGGATTTCAAAGGCATCATTATGGCAGAGCATGCAAATCATTGTTGGACCAATCATCATAGCATCCTTGAATACAAGGGACAATGGTATCTGTTCTATCACCACAACGACTTCTCACCTCGCGATGATAAACGCCGTTCTGCTTGTATTGAGAACATCAATTTCAATGCAGACGGAACCATCCGCGAGGTCAAGCCCACCAAGCGAGGAGTTGGTATCAATCTGGCAACAGAGAAAATCGAGATTGATCGATTTAGCAATGCAAGCAATGATGTGACTACGCAGCTGATAGACACTATCAACACTTTCCGTAGCTATCAGGCCACCCTCCCAAAGAAAGGTAGTTGGTTGCGCTATAATGATGTGGATTTCAGTCCGATTACGGATGGTTATTTGGTTATCAGCGCAATGGCCAAGGAGAACACTACACTGTATGTTCGTGAAAAGAGTGCCAAGGGAAAAATCATTGCCAAAGTCGACATAACCGTAAAGAGCGAAGCAGGTCCTTTCCGTCGTGATATGTCTGGACAATGGCTTACGTTGACAGCACCTATGCTTTATACGCCCAAAGGTGTTACCGACCTTGTTGTGACCTGCGAGGGAGATGGTGTAAGTGTCGACTGGTTACAATTCAAGAATCGTCCTCACTACTTCTCCTCTGTCCCTGCTAATGCCGCACCATCTAAACCTGATGACCAAGGATTCATCCGTCGTTGGCGAATGATGGAACCCATAGCTGTAGACGTTCGTTCCAACGTTATCTTCACTGACTCATGGCTTCGAGCCAAATTCTCTGAGGAACTAAACAAATTACCGAAGCAGAAAGGAAAATGGTACACTTTGGATAGTGAGAATTATAATATGAAGCTGTTCCGTTTTGCAGAAAAATATGGAAAGCAGACCTATGGTTCCTTCTTCTGGTGTGAAACCATCATCGAGTGTAATGAAGAACTGCAGAACGTCCGTTTGGCTGTGGGTTCAAACGGAGCTTCTATGTGGTGGTTGAACAATGAGGAAGTTCTGTTGTTGGAAGGCGATCGTCGCATGGTGGAGGATGATGGTGTATCTCATCGTCTTACACTGAAGAAAGGACGTAACATCTTGCGCTGTGCAGTGATTAACGGACCAGGACTCAGCGACATGTGTGCCCGATTTATTGATGAGAAAGGAAATCCAATTACCAACTATACCATTAATGCCCGATAAAGTCATGAAACAGATTCTAATTATACTATTCGCTTCCTGCCTATTCATTCCCTCAGCAAAGGCTCAGTCAGGAACTCCCTATATCCACGACCCCTCTACCATAGCAGAATGTGAAGGTAAGTATTATACCTTTGGAACAGGAGGTGGTGGACTGATTTCCGAAGATGGATGGTCTTGGCACAATGGTGCAGAACGTCCTGGAGGTGGTGCTGCACCCGATGTCATGAAGATTGGCGACCGTTACCTTATTATATATGGAGCCACTGGCGGTGGACTGGGTGGTGGACATAACGGACGAATTCTGACCATGTGGAACAAAACACTCGATCCCAAATCACCAGATTTCAAATTCAGCGAGGCTATTGAAGTTTGCTCCAGTGATGGAATGGAAGATCAGGATGCCATTGACCCTTGTCTGTTACTTGACCCAACAACAGGTCGATTGTGGGTTACTTACGGCACCTACTTCGGAACCATCCGACTGATAGAACTGGACCCAAAGACTGGCTTCCGTATGAAGGGGAACAAAGAGAAGGATATTGCCATAGACTGTGAAGCCACCGACCTGATATATCGTGACGGATGGTATTATCTGCTGGGAACTCACGGCACCTGTTGCGATGGCGTGAACTCTACCTATAACATCGTCGTTGGACGTTCACGCTCTGTAGAAGGTCCTTATCTCGACAACATCGGACGTGACATGTTCCATGGAGGTGGACGAATGGTAATAGCTGCAGGCGACAGAGTATGTGGTCCTGGTCATTTTGGACGCACCATCATTGACGAAGGCGTGGAAATCATGTCTTGCCATTTTGAAGCAGATTTCGAACGAAGCGGTCGTTCTGTGTTAGGCATCCGACCTTTACTTTGGAAAAACGGATGGCCTATTGCAGGCGAACAACTCCGAGGTGGCACGTATGAGATTGAGAGCGAACGACGAGGATATGCTTTGGAACTGGCTGTCGACTTTGTCCGCATGCAACAGGAACGTGAGCGTTTCTGGCAAATGGATCTAACCAAGCCTCTGGTATCTATTCCGAACCAGAAATTGGAAGAGGTAAATAGCAATTGGCCTAAGGGAAACATCTCTCTACGATGTGGTGATTACATGTTCCGTCCCCACCAGCGTTGGACAATTACTCCTATAGAAGAGGCTGGCGGATATCTCAGCAATCCATATTTCAAGATTACCATTGAAGGGACTGAGCGCACTCTGGCAGCTACTGCAGACAAAGAATTAACAACCGTTCCCGTCTTTACAGGAAGCGATGAACAACTTTGGCGCATTGAGCAGTTAACGGATGGAACCTATCGCATCATGCCAAAGCGTATTCCTGGAGAAACAGGACTCAATACCCGTTATGTTATCTACTCTGCAGCCGACTCTACTCCTACCCTAGCAGCGTATGATTTCCATAGCGATAACTCAAAGTGGAACCTTCGTCAACACTAAAAAGTATAAAAAAGCCAAAAAAAGAAGAGTTTACTTCGTTATGTGCCTGAAATTGATTACCTTTGCACATTATTTATAATATTCTAACATCAGAAAGATATGAAGATTTCTCACATTGAGCATCTGGGCATTGCAGTCCAGAGCATCGAAGAGAGCCTGCCGTACTTTGAGAACGTGCTGGGCCTGAAGTGTTACAACATCGAGGTTGTAGAAGATCAGAAGGTAAAGACTGCCTTCCTAAAGTGTGGAGAGGTAAAGCTGGAATTGCTGGAGCCCACATCTCCTGAAAGCACTATCCAGAAGTGGCTTGACAAGGGCAACAAGGGTGTGCACCACGTAGCATTCTGCGTAGAAGATGGTGTCGCCAATGCTTTGGCAGAAGTAAGCGAGAAGGGTGTTCGTCTGATTGACGAGAAGCCACGCAAGGGCGCTGAGCAGTTGAACATTGCTTTCCTGCATCCGAAGTCAACCTGCGGAATCCTGACAGAGCTCTGCGAACACCCAGAGTAAAGATTCGAAATAACGAAATAACGTAATAACGCGAAATAAAACAATGAGTAAGCAATTAGAGAAAATCAAACAACTCATCGAGAAGCGCGAGCAGGCTCGTCTCGGTGGTGGCGAGAAAGCCATACAGAAACAGCACGACAAGGGCAAATACACCGCTCGCGAGCGCATTGACATGCTGCTCGACAAAGGCTCTTTCGAAGAGTACGATATGTTCAAGGAACATCGTTGCCACAACTTCGGCATGGAGAAGAAGCAGTTCCTGGGCGATGGTGTAGTTGCAGGTTCTGGTACCATTGACGGTCGTCTGGTCTTTGTCTTCGCACAAGACTTCACCGTTCATGCTGGTTCTCTTTCAGAAACCATGTCGCAGAAAATCTGCAAGGTAATGGATATGGCCATGAAGATGGGTGCTCCAGTTATTGGCATCAACGACTCAGGTGGTGCACGTATTCAGGAGGGTATCAACGCTTTGGCTGGTTATGCAGAGATTTTCGAGCGTAACATTCTTGCTTCAGGTGTTATTCCTCAGATTTCTGGTATTTTCGGTCCTTGTGCAGGTGGTGCCGTTTACAGCCCTGCTCTCACCGACTTTACCTTGATGATGGAAGGCACATCATACATGTTCCTCACTGGACCAAAGGTTGTGAAGACCGTTACTGGCGAGGACATTGACCAGGAGCATCTGGGTGGTGCATCTGTTCACGCTTCTAAGTCGGGTGTTACCCACTTCACTGCAAAGACTGAAGAAGAGGCTGTTGAGATGCTGAAAACCCTGCTGAGCTATATCCCATCAAACAACATGGAGCTGGCTCCTCGCAAGAAGTGCACTGATCCCATCGACCGTTTGGAGGATTCACTCAACGAGATTATCCCAGAGAATCCCAACGAGGCATACGATATGTACAAGGTTATCTCGGCTATTACCGACGACAATGAGTTCTTCGAGGTACAGCCTAAGTTTGCCAAGAACATCATCGTTGGTTTCGCCCGTTTCAATGGTCAGAGCGTAGGTATCGTAGCCAACCAGCCTTCTTGCTACGCTGGTGTATTGGACGTAAATGCATCACGTAAGGGTGCTCGTTTCGTTCGTTTCTGCGATGCCTTCAATATTCCTATTGTTTCACTTGTTGACGTTCCTGGTTTCTTGCCTGGTACAGGTCAGGAGTACAATGCTGTCATCCTGCATGGTGCTCAGTTGCTTTATGCTTATGGTGAGGCTACAGTTCCCAAGATTACTGTTACACTGCGTAAGTCATACGGTGGTTCACACATCGTCATGGGTTCTAAGCAGCTCCACACTGACTTGAACTATGCTTGGCCTTCTGCTGAGATTGCTGTAATGGGTGCATCTGGTGCTGCTGCAGTACTCTATGCTAAAGAAGCTAAGGCTAAGAAAGAGGCTGGTGAGGATGTTAAGGCCTTCATCGCTGAGAAAGAAGAGGAATACAACGAGTTGTTTGCCAATCCATATCAGGCAGCCAAGTATGGCTACATTGACGATGTGATTGAGCCTCGTAATACTCGTTTCCGTATCTGTCGTGCACTGGCTCAGCTCGCTACCAAGCGCGATGCTCTGCCTGCTAAGAAGCATGGAAACATTCCTATGTAATCATTATTTCTGCGTATGAAGAACGAAGTTTATGCAGCCATTGCGATGGCACTTTACGAGTTCAAGGGCAACAATGTCCATGACAAAGAGCCTGGCATCATTACGATTGCAGAGAAACAGACTCAGTGGAATGGCTATGCCCTGACAATGACAGAACATCCCTAAGGAAGTGAAAAGTGATAATTGAAAAGTGAACAATTATGAAGAAAGAATATAAATACACCATCAATGGCAATGAGTATGAAGTTGCCATTGGTGAGATTGTAGAGAATGAAGCCGTAGTCATTGTGAATGGCGAGGAATATAAGGTAGCATGGGAGCCTGAGGCTGAGCCCGAGAAGAAAGTTGTGGTTCGCCCCGTTGCTCAGGCTAGTGAATCTAGCGAGGCTAGTGAATCTGGTTCTGCCAATGTTAACACCAACAATGCTATTAAGGCTCCACTTCCTGGTGTTATCACATCTATCAACGTCAATGTTGGTGATGAGGTGAAGGCAGGCGACACACTGCTCGTGCTGGAGGCCATGAAGATGGCCAACAACATTGAGGCTGAGAAAGATGGTAAGGTAACTGCTATCTGCGTAAAGCCTGGTCAGAGTGTGATGGAAGACGACGCACTGGTCGTTGTTGAATAATCAAATCAACACTTAGATAAAAGAAAAGCCGCTCGATGTTGAGCGGCTTTTCTTATTTTATAACCTGTTTCCTTCTTTAGGAAATACAACGGTAGGCGTGAACGTTTTTGCCTCCTCAAAATCCATGTGGGCATAGGAAATAATAATAACAACATCTCCCACCTGTACCCTACGGGCTGCAGCACCATTCAGGCAGATACAGCCTGAACCGCGTTCACCTTTTATAATATAGGTCTCAAAACGCTCGCCATTGTTGTTGTCAAGCACCTGTACTTTCTCTCCAGCTATCAAGTTGGCAGCATCCATCAAATCCTCGTCAATGGTAATACTACCCATATAGTTAAGATTAGCCTCCGTCACTGTCACACAGTGAAGTTTAGACTTCATTACTTCTATCATCATGATTCTTTATACTTAATATGATCAATTAAGCGGATAGGTGTTTTTCCGCAATATACGGTAATACAACCAACTACATAAGGTGTTTCATCCCAAGACTCAACATCCTGCAACGTATTACCATCAACAATCGAGAAATACTCTACGTCCAATCCGTCCACAGCATTAATATCTGCCACCACCTTGTCATGTGTTTCCTTCACCGTATGCTTCTTGGCATAGGTCAGACTCGCCTTCAGCGCCTTATAGATATTGGGGGCAATGGCACGCTCATCCTTCGACAACAAAGTGTTACGACTGCTACGAGCCAAGCCATCTTTATCGCGAACAATATCACACTCCACAATCTGAACAGGAATTCCCAGATGGCGAACCATCGCTTTTACAACAGCAATCTGTTGCCAGTCTTTCTCTCCAAAATATGCACGAGTAGGTTTCACGATATAGAACAAGCGACTAACTACTTGACATACACCATTGAAGTGACCTGGACGATGAGCCCCCTCCATGACCGTTGACACTGGAGGATATTCAAACTGACGCGTATCGGGTGTAGGATACATCTCCTCCACCGAAGGAGCCAACACATAATCAGCACCACAAGCTTCAAGCAACTTGCAATCAGCCTCTAGCGTACGAGGATAATTCTTCAAATCGTTCTTATCGTTGAACTGAGTCGGATTAACAAATACAGATACTACTGTTATCCCATTTTCGGCCACACTACGACGTACCAGCGAAGCGTGTCCTTCATGCAGGGCTCCCATGGTGGGTACAAACCCTATTTCTTTCCCTTGCTTGCGATCCTCAAAAAGCTGATTTTGCAGATCTACAATCTTTTCAAAAACTTTCATTCTTTTTCCTTACTTTGTCATAAAACGGGTGCAAAATAACAACATTTTTATCAAATAAGGAAAAAATATCGTAAAAATATGCCAAAATAGGGGCTAAAAATCCTTAAATATGCACGTTTCTGTCGTTTTGTGAATTAAATTTCGTAACTTTGCAAAGGAAAAATGTAACCCATATGGCAAAGAAGATATTATTCATCAATCAGGAGATAACCCCTTATGTACCCGACAGCGATTTATCACTGATGGGAAAAGCACTCCCGCAGGCTATGCTGGAGAATGGTCACGAGATTCGTACGTTCATGCCCAAATGGGGCAATATCAATGAGCGTCGCGGACAATTGCATGAGGTCATCCGTCTCTCTGGTATGAATTTGATTATTGACGATACAGACCACCCACTGATTATCAAAGTGGCCTCTATCGCCCAGACACGCATCCAAGTCTATTTCATTGATAACGATGATTATTTCGCCAAGCGTCAGATGACTATTGACGAGAACGGCGTTGACTATGCAGACAATGGTGAGCGTGCCATTTTCTTTGCTCGTGGCGTACTGGAAACTGTCAAGAAGTTGCGTTGGGTGCCCGATATCATCCATGTTCAGGGATGGATGGGCGCTGTTATACCTCTTTATATAAAGACAGCCTATCATGACGAGCCTTCATTTGCCAGCACCAAGGTGGTAACTTCACTCTTCGGCAAGAGTCTGAATTCTAATCTTGACGACAATTTCAAGAAGAGCATCGAGTTCCGTGACGCAAAGGCTTCATTGCTGAAGAAGTATAACGACCAGTTTGACTTTGAAGAACTGAGCAAGTTGGCTATTGACTATAGTGATGGTGTTATTGCAGGCTGCAACGATGTTGATAAGAAACTTCTGAAATATGCTGCAGACAACAATATTCCCACGCTGAGTTATCCAGGCGAAGACTTCCAGAATGCCTACGAGGAATTCTATGATAAGATTTAATATTCAAGGATAATATTATTTAGACAAAAGAACTTCAGTGATGAGAAAAATAATAATGGCAGTGATTGCACTCGTTGCGGTTGCAATCTCTTCATGTACGGAAACCACTGACCTGATGGGCAACTCGCTGACGAGTTCCAATGATAAATACGAGGTCTATACTGATACATTTGATGTAGCCACACAGTCCATCAAGGTAGACTCCGTGCTTTCAAGAAGCGTCTATTGCTATCTTGGCAGATTGAAAGATCCAGAGACAGGTTCTTACATTATCAGCCACTACATGACGCAGTTCCATATTTTGGAGAATCAAGCCAGCAAGATGTTCCCCAGCCAACAAACTATTGCTGAAAAAGGCGGTATTTTCACTCCTATTGCCGACTCTTGCTTTGTTCGTATTGTTGTCAACAGCTATCAGGGCGACTCTTTGGCCGCTATGAAGTTGTCATTACGCGAACTTGCTAAGCCCGTTGAAGAAAGTAATCTTTATTATACCAACTTTGACCCAGAGGAAAAAGGCTATGTTCGCAAGGATGAAGGCGCTATTTCCCAAAATGTTGTCTACTCTATGACTGACTTGACAACCAACGACAGTCTGCGCTCTGTTTATCGCAAGAAAGGATACTACGAGACGGTAGACATTCCCCTGAACGACGAGTATTGCGACAAGGATGGTAATAAGTATAACAATTACGGTACTTACTTAATGGAAAAGTATTATGACCATCCTGAATATTACAAGAACTCAAAAGCATTTACTCGCAACGTTTGTCCAGGCTTCTACCTGAAGTGTGTGGATGGATTGGGCGTGATGACTGAAGTTGCTTATACACAGCTGGTTATCTATTACCATTATATTGTTAATGATGTAACCTATATTGAATATGCAAACATCAACGCCACAGAGGAAGTGTTGCAGACTACGCATATCATCAATGACCAGAGTCGTATCGATAAGCTCATTGCCGACGAGGAATGCACCTATCTAAAGACTCCTGCTGGCATTTATACTGAAGTTACATTGCCCGTAGAAGACATTAAGAGAGGACATGAGAATGACACGATTACCTCTGCCAGAATTGTGTTCAACCGTATGACTGACAAGAGCAATTTCAGCGATATTGTGCTTGAAGAGCCCACCCAATTGCTGATGGTTGAGCGCGACAGCTTGAAGACTTTCTTTGAGTTGAATAGCGTGCCAAACAACAAGACTTCTTATCTGGCTACGTTCAACACCACCTATAAGACTTATACGTTCAACAATCTCTCAACATTGATTAACCACATGTGGGAGCGCCGCTATACAACGGTTGATTGGAACAAGGTGGTATTGATTCCTGTACAGGTTGAGACCTCTGGTACAACCAATGCGACTACTGTATCGAATGAGATGAATGTAAATAGTGTCCGACTGGTTGGAGGCAAGAAGAACAAACATACACCTGTGCGCATCAGTATCATATATAATAATAACAAGAACTGATGGCAGACAATTTTCTCGAGAAACACTTCGAGGAATATGAAGCGCGCAAAGCTGCATATCTTCGCAAGAAGAAGCACTTGCCCAAAATAAAGCATCATCTTCCAGAACATCCGGAAGATGATGCTCTTTAACTGATTATCGTATACTTCGCAAATTTCAAAAGTAATTGTTTAGTTCCTGCATTCCTGAACTCTACAGTTGCTTTTGTGTTTTCACCAGAGCCTTCTATCTTAATTACCGTTCCTATACCAAAGCGTTGATGCTCTATCACGTTGCCCTCTTTCAGTCCTATGTTACCAATAGCCGACTGTGGACGTGGTGCTTCTTGTCGTATAGGCATTAAGCGAGGTTTTGGATCAGCCACAAACTGCGTAGCCACAGGGCGTGGATTCTGGAACCTTGAAGGCAGAGGGGTTCTGAATTCTCTGGAAAATCTAGAATCACTTGACTGTCTAGAATCTCTAGAAAATCTAGATTCTCTTGAATAACTAGACGACCCAGAAAGGCCGAAAGTGCTAGCGCTTCCACCCTCTATCCTAATCAAGCTGGGGTCGAAATCCTTGATAAAGCGTGAAGGTGTGTCATATTCCATCTTGCCATAGCGGAAACGGTTCTGCGCACAAGTCAGTATACAATGCTTCTCTGCTCGTGTAATAGCCACATAGAGCAAGCGACGCTCTTCCTCCAACTCGCGCATGGAATTTGTGCACATGGGCGACGGGAAGATGTTTTCTTCCAAACCCACAACAAACACGGTGGGAAACTCCAAACCTTTTGCTGAGTGAATGGTCATCAGCGTCACCTTCGCTTGATCTTCATCGCCCTCACTATCCAAGTCTGTCAACAAAGCCACCTCTTGCAAGAAGTCGCTCAGCCCAATTTCCTGCTCGCGTCCCTCCTCTTTCCTACTCTCCACGAAGTCCTGCATTCCACTCAAGAATTCCTCCAAGTTCTCCTGTCTCGACAAGTCTTCTGGATTATTCGAGCTATAGATATCCTTGCTGATGCCACTCTCCATAATGATGGAGTGTCCAAGCACGTAAGCATCCTCGTCGGCAATACGACCCATCCATCCTCCCACCAACGTCTTAAAAGCCTCCAACTTGGCCAGCGTGCCACTCGATAGTTTCAAATCGAAAACCATCGGTTGTGCTATCACCTGCCACAAGCTGACGTTATGCAGATTGGCTGTTTCCACTATCTTGCCCACCGTTGTATCACCAATACCTCGTGCAGGATAGTTGATGATGCGTCGCAGTGCCTCTTCGTCATTGGGATTAGCCACTACACGGAAGTAGGCAATCACGTCCTTAATCTCCTTGCGCTGATAGAAGCTCAGTCCACCATAGATGCGATACGGAATACCATCCTTGCGCATCTGTTCCTCAAACGAACGACTCTGTGCATTGGTGCGATAGAGAATGGCAAAGTCGCTATATTCACACTGCTCCTGTCTGCGAATTCGCTTGATGTCATTGCAGACAATCATAGCCTCCTCCTTGTCGCTATAGGCAGGTTTCAGCGTCAAGCGCTCACCCTGCTCGTTCTCGCTGAACACGTCCTTGTGTATCTGTCGTTCGTTCTTGCGAATCAAGCTGTTAGCAGCCTGCACGATGAGTTGTGTAGAACGATAGTTCTGTTCCAGTTTATACAGTCGCGCCCCATCATAATGCTTCTGGAAGTCCAAGATATTATCGATGTTAGCACCTCTGAAACTATAGATGCTCT
Source organism: Prevotellaceae bacterium UBA2852 (assembly GCA_002350855.1). Next base: position 120,028 of record DEFM01000013.1, read on the forward strand.
GTGCATCATCGCCAACCACACACACCCTTCCGTGCTCTTTAGTCAGCAACAATACGATGGCTTGCTGCGCAAAGTTTGTGTCCTGATACTCGTCAACCAGTACATAACGGAAACGCTCTATGTATTTCTGTCGGATGTCCTCATGATTCTTGAACAGCACAAATGTCTGTACCAACAAGTCGTCGAAGTCCATCGCATTAGCCTGACGACAACGCTCCGCGTACCTATTATATATTTGGGACACCATCGGACGTTTATGCTGAGCATCGTCAGCAGCCCACGAGCTGGTAGCATATTGCTGAGGCAACAGCAAGTGGTTCTTAGCCATTGAGATACGGTCAGCTACCGATGCTGCCTTATACGTCTTGTCATCAAGCTGCATCTCCTTGATGATGCTCTTTACCAGCGAACGAGAGTCTGACTGGTCGTAAATGGTGAAGTTGGCACCAAAGCCTATATGCTCAGCCTCTGCTCGTAGAATTCGTGCAAAAACCGAATGGAAAGTACCCATCTGCAAGCGTATGGCCCTATCCTGCCCTACCAGTCTGCCTATGCGCTCCTTCATTTCACGCGCAGCCTTGTTGGTAAAGGTCAGCGCAAGAATGTTCCAGGGAACCATATCATAATGGTCCAGCAGATAGGCTATCTTGTAGGTCAACACACGCGTCTTTCCTGAACCAGCACCCGCTATCACCAACTGAGGACCATCACAATAAATAACGGCCTCGCGCTGGCTCTCGTTCAGTTGTGCCAACAAACTATCGTCAATATTTCCCATGATTTTTCCTATTAGTCTGCAAATTTACAAAGAATCCGTGAGATGACCAAAAATCCCGAACAATTTTAAAGGCGCATACAAGGCAACATTTTGCTACTACACGAAGAAAAACTTTTTCCCTAGGCAGGGAACAATTTTTTCCTAGTGAGGGCGCAAAAATTGGGTAGCTTTTATTAGTTAATCCGGAAGTAATTTAAAATACTCCAAATATAAATTAAAATACTCCGAAAGTAATTTTTGTTACTCTCGGAGTATTGTTTCTGTTTTAACGGTGAATGTCAAAAGTCCCTTCCTGGAATTACATAGGCAACGTAAGTACGAAGCGTGAACCTGGGCCTGCAAAAGCTGAGTCGTAGGTGAGATCACCACCCAGACGACGAGCTAAGTTGCGCGCAACGGTCAGTCCTATGCCCTGTCCATCAAAGAACTGGTTGAGCTTGGTGTAAGGCTCGAAGATGCGCTCAGCGTCAGCTGCTTCGATGCCCGTTCCAGAATCCTCTACGGCATAGATAATCTGCATCTTGTCCATATCCACAGAGACATTCAGAGTGATGGTGCCCTCGCTGGTAAACTTCAGGGCATTGTCCAACAGATGAGTCAACGCGCGAACAGCCTTCTGCTGATTGGTGGAAAGCATAGTAGCCGCAGCATCAGGAGCCACATTATAGGCGAAATTGGCAAACTGCGACTTCTCAACGCCAGAAATCTTGATGGCCTCGTCAGACACCTGAGCTACCATAATATTGTCTGTACGTTCAATGGGGGGCATATCAGGCTGAATATCGTCCAAATCGGTCAGCTTAAGAATCATGGATATAGCACGTATATCGCCATTGGCTTTTGCTGTTGCCAACATCTGCTTAACCACCTGTTTGGCAGTCTCACTTTTCTTCTGATCGCTCTCTCTCAGCGCGTCCAGCTCAGCCTGCAGACTATTGCAATGCTTTTGCAGGGCTTCGTTAGTCGACTTTGCCTTGTTGGCTTCTGCCTCCATCTTCTCAAAGGAGAGCAGGGCTTGCTCATAGCCTTCGCCGATGTTATCAAAGTTCTTCTCCAGTGCACGATAGTCGTCCAACAGCTTCTGCTGTTCGTCCACTTTATACTGGTAGTCATTGAGCAATTTCTGTTGCTCCTCAGCCTGCCCGTGACTGGCTTTCATCTGGAAATAGAGTCCAGTAGCCAATCCAATGGCTATTACAAGTACAATGATAAAAGCGTATAACATATCTTATTCAGCTATCTTTTCTACCTTAATAAACTTTGTGAAGCCAGTCATAGCCAACACCTTATAGATTTCAGGTCTAACGTTGGTCATCTTGAACACACCCTTCTGTTGGGTAACGGTACGCATAGTCTTCTGGATGATACGAAGACCAGAGCTGGCCATGTAGGTAAGATTCGTGCAGTCCATTTCCACGTTGACGCCACCATCAACAAGAACGGGCTGGATGTCCTGTTCAAACTGTGAAGCATTCATTGTATCAATACGCTCACCTGTCTTAATGATGGTCTTGCCATCTTCTTTGATAATCTCTGTCATAGTCTTACAATTTTATTTATTATTTCTATTTTCTTGTTGATTTACTTGATATCTTTCTTCATAGTCAGCAGGTTTTTGCCTTTCAGACGCTGATAAGTGACCTTGTTCATGATGTTCTTTACAATAAAGATGCCCATGCCGCCAATGTCTCTTTCTGCTGGATTAATATCTGTGTTGACACCCTCTTTCATCGTTGGGTCAAACTCCTTTCCGCTATCACTCAACACGAAAGTCACTTCCTTTCCGTCACTTTCAGCCACTAATTCAATTTCGGCCTCTGTGCCTTGAGGATAAGCATAGAAGATGACATTGCTGACCATCTCCTCCATCACCAGATTCAGATTCATCTGGAGCTCCATGTCCAGTCCCAGCTCGTCGCCAATCTCCTCGACGAACTGGTTGACCCTCTCCAGCTCACTTATCTGGTTTTTTAGCTTTAGTTCTTTCTTCATATATTGGTATGACATTGTATAGGATAAGTAGTAACTACATTCTATCCCTTATATCTTAAGTTCTTTCAGTATCTCACTCATGCGTTGCATATTCTTGATGCGCATAGGCACCAAAGGCAAGCGCAGAACATTCTGGATATAGCCCATCTCGCTGAGCATTGCCTTCACACCAGCGGGGTTGCCATCAACGAAGAGTAGCGAGAAGAGGTCTGTAAAGCGATGGTGTATCTTGCGGGCTCCATCATATTCTCCCTTCATCTGCAAACGAATCATCTTTGAGAACTCCTTAGGCAGAGCATTGCCTATCACACTGATAACACCCACAGCGCCACAGCTAACCATTGGGAATGTCAGGGCATCATCGCCACTAATCACGTCAAAGGATGCAGGCTTGTTCTTGATAATCTCGTCAACCTGCTCCAAATTACCAGAAGCTTCCTTGATGGCTACGATATTCTTGCAGTCAGTAGCCAGACGAACCGTAGTCTCTGCTTTCAGGTTTACACCTGTACGTCCTGGAACGTTATAAAGCACCACAGGCAGTTTGGTAGCTGCTGCGATAGCCTTGAAATGTTGATAGAGACCTTCCTGAGAAGGCTTGTTGTAATATGGACAAACGCTCAGCACGCCATCAATACCCTTGAAGTCGCCATTCTGCAGTTCCTCCACAATGGCTGCAGTGTTATTACCACCACATCCCATCAGGATGGGCACTCGTCCACCAACCAAGTCAACTATTAAATCTTTGATTATCTTTTTTTCCTCTGCAGTCAACGTAGGTGTTTCGCCCGTCGTAGCGAGAATGCAGAAGAAGTCTGCTCCATTTTTGAGCTGAAACTCCACTAAACGGATCAGTGCTTTATAGTCCACTGAACCGTCTTCCTGAAAAGGGGTTATCAGCGCAATACCTAAACCCTTGAAGATATTATGTACCATAAAAAATAAGAATTCTTTCTTTTATGACTGCAAAATTACACATTTTAATTGTAAAATGTTACTGATTTACAAAAAAAATTATCTTCTGTACACAAATTAGCATCATATTAATGGCTATACTGATGAAACAAGACACCAGCATAGCCATTATAATAAATAAGGTGTAGCCCTAAAAAGGGTCCTTACATCTTTCTCAAAACCACAGCCGAACGAGCAGGGATATAGAGTTTCAGCCACTCTTTCTTATCCTGCACATAAAGTGGATCGTAGTTGGTGATGTGGGTTACTGTATCATCAGCAAAACCATTGCCACCAAACTCCTTGGCATCGGTGTTCAATACCACTTCGTAAGAACCTGTGGGCACAAGGAATCCATAATCGGTATAGGAACGTGTGGGCGAGAAGTTGAAGACGAATACCAAGTCGCCACGCATGTAGCACAAAACTTGGTCGCCATCATCGTGCCAAATCTCCTGAACTGGAGTAGCCTGGAAGTTCTTCTGGCTCTTGATTACCTCCAACATCTTCTGGTCGAAGTCGCCCAACCAGTGATAGCACAAATCCTTGTTGTCCACCAAATTCCACTGACGACGGGCATACTTGTAGCTCCAGCCATTACCCTCGCGTGGGAAGTCAATCCACTCAGGATGACCGAATTCGTTACCCATGAAGTTCAGATAACCACCGTTGATGGCACCAGCTGTTACCAATCGAATCATCTTGTGCAGGGCGATACCGCGCCGTGCAAGGTCGTTGACATCTTTCTTGGCGAAGTGCCAGTACATATCAGCATCAATCAGACGGAAGATGATGGTCTTGTCGCCCACCAAAGCTTGGTCGTGGCTCTCGCAGTAAGAGATGGTCTTCTCGTCAGGACGACGGTTCTTAACCTCCCAGAAGATAGAGCAAACGTTGATGTCCTCATCGCGCACTTCCTTGATGGTCTTGATCCAGTAGTCAGGAATGTTCATGGCCATACGATAGTCGAAGCCATAGCCGCCATCCTCGAACTTAGCAGCAAGGCCAGGCATACCTGACACTTCCTCAGCGATGGTGATAGCCTGAGGGTTCACCTCGTGAATCAAGCAGTTTGCCAGCGTCAGGTAGCAGATGGCGTTGTCGTCCTCGTGACCATTGAAGTAGTCGCCATAGCCTCCGAAGGCCTCACCCAATCCATGTGAATAATACAGCATAGAGGTCACACCATCGAAGCGGAAACCATCAAACTTGAACTCCTCGAGCCAATACTTACAGTTACTGAGCAGGAAGTGGAGCACGTCGTCCTTACCATAGTCGAAGCACAGTGAGTCCCAAGCGGGATGCTCATGGCGGTCACCGGGATAGAAGAACTGATTGGGGTCGCCAGCCAAATTGCCAAGACCTTCCACCTCGTTCTTCACAGCATGTGAATGGACAATATCCATGATGACGGCAATGCCCATCTTATGAGCAGTGTCAATCATCTCCTTCAAGTCCTCAGGTGTACCAAAACGACTGGAGGGAGCGAAGAATGAAGATACGTGATAGCCAAACGAGCCATAGTAGGGATGCTCCTGAATAGCCATCACCTGAATAGCATTGTAGCCGTCCTTCTTGACGCGAGGCAATACATTCTGGGTGAATTCCTTATAGGTGCCCACCTTCTCGGCATCCTGACCCATACCCACGTGGCACTCGTAAATCAACAGCGGAGACTTGTTGGGTTTGAAATTTTTCTTTTTCCACTCATAGGGTTTCTCAGGGTTCCATACCTGAGCAGAGAATATCTTTGTCTGGTCGTCCTGCACCACACGACGGCACCAAGCAGGAATGCGCTCGCCTTCTCCCCCATTCCACTTCACCTTCATCTTATAAAGTTGTCCGTGCTTGAGGGCTTTCTCACTGAGTTTCAGTTCCCAGTTGCCAGTACCCTCAATGCGCTTGCACTTATATTTCTCAGACTCCTGCCAATTGTTGAAATCACCAATCAGGTAAATCTCTGTAGCATTGGGAGCCCACTCACGGAACACCCAACCTTTAGCCAACTTATGGAGTCCAAAATACAAATGACCAGAAGCAAACTGCGAGAGTGTTGACTTGCCATTACGTGTCAACTGGTTTATCTTCCAAACGGCATGGTCGTGGCGACCACGAATAGCCTGCTCAAAGGGTTCCAACCACGAGTCGTCGCGAACTAACCCGATATGCTGTGGCTCCTGAACTTTCTGAATCTTCTTAGGAGCAGCCTTCTTGGGAGTGGCTTTCTTAGGGGCAGCTTTCTTAGCTGCTGTTGTTTTCTTAGTTGTTGCCATAATCTCTATTTACAATTTGACAATTTACCAATTTACTTGTTCATGCTTTCACTTTAAAAATAGCCTTTTTCAATTCTGGTACACCAGCAATACAAGGAGCATGTCCGTCCTCAGGGAAGAAGATAGCCATCATACCTGGCTGACAAGTTACATAGCTATCGGCTGCAATGCCTGGAATCTTGGTAATATCCTTCTCGGCATTATACTCTACATCAGGCAACAGGTCGCGCTGGGTATAGCCAAAGGTCTCTGCTGCTGTAATGGGAATCTGGATATCTATCATCTTATTGTGAGTCTCAATTACAGCCTCATCGGGTGTTTTACCCTTAGCCATCTGAATGTTCACAAAGAGATCTTTTCCCACAATCTCATGTTTTCCAACTTCCAGTTTGTCCAAGTCGTTCTGAGCCAGGAACTCCACTACTTTAGCGAACAGAGGATTCACAGACTCGTACATTTTCAGATTTTCAATTTTGTCGATAATCATAATGCTTTTGTTTTAATATAGTTATACTTTTTATAATTGTTGCCTTATCTGTCTAATGTTCTGCGTCCACGGCTATAGGAGCCCTGTGCAGTGATGTTTCCATTGCGGTCTTTCTCCACGAAACGGCCATCACGACGGTCGTCCACATAACTGCCTTCAAAACGGTTTCCGTCTTTATCTTCCTCAATGGCAGGACCTTGACGCTTGCCTTTCTCAAAATGGCCTTTGAATTTCGATCCATCAGCATAGCGGGCAATGCCCTCGCCATGAATCTGACCATTCAGGAACTGACCTTCAAACACATCACCGTTTTTCATTGTCAGCTTGCCACGCCCATTGGGCTTATCATTTTTCCATTCGCCCTGATAAGTATTACCGTTTTTCCATACAAGCATTCCCTGACCAGCCTTATCACCATTCAGGAATTGACCTGTATATTTATCTCCGTTGGCATAGCGGAACACACCTTGTCCTGTGCGCTGACCATCCACATAGCCTCCTTCATAGATGTCACCATTCTGGAACTTGTAGATGCCTTGTCCATGCTGTAAGTCACGAGCCCATTGGCCAATATATACATCACCATCAGCATACTGAAAAGTGCCCTTTCCTGAACGTTGATTGTCTTTCCACTGACCCTCATAGCTGGAACCATCGCCCCAATTATAGATACCTTTACCGTTTTTCTGGTCATTAGCCCACTCTCCGTCGTAATAGGCACCGCCTTTAAATTCATAACGACCTTTTCCGTGACGTTTGTCTTGTTTCCATTCGCCATTATATGTGTCGCCATTATAGTAGAACATGGTTCCATGTCCCTGTTGATAGTCACGATACCACAATCCTACATATTTATTATTATTAGAGAAGTAGTAAGTGCCTTGTCCGTGCTGCTGATCCTGGAACCATTCTCCCTCATACTTTTCTCCATCGAAGAAAGTATAGACACCATAGCCCTGACGTTTCCCCTTCTCGTAGTTACCTTCAAATACGTTGCCGTTCTTCCATTTGGTGACACCCTTTCCATGAGGTTTACCCGACTGCATTTCGCCCTGATAATTACCTCCATCTTTCGTCACGCAAGCGCCCAGAGTCACCTTCTGAGCCATCACCACAGAAGAGGCTAATAATAATACATTTAAGAATATATATCGAAATCTCATTCTTTCTACTTCATATTTTAACCTCACAAAGGTACTTTTTTTTTTCGAGATAGCCAAGCGTTTTAAAAATTATTCACTATCTTTGCACACAGATTAAGGATTTTAGAGATTATGAAATTCATTGGAATCATACCAGCTCGCTACGCTTCTACGCGCTTTCCGGGCAAGCCATTGGCTATGTTGGGTGGACGCACTGTCATCCAACGAGTGTACGAACAAGCTACAGCTATATTGGACGAGGCATATGTAGCTACTGACGACGAGCGAATCTTCCAAGCTGTAGAGCAGTTTGGTGGACGAGCCATCATGACGCGTGCAGATCATAAGAGTGGTACGGATCGCATTGAGGAGGCTGCTGAGAAGATAGGCACTCAGGCTGACGTTATTATCAACATTCAAGGCGACGAGCCCTTTATCCAGAAGTCTCAGATTGAGACGCTCATGCATTTATTCGATGAGCCCAGCACACAGATTGGCACATTGGGCAAGCGCTTTGAAAGCATAGAAGCCGCTATGAATCCTAACTCTCCGAAGATTGTAACAGACAAGCGTGGCTTTGCACTTTATTTCAGCCGTTCCATCATTCCCTATGTTCGTGGAAAAGAGCAATCTGAATGGTTGCAGCATTTCCCCTACCTCAAGCATTTAGGACTATACGCCTATCGTCGTGAGGTTCTTCAGGAAGTCACCCAACTACCCCAATCGCCTCTGGAGATAGCAGAAAGTCTGGAGCAGTTGCGCTGGTTAGAAAACGGCTATCGCATCAGAGTTGGACTTACCGATGTGGAGACAGTAGGCATTGACACCCCTGAAGATTTACAAAGGGCCGAAGAGTTCTTGGCATCACGAAAATAAAATCTCAAGCGCCTATCCTTGCTGCATTTCTCGCAACAAGGAACGCTGATGCTCCGTTAGGTTAGTAGGCAACTTGACCTGATAAGTAATAATTAGGTCAGTACCATTCCTGCCTTTGCCACGCAGACGCACCTTGGTACCTGATTGCGTTTCTGGCTTTACCTTCAGGCGCAACTTATCGCCCGTTCCTGTAGTCACAATGATTGTTCCACCCAAGAGGGCCGTATACATATCAATAGTAACATTGGCTTCTGTATTAGTAGGGCGACGAGAATAGTTCACATGACTATTAAATCCACCCTGACTACCAAACAAGTCTTGGAAGAATGAAGAGAAACCTCCACTGCCTGTAAACTGCGAGAAGTCAAAGCCACCGAAGCCACCACTGGCATCATAGCCACCTCCGCCAAAACCAGCATTCTCAAACTGCTCAGCCTGTTTCCATTGCTCACCATATTTATCATACTTGGCACGCTTCTCTGGATCACCTATCACATCATAGGCCTCCGTTAAAGCCTGGAACTTTGCCTTGGCTTTAGGATCGTCAGGATGCAAGTCCGGATGAAACTGCTTGGCACGCTTCAAGTAAGCGCGCTTTACATCTTTCTGTGGTATCGTCTTATCGACACCTAAAATCTTGTAATAATCAATAAATGCCATATCTTACGTCCTCCTATTTAATTCTTTATACTATTTCTAAAAAATTAGCAGCAAAAAGCGTACCAAAATTTGCATAAGTCAGAATTATTATATACCTTTGCAACTATGAAAAAGACAACGATAATCACACTGGCACTTCTTTGCCTCACTACCATGACAATGGCAAAAAAAGACAAGACCGTCACACTGAAATTAGTGGAGACGAGTGATGTACATGGAGCTTTCTTTCCTTACGACTTCACGGAGCAAAAGCCTATGAAGGGAACTATGGCTCGCGTGAGTACATATCTTAAAAAACAGCGTAAGGAATACGGCAAGAACCTGATTCTGTTGGATAACGGTGATATTCTGCAGGGACAACCCACCTGCTACTATACAAACTTCGTAAAAACAGACCAGCCCAACATCGCAGCAGAAGTTATCAACTATCTGGGATATGACGCCCAGACATTTGGCAACCACGACGTGGAAACGGGGCATGCTGTTTACGACAAGTGGATTAAAGACCTGAAATGCCCAACCCTTGGTGCCAACATTATCGACACACGTCAAGAGAGCCCCTATGTCTTGCCTTATCTGATGCTAGAGCGCGAAGGTGTGAAGATTGCCATCCTTGGCATGCTAACCCCTGCTATTCCCAACTGGTTGCACGAAAATCTGTGGAAAGGACTGCGTTTCGAAGAAATGGTTACTAGCACGCGTAAATGGGTGAAGTTCCTGAAAGAGGAAAAGAAAGCCGACCTAATTATAGGACTGTTCCATAGCGGATGGGAAGGTGGCATTACCACAGAACGCTACGATGAGGATGCCTCCAAGAAGGTTGCCGAACAGGTTGATGACCTTGATGTTGTATTCTTCGGTCATGATCACACTGAGCGCAACGTTCTGTTGGACAATGGAGTACTCTGCATGAATCCTTCGTGCAATGCTATGAAAGTGGCAGAAGCCACCATTCAATGCACCCAAAAGAAGGGACAATGGATGGTTACCAAGAAGGAAGGCAAACTGGTTGATGTCACCAAAGAGGCTATTGACGAAGACTATGTGCGCCATTTCCAGCCCCAGATGGATAGTATCAAGAGCTATGTAGAGCGACAAATTGGCACATTCCTTGTCCCCATTCGTTCACGTGACGTTTTCTTTGGCTCAGCACCCTTCGTAGACTACATCCACCAACTTCAATTGGAAGAAAGTCATGCTGATATCTCACTGACTGCCCCATTGGTGTTCGACACAGAAATCAAGGCTGGTCCCGTATATATGAACGACATGTTCAAGCTCTATCGTTTTGAGAACCAGATTTACACCTTGCGAATGACAGGACGTGAAGTAAGACAGTTGCTGGAACTGAGTTACGATCAATGGGCAAACACCATGAAAAGTCCTGACGACCACATTATGTTGTTTGCGCCCCAGACTCCTGGTGACAATCAGCAAGTAAAGTTCAAGAACTACACCTTTAACTTCGATTCTGCAGCAGGCATCGATTATGAGGTGGATGTAACAAAACCTGATGGACAGAAGGTAAACATCAAGCAATTCTCCGATGGCAGAAAATTCGACGAAAACGCGTGGTATCTTGTTGCCATGAACAGCTATCAAGGCAATGGTGGAGGCGAACTGTTGACACGTGGAGCAGGCATCCCAATGGATTCCATCCCCTCGCGTATCACCTTTATGAGCGAGCGTGATCAGCGTTACTATCTGACTCAAAAGATTGAACGTGAAGGAAAGGTAACGCCCAAGGCACTGAACAATTGGCGATTCGTTCCTGAAGAGTGGGCAAAGCCAGCTATTGAGCGCGATCGCAAGTTGTTATTCAAAGAGTAAAGATTTGGTTATCAAGGATTAAGATATGCAATATTTCACTTTTTGTCAAAGCGACCTCGTATTGGAAAAGACTGCTGATGGTTATGCTATTCCGCAAGAACCACCTACGGAAACCAAGCCTTGGACAACGGTAATGAATGTTGACGGAGCAAAGGCCTATCGCATAGACCAGCCACTGACTCAGTCTGAACGCTACGAGATGTGTCCGCTACGACAAAGTTACTATAAACTATCCCACGAAGATTATCTAAAAGCAGGCAAGTGCCACGAATTGCTCTATTGGGATCAGAACACCAAATTCTGTGGCATCTGCGGAGGTCCCATGCGTTTCGACACAGATATCTCGAAGAAGTGTGAACATTGCGGAAAGGAGATATGGCCCCAATTAGCTACCGCTGTTATCGTACTTGTTCGCAAGGGCCATGAGGTGTTGCTTGTTCATGCCAACAATTTCCGCGACGATCACTATGGACTGGTAGCTGGCTTCGTAGAAACGGGTGAGACCTTGGAAGAAGCTGTACATCGCGAGGTGATGGAGGAAACAGGACTGCATATCACCAACCTGCGCTATTTTGGTTCTCAGCCTTGGCCCTACCCTTGCGGACTGATGGTTGGCTTTATGGCTGATTATGATAGTGGGAAGATACACCTGCAACGCTCAGAACTCTCAAAGGGTGCATGGTTCGACAAAGACCATCTGCCCCACATTCCAGAGAAGCTAAGCATTGCAAGACAATTGATTGACGCTTGGTTAGAGGAGGTTGCGCGATGAAGAAGGTTCGCGACATAACCTATACTGACCTGCTAATTCTAGCTATCATTGTCATCATCAACCCCACCAGCACCCTCACTCCTTATCATTCTTTCAAGGCACCTTGCATACCTGATAAGGTAGAGATACGATATACAAAGACAATACCAACCGATTCTATTGCAAATTGTTTGAAGGAAACGGAGGCACAATTGTCTGAAATGAAGTATTACCTAAAGGTACACAATGTTACGGACGAAGGCTATAATCAGGTGGCACGATACAATGCCACACTGATGGATAGAAAGGCCAGATTAGCAAAATTAGCCAGTTCAACTAGTCACACAAGTTCTCCTAGTCAAACCATCACCATCCCAGCCAAAGATCGTCCACTCATCGCTGTTAAGCTTTCTAAAGGTTATTGGCGTGCAGGACATTTTCATTTCACGCCCCTTAATGGTAAGGCCATTACGCGTGACGACCAAGGGCGTATTATATCTGCTGTCTATGCTGCAGACACTGTGGTTTCCGCTATTCGCATTGACTCAACAGGAATCTATCAAGGCCAGATGGATGCTTATCTGCAAGCCAGTGGACAAGGCGTATTCATCGCCCATAACGGAAATTACTACGAAGGACATTGGCTATATGGTCGTCCACACGGATTTGGCTTCCTTTCATCACCTTATCAACAGCTGAAGGCTGGAGAATGGAAAAACGGGAAATTCCTGGGCGAACGATTAAGATACACTTCTGAACGCATCTATGGTATTGACATCTCACGCCATCAGCATGAGAAAGGGCGCAAACGTTATGGCATTGATTGGGAAAAGGTGCGAATCACCTCGCTGGGTGCTCGTCATAATGCTGAAGGAAGGACCTTCCCCATTTCCTTTGTATATATCAAGTCGACAGAGGGTACGAACATCCGTAACCGATATTTCCTGAGTGATTATATGAAAGCCAAGAAGCAAGGCATTCACGTGGGCGCCTACCATTTCTTCTCCTTGAAATCACCAGCAAAGGCGCAAGCCAATTATTTTGTCAATCATACGCTATTCCGCAAGGGTGACTTCCCCCCTGTTCTCGATGTAGAACCCACTGATGCACAAATCCGAAAGATTGGAGGTGACGAGGAGTTGATGAATCGCGTTCGAGTCTTTATGAACATCGTAGAACAGCGTACAGGCATGCGACCAATTCTTTACATCAGCCAGAGTTTCATCAATCATCACATGAACAATGCCACTGACATCAAGCAGAAGTACAACGTATGGATAGCCCGCTACGGACAATATAAGCCCGATGTTAAGCTGGTTTACTGGCAACTATGTCCAGATGGAAAGGTTGATGGAATCACTGGTGCCGTTGACATCAATGTGTTCAATGGCTACCAAGCACAATTTGACGAGTTTATACAAACTGGATTTTACAAATAGAAATCTTTAGTCAATTGCTGATAGTAATCGTCGCCCATCGTCATTGTTTCAAGCACTCGTTCACAGGGGTGCTTTCTAAATGACAACAAGAAACGACGGACAGGCTTTCTCACCACTGTCTTTATGGCACACACTCGACTTGGGAAAAAGCCTACAAACGTAGCTTCATCTTCCATACGCTGACGATAGTCGAAAGGCACCACCACGCTCAGTTCCCCATCGTCTTTCAAAAGTCGCCAAGCAGACTGCATCAATTCAGCATAAGGCAATGTGTCCGCATGTCGAGCCATATTGCGCTGAGCATCAAGAGCGCCTAATGAACCTATAAAGAAAGGTGGGTTACTCACAATAGCATCATACAGTCCTTCGTGGGCCTGCACTTTCTCTTGCAACACCTTTATCCGATGTTGGCAACCAGCATTCTCCACATTCTGCAGGGCTTGCCTTTTGGCACCTTCGTCAATGTCGATAGCCGTTATCTGTGCATTAGGATAACGCTGAGCCATCATGAGGGCAATCAGTCCCGTTCCTGTGCCCACATCCAGAATGCAGTCACCACCATTTGCCCATGCTCCCAGCAACACGCCATCCGTACCCACCTTCATGGCGCACAAATCCTGTCTGACTGAGAAATGCTTGAACTTAAACATACACCTTATCCCTATTGTTCATTAGATTTCCATCTGCAAAAGTAATGAAAAAATAAGATACTAGCAAATAATCCTTCCTTTTTCTATTCTACAAGGATACGCTCCGCACAAGGTCAGAAAAAGGAAAGAACACATGGAAGATATTAAAATATCTTATTAGATAAGCGTTATTCCAAAATATTTTTGTACCTTTGCACCTCAATTATGGAAGAGAAAATAACGATGTATATGGATAATAAGAATAGGTCGTTCCAGATGATTGCCGATGTAGAGGGCGATTACAGCGACCTGACGAGAATGGAAATGCCTGATACACTGCCTATTCTGGCAGTTCGTAATCTGGTATTGTTTCCTGGTGTAGTATCACCTATTTTAATAGGTCGCGAGTCTAGCATGGCGCTGATTCGCAAGGCTGAGAAGGGTAGCGTACTGATTGGCGTAGTAGCTCAGCGCGACCCAGAGGTAGAACAGCCTATCAGAGCAGACCTCTACGATATGGGCGTTTATGCCAAAGTATTGAAGATGCTTACCTTGCCAAATGGTAACATCACAGCTATTATACAGGGCTTAGGTCGCCTGCGATTGATGGAGATTCAGAAATACAAGCCCTACCTGATTGGTCATGTAGCCCCTGCTCCTGAGGAGGAGCCAGGCAAACGCGACATGGAGTTCCAGACGGGTATGGAAGACCTGCGCAGTCAGACATCTGAGTATATCAAGATGAGCGATGACATTCCTGAGGAGGCAGCCTTTGCCATTAAGAATGTCAGCAACAATTTGATGGCACTGAACTTCATTTGCTCTAACCTCCCCTTCTCTGTGAAGGAGAAGATTGCCCTGCTAACGCTCGATTCCATCAAGGAGCGCTTGTTCAACGCGATGCGTATTGTGAATCGTGAGATTAACCTGCAAACGCTGAAGTTGGACATCCGCAACAAGACGCGCGACGATATTGACGAACAACAGCGTAATTACTTCTTGCAACAGCAGATTAAGAACCTGCAGGCTGAGATGGGTAACGAGAGTACCCCTGAGAAGAAGGAACTGCTGGAGAAGGCCAAGACTAAGAAATGGCCTGAGGAGATTGGAAAGTTCTTCTATAAGGAGGCTGAGAAGTTGGATCAACTGAACCCTAACTCGCCTGATTTCAACGTGTTACTGAACTACCTGCAGACACTTGTCAGTCTGCCTTGGGGAGAATATACGGAGGACGATTTGGACCTGAAGCGTGCGCAGAAGATTCTGGATCGTGACCACTATGGTATGGAGAAAGTGAAGGAGCGCATTTTGGAATACATTGCCGTTTTGTCGCTTCGTGGTGACCTGAAGTCGCCCATTCTCTGCCTCTATGGCCCTCCAGGTGTAGGTAAAACTTCATTGGGTAAGTCGATTGCAGATGCCCTTAAACGTAAATATGTACGCGTATCATTAGGTGGTCTGCACGACGAGGCTGAGATTCGAGGTCATCGTCGCACCTACATCGGAGCTATGCCTGGACGTATCATCAAGAACATCCAGAAGGCAGGTTCAAGCAATCCCGTCTTCATTTTGGACGAGATAGACAAGGTAACGCAGAATACGCATAATGGCGACCCAGCCTCAGCCCTGCTCGAGGTCTTGGATCCAGAGCAGAACGGCGCTTTCCACGACAACTATCTGGACGTGGACTACGACTTGTCAAAGGTGATGTTCATCGCTACTGCCAACAATCTTGGCACCATCCCTCGTCCTCTTTTGGATCGTATGGAGATTATCGAGGTCAGCGGATACATCACAGAAGAGAAATTCGAGATTGCCAAGCGCCACCTTATTCCTAAGGAAAAGGAAAATACAGGTCTGAACGACAAGAAACTGACGTTCAACAAGGCTGCTATTGACAAGATTATCGAGCAATATACACGTGAAAGTGGTGTACGTCAGTTGGAGAAGCAAATCAACAAGGCACTGCGTAAGATGGCGTACAAGAAAGCTGAAAGTGGCGAACTGCCCTTCGAGAAGATTACCCCCACGGAGATTGAGGACTTGCTGGGCAAGCCACCTTTCTATCGTGATATCTATCAGGGCAATGCCTATGCAGGCGTAGTCACTGGTTTGGCTTGGACAAGTGTAGGTGGTGAAATTCTGTTCATCGAGACTTCACTGTCGAAAGGAAAGGGTGCCAAACTCACGCTGACAGGTAATTTGGGCGATGTAATGAAGGAGTCGGCAGTGATTGCACTGGAATATGTGAAAGCACATGTAGACACATTGGGCATCGACTATCGTATCTTTGACAATTGGAACATCCACATCCACGTGCCAGAGGGAGCTACACCAAAAGACGGACCCTCAGCAGGTATCACGATAGCCACCTCTATTGCCTCAGCCCTGACCCAGCGCAAGGTTCGCAAGAACACAGCAATGACGGGTGAGATTACCCTGCGCGGAAAAGTGTTGCCTGTAGGTGGCATCAAGGAGAAGATTCTTGCTGCTAAACGTGCTGGCATCACAGACATCGTGATGTGTCAGGAGAACGAGAAGGACATCAACGAGATTCCAGAGATGTATCTGAAAGGTGTTAAGTTCCATTATGTTGAGAACGTGCAGGACGTTTGGAAATTTGCACTGACTGACGAGATTGTAGAACATCCGCTGAATTTCGAGATTCCTGAGGAGAAAGACGAGAAGAAAGGCGAGAAATAAATGAAGTTCGAAGTACAACATACAGACAACGCATCTGACGCACGTACTGGTTTGATTACCACAGACCACGGGCAGATTAAGACTCCTATCTTCATGCCCGTAGGAACGGTAGGAAGCGTGAAAGGTGTTCACTTCTCTGAATTGCGCGAGCAGGTGAAGGCTCAGATTATTCTGGGCAACACTTATCACCTGTACCTGCGCCCAGGACTGGACATTCTGCGCAAGGCTGGCGGATTGCATAAGTTCAACACATGGGACCGTCCTATCCTGACAGATTCAGGTGGTTTCCAGGTCTTCTCGTTGACGGGTATCCGCAAATTGAAAGAAGAAGGATGCGAGTTTCGTAGTCATATTGATGGCTCTAAGCATTTCTTCACCCCTGAGAATGTGATGGATACGGAGCGTGTGATTGGTGCAGACATCATGATGGCACTCGACGAGTGTCCTCCAGGTCAGAGCGACTATCAGTACGCTAAAAAATCACTTGGACTCACTCAGCGATGGTTGGAACGTTGCGTCAAGCGATTCAATGAGACAGAGCCACTCTATGGGTATAATCAGACGTTGTTCCCTATTGTGCAAGGCTGTACCTATAAAGACTTGCGTCAGGATGCTGCTAAGCATGTCGTTGACACGTTGGGCAAGTTGAACGATGGTGGTGGTGCCTCAATAGGTGGTTTGGCTGTTGGTGAGCCCACTGAGGTGATGTATGAAATGATAGAGGTAGTTAACGAGATTCTGCCCAAGGATCGTCCTCGCTACTTGATGGGTGTAGGTACGCCTCAGAACATCCTCGAGGCTATCGAACGAGGTGTCGACATGTTCGACTGTGTAATGCCTACTCGTAACGGACGTAATGCGATGTTGTTCACCTATGAGGGAACAATGAACATGCGCAATCAGAAATGGGCTGACGACTTCTCGCCCATCGATCCAGATGGTTGTGATATCGACAGAATCCACTCGAAAGCCTATCTTCATCACTTGTTCAAGGCGCAGGAGTTATTAGCCATGCAGATTGCCAGCATCCATAATCTGGCGTTCTACCTACGATTGGTGACAGATGCTCGCATGCATATAGAACAAGGTGACTTCACACAATGGAAACGTTCAGTGATTGACAACTTAGGACGCAGAAGATGAAAGAGAAGTTTAAAGAAATAATAGGTAAGATGAAAGCTCTCTGGAATCGTATTCCTTGGGAGAAGATAGCGTGGTTGAAGGCATACAATCCCTTCCGCTTCATCAAGCGTATGGATTGGTATATCATCAACAAATTCATTGGCACTTATGTTTATTCTATCATCCTGATTATCTCTATCTCTATCGTCATCGACGTCAACGAGAACTTGGCTAAGTTTACGAACAACCACGCTCCCTTGCGTGCCATTGTGTTCGACTATTACACCAACTTCGTACCCTACTTTGCCAACTTGTTCTCGCCTCTATTTGTCTTCATTGCAGTCATCTTCTTCACCTCGAAATTGGCAGGAAACTCTGAAATCATCTCAATGCTGGCCTGTGGCATGAGTTTTAAGCGATTGCTACGTCCTTATCTGATTTCAGCTGCAATCATTGCAACCCTCAATTTCTATTTGGGTTCATATGTCATACCTAAAGGAACGGTAGTAAGACATGACTTCGAAGCACTATACAAGAACAACAAGAAGAATACGTCAGCCTCTAACATCCAACTTATGGTGGATAAGGGGGTAGTTGCCTACATTTCACAATATGATGACACCCGCAAGACGGGCTATGGCTTCGCTCTGTATAAGTTTGAGAACAAGAAGATGGTTTCGCAGATGAATGCAAACGTGATTCAATACGACACCATTTCTGATTCGCGTTATCACTGGAAGGCCCGCAACTATAAGATTCGAACGTTGAAAGGCATGCGTGAACAGATTACCAGCGGTGCAGAGATTGACACCTTGATTCAGATGGAGCCAATGGATCTCATCTTCTCAAAAGGACAGCAAGAGACCTTCACTTCGCCTGAATTATTGCGCTATATTTCCAAACAGCAGCAACGTGGTTCCAGCAATGTAGTACAATATGAGGTGGAATTTCATAAACGAATAGCCTCCTCGTTTGCTTCGTTTATCCTGACCATCATTGGCGTTTCCCTGTCTTCACGTAAGCGTAAGGGTGGCATGGGTATGTATCTGGGTATCGGACTGGCCCTGTCGTTTACCTACATCCTATTGCAGACAGTCAGCGCCACTTTTGCTATTAATGCAGATACACCTCCCATGCTGGCAGCATGGATTCCAAATATCCTATATTCATTCATTGCTTATTTCTGTTATAAGCAAGCACCCAATTAAGGGAAAATGAAAAGTGAGAGTAAAAAATGACATTTGAAGAGACTTATTTAAACGATAATATCCTCGATGCGCTATACGACATGCACTTCGAGGAGATGACTCCTATACAAGAGCGCTGCATCCCTGAGATTCTAGATGGACACGACCTCATAGGCGTGGCTCAGACAGGAACGGGAAAAACAGCTGCTTATCTGCTGCCCATACTCAGCATGCTAGACGATGGTGGTTTTCCAAAAGATGCAGTTAACTGCATCATTATGTCGCCTACTCGCGAACTGGCCCAGCAAATTGATCAAGCTATGCAGGGTTTTGGCTATTATCTCGATGGGATTTCGAGTGTAGCTGTTTATGGAGGTAATGATGGAAACCGTTTTGATGTAGAGACCAAAGGACTGAAAATGGGGGCTGATGTTATCATTGCTACCCCAGGACGCCTGCTCTCACATATTCGTATGGGACATCTCGATTTGTCGCGCCTCTCCTTTTTTGTACTTGATGAAGCAGACCGTATGCTCGATATGGGATTTTCTGACGACATCCTACAGATTGCCAAGCAGTTGCCATCTTCCCATCAGACCATTATGTTCTCAGCCACCATGCCCACCAAGATACAGCAACTCGCACGTACCTTATTAAATAAACCTGTAGAAGTTAAGATTGCCGTTTCAAAACCCGCTGAGAAGATTCAGCAATCGGCCGATGTTTGCTATGAAGCTCAAAAACTGGGCATTGTCCGTTCTTTGTTTAAAGCAGGCGAATTGCAACGCGTCATCATCTTCTCTGGCAAGAAAGACAAGGTTAAAGACATTACTCGCGAATTGAAGCACATGCACATCAATTGTGCTCCCATGCATTCAGATCTCTCACAAGCAGAGCGCGATGAGGTAATGTATCGTTTCAAGACAGGCCAGGTGGATGTACTGGTTGCCACCGATATTGTGGCAAGAGGTATTGACATTGATGATATCTTAATGGTTATCAACTACGATGTACCACACGATGCAGAAGATTACGTTCATCGTATCGGACGTACAGCCCGTGCCCAGCGTGATGGTGTAGCCATTACCTTTGTGTCTGAGCAAGACATGCGCTATTTTGCAGACATCGAGCGCTTCCTAGAGCGTGAGATTCCAAAGAATCCACTACCCGAAGGTCTGGGTGAGGGACCTGAATACAAACCAGTTGCTCCCCGTAAGAATACACGTGGAAAAGGAGGAAGGCACCGTAATGGAAAAGGTGGGAAGCCCCATCATGGTAAAGGAAAGAAGAAATCGGACGTTAAGCCTTTTTAACACAAAATAATTCGCATTCGGAGAACAACGAATCGATATTTTTCGTAACTTTGCAACCGCTTTTAATGGTATTAATTAATACACATATCTGAATTTCAGATAGTTACAGAGAATTTAAGGAGTAAAAGATGAGACAATTAAAGATTCAGAAAAGTATTACGAATCGCTCAAGTGAAGCACTGGATAAGTATCTGGTGGAGATTGGTCGTGCACCTCTGATCAGTATCGATGAGGAAATCGAGCTGGCTCAGAAAATACGCAAGGGCGGTTCTGAAGGCGAGCGTGCCAAGGACAAATTGGTTACTGCCAATCTGCGTTTCGTAGTATCTGTTGCCAAGCAGTATCAGCATCAGGGACTGACGCTTACTGACTTGATTGACGAGGGTAACATTGGCCTTATTAAGGCTGCACAGAAGTTTGACGAGACCCGTGGTTTTAAATTCATTTCATATGCCGTATGGTGGATTCGTCAGTCCATTCTGCAAGCTATTGCAGAGCAAAGCCGTATCGTACGCTTGCCACTTAACCAGGTAGGTAGTTTAAATAAAATTAGTCACGAGATTAATCGTTTCGAGCAGGAGTACCAGCGTCACCCATCTGTTTCTGAGTTGAGCGACGCCACAAACATGGATGAGGATAAGATTGCCCAGTCTATGCAGGCAGATAGTCACCACGTCTCTATTGATGCCCCTTTTCAGGATGGCGAAGACAACTGTATGCTTGATGTAATGGCTTCTGGCGATGATTCTCGTACAGACCGACAGGTTGACCATGAGTCTATGGCTCAAGAACTGAACACTGTACTCCAGAAAGTGCTTAAAGAGCGTGAGATTACCATTATCCGCGAGTGCTTTGGGATTGGCTGTCACGAAAAAGGTCTGGAGGAGATTGGCGATCAGCTGGGACTGACACGTGAGCGTGTTCGCCAGATTCGTGAGAAAAGCATTGCCAAATTACGTGATTCTGGTAATGCACGTATTCTGATGAAATATTTGGGCTAAAGTTTTGTGGCTCCAAAAATTATTTGTAATTTTGGGGTCGTGAATCGAAAGCTACACATCATATTACTGATGCTGGGCATGACGATACTCATGCCCAGCATTTGTTTTGCACGTGACCGTTCTGTCGACTCGCTGGTACTATTCAAGGTATGGAACTATGCCCAAAACCATCAACAGACCAGCAAAGGCGTTGAACGAAACGTGTATCTGTCATATACATACAAGACAGAACGTCGCAACCCCACCCTTTTCTTGGTTCCTACTATGTATTCTATTGCAAAAGGAGCCCGTGAATTCTTTGGTGAGGCCTATTATAAGATGAAATTCCACGATGCATTTCACTACGATTTCCATCGCCAAGTAATTTGCAGTACTATTCCGCACAATAGGACCGTTATGCCCAATATGCTGCAGTATCTCACACCAAATCTATATAATGAGACGCTCTATGACGATAAGATGTTGTCGCCTTTTTATTATTCCAACCGTTTCTTTTATAAATATTTAGTCATTCCAGTTACTGACAAATTAGCCATTATACGTTTCCGGCCAAGAACCAACAATACACAATTAATCAGAGGGCGCGCCTTTGTAAATATAGAAACCGGGCGCATAAACTCTATCGGCTTTGAAGGCGAATTCGATATGATAAAATTCAATGTCACAGCTGCCATGAACATGTCCAATGAGGAGGACATTGTGCTACCAGACCGCTGCTTGACAGAGAGTACATTCAATTTCTTAGGTAACAAAATTGTCGCTTCCTGCCGTGCCAACTACAATTGTCCAACAACCCTCCCCGACTCCATTGACAATGTAGAGGACATAAAGCTGATGGAAACCCTCCGTCCAACTTCCTTGACCACTAACGAACAAGAGATCTACGACAGACATCTGGAGGCAAAGGAGATGAAGAATCAGCCAGAAGATACAATACCTGAGAAAAAAAGCACCCGATTTACCGATTTCCTTTGGGAGAATATCGGTTACAACCTCATCAACAGCACTCACGCAAATTCCGGACCTGCCTCCATGCGTATCTCCCCCCTTTTCAACCCCCTCTATTTCAGTTATAGTCAGAGTCGTGGATTCTCCTATAAGCTAAACATCGGTCTGCAATACACATTCAACACCCACCGTTATCTGACACTGAATCCCCAGATGGGTTACAACTTCAAGCAACAGCAGTTTTATTATACCGCTCCTTTGCGTATGACCTACAATCCCAAGCGCAATGGATATACCGAGTTTACATGGGCCAATGGCAATCGCACCAACCATGCTTCTTTGGTGGATGACATCATCGAGAAAGAAGGTAAAGACTTTGAAGTCCCAGAGTTTAAAGATGAAATTTTCCAACTGATTAACAATGTGGAAGCCTTTAACTGGATGGAAGTTATGACTGGTTTGGTATATCACCGTCGTCGCTCTACCAACCGCGGACTGATGAAGAGCATTGGCTTCCCAGATGAATTTCGTAGTTTTGCTCCTCTGCTAACACTTCATTTTAAGCCTTGGCAACAAAAAGGTCCTACCCTAACAGCCAACTATGAGCGAGCCATCAAGGGTATCTTTAAATCCGATCTTGATTATGAGCGATGGGAGTTCGATCTTTCCTATAAGCATGACATGAAAAGCATGCGTCAGATTAATCTGCGAGCAGGTACAGGATTCTATACCCAGCGTAGTTCTGACTATTTTGTCGACTATACCAATTTCCGCGACAACAATCTGGCAACGGGTTGGGATGATGACTGGACAGGTCAGTTCCAGTTGCTTGATAGCCGCTGGTATAATGAATCTAACTATTACATTCGTGGTCATCTTTCTTTTGAATCCCCCATTTTGGCACTTACATGGGTACCTCTCGTAGGTCATTTCGTCGAGATGGAGCGTCTCTATTTCAGCGCCCTAAATATCGAACGCAGAAAACCTTATTTCGAATTAGGCTACGGGTTTACCACTCGTTATTTATCCACCGGATTTTTTACGAGTTTCGTTGGAGCAAAATTCGAGAGCTTTGGCTGTAAATTTACGATAGAACTATTCAGAAGATGGTAAAACCACTCATTGTATATAAAGCCAGTGCGGGAAGCGGAAAGACGTTCACGCTAGCTACAGAATATATTAAATTGCTTGTGAAGGATCCCACGAGCTATCGTAATATCCTTGCTGTTACCTTTACCAACAAGGCTACGGAAGAGATGAAGATGCGCATCCTCTCTCAACTCTATGGCATTTGGAAGCATCTTCCCGATTCAGAAAACTATCTGAAACGTATCCAAGAAGACACAGGCCATTCTGATGAAATCATTAGCCAACGTGCTGGCGAATCCCTCCATCTATTGTTGCATAACTACAATAATTTCCGCGTTGAAACCATCGATTCTTTCTTCCAAAGCGTATTGCGTAATCTTGCCCGCGAACTCGATTTGACAGCCAATCTCCGCATCGGACTCAACGACACACAGGTAGAAGAACAGGCTGTCGACCAACTCATTGACTCATTGACCCATACGGATGTAATGCTTCAATGGCTTCTGAGCTATATCATGGAGAAAATAAGCGATGATCGCTCTTGGAACATCATCGGACAAGTGAAGCAATTTGGCAAAACCATTTTCCGCGACTATTACAAAGAACATAGTAAGGTCTTAATGCAGAAACTAGAGGAGAAAGGGTTTATCGAAGCCTACACTAAACAGCTACGTGACATTCGTAAGAACGCCCAGGTACTGATGAAGGAATGCGCTGATACATTCTTTGACATCCTAAATGCAGAGGGATTAACCATCGACGATTTCCTTTTTGGAAAATCGGGCGTTGCAGGATTTTTCCTCAAACTTCAAAACGGACAGATGGACGAAGGCATCGTGGGCAAACGTGTACTGGATGCCATGGGCGACCCCACCAAATGGTACGCCAAGACGAATTCGAAAGCAGAAACCATCTATATGGTAGCAGAATCCTCGCTGATACCACTGCTCAGAAGAGCCATAGAAGAACGCCCCAGACAATATCGTCTCTACCAATCAGCTGATCTTACCCTCCGTCATCTCAGTCAGTTACGCCTATTGGGTAGCATTGAAAAGAAAGTGCGTGAACTAAACGAAGAATCCAACTGTTTCCTACTCAGCGACACGCAGCAACTGCTACATGCGCTTATCAGCAATAGCGATTCTCCGTTTATCTTTGAGAAGATTGGTACCCAATTGGAACATATCATGATTGACGAATTTCAAGACACCAGTACAGTACAATGGGAGAACTTCAAGATTCTTTTGCAGGAATGCATGAGTCATCAGCATGCCGAAAACCTTATTGTGGGCGATGTCAAACAAAGCATCTATCGCTGGCGTTCAGGCGATTGGCGACTGCTGAATGCCATCGACCAAGAGTTCTCTTATGCAGACAAGATGGTAGACATCCGTCCTTTGGAAAACAACTATCGCTCTGAACGAAACATCGTCGATTTCAACAATGCCTTCTTCACGTTGGCTGCCCAACAGGAGTTTGCCCGAATGGAAGAAGAGAACCCGAAGGGAGCTCTCCAATTGCAACACGCTTATGCAGATGTTCAACAACAGGTACCTGCCTATCGCGACACAACAGGATTGGTTAATATTCGCCTCTTGCCCGATGATGACTATCAAGAAGAAACCTTGCGCCAAGTTGTTGACACTATCCAGTTGTTGCGCCGACAAGGAGCATCGTTAAGCGATATCGCCATCCTTGTTCGCACCAACAAGCATATTCCACTCATTGCCGACTATCTGGGTGTTCATCTGCCCGATGTACGTATTGTCAGCGATGAAGCCTTCCGCCTCGATGCCTCTGTCTCAGTATGTTTATTGATACAAGCCCTCCATCTGCTCACCCACCCCGAAGACCTTTTGGCGAAAGCTACAATAGCTAAACTCTACCATCGCGCCATACTCAGCGATTCTATCGCCGAGCAAGATCTTCTCATTAAGGATCAACCTTTGGACGATTTATTGCCTGAGGCTTTCACTCAGCATACCACAGAACTGTTACAATTACCACTCTATGAACTCGTAGAACGTCTTTATGCCATTTTCGACCTCCAACGTTTAGACGAGCAGAGTGCGTATATCTGCGCCTTCTACGACCAACTGAACCAATTTACGCAAGACAATTCTACGGATATTGACGCCTTCGTACGCGAATGGGACGAGACCATCTGTCGCAAGACTATCCAAAGCGATGTGAACAACGGCATACGCATCCTGTCCATTCATAAGAGTAAAGGATTGGAATTCCAACATGTAATCATTCCCTTCTGCGACTGGAGACTGGAAATGCCCGATATCCTGTGGTGCGAACCTGATGTCGCTCCTTTTGATGCATTACCCATTGTACCTATCGATTATAGTGAGAAACAGATGCGTGGAACCATTTATGAGTCTGCCTATCTTGATGAGCATTTACAGAATACGGTCGATAATCTCAACCTGCTCTATGTCGCTTTCACACGCGCCATCCGCCATTTGTTTGTCATCGGTCAACGAGGCAGTAAGAACAATCGCTCGACACTTATCGAGCAAGTACTGTCTGAAATTCAACTGGAGGGAGCCGAACTCCAAGGACAGGGAGACGAACGTAGCCCCCTTGAATTCACCTTTGGAGACTTTATCACTCTTCCCTCTTCCATCAAACATTTTAAATCTCCCAATCCCTTTCTCCAACCTGTTACCCCTGAACACATTTCGATGGAGAGTTTCGAGGTCAAGACAGAATTCCGACAGAGCAATCGCAGTCGTGATTTCATAGCGGGCGAGGATGAACAAGAAACACTCAGCTATATCAAAATGGGTTCCGTACTCCATGAAATATTCTCTACAATCAGAACAACGGAAGACATTCCTCAAGCCTTATTACAGATGCAAAGTGAGGGTATTCTTTACGATGATGAGGTAACGCGTGAGAAGCTAACAAGAACTATCAAACAAAGGCTTGAAGATAATCGTGTAAGAAATTGGTTCTCTGTTAATTGGCAATTATTTAACGAATGTAGTATTCTACGTTTAGACGAACATAATCAATTGGTAGAACGTCGTCCTGACCGTGTCATTACCGATGGTACAGAAACCCATGTCATTGATTTCAAATTCGGTCGCCAACATGATGAATATCGCGAACAAGTCAGTGAGTATATTCATCTGCTCCGCGAGATGCAAATGCCTAATGTCAGAGGTTGGCTATGGTACGTTTATTCTAATAAAATTGAGGAAGTTAGAGGATAGAAGAAGGTAAAAGTAGAGAGAAAAAAATGAAAGAATTCTTAAGATACGTTGCTGAAGATATCATCCGAAAGTATGGCACCAATCTCTCCCGAACGGCTGTCGTATTTCCCAACAAGCGAGCATCCTTGTTCCTCAACGAACAACTGGCACGCATCGCCCAGCGTCCTATTTGGAGTCCTGCCTATATTACCATCAGTGAACTATTTCGTCAGCAGAGCAACCTGCAAGTAGCCGACCCAATCAAACTGGTATGCGACCTGCACAAGTCCTTTTGCCAAGAAACCGGCTCTGACGAGACTCTCGACAAATTCTATGGCTGGGGACAGCTGCTCATTAGTGATTTTGATGATATCGACAAGAATATGGTTGATGCCAATCGTGTCTTTGCCAATCTGCGCGATATCCACGAATTGGATGATTTGAGTTTCCTTACAGAGGAACAGCGCCAACTATTGCGTCACTTCTTCAGCCATTTCACAGAGGAACACGAAACAGAACTGAAACAACGCTTCCTTAACCTGTGGAGCCATTTTGCCGACGTCTATCACGATTTCAACCAACGATTGGCACAACAAGGCCTTGCCTATGAGGGAGCCCTCTATCGTTCTGTTTGTGATTCCGTTTGTAACTGTTCCACGGCAACAAACATTACGCAAGCATTCCCTTACGATCGTTATCTCTTTATAGGCTTTAATCTACTACAGAAAGTAGAACAACAGCTCTTTACTGCCTTGCAGAAAGAAGGAAAGGCCAAGTTCTATTGGGATTTCGACCAATACTACATGCAGCACCACGAGGCAGGTCGCTATATCGCCCAATACTTGCAATATTTCCCCAACGAACTGGATAATACGGATGAAGAAATCTATCAGAATTTCCATCACCCAAAAGACATCCGCTATATCGCAGCCCCCACCGAACATATCCAGGCTCGTTATGTCAGCAGCTGGTTACGCCAGCAGGAACGCTATCAGGACGGACGTCGAACAGCCATTGTCCTATGTGACGAAAGTCTGTTGCCTACCGTTATCCATTGTTTACCTAACGAAACGGAGAAGGTCAACATCACCACAGGTTATCCTCTGGCTCAGACACCTATCGCTTCATTCATTCAACTCTATTACAACCTACAGTTAGGCGGGCGTTCTCCTCGTCTGTTGCGTGCTTTCAAGCGCCATCCCTATGCCCGTTTTGTCGATTTGGAACAGGCCATTTCCTCTTCCACTCCACTCACTTCCAATCTCTCGAGCATGCTTCGTACCATAGCCCAAAATGCTAAGGACGAAATCCAAGACCCACTCTTCCAAGAGTCATTATTTCGCGCCTATACTTTGGTTAATCGTTTGAATGGACTGATAGAGAGCGGTGATCTTCAGGTCACAGATCAGACACTACAACGACTCACCACCCAGATTATTCAGCAAGCCAGTATTCCTTTTCATGGTGAGCCCGCAGAGGGAATTCAGGTGATGGGCGTGCTAGAGACTCGCAACCTAGATTTCGACCATGTGCTATTGCTTAGCTGCAACGAAGGCAACATGCCCAAGGGTGTCAACGACAGCTCTTTCATTCCTCATAGCATTCGTCAGGCTTACGAACTGACTACTGTGGAAAACAAGGTTAGCATCTACGCTTACTATTTCCATCGCCTGCTTCAGCGTGCCTCCGATGTCACCATCCTTTACAACAATTCCACAGAAGACGGACAACGGGGTGAGATGAGTCGTTTCATGTTACAGATGCTTGTGGAGAGCGGACACCCCATCACACAACACACTTTGCAAGCTGGTAAACAAGCAGAGCGTTGGACACCCAAGCCCATTGAGAAGACTGAACACGTCATGAGCATCCTCACGTCTCAAAGTTCAAATCTCAAATCTCAAAGCATAACATTATCCCCCACCGCTATCAGTAAATACATGCGCTGTCCCCTGCAGTTCTACTATCGCTATGTGGCAGGACTCCAGGAGCCCGATGTTCCTGACGATGAACAAGAACTGGACAACC
This sequence comes from Prevotellaceae bacterium UBA2852, assembly GCA_002350855.1. The sequence goes on from DEFM01000013.1 coordinate 148,436, forward strand.
GAATGTTTGGTGACATCTTCCACGATGCGGCCGACATTATCTATCACCGCTTGCCTCAACATATCACCAAGGACATACTCGACCATCTGCTAAACACAAAGGTAGAGATAGAGCGTGCTGTCGATGAGGCCTTCCACAACAAGATGCCCAATAGTCCGCTGAGCGGTCTACATATCATCAATCGCGAAGTAATTATCCATTACCTGCGCCAACTCATCATGATTGATCGTCGTCTGACTCCCTTTACCATTCTCGGACTCGAGTGTGATGTTTATCGTCAACTGTCAACGGTAAACGGTCAACTATCTACTTTTAGAATCGGAGGGCGCATCGACCGCCTTGACCTCGTTGACGAAGGGACCCCACTGGAGCGTATTCGTGTGGTAGACTACAAGACCAGCAGTCGCAGCATCAAGTCGATGCCTAATGTCGATGCCGTCTTTGCCCCTGAGCAGATTCATAACCACAGCGACTACTACCTGCAAGCCTTCCTCTATGCCGATATTGTTCGTAAACAACGTGACAAGGCGGTTTCTCCTGCCCTGCTGTTTATTCAACATGCTGGCGCCGAAGACTACGACCCCACATTGAAATTTGGCAAAGAACCTATTCTGGACATTGCGGAACATTCTGCCCGCTTCAATGAGCTGTTAAACAAAAAAGTGGACGAGATATTCTCATCCACTACACCTTTCTGTCCTACTGACGATTTGAAGATTTGTCGCACCTGCCCATACGCCCAGCTCTGTCGACGCTAATGTCTATCGGTTCTTATTATGCACATACCACGAATGCGTAAAGAAGTGGTACATCAGCAGCGCCATTATGGTCAGCGACAAGGCGGTATATAACAACAGGTCTGTTTGCTTATAGAATAATAAATAGCCCAATCCTACGCCCAGACTTAACCCTGTTTCCCATCCTAAGAAATAGGTACTCTGCGACGTACCACGCTGACAATGCCTGCTCAGTTTGATAAAGAACAGCAGGAAGCGCGAACCAATGATACCTGCACTCAGTCCTATAAAAACAGGAGATACTGGCGATACGGGATAAACCAACATAATTATCAGAGCTGCCACCATCAGGATCAGTCCTGTCAGCACCTCACTTTTAAGCTCCGCATTACGGAATACGAAACGCTGAGCCAGCAAAGCCAGCAGGAAGCCACCCATCATCAGGGCATAGAACATAGGAGCGTGGGACATCGACAACAACAATCCTACTACGATACTTACCAACATCAGATTCACGAAAAGCACGAATCCGTGAGGCAGAAAGAATCGGTCCAGCGACATCACATGGACGCCCTCTTCTGGTGTTCGGAAAGGGAACTTCACAATTTTGATCAGCAACAGTGATACAGCAGCCATCGCTATGGTAGCCACCAATACCGCATGAAAGCCAAAGGGATATGTCAGCAAACCTGCCAACGGACCTAACGACAAAGCAAAACGGGCAAACCACGATGCGCTAAAGTTTGCCTCTGTACGCTGAAACGACTCACACGTATCGATAATCAGCGTTGACGACAGCACCATCTGAGCCAATCCGAAGGCAGCACCCAGCAACAGTCTTTGTGCCACGATTATCCAGAACTCGACAAACTCAGAGCGTAGCATATCGATATACCACAGCATTCCGATGGCCAATCCTACGGTCATCACCGCATGCATGCATATCACATTTCTACGGAACCGCTGCACCAACCATGAGCAAGGGCCTCCAAAGAGATAAAGTCCCAAAGCGAAGGCACCCATAGACCAGCCCGTCTCCTCTGCTGTAAAATTCTCCGTATGAATCAACCATTGCGGCATAACGGGAATCAGCATATAGACAGACATCGTCAGCAACAGCGAGCTGATAGCCATCAGCCAAAACTCACGATGCCACAGTTTGATATGAACAGGTGTGTTCTGTGTATTCATCCATTAATACGATTCGTTCTCATTGGGGAAGTCGCAGTTCTTTACGTCTTCCACGTAGTGTCCCACAGCATCGGTGATAATGCTGTTCAGGTCGGCATAGCGACGCAGGAAGCGGGGCGAGAAGCCCTGGGTCATACCCAGCATATCGGGAATCACCAGCACCTGTCCGTCTGTTCCGTTGCCTGCTCCGATGCCTATCGTAGGACATTTCACAGCCTTCGTCACCTCGGCAGCCAGTTTGGCAGGCACCTTCTCCAGTGTAATGCCGAAGCATCCTGCAGCATCCAGAGCGATGGCGTCGCTCATCAGTTTTTCAGCCTCAGCCTGTTCCTTGGCACGTACGGCATAGGTTCCAAACTTATTGATTGACTGAGGAGTCAATCCGAGGTGAGCCATCACGGGGATACCTGCATCCAGAATGCGCTTCACGGTATCCAGAATCTCCACGCCACCCTCCATTTTCAGGGCGTCACAGCCACTTTCCTTCATGATGCGAATAGCGTTGGTCACACCGTCGGCAGCGTTTACTTGGTATGAGCCAAAAGGCATGTCGCATACCACCAGTGCACGCTGACAAGCGCGAGCCACCGAACGGGCGTGGTAGATCATATAATCTACCGTCATAGGCAGAGTCGTAGCATTACCGGCCATCACGTTCGAGGCTGAGTCGCCTACCAGAATGGCGTCAATACCAGCCTTGTCCACAATGCCAGCCATAGTATAGTCATACGAGGTAAGCATTGAAATCTTCTCACCCTTCTGTTTCATCTCCATAAAACGGTGTGTTGTCACCTTGCGATTATCGCTTACTAAATATCCTGTCATAATTCAATTAAAAATTAGTAATTAGAAATTAGTAATTATGATTACCTTATAAAATTGATATAGTCATTAATCACTTCGTCACAATAAGGCTTGATAGCCTCTGCAGGGTTGGTTGTTGCCAATCCGACAACGTACATCCCTGCTGCCCTACCCGATTTCAGTCCGTTGAACGAATCTTCGAACACCACGCAGTCTTTGGGCTCTACGCCAAAGCGTTCTGCAGCTTTCAGATAGCAGTCGGGGTCGGGTTTCGAGCGCTCAAAGTCTTCTGAGGTCAGAATGGCGTCAAAAAGCGTCTTGAACTCAGGATGACTCTTATACACAGCCTCCATCTTGGGTTGGTTCGAACTAGTCACTACGGCCGTTTTCACACCTTGTGCGCGCAAACCTTTTATATATTGTTCAAAGCCAGCCAAATAGTCGTACGACATCTGCTGCTCATACTCGTTCAGGCGTTCAGTTATCAATGCCTGCTTGTCAGCCAAAGGTCCAGAGAACCACGCATCATATATCTGCACCAGCGTCTGGCCCTTTATCTCATGCTCTAATCCTGGGTGTTCAGGGTGGAATTCACGACACTGTGCGCCCCAGAATATTGAGTACTGAGGTTCCGTGTCGAACACCACGCCATCGAGGTCGAACAATGCTGCTTTCATCATCTTTTTTTCCATTTGGGGTGCAAAGTTAGCAAATAATTATGAATTATGAATTAAGAATTAAGAATTATTTGTACCTTTGCACATTGAAAACTAATTTAAATCATGACAGAACGACTGGAATTTACGACTCAGGAGAAGGAAGAGACACTGGCACTCTACCAACACATTCGCGAACAGATAGCATCCTCGCTGCACGAGGGTGACGAGGAACGCATGCGCCAACTGATGATGAGTGCCCTGGAGAGTCAGCAGGTCAATCGCAACGTGTTTGGCTTGAACCCCATCCTGCTCAGTTTCCAGACTGCCCAGTTGGTAGTCGATGAGATTGGGCTGCGTCGCGATGGTGTGTTGGCTGTATTGCTGCGTCCCAACGTGGAGCAGGGTTTGCTGACAGTCGATGAGGTGCGCACCTATTTTGGTGAGTCTGTAGCCCGCATTCTGCATGGTTTGCAGCGCATTCAGGATTTGTATCAGAAGAATCCCGTTGTCGAGTCTGAGAATTTCCGCAACCTGCTACTGTCGTTTGCAGAGGACATGCGTGTCATCCTGATCATGATAGCCGACCGTGTCAATCTGATGCGCCAGATACGCGATGTATCTTCTACTGTTCATCGCGAGAAAATGGAGGTCAGCCAGGAGGCTGCCTACCTCTATGCTCCCTTGGCTCACAAACTGGGTCTTTACAAGTTGAAAAGCGAGCTGGAGGACTTGTCGCTGAAGTATCTTGAGCACGATGCCTACTATCATATAAAGGACAAGCTCAGTGCCACCAAGCAGAGTCGTGATGCCTATATCCAGCGCTTTATCCAGCCCGTCAGCCAGCGATTGACGGAGGCGGGTCTGAAATTCCACATCAAGGGGCGCACCAAGTCCATCCACAGCATCTGGCAGAAGATGAAGAAGCAGAAGTGTGCCTTCGAGGGAGTCTATGACCTCTTCGCCATCCGCATCATCATCGATACCCCTCTGGAAAAGGAGAAGATGCACTGTTGGCAAGCCTTTGCCATCGTCACCTCCATGTACCAGCCTAACCCCAAGCGACTGCGCGACTGGCTCAGCGTGCCTAAGACCAATGGATATGAATCATTGCACATCACCGTTTTAGGTCCTGAACAGAAGTGGGTCGAGGTACAGATTCGTTCAGAGCGCATGGACGAAGTGGCCGAACGAGGTGTAGCTGCCCATTGGCGCTACAAGGGTGTAAAGAGCGAGTCGGGTTTGGACGATTGGTTGACGAATATCCGTTCCATGCTCGAGACCAGCGATGGTATGGAGGCCATGGACCAGTTTAAGATGGACCTCTACGAAGACGAGGTGTTCGTGTTTACCCCCAAGGGCGACCTCTACAAGTTCCCCAAGGGTGCCACCGTGCTCGATTTCGCCTACCATATCCACTCCAAGATAGGCAACTCGTGTGTGGGTGCACGCATCAACAATAAGGTGGTGACCATGCGCCAAGAGCTGCAGAGTGGCGACCAGGTGGAGATTATGACCGCAGCCAATCAGAAGCCCAAGCAGGATTGGCTGAATATGGTCAAGACGTCACGCGCTAAGTCGAAAATTCGTCTTGCGCTGAAGGAGACGCAAGTCAAGGAGGGACTCTTTGCCAAGGAAACATTGGAGCGCAAGTTCAAGAACCGTAAGTTGGAGATGGACGAAAGCATCATGCAGGTGCTCATTCGCAAACTGGGTTTCAAGGAGGTCAGCGACTTCTATCGCCATGTAGCCTCAGGCGATTTGGATGTCAACACCGTTATCGACCGCTACATCGAGCTACAGCAGGGCGACCAGCCCATCACGGGTAATAATGTGGCTGAGAGTGCTGCCAACTTCGTGTTGGACGAATCCAAGCTGCCCCATCAAGCCATTCAGGACGATGTCTTGGTTATCGACCGCAACCTGAAAGGCATCGACTACCAGCTGGCCCGCTGTTGTCAGCCCATCTATGGCGACCGTGTGTTCGGCTTTGTCACCGTAAGCGGAGGTATCAAGATTCATCGTGAAGACTGCCCCAACGCTGCCGAACTGAAGAAACGTTTCGGCTATCGCATCGTCCGAGCCATGTGGAGCGGCAAAGGCTCCAGCCAGTATGCCATCACCCTTCGCGTCATCGGCAACGACGATATCGGTATCGTCAACAATCTGACCAGCATTATCTCGAAGGACGAAAAGCTTATTCTGCGCAGCATCAACATCGATTCGCACGACGGACTGTTCAGTGGCAACCTTACCATTATGATTGACGACAACACCCGCCTGGAAGGTCTCATGAAGAAGCTACGCACCGTCAAGGGCGTCAAGCAAGTAATGAGAATATAACAACAAGACAAAGACAATAAAATAATAAGGAGAATTAGCAAAAACTAATTCTCCTTATATGCTACGACGCCCAAAGTGGCGGGGTCGAGATAGAAGGTGGCACTGAGCGTATCTTCATCCTGCAAATACTGTGCACGGATGTGGAGCAACGTCGCACTAGAAGGGTTCTGGTACTGCACGCCCTGCCCTGCTCTATTGCGCAAGGTCTGAATGAGCGAATCGGTGATGGCGCGAGTGCTGTCGACACTGGAGAAGTCGAGGTAGCTGACGTCGCGATGCAACTGCTGCTCAACGAAATCCTTGACAGACGACTTAGCCTGCTGTTGCCGTCCGCACGAAGCGAACAGCAACAGAGCTACACCTATTATTATATATATACGTTTCATTTGGTGGGGATGTTTTTGAGGACATCGAGCAGGTGGTCCCATACCATCTGAACGGTGGGGATGTGCAGACGCTCATCGGGGGTATGGACGAAGCGCAATGTGGGACCGAAGCTTACCATATCGAGGTTGGGATAGCGCTCAGAGAAAAGGCCACACTCCAAGCCTGCATGGATACCTCGCATGATGGGCTCCTTGCCAAACAGCTTCACATACGACTCACGAACAATCTTCTGCAGTTCACTATGGGCGCGCATCTTCCAGGCAGGATAGCCGTCGCTAGAAAGAGTCTCAGCACCAGCCAATTGGAAGGTTGCACGAATAGTGGCACACATGTTGTCGAGATTAGACATCACGTTAGAGCGCTGTGAAGACAAGATATCTATTTCATTTTCCAAAGTCTTGATGCTGGCGATATTGCTGGAGGTTTCCACCATACCGTTCAACTCAGGGTCTTGGCAGATGGCGTAGATGCCATTGTCGACAGCCTGGAGGGCATAGATGAAGTTGCGAGCTACCTGAGCCTCGATAACGGGCTCTGCATCAGTACTTTCCATCGTCCACACCATCTGAGTATCAGTAACATGGAACTCTTCCTCTACATCAGCAGCGAAGATGTTCCAATCAGCCTTGACATTCTCCTTCAGGTCGTTGGGAACGGCAATGACAAACATTCCATCACGAGGAATAGCGTTGTGCAACTTGCCTGAATTGAACTGAGCCAGACGAACGCCCTCGTATTTATTGATTGTCTGATATAGGAATCGACCCAGCAACTTGATGGCATTGGCGCGCTGCTTGTTGATATCGTCGCCAGAGTGTCCGCCCACTAAGCCCTTCAACTGGGCACGCAGGAAGAAGGAACCGGCAGGAGCAGCCTCACGCTGGAAGGTGAACTTGGCTGAAGTGTTACGACCACCTGCACAAGAAACGAAGATTTCGCCCTCGTCCTCAGAATCGAGGTTAATCAGGAAATCGCCCGTCATAAAGCCTGCCTTCATGCCCTCGGCACCTGTAAGACCCGTCTCTTCGTCACGAGTAAATACACACTCAATGGGACCATGTTCGATGTCGTCAGCAGCCAACAGCGCCAGTTCCATGGCGCATCCGATACCATCGTCGGCACCCAGCGTCGTACCCTCAGCTGTCAGCCACTCACCGTCGACATACGTCTTGATAGGGTCTTTGTCGAAGTCTATCTCGTAGTCCACCAATTTGTCGCACACCATATCCATGTGGCTCTGCAAGATGGTCGTCTTGCGATTCTCCATACCCTTTGTGGCGGGCTTGCGGATAATCACGTTACCCGTCTCATCCACTTTCGTATCCAACCCGTGGCTCTCGCCCCACTCTTTCAGGTATGCAATCATCTTCTCTTCGCGCTTCGATGGACGTGGAATCTGGTTAATTTTCGCAAATTCCTCGAACACAGCTGTCGGTTTCAGTTCAATCTTGTTCATATCTTTTATTTTTATATTAGTATTTTGTCGCAAAGGTAAGAAATAAAACTGAGCTAACCAAATGTCAGCCCAGCTTTTTCATTAGTTGACGTGAACTATGCAATAGCTTTCAGCTTCTGGAAGTGCCCCTGTCGCAGTTTCTTCACGAGGCCAGCCTCAATCAGCTTTCGGATGCGTTCTGAGGCGGTGGCATTCGAAGTGTAACCCCAGACGGTTTTCACATCGTTGGTGGTAAACTCCTGAGACAACTGTTGGAAGTACTCATTCGTTTTGTCGTACGTGATGCGGGGCTGTTCGTCGCGCTGTTCGTTGTCGAAATAGTCTTGCCACATCAGTCCAAACAACGCTTCCTCGCAGGCATAGAGCACTTCGAACATCAGCGTGGCAAACTCCAGATGCTGACGGGTAATCTTCACCGTCATCGTCTGCTGGAACTCATCCCACGATTTCTGCATCGAGATGACCTGCGGAATGCAGAGTGCCATCACCTTGTCCTGCATGCGCTTCATCATGGTCAGCGTCACCTCATCACCTTCGTTGCTGGCCTCCTCGGCACGTAGCGCCACCATGTTATAGACGTGTGCTACTAGTTTGTCCAAGCCCTTGATCTCACCCTGCAGACTGTCGAATCGACGTGCCCACATCTTCATGTCGTTAGCGGCCTGCATGCTCTTGGGCTTCTTCGACAACGGACGCATCTTGAAGTTGCCCGTAGGCATCACAAACACACTCAGTCGCGTGGCCAGACCATCGCCGATATTGCTGGGATTGATGAACTTCTTGAGCGACGTGCTCGTACCCGTAGCCACCATATTATAAAATACGGGGAACAGGCCGTTCACGCTGTCCTTGTTGCTGTAGTCCACACCGTTCATCTCGTTGTGGAAGCTGTGCAGCATCACGTCACGCTTCTCCTGGAACGAACCAGATGCCTTCACAATCGACAACAGCTCGGCAGCAAACGTGTAGAGATGATAGTAGTAAAGCGCACCCTCAGGCGTTGGCACTGTCGCATTCTGCATACGGCGGTACATCACGTTGTTTGAGGTCTTCACTGGGCAGTCGCGCACAATGGCCGTAGGACGCTTCAATGCCTCTTTCTTCTGCTCCTTCTGCGACGTCTCGCGCTCGTTCAGCCCCTCTTTGTACTGACGTTCCAGTTCACGACCCTCGGCATCAGCCTCGCGCAATACCTCCATGATGTATTTGTCCTGCTGGACAGCAAAACCCTTACCTGCGGTTGGTCTACCCACGACTATCGCCAAGATGTTCAGACGGTGCTGATAACCTTCCCAGTCCTGATACTGCGTCTTGGTGAGCAGCGTGTCGAACATGCCCGCAGCGGTAATCAAACCACCTGGTTTGACCTCTGCATCGTCGATGTAGGCAAGGGCTGGAGCATAGCATCCCAAAGGCAACTTCTTCAGCCTGCGAGCCCAGTCGCCATAGGGCAGACGATGCTTGCTAAGCCCAGAAAGTTCATCGACACCAGCATCGCGCAAGGCATGATACATGCGCTTAGGAATGCGCTTCTCTTCCTTGTAGGCAAGGGCTGACTTGACGGTCTGAGCAACGTTCTCGTTACGTTCGTTAACGATAGCCTGCACCCAAGGCTGTGCACGCAGGACGGCCTCAATCATCGCAGGGTCAGCGTCGCAGATGTAGCGCAGATGGTCGGCCAACTCCAGTGAGGTCTTGTGACGCTCGCCAGGCTCTGGCTGTTTGTCGCCCACCCAGCAGTCCACAATCTTCTGCACAGGCACATTCTTGTACATTAAGTCCGAAATGCTAAACTTCTTAACTTCTAAACTCTGAACTTCCTGTGCGACACCCTTGCTTTCACCCTTGCGATAAGCCTCACCAAAGAGCTCGTCGTACTCAGGATTCTCGTAGCTAAACATGCGCTCTGCGTCATAGAAAAGGATATCTCCAGCCTGACGCGAAGGTGCGAACGACATGCGTGAGGCATCCTTGCCACTCTCGTCGGCCTTCAACCCCAGTTGACGGGCCAGTTCACAGGCATTCTCAATCAGATTGCCCCACTCCTTGCGAGCGATGAACACAAACTTGATACCCTCATTGGAAGAGGTAACGAACACCAGCAGCACGCCCAAGGCTCGAAGCTGATCCTCTGTCCAGCGCGCGAAAACCTGACGAGGATCCTCCTCGAGATGATCCACATCGAGCACGGCAAGTCCATTCAGGTGGGCCGACTTCTGCAGTCGCCACTTGCCAAGCTCCATCACTTCCTGTTTCTTGCCATTCACAACGATGTTGACAAGCTTCTCGCACTCGGCAAAATCGTCAGCCACGAAGATAAGTCCCTCCAGCGAATTCTTGATGCTGTTGGCCTTCTTCAGGTCGCCATTCTTGCGAGCCTCGCGAATCTGACACACCTTGCGGTAAGTCTCAGGATTGTTAAACACTCCTTCCAGCTGCTCTGCGGTAGCAATCTGCTCCGTCATGGCTGAAAGCTTCTTCTGAATTGTAATAGTCGCCATAATTTTTTGCGATTTAAAATGATACTTGACGAGGTCCGTTTTTGACCCCGCTGAGAACTTTTCTCACCGCGAAATTAGGCATAAGAAATATGGGTAAAATAAAACTGAGACCCCTATCATTTGAGGTCTCAGAAGTATCATTTTTACGTTCAGCCGAACTATCAGTTTTAAGGCTGTTTAGAAGCCCTTTAGCTTCAGTGATAATTTCAGTTTTTCAGCCAACAGATTCATGCGTTGGAAGGCTGTCAGCCAACGTGGGCCGGCATCCTTCGGAATCTTCAGCTCCCAATTAACGAACGGAAATCGGTAGATGTCCTGCGTGATGTTGCTCAGTGTGGTCATATCGAGTTCGGCATTCACCTTGTTCAATTGCAGTTTCTCTATCAGCTCTATGAATTCCTTGTAGCGGTTCTCCCTGATACCACACACCTGAAGGTCAACGAAGATGCGGAACACAACCCACCAGTGGTTCTTCTGGCAAAACAGCGGCAAACCTTTGGCATCCTTCAGCGCCATCAGTTCCTCCAACGCTATCTTCGCCTTCGAACGCATCATAAATTCGTCCATCTTCATCTTTTTGAGTTGCTCCTCTGCCGACAGTTTCTCCGTCTGTTCCTCTTCTTTATAAGGCTTATAAGGCGTCAGTCCCTTCTGTTCGAACACCTCCTTCACGTAATCGGAAATCGTCGTGTCTTTCGTGTGGATGGAATGAAGCAACGCAGGCGTAGCCCAACGGTAGGTCTCCAGACTGTTGTCTGCATCCTCCATCAGGCCTAGCACCACTCGCAGCGTAATCGGGCGCTTACCCATCAGAAACATATCGTCCAGCTCCATCCTATTCCTCCTCCTTGCGCTCCAGATAGTCGTTCAGTTCAGCATTCAAACGTTCGGCCAAGGGTTGCAGATCCTCAAGTGCTGTCTTGAAATGAAAGCGGTACTTGCGGTTAATTTTCAGATAAGCGCGTGCCTGGTTGACAAACTCCATGAACAATTTGTCGTAATCGATATGCACACCTTCTTTGTCAAGATAAGCATAGTATGGCATTCCAAATTCTGGGCTCCATGGCGCATCACTTATAACGAAAAGTTGACCTTCGTACTCCATGGTTGTCAGATTCAGCTCATGCAATTCCTCATCGGGGAATATGAATTTGATGCCGCATAACTTCAAACTTTCAATAAGACTGTCCAAATCGACACCTTCATCGCCCCCTCGTGTCAGTAGTTTGATGACTAGCATGTTGAACTGTAAAAAGTTCATTGTGCGTAGTTTTGATAGACACAGGCGTGTGCAGTCTTTCAAGAGCACATCGTCCAATACCTCGCCTTCAGCTATTGTGAGAGCGCCTGTATAATAGATGTTCTTGTCGTCCTTTTCTATATTCATCAAGACCGCGAAGGTTACCACAGGATGGCTGTGCGTCTTGATGGCATATCCCTCTTTCTTCGTCGATGCATCCTCAACGACGGTCAGCGTGCCCACCTGAACGTAAATGTCGCCCCTGGGGTCCATAATCAGCCAGCGAGGCTCCGGCAACGGGATATAGTGCGAATTAATAATCTTCATACGCGTGTACATTAAAAATTAATTGAGTCTGCAAAATTACGAAGAAAAGTTGAGACGAGCAAAATGATGGCGAAGAATTTGGAAGTTTAGGAGTTTAGATATTTAGGATTTATAGTAAAAAAGAAAAAAATTATAATTTTTATATTTATATATATACTAAAAACTAAACTTCTAAACATCTAAACT
>DEFM01000007.1 GCA_002350855.1 Prevotellaceae bacterium UBA2852
GGAAAACGCCCGTTTTTGATGTTGTAAAAGAAGTACTTATTTGCGAGATTTCATAAATAACAGAAATAAATAATTAATCATTAAAAACTTAAAACAGAAAGAGAATGAAGAAAAGACTAACTATGATTCTGGGCATGCTGCTTTTCGTATGCGGAATGTCACACGCTCAGATGCAAGTTACGGGAACCGTTGTTTTTGACAACAACGAGCCAGCTATGGGCGCAAGCGTTCTTGTAGTTGGTGCCAACACGGGCGTTCTCACTGATGCAAATGGTAAGTTCTCTGTTTCAGTACCAGAGGGTTATCACAAACTGCGTTTCTCGTTTGTGGGTTACGAGACTCAGGAATTAACTGCTCGTCCACGAATGACAGTCACATTGAAAGATGCTACCAGTGAACTTGGTGAGCAGATTGTTCTTGGTTACGGTTCTGCCCGTAAACTCGGCACTTTCTCTGGTGCTGTAGCTACGGTGGGCAGCCAGAAACTCGAAATGCCTGTCACTCCTAACTTCACTGATGCTCTTGCCGGCCAGGTTTCAGGTCTGTCTGTGCTTTCGTCAAGCGGTGAGCCAACTGCAATGGCTACAATCCGCCTTCGTGGTGTGAACTCTATCAAGTCTTCTAACACTCCGTTATTTATTCTTGACGGTGCTCCAATTTCTGCTACGCTGTTCAATACTCTTAACCCTGCGGACATTGCAAGCATTACTGTCATCAAGGATGCTTCAGGTACAGCTCTCTATGGTTCACGTGCCGCAAACGGTGTTATCGTAATCACCTCAAAGAAAGGAACATTCGGAGAAAAGGCAAATGTCACTCTTCGTGCTCAGTACGGTGTGTCGTCTGCTATCAGTGACGGAGTGGAGATGATGAATTCCAAGCAGTATGTGAAGTTCCGCGATATGATTGGCCAGCCTGTAAACGACCAGGTTCGTCACATCGTCGACGACCTTGGAATAAGTACTAAATGGCGTGATGAGATATTCCAGAACGCTCCTGTCTATACACTTGACGCAACTATTTCGGGTGGTAGTGAGACAACATCATACTATCTCTCTGTCAATCATCACGATCAAGACGGTGTTGTCAATCAGTCGGGTATGAAGCGTAATTCCATTCGCGCAAATATTGACGCGCGTGTAAACGACTGGCTGAAGGTTGGATTACAATCTAATATCGGTGTGATAACATACGAAGTGAATAGTGCCGCAGATGCAGATCGTATTTATCTGAACAATCCTATGGTATTCCAACGCTATGCCATGCCTTACGACTCTCCACGCTATTATACGGAAGATCCTACTACAGGAAAGATTATCTGGGGCGACAAGGCAATGGGTCTGCTCTATTCGGATGTTATGCTTCCAGAATACTATACCAATGCACTTGATGTTGAGCGTAAGCGCGTTGAGGGAACACTTAACGCATACGAGCAGTTGACTCCAATAAAGGGACTTACAATCACTGCCCGCCAGGCTCTTGACGCTTATGACTATACAGGCTCTGTGACTCGTGGACCAGTAGATGCATGGACAACACCGATGGGTCAGGAAGTTGATGCACTTGATGCTTACGCAAGTATATCTTTTACCCGCTACTATCGCATGACATCAACCAATACGGCTGAATATAAGTGGAACATAGACCGTCATAACTTCAGCGCACTTGCCGGTCATGAGTCAATGTTCCTGAAATCACGTTCTTTCGGAGCGTATTCAGAGGGACAGACTGATGCTCGTCAGCTTCGTCTGACAGACGGTACTCAAGTCTCAATCGATGATTTGACTGATTCACGCTCAGAAGAAACCTTCAACTCGTTCTTCCTCCAGTTCAATTACAACTGGAATGATCGTTACTTCCTTGATGCTTCGTTCCGTACTGACGGCAGTTCTTGCTTCGCTCCCGATCACCGCTGGGGACAGTTCTGGTCAATCGGTGGTATGTGGAATATCAAGAAGGAGGACTTCCTTAAGAACGTGAAATGGCTCAACGAACTCCAGCTCCGTATGAACTATGGTACAGCTGGTAACTCTTCTGGCGTCGGCAGCTATGACCACTTCGGTCTGATTGGTACAGGAAGCATCTACAATGGTGCTAATTCTCTTGGCATATCAAGCCCAAGCAACAACGACCTCACATGGGAGAAAGTTGCTGCTTTCGACGCAGGTGTTACTTTCTGCGTATTCAACCGCGCCACATTCAATGTCGACTTCTACAACAAGACCACAAGCGACATGCTTATGACAATCCCTTATTCATACACTACTGGCTTCAGCGGTGGTATGGGTAATATCGGTACAATGGTAAACCGCGGTGTTGATATCGACGTAGATGTAGACATTATTCGTTCAAAGGATATCAACTGGACTTTCAGGGCTAACTTTAACTATAACCACAATGAAATCACCGAACTCTTCGCAGGTCGTGATGAATACGAATATGGTGGAACATATCTGAAACTCAAGAAAGGTCATGCATACGGAGAACTCTATTGCGTGAAATACGCAGGCGTGGATTCTCGCGACGGTAAGCCAATGTGGTATGACAAAGACGGCAACTTGACTAAAGTGTTCAATGAGGCAGACAACTCCGTCTTTACTGGAAAGAATATGCATGCTCCAATATCAGGAGGTTTTGGCTCTGCTTTCAGATGGAAGGATCTTACTGTCAGTTTCGATGTACAATGGCAGGCAAAGAAGTATCTTGTCAGCAACGACAACTACTTCTTGTTCAATGCCAACCAGTCGCTTGAGTTCAACCAGTCAACCGATATGCTCAATATCTGGACCAAACCTGGAGACAAGACTGATATCCCTGCATACGGTGAAGCAATACAATCCGACTCTCACCTCATTGAGAATGCTTCATTCCTTCGCCTGAAGAACTTAACAGTGCAATATACATTGCCACGTTCTATTATCGCTCGTACAAAATTTTTCCAGCAGGTTAAGGTATTCGGTATTGCACGAAACCTGTTTACTATCACAAAATACACAGGCTACGACCCAGAACCAGACATAAACCTTTTGAGGTTCAATTATCCTAACACACGTCAGTTTGTGGCTGGTATAGAAGTAACATTTTAATTAAGGAGGAAACAGCATTATGAACAAATTACATAAAATTACACTCTCCCTGCTCATGTTGCTTGGAATGGTTGTTACCTCTTGCGACATGGACAAAGAACCTTATGGCACTCTTATTGAGAATAATGCCATTGAGTCAATGAACGATATCCAGCGCCTGCGCAACCAGATGTACAACATCCTCCGTTCACGCACTTCTGGCACTTGGATTACAACAACCGACTTGCAGATGGATGAGTTCCACGGACTTATTTCCAACGGTAACCGCAACGGAACTATCTCAAACGGGTTGTTCACTGCATCCGATGCCGATCTTGAGGGTTTCTTCGCATCTTGCTATAGCGGCATTGCCAATGCGAACTATCTCATTGAAAAGGCAAACACCATGAAGGAAAGCGACGAGTTTTCAGATGAAGACAAGGTTGAGCTTGACCGCTATGCCGCTGACGGCTATTTCACACGCGCATTCCTTTACTTCTACCTTGCAGATCATTACTGCCAGCCATACAATGAAGAGGATGCCGACAAACCACACCTTGGTGTGCAGATAGTAACCAAGTACAATCCGTCTGGTGATCTTTCGTCATATCCGGCACGTAGCACTCTCAATGAAACATTCACACTTATTGAGGAAGACTTGGAGAAAGCATACAAAGGACTGAAGGAGTATGAAGCTTCTGACAACAGTGATGTAAGACCAATGTCGGAATATCTTACTTCTTATGCTGTTGCTGCAATGCAGGCACGTGTGGCGCTCGTTAAGGGTGATTACGAGACTGCGCTGGCCAAGGCTGAGGAAGTCATCAACTCTAAGGTCTATACACTGGCAACAGCTGAGAACTTCTCGGAAATGTGGCTCAACGACAACAGCACTGAAATTATTTTCCGCCCTGTACAGAGTGTGGATGAAGTTGTTATCGGTATAGGTCAGGAATATCTCAACACAATAGGTTCAGAGACAAATGCCGACTACATACCAACATTTGACATCCTTGCACTTTATGATGCGGGAGATGTACGTTTTGACACATATTTCAAGGTGTGGAACCTTGTCGTAGAAGGCGTGACATACCCGGCGTATACTTTCCAGAAGTACCCAGGCAATGTAGCTTTGCGTACTGGTCAGGTAAACAACTTTGCTAATATGTCTAAACCATTCCGTCTTGCCGAGCAATACCTGATTGCCGCGGAAGCCTGCGCTGCTAAAGCAACTCCGGATCTCGCAAAGGGTACAAATTATCTCCAGACTCTTGTGTCAAATCGTATAGAGGAGGATTATATGGACGAGCACCAAGGTAATTATACAGAGGCTGCCGCATTGCTGAAAGCTGTAAAGGATGAACGTAAGAGAGAGCTTCTTGGTGAGGGATTCCGCTTCAGCGACCTCCGTCGTTGGCATCAAGGTTTTACACGCGTGGCTAACCATGCGGAAAATCCTGACCTCAATGCGGTAATCGTGACAATTGGAGCAAGCCTTAAGTATGCTGCTGATGACTATCGTTTCATCTGGCCTATTCCTAAGACCGAATTGGACTCCAATCCGAATTTGAAGGGACAGCAGAATCCAGGCTATTAATTATTAAATTCAGAAAATCGTTATGAAATACATTAAAATAATTATGATGCTCTGCGTGGCAGCATTGTTCACCGCTTGCTCCGATGACGAGGAAGGTTGGGGCAATGCTTCAAAAGCCACAGTGGAGTTTGAACAGGCAGAAATCGTTGTTAAGGAGAACAAGGGAATAGTATATATCCCTGTCAAGGTAACAGGTGAGAACAAAGGCCGTGTTCAAGTAACAGTCGCTGTTACTGCTGCCGACGAAAATGGTGCTGAGGAGGATGTTAACTATATGATTACCTCCAAGACCATCGCTATTGCCGCAGAAGATACTATCGGAAACATCGAGTTTTTAACAGTAGACGACGAGGAAATCAATGCAAACCGTGAATTCATCGTTACAATTGCCAGCGTAAAGGGCGCAACAGCTGTAGAAGGAACCCAGACAAAAGTCGTTCTTCGTGACAACGACGCTGAGTTCTACGACAAACTTACAGGCAAATGGACAATGACAGTTGAGAATGCAAATGGTTCTACAACATGGGATGTTAATGTAATCGGCTTCGACGAAGGTGAAGATGGTTACAACCAGACTCTCTACGTAACTGGAATGATGAAGTATAGTTGGACTGTTGCAGAGTTGGCATACAACTTGGATGTAGACACTAAGAAGGTATCTGTAGCATTCGTGTTCCCATACCTCTTTGCTGAAGGAGTAGACTTTGGCTTAGGAGGTGAAAACGACGTAATTCTCTACGGAGCTGATGAATCTGATAAGTTCGTAACAGATCCGCTGGTTGGAGAGGTTTCTGAAGACTTCAAGACTATCACATTCAACGAATGGCCATTAGTTTATGGAACAATCTGGTCTGGAGCAGACTTTACAGGTTATGTATGGTTCGGTTACCATATTGTTTCAATGACCCGATAGTTATTGCTTCCATTTGAAATACGATATAATAGAGAAGGACGTGTGGGTTAGTCCCACACGCCTTTCTTCACTTTATCACATTGACGATTTATGAGAAAGACATTACTTACATTCGCATTGTCATTTATGGCATGCACGATTATGCATGCCGTTCCTGCCAAACCTGGACAGTGGCGCACCTTGCATCTTCAAAACGGTATGACTGTGAATGCAGAGTTGCGTGGCGACGAGTATATGCATTATTATCAGGACGCAAATGGAGTAATATACGTCCAGGGTGAAGACAACAAATACGTTGAGGCAGAAATCAGTAGCCTTCTCGCAGTTGCCAAAGAGAGAAGAGAACTGGCTAATGCGCTCCGCAGGGAACGCCGCAGAGCTGCTATAGGCGAAAACCACGACCCTTATGTTGGCAAGAAAAGAGGTGTGGTGATCCTTGTTCAGTTCTCTGACACCAAGTTCCAATCTGCTCATGACAATACTCTCTTCACCCGAATGATGAACGAAGAGGGGTTCAGCTATAAAGGCAATTTCAACGGATCTGTACGAGACTATTTCCTGGCTCAGAGCAATGGGTTATTTGAACTCGACTTCGATGTGTATGGTCCTTATACCCTGTCGGGCGGTATGGCATACTATGGTACCGACATAACAGACAGCCAGGGCAACCGTCAGAATGATGCTCATGCCGGTAGTATGGTTGCGAGCGGATGCCTGATGGCTTTGGCGGATGGAGTGGATTTTTCACCCTACGATTGGGATGGAGATGGCTACGTAGACCAAGTCTATGTGCTTTATGCGGGTCTCGGGCAAGCTAACGGTGGTGGCGCCGACACAGTGTGGCCGCACGAGTTCCAACTTGCCCATTCTGATTTCGGACACGTCTTGACAGCGGGAAGTGTAAAGATAAACACATATGCATGTGGCTCTGAACTCGCACCTTTGCGTGGAAGCAACCAACTCGCAGGAATAGGAACACTCTGCCATGAGTTCAGCCATTGCCTTGGTCTTCCTGACATGTATGACACTCAGTATGGTGGGCAATATGGAATGTCTACCTGGGATATCATGGATAGCGGAAGCTACAATAACAACAGTTTTACACCAGCCGGATACACCAGTTACGAACGTATCTATGCGGGATGGATGACACCCGTGGAATTGAAAAAAGACCTTGACGTTGCCCAAATGAAAGGTTTGCAGGAGGGCGGTGAGGCCTACATCGTATATAATGATGGCAACAACAATGAGTATTTCCTGCTCGAAAACCGCACTAAAACCAACTGGGACAGATATGTACCGGGCGAAGGACTGCTTATAACCCATGTTGACTTTGATGCCAATGTGTGGAGCAGCAACATTGTCAATAGTATATCATCTGCCAACGACCACCAGCGCTGTACACCCGTTCAGGCAGATAATGGAGCGAGCGGCACGTCATCTGCAACAGACGTCTTTCCTTACAATAATTATAATTACTTCAGTGATTACTCAACACCCGCGGCTCAGTGGTATAACTACAACAGCAAAGGTAATCGTAAATTCCTCAAAACCATTAGCAAGATTACACGTGCAAGCGATAAAACAATTTCATTCTCTTTCCGTAACTCCACTAGCAATAATGAGGATGACGCTTCTGGCATAGATTACGAAGGAGCAATATTTGCGGAAACATTCAACAAAATGAATGGAACAGGTGGAAACGACGGACTCTGGAGCGGAAGCGTAGGCGTCGGTATGTTCCGCGGAACTGATGTATCAGGATGGAAAGCGACAGCTGGCAGCGCGGCTAAGGCATGCGCGAAATTCGGTAACTCTTCCGTGACGGGCAGCGCAACTACACCAGCTTTCAACATCAGCGGAACAACAACCTTGTTCTTTACTGCCGCAGGTTGGGATACTGAAACTACGGAACTGTCTGTCACTGTTAGCAATGAGTCAGCTTCTTCTGTCAATCCCGTACTTGCACAGCAGACTTTCACGCTTGGAAATGAACAATGGACACGCTATGCAACCACTCTTAAAGGAGATGGCAGTGTGAAAGTAACCTTTACCCCTACAACAGGAAAAATATTCTTCCTTGACGGAGTAGCAGTACGTGAAGGAGACGAGACTGCCATTACAACATTGTTAAATCAAAAGCAGGTTGGCTGTTCTACCATCTACGACATTTCCGGACGACCAGTGTCTGCAGATATTCATTCCCTTCCCAAAGGAATCTACATCGTTGGCGGACGGAAAGTCCGTTTATGATGATGTCAATGTTGATATGATATAATCCAACCCAATTCGGACTAACATCCGATTTGGGTTGTTTTTTTCTATACTGTCAACTGATATCATAAATAAGTAACGAAAGCTGGCAACCGAAATTAAAAATAAGTATAAACCTAAGTCAACCCATATTACAATTAAGGCTGAAAGTAGTCAACCAAAATCGTTAAACTACACTTCACGACTACACTTTACGCGCGTACATATATTATATGCGTACATATTTTATATATATAAGTAAAAAAAGTCCCACGGCGTTGTGGGAAAAAAGTTTCAGCCGCAGTGAAACAAAATTTTCACTGCGGCTGGAACTTTTTTTTCACTGTGGCTGGAACTTTCGTCTCTCTATCGCTGAAACTTTCGTTTCTGTTCACCGGGAATTTAGTTTCTCTGTAGTTTAAGGGTTTTTATAGTGTTTTTCCTCCGTTGTTGAATGCGTTTTCCGGTTAATTTTTTAAAATATTCGCAATTTA
>DEFM01000024.1:0-79438 GCA_002350855.1 Prevotellaceae bacterium UBA2852
TTAGTCTTATCATACTTTGGCAGGGGTTTTTAATTATATGTCCTATATAAACAAGTTTCCAAGTCCAAATATTTAAAAACTCCTGTTCCTTCCTGCGTCAGGTTATCCCATCGGCAGGAAAAACAGTGAAAACCGAATGCAATACAAAGAAAGCTCGTTTTCTTTTATTGCTGAGGTGCATCCTGTTTTGCTGGAACAGAAAAACCCCGCTTACGCTAAAAAACAATGAAGTTTCAAGTTTTCGTTAACTTTAAGGTTAAGGTCAACGTTAAGGTCGAAAATGTTTTCTAGTGAGTGAAACGAACGGGGTTTTTCTTGGTTGTACTGCCAAGCCGAAGGCTGTCTGTGGGCGTCAGGCAAGAAATGGTTATGCTTGCATAAGCAGGGCTTGCCTGATGGCTACAGACAAATACTCATAGAGCATGCAGTACAAACAAGGGTTTTTAAGGTTTTTGTTTTTTTCAACTCATTTGCACAAGAACATAACAAAAGGGTTTTCTTGGTTTTTGTTCCTTTCGTTCCTTTAGATGTTTTACAATTAAAAACGTTCTGCCATTTTAACAAATACCATGTGGTTGATAATCAGACGATTGAGATTTGTAGATAAATGTTAATTTGGATTTTAACATTTGCATTTTGGGGAAAAATGTTGTATATTTGCATTAGCAGGGAAAGGATGCATATTCGTACGAGCGGATATTCATCCTTTCTTTTTTGTCGTTTTGACAAAATGGAAGTTCGCTGATTTTGAAACTCTGGCGAAGTCTTTTTCCAACGGAAGTTAACTTTGCAAAATGTCAAAGTTAAGTTTTTTTGAAACGGAAGTTAAGCGGAGTTTTTAAAAAACTTAAGTTTTGGAAAAAATCGGGAGCGGCGGTTTTGACACTTTGGTGGGTTGTCGGGAAAAAACCCGACAATTTGCGAATAAAATTCGCAAGCAACTAACAAAACAGGAGACCCCAGCCTACCCCCAGCCCCTCCCTAAAAGGAGGGGAGCTTAAGCCATCCGGATGGTTAAAGTCCTCCCCCTTGGGGGAGTTAGAGGGGGTCTGTTGGGGTCTTTAAATGTTAAAATTGACATTTTTGCTTATTTATAACCAATTTAAATAAAAAAAAAGGGTAACTTTGTAGTAGAAAAAACTATGATCTAAGATGAAACGCCTAATTATTTCTTTATTGACATTGATTTCAGTTACCTGCATGATGGCAGGGACACCAGTACGTAAGCAGCTGTTCGATGACGGCTGGCAGTTTGCACTTAACGACAGCACCAAGTGGAGACCAGTCAACCTGCCACATGACTGGAGCATAGAGGGCGACTTCGACAAGGATGCTCCAGCTGGTCACGACGGTGCCTATCTGCCTACAGGCAAGGGATGGTACAGGAAAGTGTTTCAGGTTTCAAGTGCCAAGTTTCAAGACCGAAAGCTGCGTCTCTACTTCGAAGGAGTGTATATGAATTCTGAAGTTTTCGTCAATGGAAAGAAGGCTGGCGGTCATCCATACGGCTACTCATCATTCTTCGTCGACATCACTCCTTTTGTCAAGGCGGGAAAGAACGAAGTCCTGGTACGTGTGGATAACTCGCAGCAGAAGAACTGCCGTTGGTACAGCGGTTCGGGCATCTACCGCCATGTGTGGCTGATGACTACACCCAAGCGCTATATCGATGAGTGGAGCGTGAGCGTCGCCACTCCCAACATCCACACTGTGGTTATCAATGCAGACGAGGTGATGGAGGACGGAAGCCGCAAGCCGTTCACAAAGACAATAAACGTAGAGCAGCCACATCTCTGGTCGCCCGACGACCCATATCTCTACGAGACAGTGCTTGAGACAGAAATCGACCGTCTGCCTCTGACCTACGGAATCCGCACCATCGAGTATTCCGCAGAGAAAGGACTGCTGCTCAATGGCAAGCCAATAGTTCTCAATGGCGGTTGTGTTCACCACGACAACGGCATCATCGGTGCTGCTGCCTTCGATGCAGCTGAGTACCGCAGGGTAAGGCTGTTGAAGGAGGCAGGCTTCAATGCTGTGCGCACCTCACATAATCCACCGTCAGAAGCCTTCCTTCGTGCTTGCGACGAACAGGGACTGCTGGTCATCGACGAGGCTTTCGACGGCTGGCGCGACAAGAAGAACGAATATGACTACTCCACACTGATTGACCAGTGGTGGCAGGAGGATATAAAGGCTATGGTTTTGCGCGACCGCAACCACCCCAGCATATTCTGCTGGAGCATTGGCAACGAAGTAATCGAGCGCAAGAAGATTGAGGTGGTGAAAACCGCACACAACCTTGCTACACTCTGCCGCAAACTCGACCCACAGAAACGCCCTGTCACTTCCGCTCTCTGTGCATGGGATCCCGAGTGGGATATCTACGACCCGCTGGCAGCGGAGCACGACATTGTGGGCTACAACTATATGATTCATAAATCGCAGAGCGACCACGAGCGTGTACCCAGCCGTGTGATGGTGCAGACAGAGAGCTATTCACGCGATACCTGGCAGAACTACCGGAAGGTGCAGGATGAGCCTTGGGTCATCGGTGACTTTGTGTGGACAGCCATCGACTACCTCGGAGAATCTGGTATCGGGCGCTGGTATTACGAGGGAGAACCAGCCAAAGAACCATGGCAGGCTACGATGTTCCCCAACCATGCAGCCTACTGTGGTGACATCGACCTCATTGGCCAACGAAAGCCCATCAGCCACTACCGCTCCATGCTATGGAATAAGGATGGAGAAAGGCTCTACATGGCAGTACGTGAGCCTGACGGCTATTATGGAAAGATACACACCACAATGTGGAGCGTATGGCCTACCTACGAGAGCTGGACATGGCCTGGACACGAAGGCAAGAACATAGACGTGGAGGTCTATTCTCACTATCCCAAGGTACGCCTGTATCTTAACGACCAGCTCGTCGGCGAGAAAGAAGTGGAGAAAGGTATGGCTACCTTTACCCTGCCCTATCAGCCAGGCACACTGCGAGTAGAAGCCCCGATGTATGAGTGCCGAGAAGGATCGTTTGTTCTCAAAACTGCCGGCGAAGCTACTGCCATACGTCTGACAGCCGACCGCACTGGTCTTCAGGCCGACGGACAGGATCTCGCTTTCATCACCGTTGAACTGACAGATGCTGACGGCATCGTGAACCTCACTGCCAACAACGAGTTAACAGCAAGCGTCAGCGGTCCTGCCACTCTCCTCGCCTTCGGCAACGCCGACATCAAGGATTGCGACCGCTACACCGACAGCACTCACAAAGCATGGAAGGGACGCGCCCTCCTCGTTGTCAGAAGCACAGGCAAGAGAGGCAAAGTCACCGTCACCGTTCAGGGCAAAGGACTGAAGGCCTCAACAATCAAACTGTAAATCTTTTCCATCATCACGCTGAAGCGCTAAAGAAAGCACTCAAAATAATAAAAAAATCCCCATCGATGAGCGGTGGGGATTTTTTGTGGGGATTATTGTCTGTTACTTGATTATCACTTTCCTGCCATTGTGGATGTAGAGGCCCGGGGGTAAGTTCTTAAGTTCTTGAGTTTTTGAGTTTTTAAGTTCGCTCGGGGTTGAGTTCTTGAGTTTGCGGCCGCTGAGGTCGTACCAACCATCATGAAAACTGAAGCGGCTGTAGTCGGTAACTTCATTTACGGAAGTGGTTTCTTCGTCTCCGAAGTTCAAGTTGAAGCTCTTGATGGCAGTGATATTGATCGGTTCGCCTGCAACTAAATCACCTTTAAGGCGGAAATAAGCGCGGCAGGAGTTGATTGTCATTGCAGAACTCGGGTAGAAGAGTTTGTTGTCTGCTCCAAGATAAAGCTTTGTCTTGTCTTCAGCAGCAATGGCTACAGGAGAAAAACTGCCGACAAAATCAACACATGTTGTTTCGGTAGTCTGTGCAGTGTTGCTTACTTCAACATTCATGAAGACGGGGTCGGAGATATTTCCCAAACCGGTATTCCATTTCACAATGTAAGGTTTTCCTGCTTCTATGCTTGTTGCATCAACAAAGTTAAGGGTCAATTCTCCATAACCCTTTGATGTGCTATAACTTGAACTGCTCAAGGTCATCACCTTTGCTCCGGCAATGGGAGAATAGCCTGTGGCTCCTGCTGGAATATCGAAAGGCAGACAGAGCGTGTTCCAGCAAGTATCGGTGTATAGAGTGCGGCCACTCAACAACACATTTTTGCCACTGCCCAGATTGTCACCACTAAGCGTTGTGCTATTGTCAGAACCATCCTTAAGATCTATAGGCAGAGGAACATCTGTTGTAGCACCACCTGCATAGAAACAGCCTGTGACAGTCCCACTATTATTATTACCATAGACAGGATAGTGGTATTTTATGCCGTTTTTATTAACCTCCGAACTCATGAAGCAGTTTTGTACGGAACCGCTGTTATTATTACCAGTGATACCTCCAATATACACCTCTGACTTACCAGAATAAACCTCTCCCGTATTATGGCAATTTTGAATACTACCCTTGTTTTCACCAACTATTCCTCCGATTCGGGCATGTATATAAGAATAGCCGTTAACCAAAGCAGAATTGGAACATCCAATAACAGTTCCCTCATTGAGTCCTACGATAGCTCCATGATAAGATGCTAATACTCCAGGATCAGTATATACCGCTATGGTTCCACTACTGATGTTTACATTCTTTACAATTCCTGTTGAGCCAACTCTTCCAAAGAGACCGGCGTAAAGATCTGTTGCAGTGACCGTAAGGTTGGAAATGGTATGTCCCTGTCCGTCGAAGGTTCCATTAAAAGGATGTGCACTTGTGCCTATTGGCGTCCAGTTTACTCCATCGAGTTTGATATCAGCAGTGAGTGTAACTGTGATTCCGTTGTAATCATCACCTTTATTAACACTCGCAGCAAAATTTTGGAAATCAGCCACAGAGCCTATAGAGGTGATAACATTTTGAGCCTCTACTGTCATTCCGACAGTCAGGGCTACTATTAAGCCCAGAAATCTCTTCAAATTCATTGTGTTGTTGTAAATTTAGGTTTGTACCATCCGCTTTCACCTGTAGGTGCAGCTGCGGCATTGAATAAAGTCCAGTTAGATATAGTGTAGATTCGATGCAGAATATCACAATAGTAGTGGAGACTTACCATCATGTCGCCGCCGTTGCCGGCGATAGACAGAGGATAGTAGGTGATGGTGCCGTTGACCATTGGCTTGGTGACGGCACGTACCTCGTCGTTGATGGTGGCACACATCATGTCGCCACTGCTCTGGAAGTCTTTCAGGGTGTCGCCAAGCTGCACCTGAACCGACATGGTCAGTTCGTAGAGTGAATAGTCGGGAGCAACCCAGTTTTCAGGAACAGTAGCTTTGCCTTTCTTCAGGTATGAGGGTGTGGCAGGCTTGTCATCGTCATCGCTACAAGAGGTTAGCCCACCTCCGACTCCACCAAGAGTGGAGAGAAGGAGTATCAAGAATAATGTGTGAAGCGATTGCTTATGATTATTAATAAATTTCATAATTATAATTATTATGTTCAGGAAAATCCTCCTCCGAAGGCTCCCCCCTCCCTTGGGAAGGGGTCGGGGGAGGGTCTTCTTTTTTTACTTAATTGTTATTTTCTGTCCATTATGGATATAGACTCCGCGGAGGGATGGTTTGCCGCTGAGCTTGATACCGCTTACTGTGTACCAGCCGTCGCCGTAGAGATTGTCGGCAGCGAGGAAGCTGATTGCTGTAGGATTGTCAGGAGTACCGATGGCTGCGTTGTTCACATAGCTCATCTGAGGACTTGAAGTCGCTGCGATGGTCTCGCCCTCACGCTCCAGAGTGAATGAGAGTGAAGTATTAAGAGTGGAGTGTGCCACTTCACCTACATTGAGGTAGAATACTCCATCTGCATCGGCTTCGGCAATGCCGCAGACTTCTGCTCCGTTGTAAACGGTGAGGCGGTCGCCCGGCATTACATCCACACCTTCTGCCACAGCCACTACAGTCATGCTTGATCCGCTCACGTTCTGGAACGCAGGCATGCGGCGACGGGCAGAAGCAGTGCTATTGTAACGGGAATCGTAGAAGTAAACAGGATAGTTGAATGTGACTTCATCGTCCAGATTGCGCTTCAGCATATAACCCTCGCCTACTCGCATGTATTCCAGAGAACCCTTCCACTGCTTGTTGCCCAGTGCATCGACTGAGAGCACGGCAAACTCGCTCTGACTCTTGATGATGTCACCATCAGAAGCCTTCTCGGTATATTGTGCGAGAGCAGTACCAACAGGAAGGTTGAATTCGGAGATGAATCCGATGCGGTTCCAACCCTTCTTCACTGTGATTGCATCGTTGGTAGTGAATCCGGAAACGTAGCCAATCTTGCTGCTGTTGGAATAGAAGCGGTACATCTTAGCTGCATCGATAGTGATGAGCGAATCGGCGCAGTCCCAAGCATAGATTGGAGTGTTGGGGTCGTAAGGATTTGGCGAAGCCTTGTAGCTCAGCAAGCTGTATGTGCCGTCGGAGCGTTCAGCCTCGAGTGCGTCGCCCACTTCCCACTTGGTAGCACTGTTGAGCAGGCTCTTGACTGTGCTTGTTGGAGGTTCGATATTGAACGATACCCAGTTCCATCCCTTCTGCAACTGAATTGCCTGCACCACACCCTTGTTGGCTGCGAATATCACAGGATCGGTTGTCTTTCCAATAACTGTGTCGTGCTTAAACTTGACTGTTCTGTCAGGCAGAACCTTACGGATGATACCGGTAGAAGCATCGTAGAACTCGAAGTACAAATCAATTTCAGAGTAGTTGTTATTGTAGATGTTGAGATAAGCAAGTCCGTCGTTTGCTCCGTTATTGACATCGGCAACGAGGTGAGTTACGCCAAGCAGACGGTGGTCTTCGTTGAACACTGCCAGCATATCGTCGGAGTCGTTGGCAATCTTACCCTTAACCTTCACCTGACCGATGAGGTTCATGGTGATATTGGTGTGGAGCAGGTCTTCGTCAACAGCCCATTCAGGAGCAGTGCCGCGTACCTTCAGGGTGATTGGCAGAGGCTCAGTCATGTCGTCCTCACCTACCAGATAAACCACTTCCTCGTAGTCTCCTATATTAGTATAAGGAGAGATGGTGAAGGTGATTACCTCTTCGTCCAAAGCAGCAACCGAGCCGCTGGTCATAGAAGCAGTCATCCACAAAGGCAGTCCCTGCAGAGTGAAGTTGCGGGTCTTTCCACTCAGGTTCTTGACCGTAGCCTCGAAGGTCTGCGCTTCACCATAATTGGCTGTAAGACGCTTGCGCTTGTCGGACCAGCGCAGAGGATTGCGATAGATATAGAGATCGAGAACTACAGGCGAAGCCATGACGTTGCCCTGCATATCTGCCACGTCGTTGACCACGACATAGACATTGGTCTTCTCGATGTTTGCGTCTGGCACGTCGAGGTTGACGAGCAGGTCTTTACCGTCAGCCACGTAGGAGAACTTGATGTTTTCCAGAGTCTGGGTGTCGTGCATTGGTGCGAAGTCGTCTGTGTCGTAGAGTCGCATCACATCTGCCTCAGCCACAATCGTGTCGCACTGAGAAGTGAATTCTCCTGTGGTTGTGTCCTTGTAGCGGCGCAGGCTCAATCCAGAAGGAACGAGTTTGATTTCGTTGCTCATCTGGCGTTCGTTCTTAGAGAAGTTCACATAAGCCAGCAGTCCCTTCTCCTCACCTGAAGGAGTAATAGCAGAGAAGTTCTTGATGCCCTTCGGTGTCAGTGCCATTTCGTACATACCGATTTCGTCGATATTACCGGTGATGGCATTTTCCACTGTGTTCGCATCGAGATATGTGGCACCGGCAGCAAGCAGATTGCCGCTGATTCCACCGAGTGTATCGACTGCGAATGTCTTAGTCAGGCTGTTGTCGAAGTACAGACAACCCACGTTGCGTCCACGATTAACAGTCAGAGCCACATGGTGCCATTTGCCGTCATTAGCGCGAGAGTTGGTCTTCAACTTCAATCCACTCAGGTTAACGACAAGCACGCTGTCTGCCACGGCGAAGTTGAAGTGTGACTTAGCACCCAGTTCAGTTGTGGCAGGACCATTCGAGAAGAGAGTACCGTTAGCATCCTTGGTGCGGAACCAGAACATCATGGTGTAGTCCTGATGGTCATAGCGGTTGAACTGTGCGCTGTTGAGGCGGAAGCCCTTCGAGCCGTCGAGTTTCATGCCTATTCCGTCAGGCATCTTCCACGATGTACCTACGAGCAGCAGGTCACTGCCTCCAGATGTGCGGTTGTAGCTATAGTCGCCCTTACCCTCGCTGAGAGGATAGTTGTCGAGAAGTCCCAGTTCATAACCAGTCAGTTTCTTCTGGCTATAGTTGCTCATCTCTTCAGTGGCAAGTGCGTGGTTCCAGAGTCGGTATTCAAGCATATCACCGGTGTATGGCTCATAGCCTTCCAGCAGTTCGTAAACCGACCTACCGAGGACGATGTTGCCTGTACCTTGATATACGTTAGGATAAGTAAATGAACCCACCTTGGTATTGCCGTCGTAGAAGGAAACATTGGTAGTACCTTCATCGATGTCGGTGTCGAAGAGGAAGAATACTTCTCTCATTCCGTCGAACGTGCAAGGTTCGTCGGCAGTGAACACGGCAGCTGGCAGGGTGTCGTTGTACTGGATAGCGGCTGTGAGTCGGTGGTCGGCAGTGAGTCCGAGTTCCAGCGCATGAGTTTCAGTTCCGTGAGACAGGATGGTCATACCCTTGCCATTGTGCTCAGGGTTGAGCATCACGTCCACAGTGAACGAACGTCCGTCGAGGTTGCGAGGTGCCTGTGACACTGCCACGTCTTTGCCGTTGAATCTGAGTGATGACGAGAGTGAGATGTTGCTTGAGTTGGTCTGTCCCACCACCTGGAAGTTATTGACAGCCGACAGGTAGTTACCTGCAATCTGTTCGGAGAATCGGAGAACGATGTCGTCACCGATGCCGAGGATTCCATCCGTAGGCTGTGGTGTGCCGAATATCTGCGGACGGCGAGTGTCCTTGATTCCTGTAAGTATGTTGGATGAACGGGTCAGGTAGCCGTTTCCGTGGCGGCAGAAGGTGACGGCACGGATGTCGTAGGTCTGCTCGATCGGGTCGGTCTCGCCGTAGAAGAAGGCGTCGATGTAGCCGTCGTGCTCCATCAGCTGTTTCTCACCCGAGGCAAGAGCCATCAGAGCCTCGCCCTCCTCGTTGTTGCGGTAGTAAGAGCAGATGTTCACCCAGTCCTTGTCGCCTTGGTTCGAGAGCTTGTACTGCAGTTCGATGTGGTCGAAATTGCGGAAGTTCACGTCGAAGCCGTCGATATGAACAGGCAGATAGTATGCTTCCTTTTCCTCGTCGTAGGCAGACTCAGTGTTAACTACCCACTTGTCACCAGGCTTGGAGATATTGATAGCACCGGCAGCAGGCACGTAGTGAGCGGAGAGATTCACGCTGTAGATATGGCTGTAGTCTTCCTCGTCGAAGAGGGAGATGCCCAGGTCTTCGTAGTCGTATTCAGCACCAGCATAGACCTCAACCTGCTTCTCAACCACTTCGTTAGCCTCCAGCCATACCTCTATGCCGGATGTTGTCAGAGGAGCACCGTCGATGAATATCTTAGCACCCTTCGGATTCATTCCCGTTTCGGAATATACATTGAATTTATGGGAAATGCGGTCAGGCATGTCGCTCTCGTTGACGAGATAGATGGTGAATCGTGCCGGTTCGCCGTAAGGCACATTCGACACGCTCGGTTCCTTAGCCCAGATACGCAGTTTGTTGATTTGCTCAGTACCATAGTCGAGCAGCGTGCCCTTGTTGTAGAACAGAGTGCGTCGTTCCTCCTCCCATGGGCTGCACGTAGCACCGCCCAGAGTGCGGAACACGAAATTCCTGTATCTTGGCACTTCTCTCAGCGATGAGATGAAGCTGGTTGACAGTCCGCCTTCAAACACTCCCTTATAGATATTTTTCAGATTATCCTCCACATGCTTGTAGAAGACTCCGATTTCGCCCAGTGCAGCGAGAGCCTCAATGCTGTCGGCACTGATTTCAGGAGTCTTGTAAACAGCCACCGAGAGGTTGGACTGACGGGCGCACGACAGGTTGAAACCTGTCTCCTTGGTGTAGGTGTTGCTCTTTCCGTCCTTGTAGTTGAAGTCCGCGCCCACCAGAGGCGAAACCCTGATGCTGAACTTCGCACCGCCCACCTTGAAGCTGACCACCGTTCCCGATGCGTCTTCCGAAGAGAAATCCGTATTCGACTGCACAGACGAGCTGTTTGAAGTACTCTTACCCACACCGTCGCCACCTAAGCTGAAGTTTATCGGCAGTTTCCAGTAGCGGTGCAGTCCC
Source organism: Prevotellaceae bacterium UBA2852 (assembly GCA_002350855.1). The sequence continues at coordinate 10,369 of DEFM01000024.1, forward strand.
TCGGTAGTAGAGAACGATTCGCTGTAATTCACATCCGAACGACCGTCGAAGTCATACACATTAACCAGATCGTGCGCCTGAATCTTTTCCTTCTCATTGGCTGCGATGAATCCAGCCCAAGTGTAAATCAGATTGTTGAGCGACATGATGGAGTCAGTATATTGTTCAGTGTCGTTCGAAGGGTTATAAGTAGTGTAATACTCATCGGAGAGAGCGAAGAACTCGCTCTCTGGAGCCACCTTGCTCACATACACCGGTCTCTTCAACTTATCCGCCATAGCCTGCGCATAAGTGCTTGTAGTGGTTGAGTCCAGCAACAGGGCATTACGAGTGCGAACGAGTGAAGGAATAAGTTCATCTACAATATACTTCTGTGAATGTACAAAAGTAGAATTGACTTTAGAATACATCTGCATCACCTCGTCGCGTACAAGATACACAGAGTCGTTGGCTACAGCATCCCAACCACGTGCCAGCACCTTGGCTGTACCAGTCACATTGAATTCATGACCGTTGACAGTAGTCTTTCCGCCCAAGCCCGGACGCAGACGCGCCAGAGCCTCGCTGTTCACAGCACGTACTGCCACGGCATCCTCCACGATGATGTTGTCGGTCATACCGATATACACGTCGGAGTTCATACCCACTTCGTTGACATTGCTGCTTGTGGAAATCTTATCGTTGGTAGTGAACTCATATTCGTAGTTCCAGTCGCGATAATTGGTAGTGGCAAGGTCGCAGGTCAAAGACAAGTAGTTGTCGCTCGACGAGATTGTTCCGGCAACGGAACCTGCTCCTACTCCACCCCATGCACCGGTGTAGAAGTCTGCTCCTCCACCGATTCCTGTGGTGATTCTTACACCCATCTGCACAAAGTAGTCAGCAGAGTAGCTATAGCTCATCTTCGAGCCTTTTGCTATGTATGCCGAGCTGCCCGCTCCTGGTGGGTCGCGCAGGATGTCAACAAGGTGTACATTTTGTCCGGCAATGACGCGGCGTCCTTGCGGTTTGGCCTGTACAGCCATCACGTAGGCTTCAATCGGCTTGATGTCGTAGAAGCTGCCGTCGTATTCGAGAGTGAACTTCAGTGTACGCAGAGCCATCTGGTCTTCAAGCATGAAGGTGAGGTTCTTCGGAGTGAAGACATATGTGCCCTGACCCACGCTGTCGAGTTCCACCTCATCGGTCTGATCGTAGCCTACCAGTCCGTTTCCAACAATCACACGACCGCCGTCGAGCTGAACGACGTCGAGTGTGCCGAATGCCTCATTGTTGTAGCGGTATTCCTCACGAGCTGAGAGAACCATAGGCACAGACGCATCAGCCATAAATACAGGGTAGCCGAGAGTGTATGTGCCACCTTTATCGTCCGGACGCCACAGCATCACGGTGTCGCGTATGCCGGCATTGTCCATTGCAGTATATTGCTTAAGACCATAGTAGCGGTCCTGAGTACCGTTGAACTGCCAGATGTCGAGAGTTGGCTGTGCATGGAAGATGCGTGAGTAGACAGCAGTGTCGCCGTTGGCATAGTTGTTCAAGTCAACGGTTTCGCTGACCATACCTGTCTGGAAGAGGGTTGAATAACCTTCGGCATAGATTTCTGTGACTTTGAACTTCACCGGATACATCGGCACGCAGTACTCACCTGTCTTCACGTCAGGATGTACAACGATGCGGTGGCGGTATTCATCCACAGTTGTAGTGTCGCTGACACCGTGAACAACTTCAGTGTGACGTTCGGTAACAGAAGAATTGAGTTGGTCGCGTACAATCCAAGATGTGTTGTCACCTTCGAGTTGCATAACAATGGTGATGTCGTCACCCAGGTTATTCTTTGAGAGTGACTTGCCAAGAGGCAGAAGTCCCTGATCATTACCACCGACAACACGTCCCTGCAGGTTAACCTTGGTGTTGTCCCACAGATAGACACCGCTGACGTTCTTCTGCCAGTTGTGCCAAGTAGAGTCTGGCAGTGCGCCTTCGGTTATGTAGTAACCATTGTTCTGGAAGACGTGACCGTCCTTTACAATCTGAATCTGGTGGCTACCCTGAGGAATACTTACCTCGAAGGCACCCTGGTTGTTTGTTGTAACCGGTTTTCCGGAAGAGTTCACAACCTCTACTCCGTCGCGCAGGAAGCGAACACCAGAAACAGGTATGCTACTTCCTTCATAGAGAACATAACCGGAGAAGAGATAATAGTTTGTCTGAGTGAATACTACATTGGATTGCAAGTTCACATCCTCGTCGAATGTGACGATTTGTGGGTCGAACTTAGCCTCCCTGCTCGGATCGGACACAGTCAGAGAGTATTCACCATACTTCTGGTAAATGAGTCCACCGATTTCGAAGAATCCGGTGCTGTCGGTCTCACAGGTGAGTATCTCACCACCTACAATGTCATCCGACGGTGTAGCAGTTACTGTGTAGTTAGGCAGTCCCACTCCGTTGGCAAGACGTACATATCCGCGTACCATACCTGTAGGAACACAACAGCCGTCAACTGTAGTCCTGCTTATGTTCTCACCCTCACACTGAGTCACACCTTCTATAATATATGTATAGTTGTGCTGCGGACGAACTGTGCGGTCGATATAAGCCATCTCAGTATATTCCTCCTCCAGCACTTCAACTTCATCGGGTTTCATCTTGTCGTAGCGAGAGATGCGGTAGTAGTCGGCAAGTCCGCGGGTACATTCCCAAGAGAGGGAAACAGAGCTTTGCAGAGTGTCAGCCTTTGCCTCACCCAGCAATACATTGTTGTCGAACTTGTAGATAGCGTTCTCACCTTCATCTGTCTTGGTCAGATATTGGTATCCCTGAACAGCCAAAGGCAATGTGGATTCGCTCTGTTCTACTGACATGAAGAACTCGTGGTCAACACACGACGTGTTCAAATCAACGCTGAGCTTTCCGTTTTTACGTTCTTCACTGGTGATGTCGCGAGTCTCAACGTAGCGTTCCTCGGTTCCAGCATATTTCTTAATAGTGAGAACCACCTTGGCACGGTCGTCCCAGATGAGAGTCTGATAGAGATTGTCATTGGAAATGGTCATGATAGGAAGCACGCTTCCTCCCACCACGTTCCACTGATCACCAAGAGCAGTGACAATCTGGTCGGGCGTCATTCCCTCGACTTTGTTGGACTCTCCCCAGTTGTGTGAATTATAGTTGTGAGCGCTACCCCATGCATGTCCGTTGTTCTTGGCATTGGCACAGGTAGCGTTGTGTTCATAGTTGATATACGAACCCATTTCCAGGTTGTATTCCACATAGTTGCTTGTGCCACCGTCTTCCCATCCGACCAGTGCACCAACCCAGCTGCCGTCCATGTTTTTGTTTGTGGCGTTGTTGGCGGTGATGACACCATCGAACAGACAGTGTTGCACGTCGCATTTGGAACTGTGTCCGTGACCTATGATACCACCCTGGTGCGGAGCATTGTAGTCATCGCCCGATCCCGTCACATTTGTCGAGATGTGGCAATTGTAAACCTTTGCAGTTACATCTTTCGGCATGAGGTGTCCAATAAGTCCAGCTGAATGGATTCCACCATTGACATAACCGCAGACACGCAGATTCTGGATAGTACAATTTGCGACTTTGACAAACGGCGCCGTATATGGAGTCAGACCACCGTCGATATTCACGGTCAGAGTGTGTCCGTTACCGTTGAAAGTTCCACGGAATGGCACATCATCCTGCTGACCTACAGCGACAGAAGTGGAGATATCAGCAGCCATGATGGCATTGACATCCTTCTCGCCGTTGGCTTCCTTTACGAGTCGCACAAATGTTTCCCAGTCGGTCGAATCGCGCAGAACGAGGTATTTATTTGCGTCGTAATTGTAATTAGAGACTGAAATAGCCCCAGTGTTCTTGACAGGCACTACAGCTCCGTCAGCCACTTCCCAGTTTTCACCCAGAGCATTCTTCAACGCCTCTGCCGTCATTCCTTCAGCCGATTTTCCCTGAACTGTGCCGTAGGCTACGGTGTAGTAGCTCGTGTCTCCATCAGCCTTGTTGCGGGAGAAAGTAGCGCAACTTGCAGTCTGGGTAGCAAGCTTCTGCGGAGCAAACAGACAGTTTCCCATGGTTATCGAGCCTTGAACCCATCCAGCAAAACCGCTGTTGGAATTGCAGTTACTACCAAGCAGGCTGCCATCGAAGAGGCAGGAATACATCTCGATATTTCCACCAGAGCTTACCACACCCACCAATCCACCGTTGGTGGCATCGCCGTTCACCGTGCTTGTAATGTCTACCGACGAGCGGCAGTTTCTCATGATGCCATGTCCGACAACATTGCCGACAAAGCCCGCGGCATACTTAGCCTTCGCCTTGATGGTACCGGCTACATGAAGATCCAGAATATTTCCATCGCCGAGATTAGCGAATGGAGCGGCATAGTCATTCAGGTCGTAGTTTACAGTCAGCTTATGTCCGTTACCAGAGAAGATTCCTGAGTATGCACACGATGAACTGATGCCGACGCGGTCCTGAATGTCGCCCAAGTCTATATCACACGCCATAACCGCCTCGATTTTTGTATCACCTCCGTTCACCTTGGCTGCAAATGTAATCCAGTCCTGGGCATTGCGAAGGATGAAACGGCCGAAGTTGTCGTAGACAGGCTGAGGATTGTCGTCGAATTTCACCACTACCGGATGCGATATATCGCTCCAGGTGCCATCGCGGTTTACCGTACCCTCTGTGATGCCAGGAAGAGCTAATGTTCCAGGCAACATGGTGGTGGCATAACCACTTTGAATATTCCAGTCCCAAATAGCTGTGATGACACGACGTACACGGTAGTAAACCGGTTGCTGCTGATAGAATGTCAGCAGGTCTGTGTCTTCAAAAGATATCTCAGTAGCAGTCTCGTCATAGAGCACCTGTCCCAAGCTGGTCCACTGCCCGTTGGTAGGATCTCCAGTGACATTACGTTGAATTTCCCAACAGTCGCTGGTGGAAAGGTCTGCCCAATTGACATCGCTGATTCTCCATTTAAGAAGCACCTTTCCGTTAGGCTGCATGACAGCCGACAAACTCTTAGGATGGTGCAGAATCGGCAAGTCTATCTTCGAAGAGCTGGTTGTCTGTGTTTTGTTCTCAGCATCAATATATGTTCCTTCAATATAGAAATCCTTGATACATACATCAGCAGGAACTCTGACGAAATCAGAAGTTGTAGCAGGCAGAGTGACAGTCTTGTCTGTAGATCCAGACGGATAGACCTCTCTGTAGTGAGCCTTCATCGAGGTGATGCTTGTAGCAGCAAGCACGTAGGGCACCATCACCTGATTAGGACGTCCAGCCTCGTAGGAGATGATTGGGTCCATAATCATTGGATACTGCAAATCGGGAGCAGAAGGAATGGATATAGTCGACGATTCGATATTAATCCAGTGGTCCTTCTCTGTTAAATTACCATTGTGGTGAATACTCCACGAAATGACAACCTTCTTTCCACGATACTTGGCAGAGATGTCCCACAATATATTCAGAATAGCGTAGGACTGATTGTCCACCATAGGACACTGGTTAGTTGACGACGTAGTTCCCACCGACACACTACTGTAGTTTTGGTCGCGGTAATGAGTCATGGTTCCGTCAACACCCCTGTAGTAGGTCACTTTCGGAGCATTATTTTTCTTGGAGATGTCTTGTTCAGATTTGTAGTTGATAAGAGTTTCCTTCGTACTCTCACCATCAATCTGAATGTAAACCGTACCATCCACAATCCAACAGTCGTTGTCGTCCTTGTCGTAGAGCGGCATCTTCAGTCGGAGTTGGCTGGTACCCTCCAGCATAACTGTGTAGCGCCATGTGTCCTCGGGAGCACATGCCGAAGCCTCATTGGGCCAGCAGAACAGTAGCATGACGATGGTCATAAGCACAGCTTTAAGCCGTGAAAGACAACGGAGTCTGCCAATCAAAGTACAGTGATTTTCCATACTTAAATAAGTCGTTTTTAGTTTGTTGTGTAAATTATTTTGTGTTTGTTTCTATAGGAAAACTATAGCTGTAGTCGCCACCGACAAAGTCTTTGGCTTTCAGCCACTGTTTATGATTCTGCAAAAGTACAGCATTTTGTTTTAACAACTTTTAGTTTTTCCCCTTTTTTATTATTTAGAACCGATAAAAATAACAAAATTAAGTTTTTTTAACGGAAAAAGCCGCTGATTTTGACAAAAGCACAAAAAAAAGGATGCACATCCGTTGTCCGGATATGCATCCTTTTCAATCGTTGCATCCTCAGAATGAATCACATCTGCAACAATGTAATTATTTACCAGTCATCGTTTTCGTTATCGATAAGTCCGTTACGGATAGCATCTTCTATCTTGTCGAGGATGGCATTTGAATAAGCGTGAGTCATGACGAGAGCCTTGGCACAGGTACGCTTCTGCGCGTCTTTCTCAACAAACGGATAGTGCTTGACTATCTCCCACTGCTCATCGTAGAGGTTAGGATTGGTCTTATCGTCTTCCTTACGCTTGGAATCGCCATAGGAAGCATGATGGCTGTCGGTAGGACTGAGCCAACCACCGGTGATGTCTGCCAGCACGTCATAGGTCTGTACGGTGTAGGTGACACGTACCTTTCCGTCTTTGATGTCAATACGGATGATAGGAGTGATGCTGACAGAATACTTGTTGAGGGTTCCCATATGCTCAGCTATGTTTCTGATGGTTGACGAGATGATGATGCAACCAGCGTCCTTGTCGTTGAGGGTAATGGCATTGTTGTCCTTGAATGTGGCAGTTACCCAGTAGTTAAGTGCCAGATAGAGCTGTTCCTTGGTCTTTCCAGGTGCCTCAATTATCTGCTGATAGGTAAGGCTTTCATTCTTGTCGAGGGTAATGCCTGCGGAAAGATTCATGGCTGCGTCGAGCCACTTGTCACCGTATTTGCTCTTGGCGTATTTCTCCAAGTCGGCAGCTTTCATCACTTGCGCCCTGGTACTTGTAACACATCCAAGCATCAATACAACGGCAAGGAACCAAATGATACTTCGTTTCTGTTTCATAATTATTGTCTGTTTTATGTTTTCACATGGGTATGGCATCACCAATTCTTAGATTGCACTGTCCAACCAGTATAGCCCTTTAGGTCAGAGCCAAGGAAAATGTCGGCATTGGCTGTACGGTTCTTAAGATGCCAGTTGAGCCAGTCGACAACCACACGTCCATAGTCACCACCATAAGGCATGTGGTATGTGCCACCGTGACCCGATGCTGCATGATCAGCCCATACTACAGGCACATGAGCAATGCGACTGTAGTCTTTTTTCGCATTCTCGTATGCCACGTCGGTCGGTCCGCCTGTTACATAAAGGATAGGTGTATGAGTCTTCTGCACAGACTCAGGACCAGCACCAGCCATATTCATATCTCCCATGCCTGCATTCATGATGATACAGGTGGTGAGGCGACGGTCGGTGGCGTTGAAGAACACCTGTGCACCTCCGCATGAATGGCCTGCAGCTGCTATGTGACGGGTATCTATCTTATGATAGTAATCGCTGCCTTTTGTAGAGTTCTGTTCCAGCATCCATTCCAGTCCTCGGCGCAGTTCACTGGCTTCGGTGGAATTCTGCTTGCGGCTGTTGGGATGGTCTTCCATCTCTCCTACGGCAACAACCACATAACCATGTGATGCGATTTCGGTGAGCATATGCTCGTAGGGAGCCGAGGAATCCATGCAGCCGCCGTTGCCCCAGATGAGCAGAGGCAGCTTGCCCTGACAGGCAATCGCCTGAGCCATGTCCTTTGGATGGTAAATGACGAAGTCGGAAAGCCCAGTCTCCTTTACTGCAACGGCCTGGAACAGACCTGCTCCACCATTGTCAACCATTTTTGTCTTCTCTACTTGTGCAAACGCACTAAAAGACTGGCTCATCAGCGCTGCCAAAATAATCAGGTGTTTTAGTTTCATGTTTGAGTAATTATGAAAAAAAGGAATCCTGTGTGTTTTCACAGAACTCCCTATCGTGTATCTGCGCTTCAGGATGGGCTTGAACCAACGACCCCATGATTAACAGTCATGTGCTCTAACCAACTGAGCTACTGAAGCAGGATTTGCGAGTGCAAATATAGATGGTTTGACGCAAACAGCCAAAAATATCTGTCTATTTTTTGAAAAAATATTTTTTTTAACCTCTAAATACATAAAAATTCGTGTTTAGCACATGGATATTTTATACGAATTGTTAACTTTGCAAAAAATTAAGAACTTGAAAATCCTACTTGTCAATACGAGCGAAAGGGTTGGCGGTGCAGCTATTGCTGCCAGCCGACTGATGAGTGCCCTAAAGCACAGCGGGGCACGATGCTCTATGCTCGTACGCGACCGACAGAGCGAAATGATTTCGGTGACCAGCATCCGCTCGTCGTGGATGCTGACGGTGAAGTTCCTGTGGGAACGAATGGTGATATGGGTAAACAACGCCCTGCGACGCCGCAACATCTGGCAAGTGGATATCGCCAACACCGGGACGGACATCACCTGTTTGCCGGAATTCAAGTCTGCCGACGTGGTACACCTACACTGGGTGAATCAGGGATTCCTGTCGCTGAACAACATTGAAGCCATCCTCCGCTCGGACAAACACATCGTCGTCACTATGCACGACATGTGGTACTTCACAGGCATCTGCCACTATGCAGGCAACTGCGACCGCTACGAGAAGGGATGCTTCCACTGCCCTCTGCTCACACGAGGCGGAGTGTTCACAGATCTGGCGAAGAAGGTATGGGAACGCAAGGCGGAAATGTACAAGGATGCCAACATCACATTTGTCGGTTGCAGCCAATGGATGGCAAACATGGCTCAGCGTTCGGCTCTTGCCAGGAACCACAAGGTGGTGAGCATCCCCAACGCCATCGACACTGAACTGTTCGCTCCGCACGACAAGAGTGAGGCAAGGAAGAAACTGCATCTGCCACTCGACAAAACCCTCCTGCTCTTCACCTGTCAGCGCATCACCGACCCGCGCAAGGGCTTCAGCCTGCTGGTGGAAGCCATAAAGGCGCTCCTACGGCAACAGCCTCAGTTGAAGGACAAACTGACCATAGTGGTGGTGGGTGGAGACAGCAGCAAGGCACAAGACCTGCTGCCTCTGCCGGTACGTATGGTGAACTACCTGCACGACGAGCAATCGATGGTGGGACTGTACAACGCCGCAGACATCTACGTCACTCCATCGCTGCAGGACAACCTGCCAAACACCATAGTGGAGGCAATGGCCTGCGGGCTGCCTTGCGTAGGATTCAACGTAGGCGGAATACCCGAGATGATTGACCACGAAGTGAACGGATATGTTGCCGAATACCGCAACAGCGAGGATTTCGCCCGTGGCATCCTCTGGACTATCGACCCCGAACGACACGACAAACTCTCTGTAGAAGCTCGCAGCAAAGCTGAAGAAACTTACAGCGAACAACACATAGCACACCTATACAATAATATATATGCACGACAGGATTGACATCAGCATCATCACTGCTACTCGCAATGCCGCTGCCACTCTGCCTCGCACCCTGAAAAGTGTGAGCGAACAAACTTGCCGAAATTTTGAGCACATCATCATCGATGGTGCCTCAACCGACGGCTCACTCGAACTTATCAAGAACTACGCCGCAGAACAAGACGTGCCTGTTACCGTCGTCAGCGAACCCGACCAAGGTCTCTACGACGCCCTGAACAAGGGTTATGACCGAGCACGAGGCACTTACCTGCTCTTCCTCAATGCAGGAGATTCTTTCCACTCGGCTGCCACACTGGAACAGGTTTGCAATGTCATACAGAGTTATGAAAACACAGCACTGCCTGCCGTAATCTACGGAGAAACGGACATCGTGGACATCAACGGCAATTTCCTGCGACACCGCAGACTGAAAGCGCCAAAGAACCTAACGTGGAGAAGCTTCCGATGGGGCATGCTCGTATGCCATCAGTCTTTCTACGGACGTCGTGACCTGGCTCCACGCTACAAACAGCGTTACCGCTTCTCATCCGATTTCGACTGGTGCATCAAACTGCTCTTGAGAGCCTCAGACACCAAGGCTACCACTCATCGCATCGACGACGTGCTTACCGACTACCTCAACGAAGGACTGACAACCAAGAACCACAAGGCATCGCTACACGAACGCCGCCTGATTATGGAGCACTACTACGGCAAACTGACTACCCTCCTCCTCCACGTGTGGTTCGCAATCAGAAGCATTGTAAAATAAATTATGGACACACTCCCCTCATCACCCACCATCCTGCTCAGCTACGTGAACACCAAGCTGCGCGATGATTACGCTTCGCTCGACGAACTATGCGACGCTCTCGACTGTGACCGCGACTTCATCATCAACACCCTCCGCACCATCGGTTACGAATACAGCCCTGAAAACAACAAATTTTGGTAGTAGAAGCCCATGTTAGTAGAAATAAAAGACACATTAGTTAGTATAGACTTGTTCAAGGAGTATTTTTGCTGCGACCTTGGCAAATGTCACGGGGCATGCTGCGTGGAAGGAGACGCAGGTGCACCTGTTGATCTGGATGAGATTGAAGGGCTGGAAGAAGCTGCGGAAGTCCTGCGTGACGAACTCACAGAGGAAGCAAGGGAGGTGATTGACGAACAGGGAGTAGTATATATCGACAAGGACGGAACATTCGTAACGTCAATTGTCAACGACCGCGACTGCGTGTTTGCCGTCGAGGACGAAATTGAGATTAACGGCACCAGACACAGGGTAACCCTCTGCGCTATTGACCGCGCAAAGAGGGCTGGACGAATAGACGTGGACAAACCAATCTCCTGCGCTCTCTATCCAGTCAGACTCTCTACAGTAGGCGATGCCACTGCCGTAAACTACCATCAATGGAATATATGCAGCGAAGCCTGCAAGCTTGGGAAAACACTCGAACTGCCTCTTTATAAGTTCCTGAAAGACCCTCTTATCCGTGCCTTCGGACAAGAATGGTATGACGAATGTTGCCTTGTAGCCGAAGAACTACAGAAAGCGGGGTACTTCGTCCACTAAACCTTTATACTTCATCCAAAAAGAGTGTAAACATTTGCACGACAGGGAGAAAACTGATAATTTTGCGGACAGAAACAAAACTCATGTACTATGAAGACTATACAACACCCCCTATTCCGCACATTGCTGACTGCAGTGATGTTGATATTTGCCGCTAATGGCAGCGCACAGCACATAACCGCAGAACAAGCTTGTAAGAAAGCCACACGATTCTTCAGCAAAGCCGGTGTAAAAGCTTTTGGCACATCTGAACTGACTCTTGCATACAGCCCCCTCCCAAAGGGAGCACGTGCCGTGGATGAAGCCAACTACTATGTGTTCAACGCACCCGAAGGTCAGGGATTCGTGATTATCTCCGGTGACGAACGCACAGACGAGGTAATCGGTTATTCCACAGGCGGAGCGTTCAACGCCAACAACATGCCAGATCATGTGGAGGCATGGATGCGGCATTTCTCCCAGCAGATTGAAGATATTCCACGAGACTTCAAGCCCAGCGTTAAGGCGCGCAACATTGACGACATCACTTCTGCACGATTACTGCGTCCCATTGCCCCTCTGATCAAGAGCCAGTGGAACCAAAACTGGCCATACTGGAACCTCTGTCCTAACTACGGAGGCACAAACTGCTACACGGGATGCGTGGCAACCGCAATGGCTCAGCTCATGTACTACTATGAATGGCCGCAGACCTACACAGGGATGATTCCTGCGTTTCAGACCTACAGCCTCGGCCTGCAGATGGGACAGCTCCAGCCTACCCTCTTCGACTGGGAAGACATGGCTCCCACATACAGCTACTACTCTTCTGAGGTAAGCAACACCCAATCCAACAATGCCGTTGCTCTGCTTATGCAGTACTGCGGACGGGCGTTGAAGATGAACTACAACACAACCGGCTCTGCAGCATACAGCAGCAACGTGGCAATGGCTCTTAAAACCTATTTCGACTACGACAGCAGTACGAGTTATATGTCAAAAGGCTACACGTCTAACGCTGACTGGGAGAAAATCCTCTATAACGAACTCTCTGCCTCACGACCTGTTTACTATGCCGGTTCGAACGAAAGCAGCGGACACGCTTTCATCATAGACGGTACTGACGGCAACGGACTTTACCACGTGAACTGGGGATGGGGCGGCAGTTGTGACGGCTACTTCAAACTTACAGACCTCAATCCCAACAACACATCGGGACCAGGAGCAGGTACCAGTACCAACGGCTATAGTCTGTATCAGGAAATGGTGATTGGCATCAAGCCTTCGACAACCGCAGCTATGGAAGACGATGTATTCCTCTACAGCACGATAATGTCGTACTCCACCCCTAACCTCTCTGTAAAATATACCAACCGCAACGACCGCCAGCGCTTCTTCCGCTACGGTCTGGCTATAAGGAACAACGACAGCAGCTATACTGTCCTCAAGGATATACGTTCAAAGAATGTTCTGTCTAAGGACGCTACCGTAAGCGGCATCAGCTACAACCTCGCAACTCTGCTCACAAATCCAGGCAATTATATACTCGTTCCTGTAAGCCGTCAGGAAAACCACAAGACCTGGAAAGCACAGGGAGACTCCTACGCAAAAGTAACCCGCACCACTTCGGGCAAGTTCAAGATTAAGATTATGCGTCGCAAGAGTACCTTGAAAACCAAACTTACCCTGCCTGCAAACCCAACCGCGGGTATAAACCAGAGCATCATAGTTTCCGTAAGCGGTGGCAACACAGGCTATTCCGGCATGCTTTACCTTTTCGCAGACAAGAGCAATAAGAAAGGGGTATTCCGCAGCAACGCGGAAATAAATGTGGCATCAGGTTCGGTTGGTATAGCCACACTGTCGTTCAAGCCCTTGTTTGCAGGCAAATTCAAAGTCTGGATCTGCAGCGACGACAAAGGCAAAAATGTTCTCTGCGAAGGCGAAATGGATGTTATTCCTCCATCATCTCGCTAATTCCTGACACACACGGTCCTGGAAGTCCCTGCCTACAGCAGCCTTCACCAGTCCGTTGTTCATAATACTGAAGGCAAGCAAGTGCCCGTTTGAGGCACGAACATAACCCGTCAGCGTGGAAACACCGCTGACGGTTCCTGTTTTTGCATGGACATTGCCACGAGCAGGGCCTTTAACCATACGCTTCTGAAGAGTGCCGTCAACCCCGGCTATAGGCATGGCACTGTAGAGAGCTTTGTATGCCTCCGGATTGCGGTAGGCATAGCGAAGAGCCGCCACTTCCACACGAGGAGTGACATAATTGTAAAGACTGACGCCACTGCCATCGGCAACAACCAGATAGTCAGTACTTGCGCCTGCCCTGCGCACCATGTCCTCAACCTCCTTGGCACCATCCTTCCAACTGATGCCACTCGACTTACGGCGTGATGCGGTCAGGTAGAACATCGATTCCGCATAGAGATTATCACTGTCCTTCATCATCTGCTGAAGAATCTGCTCAACAGTGCGCGTTTTCTCACAAATCTTTACACATGAAGCCACATTGGTGGGAATCGTACTGATTCTCGTTGGAGCGAAAGGCATGCCGATGCACTGTTCTCGCAGACGCATGGCAAGGAACTGAACAAAGTATCGTTCAGGATAGGGAGTACACTTCTTGTCCGACCCTCCGACAATGGCTTCGTGGTTGAAGAGTAAAGGAGTGAGATAAGGAATGCCAGCAGACGGAACATCGTCCCAGCACCATCCATTACCAAGATGAAGTGTGTCCTTCATGCTGACGTCACCAACTATCTGTCCGGCAATGCTGTCAATGCCGAGCGACTTGATGCTCAGCGCAAAATCTTTGAGATCAGATGTGGTGAAAGCAGGATCGAAGCCACCTACAACATAGATATTTCCACGAAGAACATTGCGGACAACTGCCGAATCCTCATATATTGCCAAGACAGAATCACGAAGCACGGGGATAAATGTGGTGTCTCCAATAATGTTTCCGGAATAATAAGCCGAAGTGCGGTAGCAATAGTTCTTTCCAAGCGACGTCAGTGCAGTTACGGCTGTAAGCACCTTCTGATTACTTGCCGGACGCATCAGCTTCTGGCTGTTGTAGTCATAAAGCACAGAATCATCAGTAAGGTCATAGACGAGTATTCCACTGAAAAAATGAGCTTTCTCCGATTCTGCGGCAAAGGGAGTCAAACGTTGACGCAAAGAGTCTGCCCAAGACAATTGTGGCACTACACTGTCACAAACATCCTGACTCATTGCAGAAAAGGCGAAGAAAAGGGGGAGGATTCTAAGCACACGGAGGCTTAATAATGCTATACTATTTATAATCGACATATCAAAAAGGGCTTAATTTTAGCGCAAAGTTACAAAAAACCAACAAATTTTATAAATAAAGTGCCGCTTATTATTAGATTTTCATAACTTTGCAACAATTATGCATAATTATACGATGTCATGACACGGAAATTTGATTTTCTCATCATCGGCTCAGGAGTAGCTGGCATGAGTTATGCTCTGAAAGTGGCACGGGCAAAGAAAGGAAAAATTGCCATTATCTGTAAAACCACACTCGAAGAAGCCAACACCGCAAAGGCGCAGGGTGGTATAGCGAGTGTAACCAACCTGCTCGTTGACAACTTCGACAAGCACATCGAAGACACAATGATTGCAGGTGACTGGATCAGCGACCGTGAAGCAGTGGAACAGGTGGTGTGCAATGCTCCTGCACAGATTCAGGAACTCGTTCAGTGGGGTGTGAACTTCGACAAGAACGAAGACGGTAATTTCGACCTTCACCGCGAAGGCGGACACTCAGAATTCCGCATACTACACCATGCCGACGACACAGGAGCAGAGATTCAGCGAGGACTCATGGAGGCCGTGCGCAACTGCCCTGACATTGAAATCCTGGAAAACCACTTCGCTGTGGAAATCATCACACAACACCATCTTGGCGTTCGTGTCACACGCCGTACTCCAGACATTGAATGTTACGGAGCATACGTGCTTAACCCCAAAACAGGCAAGGTTGACACTTATCTCTCACGTGTAACACTTATGGCAACCGGCGGAACTGGTGCAATCTACGCTACCACTTCCAACCCCAACATCGCAACAGGCGACGGCATCGCCATGGTTCACCGCGCCAAGGGCAAAATCAAAGACATGGAATTTGTGCAATTCCACCCGACTGTCCTTTATAACCCTAAGGAGACTCACCCTGCATATCTCATCACAGAAGCCATGCGCGGCTACGGAGGCATCCTCCGTCTGCCCAACGGTGAGGAATTTATGCAGAAATACGATGAACGTCTCTCACTGGCTCCACGCGATATCGTGGCAAGAGCCATTGACAACGAGATGAAGATTCACGCTCTCGACCACGTTTGTCTGGACGTCACTCATAAAGACCCGGAAGAGACCAAGCATCACTTCCCGAATATATATGCCAAATGTCTGTCTATAGGTATTGACATCACAAAGGACTATATCCCTGTTGCCCCATCAGCACACTATATGTGCGGAGGCATCAAGGTTGACCTTGACGGACAGAGCAGCATCCGCAGGCTCTATGCCGTGGGTGAATGTAGCTGTACCGGACTTCACGGAGGCAACCGTCTGGCGTCCAACTCACTAATAGAAGCCGTTGTCTATGCCGATGCTGCGGCAAAGCATTCTCTCAGCGTAATTGACCAGTACGATTTCAACACCGCTGTTCCTGAATGGAACGACGAAGGCACAATGACGAACGAAGAGAAGGTGCTTATTGCCCAAGACGTGAAGGAAGTGGGACAGATTATGTCCACCTATGTGGGGATTGTCCGTTCCGACCTGCGTCTGCACCGTGCATGGGAGCGCCTTGACCTGCTCTACGAAGAGACCGAACACCTCTTCAAGCGTGTCAAACCAACAAAAGACATCTGCGAACTCCGCAATATGATCAATGTAGGTTATCTCATCACCCGTCAGGCACTTGAGCGCAAGGAAAGCCGCGGACTCCACTACACCGTAGACTACCCCAAACACGCCCTCGACCAGCAGAAAAGCGTAAATCCTTTCAAAACTCAGATATAAACTAGAAAACTCAATAAACACAAAATTAAAATCAATCAAAACAATGAAAAGAATTCTATTGGTAATTGCAGTAATGCTCATTGGCCTCAGTGCTTCTGCTCAAGACATGGCAGCAATGATGCAACCACTGCCTCTTGATCCGGCTGTACGCTTCGGAAAACTTGACAACGGTCTGACTTATTACATCCGCCATAACGCATGGCCAGAAGAACGTGCCGATTTCTACATCGCACAGAAAGTTGGTTCCATGCAGGAGAACGAAGACCAGCGCGGTCTCGCACACTTCCTTGAGCACATGTGCTTCAACGGAACAACTCACTTCCCAGGCAACAAACTGAAGACTTATCTGGAAAGTATCGGTGTGAAGTTTGGCGAAAACCTCAACGCTTACACTTCATTCGATGAGACCGTATATAATATTAATAATGTGAAGACAACCAACGCTGCTTCACTCGACTCTTGTCTTCTCATCCTCCACGACTGGAGCCATGACCTCCTGCTCGAAGGCACAGAAATAGACAAGGAGCGTGGTGTCATCAACGAAGAATGGCGTATGCGCCGCTCTGCCATGATGCGTATGTACGAGGCTGCCCTGCCTGACATTCTCCCTGGTTCTAAGTATGCCGGACGTATGCCTATCGGTACTATGGACGTGGTGATGAACTTCCCATACGACACCCTGCGTTCTTATTACAAGAAATGGTATCGTCCTGACCTGCAGGCAGTTGTCGTCATAGGTGACTTCGATGTAGACCAGATGGAGAAGAAGGTAAAGGAAGTCTTTGCAGACATCAAGGCTCCTGCTGCCGACGCTGCAAAGCGTGAATACTTCGAAGTTCCTGACAACGAAGAACCACTCGTTTCCATCCAGAAAGACAAGGAGCAGACCAGCAACTTGATTGTTCTCATGATGAAGAACGAAACCATGCCAAGAGAAGTGCGCGGTTCTTTGCTTAAGTTGGTTAACGACTATTCAAACGAAGCTATCAGCACCATGTTCAGCAGCCGTATCTCTGAGATTCTTCAGAAAGAGAATCCTCCTTTCCTCGGTGCAGACATGGAGAACGGCGAATTCTTCGTAGCAAAGACTAAGGACGCTATCACCGGTACTGTAGTATTCAAGGACAACGGACAGGATGAAGCATTGGCAGCACTCTACCGTGAGATGCTTCGCGTAAGCCGTTTCGGTTTCACAGCAAGCGAATACGACCGCTTCAGATCTGAATTCCTGTCACAGTTGGAAGACAGATATGCAAAGAAAGACAAGGTGCTTACCACACGCTATGTCAACGAGTGTGTTCGTAACTTCCTCGACGGTGACGCTATGCCTGGCATCGAAATGGAATACCAGATTATGAAGATGCTGGCTCCTCAGATTACAGTAGATGTTATCAATTCCGCTCTGAAGGAAGCTTTGACAGAGACTGACAAGAACCTCGTTTTGGTTATGTTTGCTCCTGACAAGGAAGGTATCACCATGCCAACCAAGGAAGAGCTGCTCGACGTCATCCATAAGGTTCAGAAGGAAGAGATTACTGCTTATGTTGAAGAAGTGAACAACGATCCACTCGTGACAGCTAAACTTAAAGGCAGCAAGGTAGTGAGTGTAAGCGACGACCAGTACGATGCAAAGCTCATCACCCTGAAGAACGGTATTAAGATTCACGTTAAGAAGACCGACTACACTCCTAACAGCATCTCTATGCGAGCAACCAGCTGGGGAGGCATTTCCTACTATTCTAAAGAAGACTACATGGATGTCAGCAACGCCGACATGGTTGATCTTGGCGGATGGGGTAATTTCTCTGCAACCAACCTCAGCAAGCGTCTCTCTGGAATCCAGGCATCTGCAAGCCCATTCATCAGCAACCGCACCGAGGGTATTAATGGCAGTTGTGTAGTTAAGGACTTTGAAACAATGCTTCAGCTGACTTACCTCTGCTTCACATCACCTCGTCGCGACAACGAAGCATTCAAGTCAACCATCGAGCGGCAGAAGCTCCAACTTGCCAATGCTGAACTCAACCCAACCACAGCTCTCTCAGACTCAGTTGTCAGCGTATTGTACAAGAACCACTACACTGCACTCCGCACACGTCCTGCTGACCTCGACCGCATCAACTACGACCGAGTACTGAAAATCTACCGTGAGCGATTCGCTGATGCCAACGACTTCGAATTTTTCTTCGTAGGTGATATCGACATCGACGCAGCCCTGCCTCTGTTTGAGAAATATCTCGGTTCGCTCCCGGTTAAGAAGGGTGAGGAGCAGTCGAAACCTATGGACAGAATCCTCACCAAGGGTGAAGTGACTAACGTATTTGAGAAAGAGCAGGAAACTCCTAACGCCATCACTCTCTTCGTCTATCACGCTCCTATGAAGGAAAACCTTCGCAACGAACTCCTTATGACCATGCTTGAACAACTCATGAGCATGCACTACACAGAGAGTGTACGTGAAGATGAAGGTGGTGCTTACGGCGTGCCTGTACAGGGTAGCATTGAGAATTATCCTGAAGAAATTGCACGTCTCATTATCCAGTTGCCAACTGCACCAGAGAAACGAGAGAAGATGACCAAAATCGTTTATGAAGGTGTAGCCCAGATGTGCGAAAAGGGTCCAGATAGCGAAAATGTAAAGAAAGTGAAGGAATACCTGCACCGCAGCCATGCTGAAGACCTCAAGAAGAACAACTACTGGATGAATGCTATGGTTGAATATGCTCGTTACAACCAGGAGAAGGTCAACGACTTCGACAAGACTGTAGACGAAATCACTGATGCCGACATCCAGGCGTTTGCCCGTCTCGTCTTCCGCAGCGGCAACCGCCTCGAAGTAGGTATGACAAGCCCTGTAAAGTAATGGTTAACGGTTAATGGTTAACGATATACCGGAAACGGAATAACAAAAAAAACCGCAACACCGATTTATTCAGTGTTGCGGTTTTTTGTTTTAAATTATCATCAAAAGAAACCATTATTTAACATAAAGCAATAAAAAACAGGAAAAAAGTTGTGAAATAACAGTTTTTTTTACGAATTTTGCATTTTATAACTAACGCGACTATACAGAACCAATAAATAACAACTATTTATATTATTATCCATTAAAAATTAATTGCTTATGAAGAAAAGATTTACTCTTATGCTTATTGCAGCATTTGTTGCTGTAGTATCATTCGCACAGCAAGGGAAATGGTCCGGTGTTTCTTCACGCTCTTTGACTTCAGCATCCGCTTCTGCAAACACACCGGATGCATTCAAAGGTAAGACTGTGAAGAAATTAGCCAAAAAGGCTACTACTCACAGAGCTGCAGCTGATTTCCCTATCATCTATGAAGCCCCAGAAGGCGAGGTGAAAAACTATGTACGTTCTGGAGATGCCACGGAATACAGTGAAGGTCAAGGTGTATATACAGAACAAAGCGGTTCTGTCGAAATCGTATATGCAGAAGACGGTGTTTATATTTATAATATTATTGGCACAGACGATAACGATTCATACGTAAAAGGTACACTCAGTGATGACGGTAAGACCATCACTGTACCTCTTAAGCAGAACGTCTACTATAGCAGCTATTACGATGCAGCAATTATGATTGTTGTAGGAACGCTGACAGACAAATTCTATTACGACCCTTCAATTACAGAAGTTACTTACAAGATTGACGGTGACGTTATTTCCTTGGATTTACCTGATACTTATGTCTTAACTGAAATTTGGACTGATGACTCTTCGTGGACAGGTTGCTCTGAATGGAACACCGTTCTCACAGAGTTCCACGAAGACCTCACTCTTGTAACTCCTCCAGACGGATTGGCAATTAAGACCCTGCCTCTGAACGGAAGCAAAGGCTATTATGCCAATGATGACGATGATAACATGATAGTCGAGGAATACACAAGCACCGCAGAGTTCGGTTTCGATGGTACTGACGCTTATATTTTCCTCTCAATTCCAGGCGTACCAGAAGGATGGATCAAGGGTTCTGTGAATGAGGACGGCGACTTGCAATTTGCTCCACAGTTCTTTGGTTATAACGGCATCGGCGAGAAATACTTCATCGGCGCATTCGGTAAAAGCGGACTTGACGACATAGTATTTGAATACGATGCAGAAGCCGGCACTTTGTTCTGTCCATCATACATCGTATTTAGTCCAACCGTTCTTTCTGCAGACGACTTCTATAGTGTTTCTGCCGGAACATTTATCGGAACAATGCCAACTCTTGTAACTCCTCCTACAGACCTTGTGACTGTAGAAAAGGCATTTGAAGGTACCGTTAATGCCGACGACGAATCCGAGGATTTCTCAGGAACAGCACTCGTAGGCTATGACGGCAACGATGTATATATCCAGGGTATTATGTATGATATGCCTGACGCATGGATTAAGGGAACTTGGGCTGACGAAGACAAGACTTCTATTGTTATCCCTGCCGGTCAGTACATTGGCAAGGACCCATACGGTGGACTTGTCTTTGTAGCAGGCTATAACGGAGAAGGTTTGGACGACATCACTTTCAAGTATGACAATACTGAAGATGCGTTCACTCTCGACCAATATTTATTAGTTACTAGTTCTGCCAAAACTATAGCAATCTACTACTACTATGATTATCTTGTAGTCGGTATCAATCCTGATGTAACATGGGCAGCTGACGACATGGGTGTATCAAGAGGTGACGTTGTTTCAGAAGTAACATTTGCTGAAGGCATCACTGGTGTGTTCGCTAAGGGTGAAGGTTCAAGTGATCCTAAGTACTACACAGCAACCGAAGGTGACACAGCAGCCGGCCATCCTGACGGAACAGTTCGTATGTATGCAGGCAACACTCTTACCATCACTTCCGCAGAACCTCTCGGCAAGATTGTGCTCCATCTCTACAGCCAAAAGGACAATCAGATGCAGATTGAACTCGCTGAAGATGCAGACGGAGAGTTCAATCTCGACGGCTACAAAGGCACATGGGAAGGCAATGCAACAAGCATAACATTCTGCGTGCCTAACGAAAGCGGTGTACAGGGACGTATCACAGGAATCGACTTCTACTACTTAGACTATTCTACAGTTACAGTTGAAGTCCCTGAGGATTTGCAGACAGAGGCTTACTACTTCACTGGAACCTACACAGATGAAGAAGATTCAGAAACAGAAACATTTGAAGTACTAGTAGGTTTCGACGGCAACGAAGTCTATTTCCAAGGTCTGAGCCAGTATATCCCAGATGCATGGGTTAAGGGAACAATGGTTGACGGCAAGGTAACAATTCCTGGATGGGGACTTGGCACTTACGAATCCTGGGTAGGAGACTATGAACTCGCATTCAGCGGAGCAGAATTCACCTACGACGCAGCCACTTCCACATTCACCTGCAAAGACGGCTATGTTTCCTACATAATAGGTGAAGACAACATCTGCGACGACTACATGGATATTACCCTCAGGAAGATTGTAGAAAAGGCTGTTAAACCAGCTAATCCTGAAATTGTGGACTTCAAGGCGCTTAACACTGCTTATCCAAGAATCAATCTTAGCATCCCTACACTTGACGTAAACGGCGATCCGATGATTAGCGCCAAACTGTTCTATCAACTGTTTATCGAGAAGGGCAATGAGATAGCACCACTTGTATTTTCAAAAGACCTCTACGATGAACTTGACGAGGACATGAGTGAGATTCCTTACACCTTCAATGACGACTGGGACATCTACACAGGCGGTGATTATGTTTACCTTAACCAAGACGTAGAGGAAATCCTCTCTTGGGACAAGATTGGTGTTCAGAGCATCTACTACGGTGGTGGTGCAATCAACAAGTCCGACATCGTATGGTTCGACGTTCATCAATACTATGTTGACGGTGTAGAAACTGTAGCAACAGACCGTGACGCCGCTTCAGTTTCATACTTCGACCTTCAGGGACGCCGTGCCACAAGCGCAACTCGCGGCATCGTCATCAAGCAGGTTCGCCACTCTAACGGTCAGGTAACTCGCACCAAGATACTTCGCTAAAAAAGACTTTTCAGCCAAAAGCTGAAAACACCTAACATAAAACACTGGAACCGCTTCTACTGCGATTCCAGTGTTTGTTTTTTTAAAATAATCTTCATTCTTCATTCTCACTTCGTGAGCGTGCTCTTTTGTTAATTTTCTTTAATAGGTATCGCAACTTTAACTTCATTCTTCATTTTTTCCTATCTTTGCCACAGAAGTAAATAACACCACACTATGGAAAAGAAAGCAGACTACATCAGCAGCATAGAGATTAAGGCTCTGTGGAAAGGCGGCAAGCACATCAAGTGGGCTTTACGACCCGATGTGAATATCCTCAGCGGAATCAACGGTGCAGGAAAAAGCACCATCATCAACCATGCCGCCCACGGACTCCGACTTCTCGACACAGGCGAACTCCATCCGGGTGAGATTGCCGAAGGCATAAGCATCGAGCTATCGCCAGCCGACGCAACGGAAATCAGCTACGATGTCATCCGTTCGTTCGATCGCCCCTTGCTCCATTCCGACCTTTTGGAGAAACTTGCCGATTCCCGTGTAAAGACCGAGCTCGACTGGCAGATCTACAAACTGCAGAAGCGCTATCTCGACTATCAGGTCAATATCGGCAACAGCATCATCGAACTCCTCACCAGCGGCGACCCCAACGATGCCCTGCAGGCAGCCGAAGTGTCACGTCCCAAGGCTCTCTTTCAGGACACTATCGACCAACTCTTTGCAGAAACACACAAAACCATTGACCGTCGCAGCAACGAGATTCAGTTTGAGCAGAACGGAGAGGTACTCACACCCTACCAGCTCTCGTCGGGAGAGAAACAGATGCTGGTCATACTCATGACCGTTCTCGTGGAATGTGGGCAGCCATACGCTCTGCTTATGGACGAACCGGAAATCAGCCTGCATATAGAATGGCAGCAGCAACTCATCACACTCATCCGACGCCTCAACCCACGTGCACAAATCATCCTCTCCACCCACTCCCCAGCCCTCATCATGGATGGTTGGAACGACGTCGTAACCGAAGTGGAAGAGATAAGAGTGAAGTGAAACGCTTAACCTCATACAACAACAGCCACTACTGGGAGGCAGCAAACAGTCTGCGCCCTGGAGGCAAGAAGAAGAAACGAATCATAGCCTATGTTGAGAGCTACGACGACATCTTCTTCTGGCGAAGTGTGCTCAGCGAGTTTGAGAACGACGAATGTGAGTTCCACGTTACGCTACCCTCACGCACCACCCTCACCCGTGGCAAGAAACAGGCTATGACCAACCAACTGGGAGAGGGACTCGGAGGCAGCATGATAGCCTGCGTGGATGCCGACTACGACTATCTTATCCAGGGCCACACACCCTATTCCAAAGCTGTGCTCGACAATCCCTATATCCTCCACACCTATGCCTACGCCATAGAGAACTACCAGTGCTACGCCCCGTCGCTCCACGATGTGTGTGTGATGTCAACTCTCAACGACCGTCAGGTATTTGACTTCGAAACCTATTTCCTGCAGTACAGCCGCATAGTCTATACCCTCTTCGTCTGGTCAGTCTGGCTCTACCGGCGTCAGCTCTACAAGGACATGCCGCTCACCTCGTTCTGCAACACCGTCAGCATAGAGAAGCTCAATCTCTTCAATCCCGAACCCGCACTGGAGAACCTTCGCCACCGAGTCAACCGCAAGGTGTCGTGGCTGCAACAGCAATACCCGCAGGCAAAGTCATCTTTCAAGTCCCTCAAGGAAGAACTCCTGACACTGGGAGTCACTCCCGACACCACATATCTGTTCATCCAGGGACATCACATCATGGAGAACGTAGCTATGGCAGTGCTCGACCCCGTCTGCACCATCCTTCGCCGTCAGCGCGAGAAGGAAATAAAAGTCCTCGCCGGTCGCCAGAAACAGCACATGGACAACGAACTCGCCAGCTACCAGCACAGCCAGTGCCCCATCAACCAGATGCTGCGCCGCAACACCTCCTTCAAGTCCTGCCCCCTCTACAGTCTTTTAAGGAAAGACATTAAAAAACTTCTTGGTATTCAAGACGACGAAGAATACAAGTAACAAAAACAGAAGTAATCGTTTCATTATACAAAACAACTATGGAGCAAAACCAATAATTTTGCTCCATAGATTATTTATAGACAGCAGTTTTGCATAGCTGCCCTAACTAAACAACCCTCTCAGCAATGAAACGATTTCTTTATTTAGCAACATTCTTCACTCTTCATTCAAAGTTCTCCAGAGCGTTGGCAAGCCTAACGATAACATTCTTCATTTCAGAAGCGCAGGCTCAGAACCCGATTGTCACCCACTGCTATACAGCCGATCCGGCGCCTATGACATTCGAAGGCAGTGACAGCCTCTATGTTTATTGCGATGAAGACATGAACGTTCCCGGAGTCAACGACTTCTACTATATGGAGCGCTGGCGCGTTTACTCCACAGCCGACATGGTCAATTGGACCGACCACGGAGTGGCACTTCCCCGCACAGCGTTCAGCTGGGGACGCGAAGGCACGTGCTGGGCAAGCCAGTGCGTCAAGCGAGGTGATTTCTACTACTGGTACATCTGTATTTCCAAGCCCAATGACTGGCGTCACTACATCGGTGTAGCCCGAAGCGACAAACCCTCCGGTCCCTTCAAGGATGCCCGCAAGCAACCCCTCTTCGACACAGGTGAAGGCGGCGACATCGACCCTACCGTCTTCATCGACGATGACGGTCAGGCATATCTCTATTGGGGAAACAACAAACTGCGCTATGCCAAGCTCAAAAAGAACATGATACTTATCGACACCTCCATCGGCAACAACGGAGTAGTCACTGTACCTCTCACCAAGGAAGCGTTCGGAGGAGTTAAGGTCAACGACAAAGTCCCCGAAGGCGAGGACTGCTACGAGGAAGGACCCTGGCTCGACAAGCGCGGCGACAAGTACTACATGATCTACGCCGCAGGCGGGGTGCCCGAACACATCTCCTACAGCATGAGCGACAGCCCCACAGGACCTTGGGTATATAAGGGACAAGTGATGACCCAGCAAAACACCGGTTCGTTCACCAACCACAGCGGCATCGTGCATTTCAAGGACAAGGACTATTTCTTCTACCACACCGGCTGGGCACCAGGTGGAGGCGGCTACAACCGCAGCATGTCGGTCGAGGAGATGCACTTCAATGCCGACGGCACCATTCAGCCCGTCACCGCCACCAAGGCAGGCGTGAAACCAATTGCCACCATGAGTCCCTACGTGCAGCAGCAGGCAGAGACCCTCAATTCAGCCCATGGCATCGAAGTCGTAGGCAATGAGAACACAGGAGTTTATGTCACTTCCATCCACACTGGCGACAGCATGCGAGTAGCCAACGTCGATTTCGGCAGCGACGGTCCCAAGTCCATCACCCTGCGCGTAGCTACAGAGAAGAACAACTCCATGCTCATCATCCGTCAGGATCATGCCAAGGGCAAGGTAATCGCCAAGATCCGTCCGCAGTCCACAGGCAGCTACGACCTCTGGGAGGAGCAGACCTTTGACCTCAGCTACGTTCCTACAGGCGTCCACTCCCTCCATTTCAGTTTCAACGGCAGCGCCACCGATTTGCTCTTCAACTGGGACTGGTGGCAGTTCAACACCTTCGACACAGGCGTTTTGAATGAAAAATTAAGAATGAATAATGAAGAATGCAGTCATGATGATTGGTACGATCTCAGCGGACGCCGCATCAGCACACACACTGAATCTTTACATTCTCTCCCACTTGGGGGAGCCGGAGGGGGTCTATCCCCAGGCATATACATCCGCGGTCACAAGAAATACGTAATAAGATGAAGGGAGCAAGAGTTCAAGAGTTTAAGAGTACAAAAGTTCAAGAATTCAAGAGTTAAAACACACACCAACTTAAGTAGAAACACAAATAAACTTAAGTATATTCTTAAAATCGTGGTGTGATTTATAAGAATAGTGGTAGTATTTATAAAAATCGTGTCAGTATTTTTATAAATACTACCACGATTTTAAGTTTAAAGCGAACATTTAATTAGTTTGAGACAAACAATTGTTGGATTTGAAGCGGACATCGGTTGATTTTAAAAATATTCTTCATTCTTCATTCTCACTTCGTGAGCGTGCTCTTTTGTTAATTTTCTTTAATAGGTATCGCAACGATAACTTCATTCTTCATTTTTTTCTATCTTTACCGCAGAAATAAAAACATGCAGATTATGAAACGAATCAAAGATGTCGTGATGGCACCGCGTCTGCGCAGTTTGTGCTATTCCTTATTATTCATTCATCACTCAAAGTTCTCCAGAGCGTTGGCAAGCCTAACGATAACATTCTTCATTTCTCTCTGTTCCTGCAACGGATGGAATGATAATGGCAGTGATGAATCCTGCATTCTCGACCGCTTGACGGATGAGGAACTGGATAAGTTCAACCCCAACATCCCGCTGACTGAAGGAAGCGGGCAGAGCGAAGCATTCAAAATTCATCCGCTCGACGAAGTACGTATCTCCGCACCAGCCGGAGCCTTCGACGTGAATCCCGACATCAAGGTGAGCGAGGCAACAGGTGAGCAACTAAGCCTGCTGGATAGTAAAATAGAGGAGAAATTCTTCGGACACGAACTCCTATGGGCATACGACATTGACGCAGGACTACCCTCCGACTCCGTTCTGCCTGGCAAGTATTCCGTGGAGATAAACCTAAAACGACTGGGTATACCAGAGGAAGTAATTCCTTATGTAAGGCTCTGCCGAATGGACGACAGCGGAAATGTGAGACTACTCAACTCCCACATCAACAAGGGTGTGGTGCGCTACGAGGCAAGTCAGAACAGTGTCATCGGTCTGGTTTGCATAGGTGCTGCAATTATTGGTACTAGAGCCTATTACCTACTGCACAGCACAGAGATTAACATGACCTTGCAGGCATGGATTGATGCTGGTTTTATAGACTCTTTCTACGGGAAGGACGATATGGTATGCATTCCCGTGGAGGATGACTTCGGCAATTTCACGGTCGTATTCCGCTACTCCGAGACTGAATGCAAAGAAAAGACAAAGGCTTACATAGAGAAGACCAAACAGCTCCAGAACAGGATGGAAGAGTTGGAGACAAAGGCTAAGGACCTCTACGACAAGGACCATCCCATGAAGCTCCAGCCACCCACCCACATAGCCGACACATGGAGAGAAGACCCTGGCGACGAGATGATGCGTCGTGCAGGCAGACGTCGCATCTTCCTCGATATGGCTAAGAAAGACTCACTTGTTCAGGCTCTAATCAAAGACCCTGACATACAGTTGCCGCCAAGCGTTGAGAATGTGATTAAGGCTACCAAACTGGCCAATCGGTTCAGCCGCGACCCAAAGGGACTTGGCATGAAAGCACTCTCCTACGAATTCAACGTTTTCCTGGTTTCCAGCGCCACCATCGACGACAAAAAGACATGGGCCAAGTTTGAGCCTCTCCCATCGATTGGCGGCAGGATTCTGGTAAATTTCGACTGTTATCTTTCTTCCAAGAATGGCAAGACCACATTTATCAGAGAAAACTTCGACCCCTTGTGCGTAACCATGGCACACGAAATCGGACATGCCTTTGAGAATGAATATGTGGTGTCGTCGGCATTCACCGACAAACGGTTCTTTGAAGCTATCGGTTCCGTTACCGAGCATTGGTTCGCCGCATGGCTGAAGGTAAAAGGTCTCACCGACATTGCAGACACAGAATCGGGGGAAGCAATGAAGCATTTCAAGTACGCCTACCGCGAAAGCAAGCAACTGCTGGCATGGCCGCTGGAGAAGGATTTCCCGAATGAGCTTTTTGGAGGCAGTGCTGAAATTCTTCAGGAAAGCGACCCGCCAACAAACGGAGGCTACATGCTGGGCGACCTCATACAGTTCCTCTGCGACCACAAGAAGAAGGTCAACTTCGACCAGATAATGATGGGTTATGCCTACAACAAGACTTTCGTTCAGAACCTCAAGGACATATTCGGAATTGCCAGCAGTCAGGAAATGGCAAAGCTCTACGAGCAGTTCTGCTGGAAGTTCATGCCGGAAATCGCCAAGGCGCAGTCTATGTTCCAATGGAGCGGGACCGACCTGAAGCGAATCATACCTGGACAGACGTTCAAGCCGGCCCTGCCCGTGCACCGTGTAAAGGTGATCGGACATGAGGGAACAGCCACGGCGTATCCTTACACCGTAAAAATTGTGAAAATCAGCAGCGAAGATAATAAGAAAACACCATACTCGCTCTTCGCCGTACCATCGGACACCATCAAGACACCAACGATAAAGTTCACATTCCTCGAAGGCGACAGCATGCAGCAGGCAAAGAACAGGTTATTCACGCAGCCATGCGCTAAAAAGTTCACGGCTGACGCCTATGCAGCACTTTTCTACCGTCCAGGCATAGAGAAACTATCTCTCGGCCCCGACTACTACATTGACATCATTGCACTCTACCAGCCAAAGACCTTGCCTAAAGTCTTAGGACAGAGCAAGGACGGGCATGGCCTCAACGTGCAGACAGAGGCTCCAAACGAGAAACTGGTGAAATTCAAGTACATCACAGGTATGCAGATTGCCGTTGTGAACAACGCCACGAAAAAGAATAAGACCTTCGACGTGCCGCTCACAGAATGCGGCAAAGCGCGGAAAATACCTTACCTCAGCATAGGCATCACCGACCCAGAAGACATTGACATATATGTACGCTCCCGCTGGTACTATGAAGACGAGGAAGGACACCGCTACTTCTCACCTGCTACCGAACGCGTAAAATACAAACGTGAGAAACAGCACGAGGAGCAAAACTCCGAAGCCACCAGCGACGACAGCGACCTCAAAGACCGCAACGACGAGGAAGCCAGTTCAGACCTCGGCGACGGAGCTATGAGCCAGCAGTTCAGTATTAAGGAAATACAATTGTCTGGGTTCAACTGTGCGGGTCTTGACGACTACAGATATGAACCAGTGTCTGGAACCATCACTCTCCGCAACGGAAAGTTCACCATTACGATTCCATCCCACGCACAGGACTCAAATCCCGGTCTTAATGACGATGGTGCCTACCGCAAACACCTGCAGGGATTCTCCATAACCGGTAAATACACCGTTTCAACGAGAGACTGGGAGGAGTGGAAAGATGGCAGACTCTTGAAACGCACACCAAAAATCTTTTATGAACTGCAAGCAGAAGG
The DNA here is from genome assembly GCA_002350855.1 of Prevotellaceae bacterium UBA2852. The sequence continues at coordinate 39,687 of DEFM01000024.1, forward strand.
ACTAAAGCTCAGCAACCCATTCACTGTGAAGGTTAAATCACGCATGAATGTTATGGGCGAAGGACTATACTACTACAACCACACCTACCACTACAGCATGGCGAAAGAGCAGAAAGAAGAAACGGGAACGGCAGGTTTTATAGAATGGCAGCGACAGGTTGATATTAATACCGACAAAACCAAAAGTGCTTGGCAGGAGATAAGAATCTCCTTCCGAGCCGACATGCACCATACTGTCTCTCCACACAAAGAAAATCAGGAAGAAGAAGATGTCAACAACTTCCTCTTTGAAATCAGAGGCGAAATGAATACCACAAACTTTTCCAGAGAGTAAGTAAAGAGTAATGGAAAAACTCAGAAACTCAAGAAAGCAAAAGAATTTGTTATGAAACGAATCAAGGATATTGTTTTTACGCAGCTTCTTCGCAAATGGTGCCGCAATGTGTTTTTCATTCTTCTTTTTCTCTCCCCTCTTGGGGGAGTAGGAGGGGGCTTTCTCCTCACTTCGTGCAGCAGTAGCAGTGAGGGCGAGGGTGAGGGTAATGCTATTGTAGACCGCATCACCGATGAGAAGCTTGCGCAGCACAAGCCTGCCATAAAGTTTGAGATGAACGGAAAGAGCGAAGCTATCAAACTTCGTCCTCGCAAGGAAATGCGCATTACGGCAAAGAAAGGAGCTTTCGAACGCACTCCTGACATTCAGGTGACGGACCTGACGGAGGAACAAATGGATAAGACCGAACGGCTTATCAGGGAAACATTCGGTGAGGACAAGGAGCTGCTCTGGGCCTACGATATAGATGCGGGACTTCCTTTCGATAGCGTCATTCCTGGTGTCTATACCGTAGAACTGAACCTCAAGTTATTGGGTGTACCTAATAACCTCTGGCCTTATATTCGTGCTTACCGCTCTGATGGGAACAATCGTGTGAAGGCTCTCAACATATTTGTCAATGACAAGGGCGTGTTGCGTTATGAAGCACGGCAGAACTCCATTGTAGCAATCGGGCTTGCTCTTGCCTGCTACGGAAAAATTGGAATCTCTGTAAGTGTATTTATTGCCGACAAACTGGCTCTGCTCGCCATCGCTGGTGGAGTTTGGGGTGCCGGCTACACTTACAAAGCAGGTCTCTACAATAAGATTCAGTCTTGGTGGGATGCCTGCGGATGGCCTGAGAACTGGTGGAAGCGAAAGGACTGGGTGACTCTGTATATCAATGACCCTATGGGCAACTTCTATCTTCACTTCCGATACAGTAAAACGGAGAAAGGAGATCAGGCTGAAACTGTCGTAGATCAACTGGCTTCCTACGGAAAGCGTGCCGAAGAACTAAAGGGTGAAGCCAAGGCAAAGTTCAACCATGAATACAAGAACAACGCTGCATATAAAGCACTGAACAAGAAAAAGGCACAAAGTTATTCGCCCAAGAGTCCGTTGCTGCGTACACTATATATAAAACATCTCGAAAAGATGACCATTGACAGCATCTATTACGCATCATTAGAAACGGACAACGAATTAAAGACTGTGATGAATCTTATTCCTAAAAGCGTACAGGATGTCATCAAGGGAATGAGAGTGTCAGAGCGGTTTTGTCAGGCCGATGATGGTTTGGCACTCAAACGTCTGCCCTACGAATGTAATGTTTACATCGTTCCAAACACCTATACTGGCCAAGAACCAAAAGCCGTCAGCAGGATATTCGAAGTGTTCGGAGAACTGAATGGGGGTGTCATCTTTGTCAACGCAGACGAGCTTTACCAAAAATCGGGAAGTAAATACAGCTACAGTACCGAAAAAACAGACGAAGTTCTCGTCAGCATGGCTCACGAACTGTCTCACCTCTACGAGTACACATATATCAATGCGTGGAAATCACGCGATAACCGCTTCATTGAGTGTATAGGTTCTGTCAGCGAGTACAGGTTCACCGACTGGCTGAAGAAGCACAATTACATTACCTACGATCCCAATGATGGAAATCACGAGAATCTCTACGCAGACCGCAAACTCAAAGAAGTGTTAGCTTGGCCACTTGTCAACAAGGCTGGTACATGGCCCAAGGATCTGTCCAGCGTTACCGACCCTGACATTCGAGGAGGATACATGCTCGGAGGCTTCTTCGAATATCTCTGCGAACAAACCAAGCAAAATCCGTCGTTCGAACACATCATGAACCAATATTCGGTGATAAAGACACTTGCTCAAGACTTCATGGACATATTCGGAATAACGACAGAGACACAACTTCAGAAGTATTTCGAAGGCTTCTGCCTAAAGAATATTACAGAAATTGTGGATGTACAGAAAGACATGGCAGAAAACCCCAACAACCCATACTATATACCCAACCAACGCCACACCTACGAAAAATGCGTAATGCGATTGCGGAATATTGCCCCTGCCGATAATCCAGAGCCTCTGGCGTTCAAGGGATTCAAGATTATATGTAAGGAAAAGTACAAAGGACGTGATGATACAAAGAGAATCGTAGGCAGCAAAATAGATTATAGGCTCTTTGCCGTTCCTTCACCTGTCATAAAACCGAGTGAGTTGAAGTTCTCACTCCTTGACGGAAGCGTGAAAAATGATGAAAGTCTCTCTCTCGCACAAGACCCTTATAGCATCAAACCTGATCACTATCACTATCTTGAGACATACGGCATGGTTTTGCTGCGCCCAGGAATCCGCGATGCAACCATTGACGAAAACTACTACATCGACCTCGTCGCATTCTACCAGCCATATAATGAACCTAAAGTGCAGGGACGTTCCAAGGACGGAACAGGACTGAATGTAAGAACCATGTCCGAACCCCCAAAACAACTTGTCAAGTACGGCTATATCAGCGGCATGCAGATAGCTGTGAAGAACAACCTGACGGGTAAGTCGAAGACTTTCAACGTACCGCTCAACCTCTGCGGCAAGACCGTAAAGATTGAATATGAGAAGATTGGAATTGCCGACCCCAATGAGATAGACATCTCTCTCCGCTCACGCTGGTACTTCCGTCATCCTAACGGCAAAACCTACTATTCACCAGCTACCGAACGAGTAAACTACAAGAAAAAGAAAGAACAGGTGGTGCAGAAGAAGGACGAGAAGGAGAATAGCGATGAGGAAATAAAGGAGAATAACGACGAGGAAGTTGATGAGGACTTTGGTAGCGCCTTGGTCAACGCACGCATCCACCTTGAAGAAGTAGGATATGTAGACGTCTCTTCTCGTTGCTACGGAACCAACTACCTACGTAACTACACCAACGCATCACACTTCGGACGACTTATCATAAAAGACGGAACCATTACCATCATACTTGACTCACAGACTTTGACTCAGGGTGACGCCGACGGCACCAGAACTGTGTACGTTGATAAAATCACGTTTAAGGCTCAGTGCGACACCAAACGATACTCCGACGGCACAATTCACGTCAGCATCCTGCCCGAAACGCTGACCATGAAGCCCAATCCATTCACGGCTAACTCCAACTATACCTGTGTGGCTGATCCAAGTTTGAGCTTCACCAACGTAAACAGTGTGAGACTCGACAACAGCCAATTGCATAGCGGAGGCTACCATTGGCAAGGCAATTTAGACATCCGACCCAACGGCTCCGGAAGAATCGAACTAAAAATCCCAGTTATCGACCGCTATACCCATAAGACCAACAGCAATACAGATAATGACGAGGAGCACCTGCCTTTCAACATCATCGGCACGTTTGAATGAACAGATGACTTGATGTTTGTCGGTTAACGGTGAACGGTTAACGATAGTACAGCGGGGTTATAATTTTTAATTTGTAATTTATAATTAATAATTATTTCGTAACTTTGCAGCGCAAAACGAAAACGATTATTGTTTAACGATAGTACCGGAGATAGAACTTGAAATTTCCCGGATGAAGTATTGGACGCAAAATCTTCGCAAAATTTATCACAAAATCTTATTCAAATAAAGTATTTTCATTTCTGGTTTTGCGAACGATTTTATGACAATTCTTGCTTTGCAAGCGTGCTCTTTTGAGTGCTTTCTTCAGCGGTATCGCAACGATGATTGTGTCCAAAAATAATAAACTCAAAAACTCACATGACTATAGAACAACAAATAGTGGATGCCGTAGTGGCTGGAGTGAAGGCTCTCTACGGTGCTGACTTGACTGCAGAGCAGGTGCAGCTGCAGAAGACCAAGAAGGAATTTGAAGGACACCTCACCGTGGTGGTGTTCCCGTTCGTGAAGATGGCTCGCAAGAGCCCCGATGCATGCGCAGAGGAACTGGGAGCCTATCTCAAGGAAAACGCTGCCGGCGTGGTTGCTGCCTACAACGTGGTGAAGGGTTTTCTAAACCTCGTGGTCAGTCCTGCTGCATGGATTGCCCTGCTCGGTGACATCGCTGCCGACGACAAATTCGGTTTCACCGCTGCTACGGAGAACAGTCCGCTGGTGATGATTGAATACTCCTCACCCAACACCAACAAACCGCTCCACCTCGGACACGTGCGCAACAACCTCTTGGGTTCAGCTCTGGCACGCATCGTGGAAGCCAACGGCAACCGTGTGGTTAAGACCAACATCGTCAACGACCGCGGCATTCACATCTGCAAATCCATGCTCGCATGGCTGAAGTGGGGCAACGGCATCACTCCAGAGACCGCAGACAAGAAGGGCGACCACCTCATCGGTGACTTCTACGTGGCTTTCGACAAGCACTACAAGGCTGAATGCGACGAGCTGACCAAGCAATTTGTCAGCGAAGGCATGGACGAAGAGGCTGCCAAGGAGAAAGCTAAGCAGGAGGCTCCGCTCATCAAGGAAGCCCACGACATGCTCGTGAAGTGGGAACAGGGCGACGAAGAGGTTCGCCGTCTGTGGCGCATGATGAACGAATGGGTGTACGCTGGTTTCGATGAGACATACAAGATGATGGGTGTGTCGTTCGACAAGATATACTACGAATCCGACACCTATCTCGAAGGCAAGGAGAAGGTGCTCGAAGGACTGGACAAAGGCCTCTTCTACCGCCGCGAGGACGGATCGGTATGGGCAAACCTCGAAGCCGAGGGGCTGGACGAAAAACTCCTGCTCCGCAGCGACGGCACCAGCGTCTATATGACTCAGGACATAGGTACTGCCAAACTGCGTTACGAGGACTTCCCCATCGACAAGATGATATATGTGGTGGGCAACGAACAGAACTACCACTTCCAGGTGCTCTCCATTCTGCTCGACAAACTCGGATTCGCATGGGGCAAAGACCTCGTTCACTTCTCCTACGGCATGGTGGAACTGCCTAACGGAAAGATGAAGTCGCGCGAGGGAACGGTGGTTGACGCCGACGACCTCATGGCACAGATGATTCAGGACGCCTACGACGCTTCGAAGGAGATGACCAAGAAAATCCAGCTCAGCGAAGAGGAAGCTCGTGAGGTGGCACGCAAGGTGGGACTCGGTGCACTCAAATACTTCATCCTCAAGGTTGACGCACGCAAGAACATGCTCTTCAACCCCGAAGAGAGTATCGACTTCAACGGCAACACCGGTCCGTTCATCCAATACACATATGCACGCATCCGATCCATCCTCCGCAAAGCTGCAGAGGCAAAAATAGATTCTTCACTCTTAACTCTTAACTCTTCACTCTCCGAAAAGGAAATTGAACTGATTCAGAAGTTGAATGGGTTCCGTTCGGCAGTGAAGCAGGCAGGCATAGACTACAGTCCTTCGGGCATAGCAAACTACTGCTACGAACTGACTAAGGAATTCAACCAGTTCTACCACGACTACAGCATCCTCGGTGAGGAAGATGAGAACAAACGTGCTTTCCGCCTTGTTCTCGCAAAGACCGTCGGCAAAGTCCTCGCCCTCGGCATGGGACTGCTGGGTATTGAAATGCCAGAGAAGATGTAATGGAAAGGGGAAAGGGTGAGGCTTTAGCGGTCGACGCTGCATGCAGCGGCAATCCGGGACCGATGGAATACCGCGGAGTGCATCTGCCAAGCGGCAAGCAGATATTCCATTTCGGACCTGTGCAGGGAACTAACAACATAGGTGAGTTCCTTGCCATAGTCCATGCACTGGCCCTGCTCAAGCAGAAGAACCTGCCCAATATGCCCATCTACAGCGACAGCCGCACAGCACAGATATGGGTGCAGAAAAAAAAATGCAAGACTACGCTGGAGCGTACACCGAAAACAGAGAAACTGTTTGAAATCATCGCACGTGCTGAACGGTGGCTGCAAACAAACTCCTACTCCAACCCCATTCTTAAATGGGACACAGACAACTGGGGTGAAATTCCCGCAGACTTTGGACGAAAATGAGAGAGTTCTTCAAAACCATGGGTAGCTACTTCGCTCCCTACAAAAAATACATGTTTGCAACGTTAGGATTGAATATCCTGACGGCAATCTTCAATGTATTCACCTTCACACTGCTTCTCCCTATCCTCAATATCCTGTTCAAGATCGACCAGATACACTATGAGTATATCCCTTGGGGAGAAGGCGATTTGAAGGAAACCGCAACCAACAACCTCTACTATTTCTCACAACAGCTGATAGAGAAATACGGCGAACCCACCACCCTGCTGCTGCTTGGGCTGGGACTTGCATTCATGACGCTGCTCAAGACCGCATCCTACTTCGGAGGCAGTGCCACACTAATGCCTATCAAGACAGGTATAGTCCGCGACATACGAAACAAGCTATACCACAAGATCATCTCCCTCCCACTCTCCTTCTTCTCCGAAGAACGCAAAGGCGATATCCTTGCACGTGTCTCTACCGATGTCAATGAAGTGGACTCCTCCATCACATCATCGCTCGACATGGTAATCAAGAACCCCATATTCATACTTATATATATGGGCACTCTCATCGCCATCAGCTGGCAGCTCACCATCTTCACCCTGCTCGTCGTGCCACTAATGGCATTCGGAATCGGACGCATTGGCAAGACTCTGAAACGCCGTTCTCTCTTCGCTCAGTCGAAATGGAGCGACGGACTCAGTCAGATAGAGGAAACCCTCGGAGGTCTGCGCATCATCAAGGCATTTATCGCCGAGAAGAAGATGGAAGACCGTTTCCGCAAGGTAAACAACGAACACCGCCGTGCTGCCATGAAAGTAGCAATCCGCCAAAGTGCAGCCCATCCCGTGAGCGAGTTCCTCGGCACCTGCATGATCGTCTTTGTGCTGTGGTTTGGCGGCTACCTCATCTTCTCCGGCAACTCTCCCATCGACGCCAGCACATTCATATATTACCTCATCATTCTCTACACCATGCTGCAGCCGCTCAAGGACCTCTCCAAGGCAGGCTACACCATCCAGAAAGGTATGGCTTCAATGGAGCGTATCAACAAAATCCTTCGTGCAGAGAACAACATAAAAGACGCTCCAGACGCACAAGACATCGATGCTTTGCATGAAAGTATCGAACTGCGTCACGTATCGTTCTCCTACCCATCTTCTTCGTCAGATCCAGACCACGCAGCAAGAGAGGTATTGCACGACATCAATCTCACTATTCCCAAAGGGCAGACCATCGCACTTGTCGGACAATCAGGCAGCGGAAAGAGTACTCTCGTGGATCTTATCCCCCGCTACCACGATATTCAAACAGGAGAAATCCTTATTGACGGAAAGAACGTCAAAGGACTGAAAATCAATTCTCTCCGTGGACTTATAGGCAATGTCAACCAGGAAGCAATCCTCTTCAACGACACAGTTTTCAACAATATAGCCTTCGGAGTGGAGAACGCCACACAGGAGCAGGTGGAAGCGGCTGCACGCATTGCCAATGCTCACGACTTCATCATGGAGATGGAAGAAGGCTATCAGACTAAAGTCGGTGATCGCGGCGGACGCCTGTCGGGCGGCCAGCGTCAACGAATCAGTATAGCACGTGCCATACTGAAAAACCCACCAATCCTTATTCTCGACGAAGCAACATCGGCCCTTGACACCGAGAGCGAACGACTGGTTCAGGACGCCCTCGAACGCCTGATGAAGTCACGCACCACAATCGCCATTGCCCACCGTCTCTCAACTATCAAGAACGCCAGCCGCATCTACGTACTCCACGAAGGCCGCATTGTGGAGCAAGGTACGCACCAGGAACTCATTGCCCTCAACGGCTACTACAAGCGCCTCAACGACATGCAGGCACTATAATTCCATTACAAAAAAGTTGTTACAAGATTTTTGTAACAACTTTTTTATAACAATAATTATGTAATGATTACTTCGCTTCCAGAGATGGTCTATTAGTAAATCTCTGTGCAGCAGCACGACGGAGGGCTTTGGCTTCATCCAAACCACGGCGCAGGCGTCTGTGGGCCATGAATATGCGCCAAGCACAATAAGCCCAAAGGACAAGGAAGACAATCCAGGTGATATAGCTGCCCAAGAGACTTGCACCGAACAATTTCTGCAGCATCCATGTGAAAAGCGGAGCTGCAACCACCGCACCTATTCCTAACAGCCATTCCAACTGATAACTGCGACGCAGAGTGCGAATGGCGGTCTTATCCTCAGGAATAGTCTGAATGTGGTTACCCTCCGAAGTACCATCCATCAGGAAATAGTATTTACGCGACTGGTAATAATAATATGTGAACCAAATCGGCACCATTACCAGTTCCGGTTCCTGAACGTAAGAGAAATTAAACGTGGTTTTCACACCCTTTACCTTCTCTCCCTTCAGTTCACTCTTAACCCTCGCATTGACAATACTCTTCAACTGGTCATAGCCGCGTTTCTTCCACACATGAGCGTCATTCACCGTACTTGCAAAGATATATGTATTGTCGGCAAAGGAGGTATTGGGACTCATAGCGGAATCTGAAACAACTGGATCGGGCAGACTCTCAACAAAACTTACCATCTCCACAGGAATGTCATTACCCTCGTGGGCACACAGCATAATGACGAACTTGCCCTGGGCTGCATTCTCGTCAGGCTGATATTCCTTGCGCTTCTTGCCGTCAACACCAATCACCTCTCGCTGCACCTTATAGGAATACTGAGCGGAATAGGATCCCTCGAAACGATGCATAGGCACATAGGCACGATACATCTTGCCCATACTTACTGTGCTGAACACATCAATAGGCGTATAGTCGGTCTCAATGAGAGCGTCTATCACATAACGCGAGAAGGCACTCTGTCCCACAGTAAAGTTAAGCACTCTTGACGGAGCATCGAGACCAACTTGCTTTGTTTGCGGACTATGTGCGGTCTGGTGGCAAATCGGACAAACCACATCGTCTTTCTCCAATGATTCACCTACATAACCTACACCCAAGCTTTGCTTAATAAGTGTTGTCCCGCAATTAGGACATTTCATTGTTTCCATAACTATACTATGTTTTGAGTTTTCGAATATCCTTAAACACTGTGTACATTATCGGGATGGCAAGCAGTAACGAAAGCACGTCGCTCACAGCCTGGCACATCTGAACTCCCAATAATCCATAGAATCGAGGCAGCACCAGAATCAGCGGTATGAAGAACAATCCTCGACGGGCTGCGGCAATCAGGTTTGCACGGAGCGGCATATTGATAGTCTGCATCAGCATGTTGCTATGCATGATGAAGGCACAGATAGGCAAAGAGCACAGTTGGATACGCAGTGCGAGAGTGCCGATTTCTATCACATCGGCATCATCGCGGAACCAAGCAATGATTTCTTCGGAGAAGATAAAACCCACGACGGTGCAGAACACCAGGAAGAGTGTGCTGATACGAACGGTTATCCAAAATGCACGGGTAACCCGGTCGAAGAGTTTCGCACCGAAACTGAATCCGCAAAGCGGCTGGAATCCTTGTCCTAATCCAATTATCACTGAATTGATTACAAATGAAATACGTCCTACGATACTCATTGCCGCAATAGCTGCGTCGCCATAAGAAGCCGCAGCCACATTGAGCAATATCGTAGCAATACTTCCGAGTCCCTGACGAGAAAGCGAAGGAGTGCCACCGGAAACAATGTTTGTGAGAAGCAACTTATTCGGACGGAAACAACGCCAGCTGATACCAATTTTTGTGAGACGCATGCTCAGTATCAGCAGTATTGCGGAACTAATTGCCCAGCCTAATACCGTTGCCCAGGCAGCACCAGCTATTCCCCAGTCGAACACAAATATGAAAAGTGGGTCTAATGCAACATTGACAATTGTTCCGGCAACTATGCCGTACATGGCGAAAGCCGCGTTTCCCTGAAAGCGAAGCTGATTGTTAAGCACCAGCGAACCAATCTGCAAAGGAGAGCCAATCAGGATGATACTCAAATAGGTCTCTGTATAAGGCTGGATAGTGGGCGTGCTGCCGAGAAGTTCTGACAAAAACGCCACGAACGGCAGACATACAGCTGCTATAACCACACCTGCAACCAAAGAAAGCAGGAAACCTGTAGTAGCCATAATCTGTGCGCCCCGGTTGTCCTTGGCACCAAGATGACGGGAAATGAAGTTTCCGCTACCGTGTCCGAAGAAGAAACCCACAGCCTGCAGAATAGCCAACACCGCAAAGACTATACCCACTGCAGCAGTAGCCTGGGTGTTAATCTGGCTTACAAAGAACGTGTCGGCAATGCTGTACAGGCTCGATGTGAGCATTGTGATAATCGTAGGAACAGACAAGGTGCCGATTACTCGTGCAATCGGTGCTGTAGTCAGAAATTCATAATTATCTCTATGACGCATGGACGTTCTGCTGATTAATAACTGATATTTATGTGGCAAAATTACTAAAAGTTTCAAAAACACAACATCTTTTAAGCAATAATCTGTCAAAATCGAAAAATAATAACACATAAAGCGGAGTTAAGAAAAAAAATGTTTACATTTGCACACATAACTCAACCAATGCTAAACAAATTGATATACACTTAATCATAACACAACCAAACACTACAATCCCTATGAGTAACCAAACAAAACGCTTTTTCCTTACAGAACAGGAAATTCCAACACAGTGGTACAACATCCAGGCAGACATGGTCAACAAACCATTGCCTCCTATCCATCCGGCAACAAAACAGCCTCTGAAGCCAGAAGACCTCTTCCCTATTTTCGCTGAAGAGCTGGCACGTCAGGAACTTGATCAGGAACATGCTTGGATTCCTATTCCTGAAGAAGTGCGCGATATGTACAAATACTATCGTTCCACACCTCTCGTCCGTGCTTACGGACTGGAAAAGGCGCTCGGCACACCAGCACATATATATTTTAAAAATGAAAGCGTAAGCCCTGTAGGCAGCCACAAACTCAACTCAGCACTTCCACAGGCATACTACTGCAAGAAGCAGGGTGTGACAAATGTTACTACCGAAACTGGTGCCGGCCAGTGGGGAGCTGCACTGTCCTACGCCGCTAAGGTATTCGGACTGGAAGCTGCAGTTTATCAGGTAAAGATCTCATACGAACAGAAACCATACCGCCGCTCCATAATGCAGACATTCGGTGCACAGGTTACACCTTCACCATCTATGTCAACTCGTGCAGGTAAGGACATCCTTACCCGTGAACCAAACAATCAAGGTTCTCTCGGTACAGCCATCAGTGAAGCTATCGAACTGGCTATGTCTACACCAAACTGCAAATACACTCTCGGTTCAGTGCTTAGCCACGTTTCCCTGCACCAGACCATCATCGGTCTTGAGGCAGAAAAGCAGATGGCTATGGCAGGAGAATATCCTGACATGGTGATTGCCTGCTTCGGAGGTGGTAGCAACTTCGGTGGAATCGCCTTCCCATTCATGCGTCACAACATCCTTGAAGGAAAGAAAACACAGTTCATTGCTGCCGAACCAGCATCTTGTCCAAAGTTGACACGTGGCGTATTCCAGTACGACTTCGGTGACGAAGCAGGTTACACACCACTTCTACCGATGTTTACACTCGGTCACAACTTCATGCCTGCAAACATCCACGCAGGTGGACTCCGCTACCACGGCGCAGGCGTTATTGTCAGCCAGCTTCTCAAGGACGGTCTTATGTCAGCTGTTGACATCCAGCAACTCGAATCATTCGAGGCAGGTACACTCTTCGCACGTGCAGAAGGTATCATCCCTGCACCGGAATCATGCCACGCTATCGCTGCCACTATCCGCGAAGCAAACAAATGCAAGGAAACAGGCGAAGAAAAGGTTATCCTCTTCAACCTCTCCGGTCACGGTCTCATCGACATGACAGCATACGACCAGTACTTTGCAGGTGGTTTGCAGAACTACGAAGTAACCGACGCTGAAGTTCAGAAGAACCTATCCCAACTGGAAAAAATCATTTAATAACATACAGCCCTCCGTCTCTCCCGACACAGGAGAGACGGCAGGCGTCTTTTTAAACAAACAACACATATGAAAACTAACTATGAAATCCGCTATGCGGCACATCCTGAAGATGCGAAGAACTACGACACCAAGCGTTTGCGTCGTGATTTCCTCATAGAGAAAGTATTCTCTGCCGATGAAGTTAACCTCGTTTATTCCATGTACGACCGCATGATTGTTGGTGGTGCAATGCCTGTGAAGGAAGAACTTAAGCTTGAAGCTATTGACCCGTTGAAGGCACCATACTTCACCACACGTCGTGAAGTCGGAATATTCAACGTAGGCGGCAAAGGCACTGTTCGCATTGGCAACGATGTTTACGAACTCGGCTACAAGGAGGCCCTCTACATCGGACGCGGCGAACGCGACGTCTTCTTCAGCAGTGCCGACAGCGAGAAACCAGCCAAGTTCTACATCAACTCAACAACAGCCCACAAGGAATACCCAACAAAGAAAGTCACCAAGGCAGATGCCGACATTCTAGCATTAGGTTCACTCGAAGGCAGCAACGACCGTATCATCAACCGAATGATTGTACAGAAAGTGCTTGACTCCTGTCAGTTGCAGATGGGTATGACCGAACTCAAGCCAGGAAGTGTTTGGAACACCATGCCAGCACACGTGCACAGCCGTCGTATGGAAGCATACTTCTATTTTGAAGTTCCAGAAGACCAGGCCGTTTGCCACTTCATGGGCGAAATCGACGAGACTCGTCACATCTGGATGAAAGGCGACCAGGCTGTTCTGTCTCCCGAATGGTCAATCCACTCTGCTGCAGCAACCAGCAACTACACCTTCATCTGGGGTATGGGCGGTGAGAACCAAGACTACGGAGATCAGGACTTCTACAAAATCACTGATTTGAAATAAAATCAAAATTCCTAAGATTAACAAAAATCGATAGACCTCTTCGCGGTTTATATTCGACCACGGGGTTTACTCATTGCTATTCCTTCCGAGGATTAGCATGAGTAAATCCCGTTTTTTTGTACCCATATAACAACTTTACAGTTTGCATTGTCAAAAAGTAATAATTTGTTACCATTTTCCACTTAAAAAATTTCATTTTTATACAAAATTCAACCAATTTGACACCAAATGAGCCTCAAAAACAGATTTTAGTTACAAAATATTTTGCACTCTTCAATAAAATTCGGAACTTTGCAAAACTTTTAGAAATAAAACATATACACAATAATCTATATTAAATGGCAGAAGCATTAGAAATCAAGGAACTGAGTGACGTTGTCGTTCGTTTCTCAGGTGACTCCGGCGACGGTATGCAGCTCGCAGGAAACATTTTCTCCACGGTGTCTGCCACCGTGGGTAATAGTATCAGTACATTCCCAGACTACCCTGCTGACATCCGCGCCCCGCAAGGTTCACTCACTGGTGTTAGCGGTTTCCAGGTTCATATCGGTGCAGAACAAGTGTACACCCCTGGTGACAAATGTGATGTACTCGTTGCCATGAATGCAGCAGCACTCAAGACACAGTACCGTTTTGCAAAACCAGGAGCAGCAATCATCATCGACACCGACGCCTTTGCTGCAGCAGACTTGAAGAAGGCTGCATTCCAGACAGAAGACTATCTGGGAGAGATGGGCATCGATCCCGACCGCGTCATCGCTTGTCCTATCACACAGATGGTAAAGGACTGCCTGGCAGACACAGGCATGGATGTGAAATCCATCCTCAAGTGCCGCAATATGTTCGCACTGGGATTGGTTTGCTGGTTGTTCGACCGCGACCTCAACATCGCCTACAATTTCCTTCGTGAGAAGTTTGCCAAGAAAGCAGGCGTAGCAGAAGCTAACATCAAGGTTATTCAGGCAGGTTACGACTACGGACACAACACCCACTCAAGCGTAGCCAATGTCTATCGTGTAGAGACCAAGAACAAAGTGCCTGGACGTTACATGGACATCACCGGTAACAAGGCAACAGCATACGGATTCATTGCAGCTGCAGAAAAAGCAGGCTTGCAACTCTATTTGGGTAGCTACCCTATCACTCCAGCCACAGACGTGCTTCACGAATTGTCAAAGCACAAGTCACTTGGCGTTAAGACCGTGCAGTGTGAAGATGAGATTTCAGGCTGCGCTTCAGCTGTAGGAGCCTCATTTGCAGGAGCATTGGCAGTTACATCGACCTCAGGTCCTGGTATCTGTCTCAAGAGTGAAGCGATGAACCTTGCTGTAATCATGGAACTGCCACTTGTTGTGCTCGATGTACAGCGCGGTGGTCCAGCCACAGGACTTCCTACCAAGAGCGAGCAGACAGACTTGCTTCAGGTGCTCTTCGGTCGTAACGGAGAAAGTCCTATGCCAGTGATGGCAGCAACCAGTCCTACCGACTGCTTCGATGCAGCATACATGGCTGCTAAGATGGCACTCGAACACATGACACCGGTTGTTCTGCTCACAGACGCATTCGTTGCCAACGGTAGTGGTGCGCTGCGTTTGCCAAACCTCAATGACTATCCTGCAATCAATCCTCCATTTGTACCTGAGGAACTGCGTGGACAGTGGACTCCATACATGCGTAACGAAGACGGAGTACGCTACTGGGCTGTACCAGGACGCGAAGGATTCACACATATCCTCGGTGGACTTGAGAAGGACAACAAGACCGGTGCTATTTCCACTGACCCGGAGAACCACGACCTCATGACTCGTCTGCGTCAGCAGAAGATCGACAAGATTTCTGTGCCAGACCTCGAAGTTCTTGGCGACAAGGACGATGCAGACCTGCTGATTGTAGGTTTCGGAGGCACATTCGGTCACTTACATGCAGCAATGGATGAACTTCGTGCCCAAGGCAAGAAAGTGGCACTGGCTCACTTCAAATACATCAATCCTCTTCCAAAGAACACAGCAGAAGTTCTGAAAAAATACCCACGTGTGGTTGTTGCAGAACAGAACATGGGTCAACTCGCAGCTTGGCTCCGCATGAAAGTCGATGGTTTCGTACCGGAGAAGTTCAACCAGGTTAAGGGTCAGCCATTCGTTGTGGAAGAGTTAGTAAAAGCATTTGAGGACATTTTAAAGAAGTAAAGCTATGAGTTATACAGCACAAGATTATAAGAAAGGACAGCCACGCTGGTGTCCAGGTTGCGGTGACCACTTCTTCCTTGCAAGCCTGCACAAGGCAATGGCAGAGATTGGCGTTGCCCCACATGACAATGCAGTAATCAGCGGTATCGGATGTAGCAGCCGTCTGCCCCACTATATGGCAACCTACGGCATGAACACCATCCACGGTCGTGCAGCAGCCATTGCCACAGGAGCGAAGGTTACAAACCCCAATCTCACAGTATGGCAGGTAAGCGGTGACGGTGACGGTCTCGCTATCGGCGGCAACCACTTCACCCACGCCAACCGCCGCAATATCAATCTCAACATGATTCTGCTCAACAACAGAATCTATGGACTTACCAAAGGACAGTATTCACCAACAAGCCCACGTGGATTCGTTTCCAAGTCCAGCCCTTACGGCACTGTGGAAGATCCGTTCCGCCCTGCAGAACTCTGTTTCGGTGCACGCGGTCATTTCTTCGCTCGTGCGGTTGCCACTGACGCACAAGGAACTGTAGATATCCTGAAAGCTGCCTACGAGCACAAAGGAGCTGCCGTATGCGAGATTCTCCAGAACTGTGTCATCTTCAACAACGGCACACACGACAGCGTCTATTCCAAGGAAGGACGTGCCAAGAATGCAATCTATCTGAAGCATGGTCAGCCTATGATTTTCGGTGAGAACAACGAATACGGAC
Organism: Prevotellaceae bacterium UBA2852; assembly: GCA_002350855.1. The sequence continues at coordinate 55,798 of DEFM01000024.1, forward strand.
TCATGCAGGAAGGCTTCGGCATCAAGGTTGTGAAGATTGGTGAGAACGGAGTTACGGTTGATGACCTCCTTGTTCACGATGCTCACTGTGAGGACAACACTCTCCAGTTGAAACTCGCCATGATGGAAGGTCCTGACTTCCCAATCGCACTTGGTGTGATTCGCGACGTCGATGCTCCTACTTACGACGAAGCCGTTGCCGCACAGATTGAAGAAGTAAGCGCACAGAAGAAATACCACAACTTCGCAGAACTTCTTGAGACCAACGACATCTGGGAAGTGAAATAAACAAGTAAAAATTCTTTTGAAATAGCGAAAACCGCAATGCCAACATACCGGCATTGCGGTTTTTTGTTATTTTTAAGAAAGAAATCCTATCATTATTTTATTTGTGTTTTGCATTTTTTTCAAAAATCCATAACTTTGCATGTTTGAAAACAGCAACCACTGCCATCTAATGAAAGAAATGCAATTCTCTGCCATCGTAATGATGGTACTTATGTCTTCAGCTTTGGCCACACTTTTGCCAAAGCGAATAGCAGCAAATCGTGTTATCAACCGTTCGCGTTGGTTGATGGTTGCAGGTTTGTTTTTATTAGCCATTCAATTCCTGATACAATATGTCGGAAACTTCCGAGCTACAGGAGTAGTCCAAGCTGTTTCAATCAATGTCATGTTCTTCATTCCCTGTGCAGCTTTGTTTACGTTAAGCATTCTCAATATGCAGCGACGTGGACAGGTAAAGCGCCACGAATGGCTAGTTTGGATTCCCGTGTGGATAATTGCCATGGGAGTAATATGCATGGCCTCTTGGGCTAATCGCCAATCTTTGTTCTGTGATTCCAAGTGTTTGTTACGGGCTGAAATCATTGCCGGCATCATCTATGGCCTGATGCAAATATACTACTCCCAGTTGAACATGCGGGAACTGGCACGTATGGAGAAAGTACTGGACAACTACTACGACCGCGAACGCAGAAGTTTTGTACGCTGGATTAGAATCACAATTATCTCTTTGACGACATTGGCGCTGTTTGTTCCTGTACTGATGTTCAACAACGGTTGGCCTCTGATTGCCTATTGTCTGTTCTTTTTCATTGCGATCTTCTTTATGTGGTGCTTTTTCGCACGATATATCATAACCAATGCATTAACGACAATGGAGGAAGCGGAAGAGAGTGAAGATGCGGAAGAGCGTGAACAGCAGGAAATCGCAAAGAACCAGTCAAACACACTGTCAAATGAAGCTATTCAGCATATAGGGAAAATCATCCAACGCTGGATTGATGAAGGAAAGCATCTGCAGAGCGGTATCACCAAACCCATGGTAGCTGCAGAGCTTCAGATACCTATCTACCAGCTGTCATCATGGGTTAAAGCTTCAGGTTACGACCGCTATACACAATGGATTACCGCACTACGTATCAAAGAAGCCAAACGACTACTTATTGAGTACAAGGACTGGTCAAACGAGGCAATTGCAGACCATTGCGGCATCAGTCGTACCCACTTCCAACGATTATTCAAGCAAGAGACAGGTTTCTCACCTGCTGAATTTGTAGAACAGGTAAAGAAATGAAAGAAGAGTTAACACCGATGATGAAGCAATTCTACGACTTCAAGGCAAAGCATCCCGATGCTCTGCTTCTTTTTCGGTGTGGCGACTTCTACGAGACTTACGGTGAAGATGCATCCGTCGCTGCAAACATCCTGGGCATAACCCTCACTCGCCGCAGCAGCGTGGCTGGAACGGCGGGCAGCGCTACCGCAATGGCAGGCTTCCCCCATCATGCACTCGACACCTATCTTCCCAAGCTCATCCGTGCAGGCAAGCGAGTAGCTATCTGCGACCAGCTGGAAGATCCCAAACTCACAAAGAAACTTGTTAAGCGAGGAATCACAGAACTTGTGACTCCAGGCGTTGCCATGAACGACAACGTGCTTAACCAGCGCGAGAACAACTTCCTTGCAGCCGTACATTTCGGCAAGAGCGCATGCGGAGTGTCGTTCCTCGATATCAGCACAGGTGAGTTCCTTGTCGCTGAGGGAACCACAGACTATGTTGACAAACTGCTTACCAATTTCGCTCCGAAGGAAGTGCTCTTTGAACGCGGACACAAACCTATGTTTGAAGGAAACTTCGGCAACCGTTTCTTCACATTTGAGATGGACGACTGGGTGTATGTTTACGACACGGCAGTCAACAAACTTCTGCAGCATTTCGAGGTCAAGAACCTGAAAGGCTTCGGCATTAATCATCTGCGCGACGGCATAGTTGCAGCGGGAGTCATCCTCTTCTATCTGGAGCAGACACACCACACCCAACTGCGTCACATCCGCACAATCTCACGCATCGAAGGCAGCAGGTTTGTCCACATGGACCACTTCACAGTACGTTCACTGGAATTGGTCGCTCCCATGAACGAAGGCGGCAATTCACTCCTTCAGACCATTGACAAGACCGTATCGCCCATGGGCGAGCGTATGCTTCACCGCTGGCTCCTGTTTCCTCTGAAAGAAGAAAAACAAATCACTGCAAGGCAGAATGTCGTGGAACACTTCCTGCGCGATACCGACATGCGCGACACCATTGCCGACCTGCTCCACAGTATCTCTGACCTTGAGCGCCTTTCTTCAAAGATTGCCACTCAACGCATAACACCACGTGAGATGGTGCAACTGGCAGCAACGCTCAATGCCGTTGAACCAATCAAACAGATGTGCAGCACATGCGACTGCACAGACCTGCAGACCCTTGGCAATCAACTCGACGCCTGCGACGAACTGCGCAACCGCATTACCAGGCAAATCACTCCCGACCCACCAATGCAAATCGGCAAGGGTTACGTGATAGCGACCGGCATAAACGAAGAACTCGATAATCTTCGCACAATAGCATATTCCGGCAAAGACTATCTCCTGCAGATACAAAAGCGTGAGATAGAAGCAACAGGCATCACAAGCCTCAAAATCGGATTCAATAATGTGTTCGGTTACTATATGGAGGTGCGCAACACCTTCAAGGACCTTGTTCCTGCCAACTGGATTCGCAAACAGACACTTACCCAGGCAGAACGCTACATCACCGAGGAACTCAAGGAATACGAAGAGAAAATTCTCGGAGCCGAAGACCGCATCCTCTCACTTGAAACCCAACTTTATGCTGAAATCGTAACCGATTCCGCAGAATTCATCCCTGCACTGCAGCAGAATGCAGTCGCACTGGCACAGATAGACTGTCTGCTCTCGTTTGCACTTGCGGCAATCGAATATAAATATGTGCGTCCTATAGTCGATGACTCACTGGTTATCGATATTTGTCAGGGACGCCACCCGGTTATCGAGCGCAATATGCCTATAGGCGAGACCTATGTCGCCAACGACGTGCTGCTTGACTCCGAGAAACAGCAGATTATCATCCTTACCGGTCCTAACATGGCTGGTAAGTCAGCCCTGCTCCGCCAGACTGCCCTCATCACCCTCCTCGCACAGACAGGTTCGTTCGTTCCTGCCGAGAGTGCACACATCGGCATCTGCGACAAGATATTCACACGTGTCGGAGCAAGCGACAACATATCACTCGGTGAATCCACATTCATGGTGGAGATGAACGAGGCAGCAAATATCATCAACAACCTCACACCACGTTCTCTCGTGCTTTTCGATGAACTCGGACGCGGCACCAGCACCTACGATGGCATTTCCATTGCGTGGGCTATTGTTGAGTATATTCACGAGAACAGCAGAAACAAAGCCCGTACGCTCTTTGCCACACACTACCATGAACTCAACGAGATGGAACGTATCTTCCCACGCATACACAATTATAATGTAAGTGTACGTGAAGTGGATGGCCGCATCATCTTCCTCCGCAAACTGGAACGTGGAGGCAGCGAACACTCCTTCGGTATTCATGTTGCAAAAATTGCAGGTATCAGCCCGTCAATCATCCGACGTGCCGAACAGGTTTTGCACGAATTGGAACGCAATAACTCCGGTGATGGCATCAGTCGCCCGAATACAGCGGCAATCCCCACACCACAGTCATCGCAACTCTCATTCTTCCAGCTCGACGACCCTGTACTGTGTCAAATCCGTGATGAAATCCTCAATCTTGATGTCAACAATCTTACTCCTCTCGAAGCACTTAACAAACTCAACGACATCAAACGAATAGTAGCGGGGAAATAAATAAAAGACCCTCTCTAACTCCCCCTCATCGCTTAGCGCTTCGGGCAACGCTCCGAAGAACGGGGAGGATAAAGCCATCCGGATGGTAATTCTTCATTCTCACTTCGTGAGCGTGCTCTTTTGTTAATTTTCTTTAATAGGTATCGCAACGATAACTTCATTTTCTTTCTCTCCTCAATGGATAGTTGCCTCTCAGTTGTTCAAATAATTCTGGATTTTGCTTCAGTTTTTCACTATCCACACGGGGATCATAGAGGCGCAACTCACCTTCTTTCTCGCTTCCATAGCTAAAGTTCTCCGGAAGCGATGGAGCTTCAACTTTAAGAGTAAAAGGCACACCGAGGAACTCTGCCACAGCCTGTAGAGACATCCTCGTTGCATTCGCCTTGCCGTCAGCGCTATAGCCGGCGATATGAGGCGTTGCGATATAGGCACGTTGCAGAAGTTCAAGATTGAGGTTCGGCTCATTCTCCCAAGTATCAATAATGGCTTTGCTTACAAGTCCGTTATCCAAAGCCTCAACCAAAGCCTGATTATCTACAACCTCTCCCCTGCTGCTGTTTATTATTATCGGTTTACGTCTTAACGAACGGAAGAAATCAGCATCAGCCAAATGGAAGGTTGCATCCTCGCCCTCACGACTGAGAGGAGTATGGAATGTGATTATATCGCATTTCTCAGCCATTTCGCTTAACGGAGTATTGCAGAAATCCTTTTCATTCCGTGCACGAGGAGGATCGCACATCAGCACCCTCATTCCCGCCTTCAGGCAATCATCCGCAACTCTGCTACCCACATGCCCCACACCTACCACACCAATGGTAGCATCCTTCACATCGCAAGTCAGAAGGGCGTTATGAACATACTGCCTCACCGAATTGGCATTGCAACCCGGGCAGTTCGTCCATTTGATTCCCGCCTTCTGCAAGAACTCAGTATCAAAATGGTCATAACCTATAGTAGCTGTAACCACCAGTTTCACCTTTGACCCAGCGAGCAACCGTGCATCACACCTCGTACGAGTACGTACAATCATTATGTCCGCATCCTTCACATCCTCAGCCGATATACTTGCCCCAGGCAAATACACCACCTCGTCACAAAGTTGCTCAATAAGCCCCTTTATATACGGAATCTTATCATCTACTATTACTTTCATGTCGGCAAAGATATGATTATTACATCTTTATTATTCCACCATGCAGTGCCCCCTTTATATGGCGTGACCTTGTATCACTTTTTGTATTAACAGCTTTTGATACATAGGACTGGGAGTTATTAGCATTTGCAGAATTGATGGCATCATATGTAAAAGAATAACTATCGGCATCTATATATGTGTCTAAAATCGCCCCATAACTGTTGAAGGTGTAACTGTATGAATAAGACTCTTTGTCATAATAAGACTCTTTTTCGCCTTCTGGGGAATAATACTCTTCATTCCATTCAATTTTTATACCAGAGGGGAGAATCTCTGGTCCATAACCAACTAATCCAACATAGCACATTGGTTCCAAAAGACCGTTGAATAGATCACTGGCAAAATACCCATATTGTAAGTATTTGTTATGATAGCTGTCAATGGATGAATTATTATATTCAAACGTAGTTGTTTGGACAATTAGGCTCGATCCATTAACATTTGAACCTTTTACAACTGATACTATCTTTTTCAAAAGACTATTTTCCCATGTAAATGTAGTGGTAGTAGTTCCATCTGTCCACTTTTGGTCTGTATCATCTTCAATGTATTTATATGAATCATTAATTTTCACCATATGACCTTCTTTGTCGTATGTAAATGAAGACGTGCCTTTGCTTTGACTCTTATAATCAATGCTCGCTATTGTCCTATCATAAGATACACTTGAAATATAGCCCTTCGCATTATATTTTATACTATAATTCGATGTTTCCCTACCATCTTCTCTAACATAAGAAACCTTGTTGGGTTTATACGTAAAGTCATAGTGGCCCAAATAATTTTTAATGCTCAAGAGCTTACCATCATCGTGGTAAATATAGTTGTAGTCACCTACCGATTTCACACGCAATCCCAAGTCCTTATCTAACACCCCAACATTAGATAACGCATTATCTGGAAAAGAGTCTGAATCCTTGTCATCGTTACATGAAAACAGAATGACTGACACACACAATGCCATTAAGATGGCACATTGATTTTTACTATTGATTCTCATAATACTTAAATAATTTTTATAATGCAAATAATTTTGAGTAAGCTTATAGTAATGCTATGAGCGCTTCAAATCGATTAGCACATAGCATTTCAGAATGGCATATCTCCCTCTTCCTTCTAACAACTGACATCTTATTATAGTATGGGAAACACGTGGTTGTCACATATTAATCTATCATTCAAATGTCACTCACCTGTCCCTATGGCATTCTATGGCATTCTTCTCTTTAGTCATATCTCGTCTAACTTTATTTCTATAACTTTTTTATTTCGTTCTTATTTCTTGACTCCGTAGATCCGTGACTCCATCTTACATCTTCCTTCTAACATCTTACATCTCTTTAGTATAGAAAACTCGGAAATGTTACATACCACCCTTGCTGCCTTTCTTCTTGGTTTTCTTCTCAATGAGTTTGATAGACTCTAGATAATCCTGTTCTACTGGCGACAATGTCTTCACTTGGAATTTCCTGTACTCAATCAGAGCCTTATCCATTGCTTCCTCATGAGATACAGAGCCTGCCCCTATTAATAATTCATCGCCATTGGCAGACAAGATGTTGTCTAACTGACGAACATAGTCTTCCATATACATAGGTCGATGACGAAGAGCCTGAGTCTCTGCAAAGTCAAAATATCCAGAAACGATGTTATTCAATATCTTTAGTTCCTCAGCCGTGAGATAATTCTTTGCTATCTTAATATCGTTAATGCAAGGCAATTCACCTTTGAACGATGTCAATCCCATAAAAGGTTTGTCAGCATCCGCACGATCATAAATCACCTCTGCAGCCGTATGTCCGTGAGCTGCATAGTGCAGTTTGTTCTGCACCATCTTAAAGAACAGTTTCGAAGCATCCGTGCGAGGGTCATAATCAACACTGGTAGCATAGAGGTCAAGCACCTGTCTGTACATCACCTTCTCAGATGAACGGATGTCACGGATACGATCCAACAACTCCTTCCAGTAGCCCCCACCACCAAGATTCTTCAGTCGCTCATCGTCCATCGTGAAGCCCTTGATGATGTATTCCGCCAGCCGCTCTGTAGCCCACTGACGGAAGCGTGTGCCCACAATAGATTTTACGCGATAACCTACAGAAATGATTACATCGAGGTTATAGAGTGTCACTTCTTGACTCTGTGTCTTCCCTTCTACAGCACCATGTTGAGTGGTATGTCGGAATTTCCGACATACCTTCTCTCTTTCCAATTCTCCTTCCTTGAAGATGTTAGAGATGTGTTCTGTTATCGTTGATCTGCCCTTACCATACAGCTGAGCAATTTGTTCCTGTGTCAGCCATACCGTTTTCTCCTCCAACCTGACATCGAGCCTTATTTTACCATCCTCTGACTGATAGATGATAATCTCTCCTTTGTTATTTCCTATTTCTTCTTTCATATCTCGTCTTCTTTATTTTTATAACGTTTTTATCCGTCTTTTATTCTAGCGCCTAATGTATAACATCTGAGGTCATAAACCTTGAACCCTGAACCTTGAACCATAAGTGCCATCTTCCTTCTTCCTTCTAACATCTTACATCTCTTTAGTATAGAAAACTCGGAAATATTACATAATTGTGTCTGGCACAATTGTTATGGATTACGAATCAAAGAACCTGTCCCTGATGATTCATAAAGTCTATTACCCCTGTCTCAACATAATTTTTAACAAGTTCATAAAAGACAGGATCAAAGAGTACATGTATTGGGGCTAAAGGCTCGTGACTAAATCCATTATCACAATACAAAAAATTGTACTTCTGATTTTGGGGGTTAAAGACGTACCTTTCTATTTTTTCAGCGTAATCGTATCCTGTATAATCTCCAAACGTCACATATCTTTCGGTTTCTTTTTCTCCACTATGTTTTGGATATTTGTATAGACCGACAGCCACTTCCAAGCAGTCGTGTAAGAAGACCTTTGCAGCTTCCTTTTTCTCTTGAGCTTGTAAATTCATTCTATGTTGGATGATGGCATCTTGTGCCTGTTGATTCTGTCTTGCCTTCTCAATATTCTTGTTCCATTCATAGTTTGCCTTCATCCATAAACCTATTTGGATTAATAAGAAACAGCCACAACCAATTACGGTCGGCCATCCCCATTCATAATTAAAAAGCGTTAGGTAAAATACCAAGCCAACTGTAAAGCTAAACACAAGTGGTATAAGAGAATTCTCAACCAATTTTGATATGTCAATATGTATATCAGGCATAAAATAAGATATTATTGTTAATCTATTATTATCTCAGGAAAGAAATCATCCATCCACCCTTTTATCTTTATAGTTTCATAAAGGCTCCTATCTGATTTCCGCATTTCTATGGGTGTTTTGTATTTAGCAGCCAGCATCTTACATGTTTCATAGTCAAGGACGCGACGAAGTGGATTAGGATAGAATTCATTTAACCATCCTTCATTTAATGAACGTCTATAAGCACCATGGGATTTTTTCTGGAACTCAAACTTGTTATTGTATTTCTTTGCCTCTTCTTTACAACTTTCATAATCCCAATCCGATTGAAGTTTTTGACGAGAAAGCCATGTATAATCTTCTAACCATCCCATCTCTTGGGCTTTGTCATATGCACCTTTACACATTTTACGGAAATCCTTTCTTGATGTGTATTTGTGTGCTTCTTCGCAACATACTTCTTCTGTCCATTTAGTGGTTTTTTCAATCTTTATCTCCTCACCTCTAAACCAATCGAACTTTTCCAACCACCCTTTGGCTTTTGATAATTTATATAAATATCCATATTCATCATTCAGTTCTTTTGCGGAATTAAATGATTTAGCAATTTGAAAAACCTTTTCAAATGTCCATTTACCCTGTGCTAAAGCCCCTATGGAACCGCTTTTTATTCCTGTTGCAGCCTTATTTAGCATGAAGAACCCAGTTGATTCATAGTGTTTTCGCCAGTAATCTTCGCGTTCCCGTCCTTGTTGTATTGTTAAGTTCTCTTCGATTATCTGCATTGGGGGAATGGCACAGTTATTCTTATTTGCGAACTTATGCACTACATCTGAATCGTAATATATGTGTTCTAAGTCTCTGAAATGCTGACGATACATTAAGGTGCGACCAACATATGCTGCTTTCTGCTCTTGAAACACATAACAATAAACACTGTCAACCTTTGCATCAGAATCAGAAAAATCAGGCATCCATGTATAATCAGCTAACCAACCATTTCTTCTTGCAACGTCATAAGCTCCTCCTCCTTTTTTGTTAAATTCACTTCTTGTCTTGTATTTCTTTGCTTCTGCATAACATGTGTCATAGTTCCATTTCTTATTGTAAGGTTCAATGGGTTCTTTAATAAGCCATGTATACTCTCTTAGCCAACCTCTATTTCTGGCAACCATATAATATTCATAAGAATCTGAACGAAAATCATTAAAATATTGATATTTTTTCGCCTCTAACAGACAAGCTTCGTGATTATATGGATTTATATGTTTCTCTAACCACGTGTATTCCTCAAGCCAGCCATTGTCTCGAGCTTTCGTATAGGCCGTTATAGAATTTATGCGAAAGTCCATTCGAGAAGTGTACTTTTGCGCTTCTACGAAACATGTATTATAATTCCACCTTTTCGCATTCTTAGGCTTAATGAACCATGTAAACTCTTTCGTCCAACCACGCCTGCAAGCAGCTGAATATGCCTGTGGGTTCGCACTATTAAATTCTCCGGAAGTTGTGTACTTGCGAGCTTCCCGCATTACACGTTCTTTCGTCCAATAGTCATTAGGCATTTTCTTCCTATCAAGCCATCTATAGTCTTCAAGCCACCCGTTTCTGTGTGCAATTACATAAGCAACTTGGCATTCTTTAGCGAAGAGTCCAAAGTCCTGGTATAGAAGAGCCGTTTCATAGCATTTATCGCGAGTCCAAATTTTACGTCCTGAATGACTTTTAATTTTTCCACATGTTTCACATCCTTTTCCTTTTAAATGTGCGCTAGCTCTTTGCCAAAACTCACCATGCTCGGGACAAATGATACATATCTTTTCTGCATTGCCTTTATATTCTGCTTTCGAGTAATCATATTTATCGCCATGTACTTGTTTAGCTCGTTTGACAAAGTCAATTGTTCTCATTTTCTTTCGTCCTGCACATATGGGACAACCACTACCACTTAAGTGAAGTACAGGCTTTTGCCAAAACTCGCCATGCTCCCGACAGATAATACAAACCTCTGTTTTATTATAAATATACTGCACCTTGGAATAATCATATCTATCTCCATGAATCGCCTTAGCTTTTTTGATAAAGCTATCGTTGTTCATTCTCAAAGCAGTTCTATCGTTACCGCAAATTGGACAGCCAGAACCTTGTATATGAGACGTGGGGGATTGATAGAATTCACCATGCACAGGACAAATAATTGAGACCCTTGTTTGGTAGTTCACAAATTTCACCTGAGAATAATCGTACTTGTTGCCGTGAACTTTTTTAGCATCTTGAAGGAATTGTTCTAGTGACTTGCTGCTTGACGCAGCAATTCTTGCTCTACCACATTTTGTACAACCTTTATTCTGTAAATGAATATCGGGTCTTTGCCAGAACTCTCCATGTTCCTTGCAGATAATGCATACTTTAGTTCTATTATCCACATACTCCACCTTGGAATAATCATACTTATCCCCATGCACCTCTCGGGCTTTCTTGATAAATTCTTCGGTGGTCAGTTTTGCCATAATCTGATTATGTAATAATGCTAATCCGTTACTTTGGATGTTTCCCTATAAGCGTAATTCTCCTTTGCAGCAGTTAATTCTTCTTCGCTCAATGGAGCATTGGAATATCTGAAGATGTAGCCGTTATACTGAGGTTTGCCTGCAGATAAACATCTTCTGACACCTTCGGCTTGTAAGCCATAGGCCGCTGTGCATTCTGTTATTTTCAGAAATACATTGAGATGATTTCCGTCAAGGTCGAATACATATATGGGACGCTTTGCCTCTTTCGTCAATGGTGCTCCTTCGATTTTCTGAATTGGCTGTTCAGTTGTCGCATAGATAAAAATATAGCCATTCAGATTGTACGTTATCTTGTCTTGGCGGAGCATGGTTTTGATTGGGCTATCGCCAGCAAAGCCCAACTCGGTTATGATGTCGGAAATGCTCTCATACCTTTTCAAGAAATCTCCTTCTTTGGAATAGCAATCAATGAGCCGCTTTCCATAAGTAAAGTCACGATCTATCTTTGTTTGTGGTTCTTCTTCGTGAGCTCGGAAACCATACTCGCCTAACCAGCTTTTGTCTAGTGTGGCATTTGCAATCTTCTTCTGTGTTAAAGACGACGCTAATCCTGCGCATTCTTCCAACGTCTTGGTAAAAAGGAATTCGCCAGTCGTTCTGGAATATACGTCAATGACGCGTTTTCCATAATAAATATCTGGTTCTAATTTCACTATTGACTCTTCGTGCAGTCTGATTCCATAATCGGTGGTCCACAATGTTTTCTCTAAATCCTTTACGGTATTATATGACACATAGATGCCCTTCTCGGCACATTGCCTTATGGTCTTGGTAAACAGAAACTCACCTGTTAAGCGAGAATACACGTCAAGTTCCAACATGTTTTGCTCTATATAAGGCTCAAGAGCTACACCTCTTTTGTGGAGGTTAAAATGTATGTCCTCAACAGATTTTCCAACAGGCTTTCCTTCTTCATTGAAGTATATCTTGCGGAGCACGAAATTGGTAGCGTCGCAGTCCTTAATGGCTTCGTGATAGTCACCTCCTGTAAATCCAAAATGTTCCGAAATGGTTCCTAATTTTTCGTTTTCTGTAGGCAAGGCAAGTTTTTTAACCATCGCAAGCACATCGCACACAGGATTTGTCGGCAGAGGGACGTTAACCATTTCGTATGTGGATTTCAGAAAGCGCATGTCAAAAGGTGCATTGTATGCAAAAAGTGGACATGTACCGATAAATTCGGTAAAAGTATTAACGGCTTCAGCTTTTGATACGCCAGTCTTCTTCAACTTTTCAATATCTAGTCCGTTGACACGCAAAGCGGTAGGTTCTATCACACAATGTGAAGATGGCTTTATGTAGATACTTCGTGTATCGATGGTTTCTCCTGTCCGAGTGCTGTATTTAACTGCTCCTATTTGAAGAATTTCATGTCCTTGCTGTGGTGACAATCCAGAAGTCTCTGTATCGAAAACTATGTAGCTCTCATATTTCGACAGATCAGGTATATAAGGCTTAATAGACGAATCAATATATGTGGCGGATGAAGAGATTATTTTTACCTCAAAACCTGAAGCTGTTTTAACCTGATGGAAATCATCGGCTTCGGGTGTATCCTTGCTCAACAATCGAGTCAATTCTTCATCAGAAATATTGGAATCGACCAATACATTATTTGCATTATCAAGAATTCCTTTCTGTTGAAGCTGCGAAATATAACTTCCTGCTTGTTTATAATCTATTAGGAAATACCTTTGGATGTCTGCCACCCTACTTTTCTTTGTTTGAATGACATAACGAGCCACATTCTCTAAGGTTGGAGTGTTATCAATACAAACATCTAAGTTTATCGACTTTTCTTCAACCAGGTATGCACTATGGTCAGTCTCTTCTTTTGGTTCTCCACCAAACAGACCTTTAATAAAATGAATAATCGACATATAATTATCTTTTTTAGTTCAACAGTCACAATACTGTCTTTGGTGTTGCTACTTCAATGATTTCCCAATGGCCGCCTTTGTCGGGACCTACACGCTTGATGATGCCGTCCGCTTGCATCCTTTTAAAATGCTTGGATACAGCGCTGCGGTTGATGCCGAGACTTTCCTCCATCGGGTTAGAAGTGACTTTGGCATTTCTAATAATCATACCCAGAATGGCATCGCGGGGGTTCTGTCCACCTTTTCTGTCTACTATTGTAGTTTTCTGTCCACCTTCCCCTGAAGTTGAGCGAATAAATTGGGTGGATAGTCACCAGTTCGAAATGTGACCAAAACAATTTGGTCGCAAGCTGCGACACAATTTTGGAATCAGGGAACACCTGCGCAAATTGCATCATCCTCCAAATACTTCGTGGTTCAAACCCTTTCTTCCCATATTCTTCTTGTAATTGTGTCGACACTGCCGACACAATTTGCTTTCCGTATTCAGCACGCTGGTTTCCAAGCACATCGCGATTGATACGTTCCCCAATATGCCAGTACATCATGGTTTGGGTATAGTTGGCTGTAGCAGCCACCTGACCACGAGCCTGCTCGATAATCTGGCGCAAATCCTGTATCAGGGATTGTGTATTATATTGTTGTGTCTTTTGAATATCCATAATTATTCTTTTCGTTTATACTTCTTTAAACAGTCCGAACGATAACTTAAAGCTATAGAAAAAAAACAGGTGTTATCAACTTACATAAACTATCAACTCTCATTATATTGCAAAAATACGAATTAATTTCAACATCAATAAAAAATGTGGGGAATTTCTTTGATAATCCCATAAGTTTCGGATAAACTATAGTTCGAGCTTTCCAATATCCTCACACAACGAAAAACACTGTTAATGTTTGGAGGGAAAAAGAAATAATTAGTGTTTTTGCAAACCGCTGATTTTCAGTGAGTAATTTTGATGGAAACTTTTTGCATTTCATCAAACTTTTGATGACGTGGCATCAATTATTTGATGGCGAAGTATCAAAAAGTTGATGTCGAAGCATCAAATATTTGATATCGAAGCATCAAAACTTTGATTGTTAAGCATCAAAAATTGGTGCTTTGGGGAGCTTTCCGAAAAAGTTTTTTTCGATAATAATGGAATTGTGTTGTAAAAGTCAGAAAGTTTATGTAGATTTGCATTTGATTAGGTATTATGTCTTATTTGAAAACTTAAAGACTCGTTTAACGTTTAACATAAAGCGCCCTTTGATATGTCGTTATAACGTTATATGATATAACGGAAAAAGTAATGGGCGCATAAAACTCAAAAACTCAAAAATTCAAAATATGACTTTTACAGAAAAGGCTTGGCCTATCTTCGAGAAGGCTATTAATGATTATCATGTTAAGGACGATGTAGATCAGCCGTTCAACAATCCCTATGCTGAAGGAACTATCGAAAACCGTCTATATCTGAAGAACTGGATTGACACTGTTCAGTGGCATTTCGAGGATATTATCCGCGACCCACAGATTGATCCTGTTGCAGGTATGGTTCTCAAGCGCCGTATCGACAAGAGCAATCAGGACCGCACTGACCTCGTGGAGCAGATTGACAGTTATTTCCGCGACATCTACAGCGACGTAAAGCCTCTGCCAACTGCTGTTATCAACACAGAAAGTCCTGCTTGGGCAGTTGACCGCCTCAGCATCCTCGCTCTGAAAATCTACCACATGCGTGAGCAGGTGGAGCGTGCTGACGCAAGTGCCGAGCACCGTGCTCTCTGCCAGGGCAAACTGGATGTGCTGCTCGAACAGCAGGTTGACCTCTCGTCTGCTATCGACCAACTGCTTGACGACATCGCTGCCGGACGCAAATACATGAAGGTGTACCGACAGATGAAGATGTACAACGACCCAAGCACCAACCCTGTTCTTTACAAGCAGAAGTAAACACTTCTACCAACTCATGAAGCATATTCTCATTACCCGCTTTTCGGCAATGGGCGATGTGGCAATGACTGTTCCGGTCATCAACCTGCTCGCCCAGCAGCATAGCGATGTGAAGATTACCATCCTCACTCGCCAACGGTTTGTGCCGTTCTACCAATGGATGCCGGAGAATGTGAAGGTAAAGGGAATCAACCTCGACGACTATAAAGGTCTGCCAGGGCTTCATAGACTATACAGGCACCTGCGTCCGCTGAATATAGATGCCGTGGCAGACTTGCACGATGTGTTGCGAACGAAAGTGCTGCGTGCGCTGTTTCGTATGCACGGCACCCGTGTTGCGGTGATTGACAAGGGACGAGCTGAGAAGAAAGCCCTGATTGGTAAGGGAATCGATGTGGATCCACTCAAACCTATGGTGCAACGCTATGCAGACACGTTTGAGGAACTTGGCTTGCACGTTGACATTACCTCCAAATCCTGTATAACTATACCCGCCTCAGAATTATCCAAGATAACCAGCTTGGTGGGAGAGAAAAAGAAAGGGGAATGCTGGGTAGGCATTGCTCCGTTTGCCGCACACGAGCAGAAAATCTATCCTCTGGAGAAGATGCAGCGAGTGGCACAGACGCTTGCAGAACAAGGTTGCCGCGTCTTTCTTTTCGGTGCAGGCAAGAAGGAATCTGATATTCTCTCCAGCTGGGAAGAGAAAGGAATTGAATCCGTATGTGGCAAACTGGGTGGCCTGACCAATGAGATTATACTCATGTCACAACTCAACTGCATGCTGGCAATGGATTCCGCCAACATGCATATAGCCGCAATGATTGGCACACCTGTCGTTTCGATTTGGGGTGCCACACATCCCAAGGCTGGCTTTACACCTTGGGCGCAACCAGAAGAAAATATTATTCATATTGAAGGAATGCCTTGCCGTCCCTGTTCTATCTACGGAAACAAAGCTTGCATCTGGGGTGACATGCGCTGCATGACACGTCTCTCCATAGACACTGTCGCAAGAAGGGTTTTGCAAACAGTGAAAGTGAAAGAACTTAAGAACTTAAGAACTTAAGAACTCAAAAACTTAAGAACTTATCTAACCGTAAGTTTATTCCCGTTCATTCGCTGCATATACTGCTGAATGACGGCTTTAATTTGACGTTCCATGCTTTGGAGCGTATCTGCGGGAATGGAGTGGAGAATATCGTGTTCCTGCGCCAGATCATTACGAAGGTTGTAGGCATGATTAACGGTAGTGCCGTCGAACTGCAACACATAATCCCCTTTCACAAACTCATATCCATCGCTCTCAGGTACCCAGTGAATGGCGAACTTATCTTCTGCCGGAGTATTGAGGATGTCCTGTCCGAAAGCAATATATGGATGATCGTAGTGCAGAAGCGAAAGAACAGTAGGCATGATATCCGTCTGCTCGACTATGCTTGTGCGGTCATAGCCTTTTAACTCCGGCTGGGCAGGAGAGAAAATGATAATCGGTACTGCATAATGACCGACCGTACTGCGGTATATCGGGTCTATATTTCCACTTGTATGATCGGCCGTGATGACAAAGATAGTGTTGTCGTACCATTTCTGCTTGGATGCGTAACGGAAGAATTCACGCAGGGCGTTATCGCTGTATGCTACACATTCCTGAATAGGCTTGTCTCCCTTGGGGAAACGGTTCTTGTATCGCTCAGGCAAAGCGAAAGGTGTGTGTGAGGAAGCTGTGAAAACAGCCGTAACAAACGGCTCCTGCATACGATTCATCTCACGTGCATAGTATTGCAGGAACTCTTCATCCCATATAGCCCAGGTGCCGTCAAAATCGTCATCGCCTCCAGTGCTTGGATCCTGATTGTACTCCGTACGTCCGTAGTAGCGCTGGAAACCTGTAGATTTGGCAAAAGCCTGAAAGCCCATCGATCCGTTTTCTGCTCCATGGAAAAAGGCTGAAGTATAGCCTTTGTTCTCGGACAACTCACGAGCCAATCCTGAGAGGTCGTTGAGAGAGGCGGGAGTGAGGAAGAACGGTTCCACGAAATTCGGTATAGACGAAAGCACCGACGGCATTCCCTCTATACTTTTACGTCCGTTGGCGTAGGAGTATTCAAACGTAAGCGCATGGTGAGTACACAGTGAATCGAGGAATGGTGTGAAACCGCTATAGTTGCCATTGCGCAAATCCTTGTTGTAGAATCCAAAATGCTGTTTGCCGAAACTCTCCAGAATGAATACCACAACATTGAGCGGTCGGAATTCAGCATCGGTGCAGGCTTCATGGACAGGGGTGTAAATTGCCTCCATCTCCTCATCGGAGAGATAGTGAGGAGTAACGAAGGGTTTCTTGTTGAATGTGCGGATAATGGAGAAAGGTGTGTTGAGCACAATGCCTGTCTCTGCAGGACGGTTCACATACTGATTGGCATTGCTGATAGTGATTGGGCGAATGGCTGTTGTGGCACCGCCACGCATTCCAAACACACTAAACAGAATACACAGGGCAAGAGTGACTGTGTGGCAAAAGTAATAGACCGGAAGCTGACGTATGCCAAGGCTTCGTTTGCCAAGACGCAGGGTAAACACCTTTTGAGACGGCTGTAAGTCAAGACGGGGAGCGCGGAAGAGTTTCCATAAACCCCACACCATAACTATAAAGAGCAGGACAAGATACCAGTTCACAAGGAACTGTTCCCAGAAGATATTCGCCATGTTGCCCAGCCCTTCATGACTGAACTCCTGAAGGACACTGATGGTGGTTCGTTTGCCTGTAAACTGGAAATATACACAGTCAATGAGGTTGGTGGCAATGCAGACACTGTTAATCACAACATACAGCCACTTAACCACTGTATAATACATCGGACGCTCTTTCCAATGCAGCGGAAAGAGAATCATAAGAAGCAGAATGAGATTGGTATAAAGTATGGCCGAGGTGTCGAACCGTAGGCCTGCAACAAAAAGGCTCAGCGTATGTCCCCAAGTAAGTGTATCGGCATACGCACCCCAGTTGGTAAGCAGAAATACCAGACGGCACAACGTATATGCAACAAATACCACTACCATATTCCACACCCATGACGTGAGTGCAGCGTATGTAAATCTTGGAAAATGAAAGCTCTTTATCTTAATCATGCTGCAAAGTTACGGGTTATTTATCGGATTTTCCATATATTTGCAGAAAATTCACAATATGGCAAAGTCAAAACTACGAAGAAAGATTGGTTGCAGCACAGCACTCTTCCTGCTAATTGCTGCTGCTGCCTTTATTGCCATGCGCTGGCATGTGTGGTTCTACAATCCCGAGGAAGAGCCATACCACACTCCCAACGTGCCGCAAAGGGTGCTGCTCACCTTCGGCAACGAAGACGAACTGTCAAGAAATATAAGCTGGCAATGCGGCGAGGAAGTCCAGGACAGCTGGGCTGAGGTGAACGGCAAGCGAATCAAGGCTACGGGTGAAGTCTTCAAGTCACGTGCAGGCAAAGGCGCATACTATGTGGTCAGGCTTCGCAACCTTGCCCCCGATTCCACCTACCGCTATCGTGTAGTTACAGCAAACAAAACTTCTGAATACTATACCTTCACCACCCATGGCAAAGGAGCGCGTCCGTTTGAATTCCTGTTTGTCGGTGATGTGCAGGACACCATCGGCGGCGAAGCCAACAAATTCATACGTGAAGCAATAGACCGCAATCCGCAGACGGAATTCCTTATCTGTGGAGGAGACCTCACGGAACGCCCCATTGAACGTTACTGGGGAGAGACCTTCCGAAGCATCGACTCTGTAGCCCAGTCCATGCCCTTGCTTTGCGTCACTGGCAATCACGATTACCTGAAAGGAGTAATAAACCAGTTGGAACGACGGTTCACACTAATCTTCTCCTATTTCCTCGATTCTAAAATATGGGACAACCAAGTCTATACCCTGCGTTATGGTGAGGCACAGTTTTTCCTGCTTGACAGCAACCGCGAACTGCCTCACCTGTTAACCCAACGCTTCTGGCTTGAATGGCACGTCAGCAGGAGTACGGCGCGATGGAAGATCCTTGTGCTGCACCACCCACTTCACTCGCTTAAAGGAAGCATCAACAACCTGTTCCAACGCTGGTGCTTCGACGATATCGTCCGCGACTATGGTATAGACCTCGTGCTGCAAGGACATGAACATGCCTACGGACGCATGACCGTAAAGAACGATAACGGCACAGCCACCACTCCTGTCTATACAGTGAGCCACTGTTCACCAAAAAACTACAAGATCTATCCGGGTGACCGTTTCGACCGCATCGGACGTGAAGGACGCTACTACCAGACAATCCGCATAGGCAACGACACCCTCGCAATGTCTACCTACAGTGTCTACGACCACTCCCTCTTCGACTCGGTTATGATAATAAAAAAGACCGAAGGAAGTGCTCCATCGGTCATAGAAGGTATAAGATAACTATTAGTTGAAGCCTAATAAGCCACCATTTACAATTGTCTCATCACGCTCATAATATGTGCTGTATTTAGAACTATAGCACTTGATGTGTACCTTAGAACCATTTACAGTGTAACTACCCGACATTGTTCCTGTATCACAAGTGTCATGAAAGCGACCATCCTTGCCAAAGTTGCATTTGATCTGCGAAACCGTACTATAACCAGATAAAAAAGAAGTTCCCTCCCATTCACCGAAAATTAGACTTTGCAAGTCCTCATCGTCATGCTGACACAAAACCAAAGCAAGAAACCATGGCCACCAGAACTGCAATTGTTTGTAGATAGATTTTTTTTCATTTTGTTTTGATTAATAAAAAGTTAGTATTGATAATTAGGATTAGTTTTTGTACGTTGCAAAGATACAACAGTCAATACGTTCCCTTTCCCCAACAATTTCGACATCTTCCATCTCCTCGACATGCATTACATGTTTCAGTATGTCCTGTGATAGTGCTTGTGCCTCTTCCATTGCATGAAGTACAACGACCAGACCCACCACATATACTACATCTTCTATAATTATTTTGAGTAGAGTTAGAGTGTACATCTGTAGAAATACTGCTATTTCCACCGCCTACATAAGTCCCATGAATCAGAGATTGCATTTTCATGCTGTATTCTCGGTATTGCACCTCATTTGAAGCAATATCAAATCGTCGCTCATTATTTCCAGACCGAAACACAACAGAAGTACAATTATTATTTATAAATATAATTTCATTATTTTTCCTTTTCGGGAAAAGTTCATAACCTTGATAAACATGCCAACCATTATTAAAATGGCTATAGAAAAAATAATGGATTATTCCATCATGACACCAAAACATTACTTGTCTTTCTAATTCACCTGTAATAACATCTGTATACTCGCGAACAGTCGTTTTGCTAACTATTCCTTGGCTGTCTTTTAGATAAATAATGCGAGGTGATAGTGGTGCTGCATTTATTACATTATTATTCTGATTATGTACAACAGAATTATTACTTCCAGTATTGTCAAAAGAAAGGAAATCGCTATGCCCTATCCATTTACCTGTATTCTCATCCTTAACCCACAATCTTGTATAATATGTATTTTTACCAGGAAGAGGATTTAGTTGATCATTATATATACCCACCCACCAATCACCTGATGTTTGAGTAGTATTCCAAGAACATCTAAGTGCCTGTGATGTCGCTACCATATTACTACCATTAGGATATTTATGACCCGTCCCTTGTGGTATATCAACAAACATATAGGCCTTTACATCATGTCCTAAACAACCTGACACAGAAATACTAAAATGAAACTGTAACATTGACCTTCCATTTTTATCTTTCACATTATGCTCTAAGCGCAAATTAGAAAATGAAACGGATTGTGCCTGCACTTCTAAAGCAAAGCATATTAACAGAAACATCACAATGTTTTTTTTCATACTAATTGTCGTTTATTCATAAGGTTAAATGTCTCTTCACATCACAAATGTAAAGCAATGTTATGATAATTAAGCATTAGAATTATCAGTTAAAAGAAAATCATTAAATGTAGGTGCTTTTAATTATCCATTAATTATTTCTTCAATTTTATTAATAAATCGTTCTGCAAAACTCATTCCTTCAATAATGTCCTGCTCATCCACATCATAAAAACAGTTGTAATCGCTCTTTTCGCGCATTGTCTGAAGGTTGTTATAAAGCCTCCCAAATTCACTCGGCAATTTACCCGTTTTAATATAATGCTGACCAAAAAGAATATGAGAACCTTTATGGCTTACAGTCTGAAGTCCATCGTTAATAAAAAGAGCATTGACAGCGTGAAACACAGAATAATAAATGCGATTAGCTGCACCATTCCATTTTTGTGCCTGACGTAACACTTCTATTTCATCAAATGTTTCTCGTGCACGTTGAAGTTCTTTTCTAACAAGAATTTTTCTTTCTTCATCATTAAGACTCATAACAATACTATTTTGTCATGTTCAACATTCTTGTAAAATGGGGTAAAACTGTATTTTTCCCATTCTTGTTTAGCATAAACTTGAGGACTGATTTCTTCACCAAGATTCCAACCTAGTTCACGAAAAGGATATCCGTAATCATAGTCATTGAACGTAGCCTTTGCCTTATCAAGCAAGATCAGCAAGTCCCAATCCGAGCCATCATGAGCATCGCCACGGGCACGAGAACCATAAAGCAGCAGGGTTGCGTTTTGAGGTAACGTAACTCTCCCTACCTGCTTTATACTATCAATAACTTGAGAAGAATTCATAGGAATAATGTCAAATAAACAATAAGGTTTTTAGGTATAAGGATGATGGATTAAAATACTCCCACCTTACAACCTAAAAACCTTATAAATAAATTACTTAGTCAGCGAGTTTTGCCTTGATGAACTCGCGGTTGAGGCGAGCGATATTGGCGATGGTTTCGCTCTTTGGGCAAACGGCTTCGCAGGCACGGGTGTTGGTGCAGTTTCCGAAGCCGAGTTCGTCCATCTTGGCAACCATAGCCTTGGCACGACGGGCAGCCTCTACGCGACCTTGTGGCAGAAGAGCCAGCTGGCTAACCTTAGAGCTGACGAAGAGCATGGCAGAACCATTCTTGCAGGCTGCTACGCAGGCACCGCAACCGATGCAGCTTGCGCAATCCATTGCCTCGTCGGCATCTTCCTTAGGAATAAGGATTGCATTTGCGTCCTGAGCCTGTCCGGTGCGGATGCTTGTGTAACCTCCAGCCTGGATGATCTTGTCGAAGGCATTGCGGTCAACCATACAGTCTTTGATTACTGGGAAACCGGCACTGCGCCAAGGTTCAACGGTGATGGTGTCACCGTCCTTGAAGCGACGCATATAGAGCTGGCAGGTAGTTGCACCACGCTCAGTCTTGCCGTGTGGGGTTCCGTTGATATAGAGCGAGCACATACCGCAGATACCCTCGCGGCAGTCGTGGTCGAAGACGAATGGTTCTTTTCCTGCTTCAATCAGTTCCTCGTTCATAATGTCGAGAGCCTCAAGGAAAGAAGTATCGTCAGGTATATTCTTCAATTCGTGGGTATCGAAATGTCCTTTATCCTTAGGACCGTTCTGTTTCCAGAACTTTATAGTAACTGAAATATTTTTAGCCATAAAGACCCCTCCCCCAACCCTCCCCAAGGGGAGGGAGTAGAATGATTTGTGGGGGAGATATTCTACTTTAGTTATTTTCTTATATTATTAAAACTAACCACGCCCCTCCCCTGGGAGGGGAAGGGGGAGGGTCTTAGTTTTTATAATTTCTCGTTTGTACCTTGATTGCTTCGTATTCAAGAGGTTCCTTGATGAGTTCAGGATCCTTGTCTGCACCCTTGTACTCCCAGCAGCCAACGTAGAAGAAGTTCTTGTCGTCGCGCTTTGCTTCGCCTTCCTCTGTCTGGTATTCCTCGCGGAAGTGACCACCACAGGATTCATTGCGAGAGAGAGCATCGTGAGCTACGAGTTCACCCATTGTGAAGAAGTCACGGAGGTGGATAGCCTTGTCAAGTTCCACATTAAGGCCTTCCTTGGTTCCAGGAACGAAGAGATTTGTATCGAATTCCTTCTGGAGTTCCTTCATCTTCTGGATACCTGTCTTCAGACCTTCTGCTGTGCGACCCATACCTACGTATTCCCACATGATGTGACCAAGTTCCTTGTGGATAGAGTCAACAGAACGCTTGCCCTTGATGTTCATCAGTCGGTCGAGTTCTGCGTCAACAGCCTTTTCTGCCTCAGCGAACTCAGGAAGGTCAGTGCTTACGCGTGGCCAGAGTTCCTGATCAGCGAGATAGTTCTGGATAGTGTAAGGCAGAACGAAATAACCGTCAGCAAGACCCTGCATAAGAGCAGATGCACCGAGGCGGTTTGCACCGTGGTCAGAGAAGTTACATTCACCGATTGCGAAGAGTCCTGGGATAGAAGTCTGGAGTTCGTAGTCTACCCAAACACCACCCATTGTGTAGTGGATTGCAGGATAGATCATCATTGGCTTGTAGTACTTCACGCCGTTGATTTCGTTTGCGAGGTCACCAGGATATACGTCAGTGATTTCCTCGTACATATCGAAGAGGTTTCCATAACGCTGCTTCATAGCATCGAGACCGAGACGGTTGATACTTTCTGAGAAGTCAAGGAAGACAGCGAGACCTGTGTTGTTCACACCGAAGCCCTTGTCGCA
>DEFM01000024.1:79471-82266 GCA_002350855.1 Prevotellaceae bacterium UBA2852
ACGAGGTTACCGAATGCAGGATAGCGGCGCTCGAGATAGTAGTCACGGTCCTCTTCAGGAATTTCCCAACCTTGCTTGGTTCCTGCCTGCAGAGCCTTGGCATCTTCGATTTTCTTTGGTACCCAGATACGTCCGTCGTTGCGGAGAGACTCAGACATAAGAGTCAGCTTAGACTGCTTGTCTCCGTGAACAGGAATACAAGTTGGGTGAATCTGCACGTAAGATGGGTTTGCCATGTATGCACCCTTGCGGTAGCACTGAACAGCAGCTGTGCAGTTACATCCCATTGCATTGGTAGAAAGGAAGTATGCGTTTCCGTAACCACCAGTTGCGATAACCACTGCGTTGGCTGTGAAGCGCTCCAGTTTACCAGTTACGAGGTTCTTTGCAATGATACCGCGAGCACGACCGTTCACGATTACCACGTCTTCCATTTCGTAACGTGTATAGAGCTTCACCTTGCCAGCCTTAACCTGTGCTGAAAGTGAAGAATAAGCACCGAGGAGGAGCTGCTGACCTGTCTGTCCCTTTGCATAGAATGTACGGCTTACCTGTGCGCCACCAAATGAACGGTTTGCAAGCATACCGCCGTATTCACGTGCAAATGGTACACCCTGTGCCACGCACTGGTCTATGATTGCGTTGCTGACTTCAGCCAGACGATATACGTTTGCTTCACGAGCGCGGTAGTCACCACCCTTCACTGTGTCGTAGAAGAGGCGATATACAGAGTCACCGTCGTTCTGATAATTCTTTGCTGCGTTAATACCGCCCTGTGCTGCGATAGAGTGAGCACGGCGTGGAGAGTCCTGAATGCAGAAGTTGAGCACGTTGAAACCCATCTCGCCAAGCGAAGCGGCAGCCGATGCACCAGCCAGACCTGTTCCGACTACGATGACATCAAGCTTGAGTTTATTCTTTGGGTTAACCAGTCTTTGGTGGGCTTTGTAGTTGGTCCACTTCTCTGCTACTGGTCCCTCTGGTATTCTTGAATTAATAGTTGCCATGATAAATATAGAATTTAACTATTTTACTTATCGTGCGATACCGCAAATAAAAGCACTCAGAAGAGTACGCTTGCGGACGCAAGAATTTTACAATTTCTCACACTTACCGTTGCAGTTTTCGCACTGGCAGTCTTCGCACTGGCAGGCACACTTGCCATCACATGGGTCGCATGGACATGCATCATCGCATCCGCAGACACCTTCGCAGTCGGTTCCGTTTTCTGCACATGTACATTCCTCGCACTTACATTCTTCAGCACTGGCGCAACATTCCTTGCTTTCGCCGCATTGCTTAGCCTTATCACAAACTTTTCCGCAACCCTCGCTTTCGCCACACTTCTGCTGCATTTCACAACATTCAGACTGAGCCTTGCAGAGCGATGGAGCTGTCTTTGTAGCAAATCCAACTACTACACTGAGGAACATGAGCATGATGATAGTTACAAACCACATGCCGATCTTGCGCCAGCGGTTGAACCAGATGTGTCCGCTCCAACCAAACGTCTGCATAGCTGACCAGAATCCGTGAGTGAGGTGGAACCAGATAGCCAAGAGCCAGATAACATAGAGCACTACATATACCCAGCAGGAGAATGTCTCAACAATCCAAGCATATCCGTCAGAAGGTTCATGAATAGGAGTAGCGCCGACGAGTTCGGCAAACATCATGTTGTACCAGAAGTTGAACAGGTGAAGGAGTACACCGAGGAGAACGATGATACCGAGAACGAGCATGTTCTGACTTGCCCATTCCACCTTTTCCGGTTTGTCTGTCACCGCATAGCGGTTGTTACCGCGAGCCTTGCGGTTCTGAATTGTAAGGATGAATGCATACACGATGTGGAGAAGACACAGGGCTGCCAAACCGATAGTTGCAACAACGGCATACCAGTTGGCACCAAGGAATTTACAGATCATGTTGTAGCCATCCTTCGAAAAGAGTGCCACTACGTTCATTGACGCGTGGAACAACAGGAAGAGAACAAGTGCCATGCCGGTAACCGACATAATCACCTTTCTTCCGATTGAGGAATTAGTTAACCACATAGATTTTTTTGATTTTAGAATTAGTATTTAAGTATTTGAGTTATTTAAGTTCTATGCAAGTTTTCTAGACATGTCGATATAACGACATAACGATACAACGAAAAGGCAATAGCCTTGATAAACGACACATAATGCGTTTAATTTGCAAAAGTAAAAATATTTTAACACACAGACAAAAAATTTATTTCATTTTTATGCAGCAGACAAAAAAAACACCATCGCGACATTACACATGCCACAACGGTGCAAAGAAAAAACTTCAAATTAAACCTAGTATTTACCAATATTTGTGTATAATAATTTGTGTTGTGTTTTATTTGTGTTTGAGTGTAGTATTGTGTAGTATTTTGTGTTTGTGTTGTTTTATTTCTTATTTTTTACAAATCTGACGATTAGTATCAGAAACACGACCCACAGCACGATATAGGCTATTGTAAAAACCCATCCAAAAACTGGTTCGTCTGAGAAGAATTGTATTATCGACATTTCTCGTTCTTGTTTTTGACGTTGCAAAATTATTTGTTTTCATTTTAACGATATGTCGCAATTTCGCAAATGATGTTGCAATTTTTATAAAAAGGTGTTGCAATTTTAAATATTAAGACACTCTTTTCCCTTTTTTTGCCACATTTTGTCAAAAAAAACAGAAAACCCCTCCTGCTCAGCGCTCGGCTGGACAGGAGGGGTTGACTATGATTTGAATCTTTGACTTTTGCACTTTAGGTAGGTTCTAAAAATTCT
>DEFM01000024.1:82414-159836 GCA_002350855.1 Prevotellaceae bacterium UBA2852
AATTTATAGAACCTACCTTTAACTATTTCAATCGCCAATGGCACGGGAACGTGCGGAAGGGGTGAGACGTAGACCGTTTGGCTCAATGGTAATGAGCTGACGCTTATAGAGATCGCCTACGGCACGCTTGAAGGTTTTCTTCGAAACCTGGAATGTGGCGTAAATGTCGTCGGGATCGCTTTTGTCGTGAAGCGGACAGAAACCGTCGGGACTTTGAAGCATACAGTCGAGCAGTTCGTCGCTGAAATTGGCAATAAGCTCACG
Organism: Prevotellaceae bacterium UBA2852; assembly: GCA_002350855.1. Next base: position 82,679 of record DEFM01000024.1, read on the forward strand.
ACCTTGAAGGTTTTGAAGGGCAAGGTCGATCTTGCCGTCCGGACGAATCTGCTTGATAAAGGCCTTGAGTCGTTGACCTATGTCAAGAGGCTGGAAGATGTCGTTGTTGAAGATAAGTCCTGGATAACGGTTCTCCACTATCACCTTCATGCCCATATCGGTACGAGCCTGAGTGATTACCTCCACCGCATCGCCTTCCTTGAAAGGAGGTGTTTCCTCGGATAGGAACTTGTCGATTTTCGAAGAAGCAACAATGCGATAAGTGACACGGTCGATATAGCAATAAACCAGATAGGACTTTCCTACTTCCATCCTCCGTTTCTGCTCAGGGAACGGACAAAAGAGGTCTTTCATCAAGCCCCAGTCGAGAAAGGCTCCGTATTGGTTCACCCATTTCACTTCCAGAAACGCGAACTGCCCCACTTCAACAAGCGGAGTTTCTGTTGTAGCAACAAGACGTTCCTCATTGTCAAGATAGAGGAATACATCGACTGTGTCGCCAATCTTTGTGCCTTTTGGAATATAACGGGAAGGCAACAGCACGTCGCCCACTTCGCCTGCATCGAGATAGACTCCGAAGTCTACTTCCCGAAGCACCTGCATCTGATTTCGTTTACCAAGCTGTATCATAATAAAAGACCCTCCCCCAGCCCCTCCCAGGGGAGGGGAGTTGTATGATTATGTTGTTATGTTTATTACTTAATATGCTTCAAAAATTGTTTCTTATACCATCTATATCATTGAGAGGGATTTAGTGAGTGTCTGTCTCCCCTCCCCCTTGGGGGAGTTGGAGGGGGTCTTCTATCTCCCCGTCTCTTAGATGGATAGTTCTATCGGTGGTGGCAGCAAGTTGTTCGTCATGAGTGACAATAACGAAAGTCTGTCCCATCTTGTCGCGGAGATCGAAGAAAAGCTGGTGAAGCTCCTGTTTGTTCTGAGTGTCAAGACTGCCTGAGGGTTCATCAGCAAGGATAACGGATGGATTGTTCATCAACGCACGTGCAACAGCCACACGTTGCTTTTCTCCTCCTGAAAGTTCGCTTGGCTTGTGGTCGGCACGAGGCGTGAGATTCAAGAAATCAAGCAATTCTGCGGCTCGTTTATACGCTGCACGCTTAGAGCCTCCACCTATGAGTGCCGGAATCATAACATTCTCTACTGCAGTGAATTCGGGCAGCAACTGGTGGAACTGAAAAACGAATCCAAGATGTTTGTTGCGGAAATGCGCAAGGTCGTTATTGCTCATCCGACTGACATCTTTATCGTTTATCACAATGCTGCCGCGGTCTGCATTGTCGAGAGTTCCCATAATCTGCAGCAACGTGGTTTTACCTGCGCCGCTCGGACCGACGATGCTCACAATCTCCCCTCGCTCAATGTCGAGGTCTATGCCTTTAAGCACTTTGAGTGAGCCAAACGATTTTTCTATATTACGTAAATGAATCATAAGTCTTCTATCCTATCTTACCTATCCACTTAGAAAGCCAACGGTTTACACCAGAAGCCACATGGTCAGACTGTATATGAGGATTGATGAAAGTTGAAGCATTGGAATTTGCTTCTCCTTGTTCTGGGTAAATAATCATGAGGTTCTTGTCGGTGAAATACTGACGAAGCATAAACTGCATCTTTGCCATTCGCCGCTCGTAACTGATAGCACCGTGACGCGCTGTCACAAGCACGAAGAGGTGGTCATGGTTGAGGTTAACTGCGAACTCCTCAAGTGAGGCGTCATTGTCAAACGCTGAGTATTCATCACGGATAAGCGGATGGTATGTCGAAAGATAACCGCGGATTATCTCTGCCGTCTCCTCTGTGGCATGGAAACAGATACGGCAGCCCAGTTCAACAGCCATTCTCGAAATACGTTCCAGCCAACGAGTGAATCCTGCCTCGAACTGCGCACGTTCTGGCACTGCAACCACAATGCGACGCAACGTGTTGATTGGAACGAGGAGATTTACTATGATAATCTGTCGTTCGAGCGTATTTACAAGTCCTGGGGCAAATCGCCCAAGCATAGAATCGTTGGGGGATGTGCGGTGGTGAAGTCCGATAATTATTTCACTGGCATCATTCTCCCGGAATGCATGAACCACTCCGTTGACGAAGTTAACTGCCAAGCGACTCTGCGTCTGCACCTTAACATCGGCTGCGGCACAGAGACGTTCTGCTTCCTGCAGACAATCCTTACTCTGGACCCTGAGCAAACCTGTAGGATCATCATCATTAACCACATTGAGGAATATCAGTCCGCGGTTGAGGTTGGTATTTCGCATAATTAATGCGGTATGCACAAGCATCTCAATCTTTGACGGCTCGTTAATCGGTACAAGAATCTTCTCGTCATCATTGAGCGGACGCTGGTCGCGATCAACACTGCGTTTCTCCTCTATCTTGAGTGAGCGAGCAGCCTGGTCGGTTGCTATAGAAGAAATAATACAGGAAATGAGTATCATCACAACCACACCATCGAGAACGGCATTGTCCATAAGCGGAACACCAGGACTTACTTCCAGACGCCTTCCCACCATCACCATGGCCAGCGCTCCGGCAGCATGTGCCTCTGTCAGACCAAACATCATAAGCCCGCTGGCACGGCTGAGTTTGAAAATACGGCGTGAAAGAACTGCAGCAATGTATTTGGACAGAGTGCCTGCAATCACTATGATTGCCACAACCTCCACTGCTTTAGGGCTGGTGAAGAGGGGTGTCAGGTTAACAAGCATTCCCACACCAATAAGGAAATAAGGGATGAAAATGGCGTTGCCCACAAATTCAAGACGCATCATCAGCGGAGTAGTACGTGGAATGTAGCGATTTGCCACAAGTCCTGCAAGAAACGCACCAAGTATGCCTTCTATTCCACAAGCCTCAGCAACTGCTCCCGCAAGGAACACCATTGCCAGCACAAAAGTAAACAACATGACCTGGTCGGTGTACTTTCGCAGGAACCAGCGTATGATTCTCGGGAAGAAAATGAAAATCACAGAAAAGAAGATGGCGAACTTCACTGTAAACCACAGCCAGAACTGAAGTCCGGTATCTCCGCTATGAATACCAGCAAGACCGGCTATAGTAAGCAACGCAAGAAGCAAAGCCACCATTGTGGCAGCCACGCTTATCACCACGCTGTTGTTACGAGCCAGTCCATAGCGCCCTACAATAGGATAAGCTACGAGGGTGTGTGAAGCAAAAATACATGCAAGCAACACTGACGCCGCTACAGAATAACTGAGCACATAAAGACCTGCCAACAATCCGAATACAAACGGAATGAGTGCGGTCAGAACACCAAAAGTCAGTCCCTGGCGCTGATTCTGCTTCAGTCCGGCAAGATCCATTTCCAGACCTGCCAGAAACATGATATAGTAGATACCAACCTGTCCGAAGAGTTGAAAACTATCATCTCGTTCCAGGATATTAAGTCCATTCTCCCCCACCAACACACCTGCGAGTATCATTCCAATAAGATGTGGAATGCGCAGACGGTTAAAAATCATCGGGGCAAAAAGGATGATGGAAAGCACGATAAAAAAAACCCACACATGATTGGTTATGGGTAGATTTCCAAACAAATCGCTAATAGAATTAAGCTGGAATAAAGGTGTTATTATCGTTGCGGTCATTGAGTCCATAGTTTTAATTGAAAGGCATTCTGCATCAAATGCGCTGCAAAGTTAGTGCTTTTTCAAGAAAAGTGAAGTCAAAAAGCCTAAAAATGTAACAAATTATCATTATTTGAAGAAAAATACGTAACTTTGCACCGCAAAAAGCAAATAATCAAACCACAAAATAAATAATTTAGACACAGGTTATGAAAGTAGCAATTGTTGGTGCAAGCGGCGCAGTGGGTCAGGAATTCCTGCGTGTGCTCGATGAGAGAAATTTCCCTATTGATGAACTCGTACTGTTTGGCAGCACACGAAGCGCAGGTCGAAAATACACCTTCCGCGGTAAGGAATACGAAGTACAACTCCTCAAGCATGGTGACGACTTCAAAGGCGTTGACATCGCCTTCACATCTGCCGGAGCAGGTACATCAAAGGAATTTGCTGAAGACATCACCCGTTACGGAGCCGTGATGATTGACAATTCTAGCGCTTTCCGTATGGATGAGGATGTACCACTCGTAGTACCTGAGTGCAATGCCGAAGACGCTCTTGTTCGTCCACGCGGCATCATCGCAAACCCTAACTGCACAACTATCATGATGGTAGTGGTACTGCAGCCTATTGAGAAGATGAGCCACATCGAACGCATTCACGTAGCAAGCTATCAGAGTGCATCAGGTGCCGGTGCAGCAGCTATGGCTGAACTCCAGCAGCAATATAAAGAATTGTGTGAGGGCAAGGAGCCTACTGTGGAGAAGTTTGCTTACCAGTTGGCATACAATGTCATCCCTCAGATTGATGTCTTCCAAGACAATGGTTACACCAAGGAAGAGATGAAGATGTTCAACGAGACACGCAAGATTATGCATACCGATGCTCGTTGCTCTGCAATGTGCGTTCGCATCAGTTCACTCCGTGCACACAGTGAGGCTGTATGGATTGAGACAAAAGACGCCCTTACTCCAGAACAAGTTCGTGCAGCTCTTGAGAAGGCTCCAGGCGTAACTGTCGTTGACGATCCTGCTAACAAGAAGTATCCTATGCCTCTGTACACCGCAGGCAAGGACGATGTTTACGTAGGTCGCATCCGCAAGGACCTCGCTAACGAGAACGGCATCACTCTCTGGCTCTCAGGCGACCAGATTAAGAAAGGTGCAGCACTCAACGCGGTACAAATCGCTGAATACCTGGTTCAGCAAGGGGAATTCAAAACTTGTTAATGAAATTTCCAAGACATTAGATTTCTATTCTTCCTCAGTATAAGTCTGATAAAGAAAATCATTGTAAGGGTACTTCTGAACATGAAGTGCCCTTACTCTGTTATAGAGCAGTTGTTTCAATTCAACGATATTGGTACGTTCACGTGCAGAAATAAAGAAGCAGTCTTCACCAAGTCGTGCCATCCAAGTCTGCATAAGCTCTTCAAGAGTGATGTTCTCACGTGTCTTCGGAGTAAGGTCATCCTCATCCTTTGGAACCCATGTGTAAGCATCAATTTTGTTGAAAACAATGATGCTCGGAGTCTCAGCACAACCAAGATCAGCAAGTGTTTTCTCCACAACCTTAATCTGTTCCTCAAAGTCGGGATGGGATATATCGACGATATGAACCAAAAGATCTGCCTCGCGCACTTCATCAAGAGTCGACTTAAATGAATCGATAAGATCGGTAGGAAGTTTGCGTATAAATCCCACGGTATCGGAAAGCAGGAACGGCAGGTTGTCAATAATTACCTTGCGCACAGTAGTGTCAAGGGTCGCAAAGAGTTTGTTCTCAGCAAACACATCGCTTTTGGAAAGCAGGTTCATAAGTGTGGACTTGCCAACATTGGTGTAACCCACAAGTGCTACACGTATGAGACGCCCACGGTTTTTGCGCTGAGTTGATTTCTGAGTGTCTATATCTGCCAAACGCTGTTTAAGCAAAGCCATACGATTACGTATGATTCGCTGGTCCATTTCAAGCTGTGTTTCTCCCGGTCCGCGCAAGCCCACACTTCCTCCTCGCTGGCGTTCAAGGTGAGTCCACAGACGGGTGAGGCGCGGAAGCATATACTTATATTGTGCAAGTTCAACCTGTGTCTTTGCTGCTGCAGTCTGAGCACGCATGGCAAAGATATCAAGAATGAGCGAAGTACGGTCGAGGATTTTTACCTGCAACTCCTTTTCTATATTACGGATTTGCTTGGCGGTCAATTCATCGTCAAAAATCACCATGCCGACAAGCTCGGGCAAATTCTCAACCTGAGATATGTCAAAGCCTTGCTCCAGTGCTGCATCAATGGCTGCATCACGTGCTTCCTCTTGCTGTTTGATATAGTCGCGAATCTCCTGCAACTTTCCCGTTCCTATATAGGTCACGCTGCTCGGTCCAGTCACTCGCTGAGTGAAACGGCGAACAACCTTGGCACCAGCGGTTTCTGCAAGGAACTCCAACTCGTCAAGGTATTCATTAGTCTTTCGTTCATTCTGCTGTGGAGTGATGATTCCCACAATGACAGCAGTCTCAACTTTTGCTTCTGTAATGACAAATTCTTTCATTCTAACTGTGTTTTGACTGCAAATATACGAATTATAAATTATTAATTTGTAAATTTGCAGACTAAACAAAAGAACAAATATATGAAAAGACTTATATTGACTGTGTTTGCAGCAGCAACTCTATTTGTGGGCAACGCACAGGACAACAAGGAAGATCACTCATTCAGCGTAGCAAAGAACTTAGATGTGTTCAATGCCATTTACCGCGCACTTGACCTTTACTATGTGGACACTCTGGAAGCAAATAAAGTAATAAAGGTCAGTATCGATGCCATGTTGGAGTCTCTTGATCCCTATACCGAATACTATGCCGACGAGGATATGGGTGACTTAAAGATGCTTACCACAGGTAAATACGGCGGTATAGGTGCTTTAATACGCATGCGCAAGGACTCTACAGTCATCATTGGTGAGCCATACGCAGGAATGCCTGCGGCTGAAGTTGGACTAAAAGTGGGAGATGTGCTCCGTAAAATCGATGAAACAGACCTCAAGGGAAAGACTGTGAGCCAAGTGAGCGACATGCTGAGAGGCGAACCAGGAACTACATTCGTGCTTAGAGTTCAACGTCCCGGTGAGAAAAAGACACGTGACTTCAAAATCACCCGACGTAACATTAAAATTGCCTCCATGCCCTACTATGGCATACTTCCCGAAGGAGAAATCACACGTTCAGGGGTAGAACGTCCAAAGGTTGGCTACATCAGTCTCACACAATTCACAGAAGACTGTTCGGGTGAAGTACGTAAGGCTGTGATTTCACTTAAGGAGCAAGGAGCTACAGCTTTGGTTCTGGACTTGCGCGGCAATGGTGGAGGACTGCTCAGCGAAGCCGTAAAAATTGTAAACCTCTTTGTTCCAAGAGGCTTAACCATAGTTGAGACTCGTGGCAAGCTTGAAGCAGCAAACAGCACATACACCACAACCAACGAGCCTCTCGACACAACCATCCCTATTTGCGTATTAGTGAACGGCAACACTGCATCAGCTGCAGAAATCGTAAGCGGTGCCCTGCAAGACCTTGACCGCGCTGTCATCGTTGGCAGCAGGACTTATGGCAAGGGACTGGTGCAGTCGCCTCGAGAACTGCCTTACAACGGCAACCTCAAGCTGACCACATCGAAATACTATATTCCCAGTGGACGATGCATCCAGGCTATTAATTACAAGAACCGTCGCGAACTGGGCAACGACGGACGTGTTCCCGATTCACTGACCAATGTGTTCCACACAGCTGGAGGTCGTGAAGTGCGCGATGGAGGCGGCATCAAACCCGACATCGAGGTGCACCGTGACACAATGGCTAACGTTGTATTCTACCTCTCTAACGACGATGTGCTTGTAGACTGGGGAACACGTTATGCACAAAAACATGCAACACTTCCCCCAATCTCTCAGTTTAGCATTACCGACGCTGATTTCGAAGAACTGAAAAAGATGGCTCACGAAAGTGATTTCAAATACGACCGATTATCGGAAAAACGCCTTGAAGACTTAAAGAAGATGATGGTGTTTGAGGGATATTTCGACGATGCAGAAGATGAGTTCAACGCTCTCTCCAAGAAACTCGAACATAACATGGATCGTGACTTCGACCGCTTCAGCACCGAAATACGCAAACTGATGGCTCAGGAAGTAGTTAAGAGATATTACTTCCAAGCTGGAGCCACAGAGGAATCACTTAAAGGCGACATAGATATTGAGAAAGCTTACAGCATTCTTTCAAATGAACAGGAATACAACAAAATTTTAGGTAAAGATGCGCAAAGCCACTAAATTCAACCGACAAATGATGTGGGGTATGCTGGCAATGGCAGCAGTACTCCTAATTGTCGTCTTCGGCATCATGTACTATGCCTTGCAAAACGTAGACAACAAAAAGTCTGCATCCGACCAGTCAATTAACCAAGACACCATCACCGTAATAATTTGAAAATGAATAATAAGCACATGAAATCAACCCTACGACTGATAATAATGTTTGTCACACTGGCAACAGCATCAAATGTCTGTGCACAGAAATGGAAATACGACTTTATCGTACCTGACAAAGGCAATTTCCGACAAGCCATCAATGCTGCGAACACAAGAGCCGACAAAAGCAAACGTTTCCGCATATTTGTCCGTTCTAGCAATTACCGTCTGCTGGGCGACGGCAATATCGTCACCATACTCACAGCCCCTAACACCAGTATCATTGGAGAACAGGCTCAGAACACTCAGGTTGAATCATGTCCGAGAGAAGAAGGTATAGATAAAACCAGCACTCTTTTCCTCAATGGTGCAGACAGCACTTATCTGCAGGATCTTGAACTGTGGTGCAACTATCGCAACGACGCCAATGCCTATGCCAATCACGCTGTAACGCTCAACGAGAAACACTGCAAAGGCAATATACTGAAGAATATGAGTCTGCTCGGTACACAGAATACTTATTACACCAACGACGGCGGAACAACTTACGTGGAAGACTGCAAAATTGCAGGTACTGTGGATTTTATCTGTGGCGGAGGAACTGTTTACTTCAATCATTGTGACTTGAAATTCGTTGCACGTGGCGACAGCAGTAAACACAACATAATCTGTGCTCCCTCCACAGAAGCCGGTTCAACATACGGTTATATATTCAGCGACTGCTATATCGACGGACCTAAGCACCAGAACGGGAAGTATTATCTTGGCAGACCTTGGAACAACGCTCCACGTGCCACATTCCTCAACTGCTGCATGAACATTGCACCAACTGAAGAAGGATGGGCAAACGGTACTACGCCGGCTCGTTTTGCTGAATTTGAATGTACAAACGGACTTTTTGAACTCCTCAACACCGACAAACGGCGCACCACCTTATCATCACCGGTATTATCTGCAGATGAGGCAGAGAAATACACCATTGCGAACGTCTTTCCTAATTGGAATCCACAGGCCAAGACACAACAGGTGCCACCACCAGTCTTACGTATTAGCGGTAATGAAATCTCTTGGGAAGACAATCCTGACGCCGGATGCTATGCAGTGCTCCGCGACCGTATCATCGTAGCATTCGTCACAGAACCACACTACACTGTTCCAACTGGCACACACGAAGGCTCATGTTTCTCTGTGCGCTGTGCCAACCAGATGGGCGGTCTCGGTCTGCGTAGTGCAGAAGTCGTCTATAGCAAACATTAGTCAACAGAGGTATACCACCTACAAAAACAAAAAAGGGATTCTAAGGAAAAAGTTCCATAGAATCCCTTTTGTTGTTAACACTATTGTTTATGGCAGAGTTTTAAGCAGAGCCACTACATTTTCGTTCTCCTTCACTTTAGAAAGTTCTGCTATACGTTCAGTGCTGTTAGCCACATCAGGAAGCACAGCAAGTTTCAGTTCATAGCACTTGATGAGGTTCTTAGCAGCCTCAGGGGTTAACTGATGCTGACGTTCGACTTCGATATAAAGCTCAGCAGCCTTGGATTCATCCTTGGAAACACCTGTGCCAGTCATATATGCGTCAGCCACGAAGAGTGAAGCTAAGGAGATATCCTTGTCGGAAGCAGCTTGCATATATTCAAGAGCCTTCTTAGTGTCTTTGTCAACACCCTTGCCTTCTGCATAGCTTAAGCCTAAGTAGTAGCTGGCAATAGCACAGTTATCAGCAATACTGGTCCAAGATTTAATAGCCTTCTTTACGTTTGGCTTCTTGCCTTTGTCAGAAGCTGTACAAAAAGCAATCATTGCAGTGCCTTCATTATTCTTGGCTTTCTCCACAACCTTGAAGCGCTTGTTTGCCTCATCAATGTTCTCATCTACGAGGAGAGCCTTCATTCCATAGAGATATGCAGAGAAGATATTGTTGTCAGGCACTGCATCTGCACCTGAATTGGTGATAAGTTCCTTGAACTTGTCCTTATAGCTTGTCTTGGTTGCGACCTCAGCAAACCACTGCATTGCAAGTCCATAATCACGTTCCACACCCAAGCCACGCATATAGCAGTGTGCGAGCCACCACTGAGCTTCGTTGCGAACAGAGTTGTTTACACGACTTCCGGCAGCAATCTTGAGATTAGCCACAGCCTTGGCAGAGTCAACTTCCACTCCGTCACCTTCATAGTAAATACGTCCAAGCTGTCCGTTTGCAGCTGTGAAGTGCTGATCAGCAGCCTTCTGCATCCATTCTATACCAGCTTTCTTGTCTTGAGCAACACCCTGTCCTTTGAACAGTTGATAACCATAAAAATATGTTGCTCCTACAACACCTGCTTCGGATGCTTTCCTGAACAATTCAGCAGACTTGTCAGCCTTGTTCTTCTGCAAATAGTAGCGAGCGAGGTCGTATTGGCTTTCCACATGACCGCCATTAGCCGCAAATTCCTGGTATGAACGTGCCTTTTCTTCGTCACGCTTCACTTCTCCTACACCTTTATTATAGATATCATAAAGCAAGAGTCCGCTGAAAACCGAGAGGCTGTCAACCTTGGTCTGAGCTTCAAGGTATTTCAACACATCACTATATTTGAATTCAAGTGATTTCTTGTACAAACCAGCTGCTTTTGCAGAGTCAGCCTTTACATTATAGCCGAACTGATAGTAACGTGCCAGGTTAGCTACAGCCTGACCGTTATTCTGCTCTGCTGCTTTAGCATACCAATGGAATGCCAGCTTATAATCTTGCTTCACTTGCTTACCTTTGTCGTACCATCCGGCAAGAAGCATCATATCCTCTACACTACCAGCCTCGGCACGCTTGGTAACAGCTGCCAGACTGTCCTTTGAAATCGCTGTTTCACGTTGAGTCTTTACAGGCTTAACTTTCTTCTGAGCCTGTCCTGCTGAAGGGATTAGCAACAAGGCTGAGAGAAGTAATAAAAAAATGTTTTTCTTCATGACTGTATTAATATAGTTATTTACAATTCTGTTATTTATGGAAAAGATTTTTCAAGAAGGACTTGAATCCTTTCTCTTCCTGTTTATGAGGAATAGACTCTATGTCCTCCAGATGATAGTGGCTGCTTTTCGACTGAAGGGTGTCATGCTCTTCAGCTGCTTCATCAACCGCTACCTCTTCGTTTTCTTTCTCATCTATTTCCGTATCATCTTCGCTACTCAATTCATTGTCCTCCAGAGTGACATCTTCAACATGAATAAGCATGGCTGTGTTGTTGTCATGACTATTTTCACTTGCCTTGGCAATTTTCTTGATTTTCTCTTCGTCGGACAGGTCTGTATTGCAGAACAGTTCCAAAAGCTGGTCGTCAAGAATCTCCGACAACACTCCGTCGCTACAGAGGAAGAAATAGTCTCCACTGGCAATATCAGTGCTCCGCATCACGGTAGCCATGCAGCGAGGCTGGTCACCATCAACAGGTCCCATGAAACGAGTTATGACATTACGCTGGGGATGAGTCAATGCTTCTTCTGGTGTAATCAGATTTGCATGCACAAGGGAATTCACCAATGAATGGTCATCACTACGATAGATTAACAAACCTTTCGAAGGACGAATCTGATAAATACGGCTGTCGCCAATATGTGCGAGTGTACAACCTTTGCGGTGGAATGCAGCAAAGGTCATCGTAGTCGCCATTCCCTCATTGATCTCATTCGCCACTTCATCAAGAGCGTTATAGGCGTAATCAAGAGCGTGGCTGAAATCCTTATTTGTAAAGTCGTTTTTTTCAAAATCGAACTTAGCAAGGACTTTGCCAAACGCTTTGCACACCGTCTGACTAGCCACTTCACCTTTCTCACTGCCTCCTACTCCATCGCAAACAAGGAAAAAGCGCTGATTAATATCAGGAGTATCAGAATCAGGGAAACGGGAGTCTTCCTGATTGCCACGCTGTCCAATCTGGTGGAATGAATATGATTGACCTAATTTTATAACCATAGTTGGTTTAACATTGAATCATGGGTGTTATTTATCTTCTTTGAAGGTAAGAATCGTGTTACCTAACTTAATAATGTCGCCATAGTTCAGATAGATGCGACTACCAACAGTAAGTTCCTTACCATTAACCAAAATCGGGTTAGCTGTATGGATTACCGAGAACTGGAAAGAATAGCGTCCGTAACCATCACGATCTACCATAATTTCCACTGAACGACGGCTCACGAATCCGTCATCAAGCTGGCAATCTGAAGCTTGGTTCAAGTCAGTACGCCCTATGATATTAACTCCTGGTCGTAATACATATGTTTTTCGTCTGAAGAAACTTCCCCAAACGAGCTTACCATTGCTTTTGTTGCCACTCATTCCCAAGCCTGGGGTGATGGTTGTAGTTCGCTCTTCATCAGTGGAAGGCATAATTCCCATTCCACCCACTGGATTAACAATTCCACCTACAGGCGCTGCAACTTCTGGCTGTGCTGGCTGTTGAACAGGCTGGGGAGCATTAGGATCATAAGCTTCATAAACTATAATTGCACCACATTGTTTGCATGAGCATTTACGTCGTCCCACGTCAGAAGGTTTGATTCTTAACTTTTTCTGACATTGTGGACAAACCAGTTCATACATTTCGTTAACTATCGCCTTGTCTGCAAAAACGAAACGACCATCACCCAGCGGAGATGCGTTGCCAAGTGTTGGCAGGGATGCGGGTGTTGGTGCAGGTTTTGTTTCCGGCATAGTTGAAACTGCTGGCTGTGATGCATTCTTAGCTGTACCTGCCGCTGGCGCAGCAGGTTTTTGCTGCGCCAGTTGTATAGGTTTTGGATTGAGTTGTAGAATTATGCGATGTTTACAGTGTGGGCAATCACATTTGTATTCACCTGGTTTATCGAACTTTGGTATTGCAAATTGTTTTTTGCACTGAGGACACTGTAGAATCACTTTATTATTAATCTCGTCCATAGTCAGTGGGGGGTCAAAGTATATACATTTCTTATTATGTATATATAGAATTGTTTTCTATTGTGTTGTATCTTGTATGCTTAGATCTCGTCAACATCTACCTCGTCAGAGAATAAAATGTCGTCGTCACCACCGAGGTCGAGGTCGTCATTGTCGATGTCTGCAAGGATGTCGTCGTCGTCAACAATCTGATCTACGAGGTCGTCTTCGTCGATATCCTCATCGAGAGCAAGGTCGTCATCGTCGCCATCTGTGTCAACGAAGTCTTCGAGCAATGCGCTGTCGTCTTCTGCGTAAAGTTCATCCTCACCCTCTACACTTGCGAGGTAGTCGCCAGAATCGTCCTGCATATCCTGAAGGTCGCTGTATGCGAGTTGAGCTTCAGCATAACCGGTTACGTCACCGTCAGAGTTAACGAATGATTCGAAGATATAGTCGCCATCAAGGTCTGCGAGAAGGTGTTCACTTCCGTCAGCAGCTGTTACCGATGCTACAGTGTATTCGCTACCATCAGCAGCGTAGGCTGTTTCAAATCCGTTAACAGTGAATACCGATGGTGAGTCAATGTCACTGTTATCTACTTCGTCGTTGAGAAGAGTTGCCACGATTGCTTCGTCGCCTGTGAGGTCTGTATCTTCGCCTCCATTGTCGTCGTTATTTTCGCCACCGTTGATAATATCGTCAATGTTGTCGTCTTCTCCTTCTTCAACTACATCTTCACCACCTTCGTCAGTTTCATTGTTGTCGGTGTTGTTATCGTCATCAACATGCACTTCTTCGTTATTGGCATTTTCTTCTGTTTCATCTACATTAATGTTTGCTGCCAAAGAAGCGGAGTCATCGTCAGATGCTGCCATTGCTACTGCTGCACCAGCTGCTCCCATAGCTACCACACCTGCTGCTGTTAGGATTGTTGCTGTGTTGTTGTTTCCGGCTTTAGCCTTATCTGCGCTCTGTGGCATTGCTTCCTGAGCGGGAGCTTCTTGAGCTGCGGGATCTGACATCTTCAGTGTATTTTCTTCTTGATTTTCTACTGGGTTTTGTACTGGTGCTGGAGTTGGTTGCACGTTATTAACACTCTGATTGTTGGGGTTGAATACTTGAGTTTCCATAGTGAAATTTTTTTAGATTGGTAATTAATTTTTGTTTTCTGCTGCAAAGTAAATATGTTTTTTTCTACTTGTCAAGAGTTTTTTCGCATGTTGGACGAAGTGTAGCATGTTTCTTGACGAAGTGTAGTTTTTTGCGGCATGAAACAAAAACAATGGTTTTGTAAGGTTATTTATCCCAATCTGTTATAACCGTATCGTGTTGAGAACGAGGACCTACCAACTTCGGAGTCTGGGAAGAACGTCTTTTCACGTCGGCGTGTATGTATTTGAAGAGTTCGAACACTGTAACCTTCTTGTCACCGTTGGTGTCAGCCATACCACGAAGTCCCTTGATTAAAGCCTTGGAGAAGTAGCCATGACCTACCCAGTCGTTTTCGTATGAGTATTCATCGGCTGCACATGCCAGGAAGAAAGTCAGTCCGGCATTGCCATCGTTGCTCCATTCATAGAGGTCTGATGTTTCAACCACACTTCCCGCCTTACAAGCGTCAATAAAGCAGAACACTTTCTTGGTTTTTGATGCTTTGAGGTGATTTACAAATTCTCTATAAGAAAGCATATTGGATGGTGAGACATCAGCTCCATACGTAGCCATAGCTCCTTCTGTTCCGTGTCCACTGTATGCAAAGATTATCATATCTTCTTCCTTGGCAACGGTAAGGATGGCATCAAGCTTTTCCAGGATCTTGGCACGTGTTGCGAATTTACTGGTTACAAGCACAGTCTTTGCACCTTGGTTGTCAAAAACCTTTTGCAGAGCTTTGACATCCTTAGTAGTATTGCCAAGGTTTAGATCTGCGTTGCCGTAGTTTGATACTCCTGTTAGCAGCACATATGTTTTCTGTGCGAATGTGTTGGCAATTGCAAATGCCAGCACCATTATGAATGTCGTTAACTTTTTCATAGATCGTTTAGGATTTTCTAGTTGTTGATGATTGTATGCGTGGATTGGGTTTAACCTTGCCTTTACATCCCGGGCACTGCATTGCCTTCACATCCTGAGAAGAGAGTTTGCGTGAGCAGCAAGGATTCGGGCAGTCGAAGAGACGATTGCGTTTTTCAACAATCTTCTTTCGTCCTGTCTGAGGGTTATATATTATTGTATAGAGCGATGACAGAATGGTACCAATACGCAACAAGTTCATTTTGAGGTCTGTCTGCTCTTTTGGTAACAAGAACGAAACACCCAATGCGATCAGGGTCAGTCCTGAGATGATTCTTCTGAGCAGAAGTGCCTTTTGCTCCTGTTTCTTGAGATCTTCCTCAACTTCCTGATCTCTCATTACCAGATACTGCATTTCCGCAGTGAAGTTGCCCGCTACTACCGCCTGACGTGCATAGAATTTGCATCCAAGCGAGTTGTCAGGTCCGAGATAGATGAAAGTCATCGGTGTGATGGCAAGCCTACTGACACGGTGTTTGCTTCCGTCGTGTTCGTTGCGCACGAATGTGCCGTTTAGCGAACCGAGATCTTCAAGAAACCATTGCCCGTTTTGATCTATAGTGATCTTCGCATGCTGACGGCTCACACCTGTCGCTTCAATTGCAAACGGCTGTGTGCCCTCTTTCCCGAGAATAATTTCTACTGGTAGCTGTCCTGGAGCAAAATTCACTGCTCCTAATTCTGCATAAGGCATGTGATCGTTCTGCTGGTACATGTTCTCAGTTTTTTCCGTTTTGTGCAAGTAATTTGAAACTCTTAGCAGTAGCTTCCTTGTAAACCTTAAGAACCGTCTTAGGAAGTTTGAGCCTAATTTCGTTCTCTGCTCCGTCCCACAGAGTAATCAGCTGTCTCACAAGGTCTATACGATGCAGATACTTGTGGTTAACAATAACACTGCGGCCAAGTCTGACGAATTTGTTCTGCAGGTCATTTGCAGACTTGATGGTTGTTTCCACAATAGAAATACCCAGTGTAATGAGAACCTCTTTGCGATTGATATAAACTACTTTGGAATAGTTTCCATTAGCTTGAATGAACGCCACCTTGTCGGTATCTACGGCGGTGAGTTCGTCACGTGATGTGAAGATAATTTTTGCCATGGTGTTATTCGTTTTTATTCTTGTTAGTTAGTTATACGCAATTGTTGATTGGCAAAGTTATACTTTTTATTTAAGTAAAAAACATTTTTATTACTTTTTTTTGAAAAAGTTTGAAAAAAATTAAGAAAAGCGGTAGCGCTTCTCCCGAAGTGCTACCGTAATGAACCAATAAATAAAAATCTGTAGAAAGAGAGTTAAGGTTAGTTATATGGTTGTTTTTTATCTGCGACCTGCTCCAACTCGTCCGTTGTTAGCAGAGCCACTGCGTGTTCCGCGGCTTCCACCTGCATTATGATTTCCACCGCCGTTGTGATTGCCACCACCGTTGAAGTTGCCACCATTATTGTGATTTCCTCCATTGTGGTTTCCACCGTTGTGGTTTCCACCGTTGTGGTTTCCACCATTGTGGCTACCACCGCCATTGAAATTACCTCCATTGTGGTTGCCACCGCCGTTGAAGTTGCCTCCATTGTGGTGTCCGCCTCCATAATTATGGTTGCCGTTATAGTTTCCTGGGTGGCCATAATTGTGGTCGTGATGGTTGCCATATCGTCCTGGTCCTGCTGGGCGATGTGCCGGACGCATACCTGCGAAGTAATGTCCTCCGTGATAGCTGGTATAGTGTACGGGAGCGCCATAGTAGAAGTAGTTAGGACGATTATCGTAAGCATAGATACGGAATCTCCAGCGATTGTTGGCGAATGCTATCGGACGATAGAAATAATCGAGTGCGATATAGCGATTCCACTGGTATGGTGTGAGCAGACGACGAAGAGCTGCGTCACGAGCTGCGAGAATGAGATCGTAGTCTGTTGCATAGTATCCGTAGGCGAGGTCGTCAAGATAGTCGTTAACTCCATAGATATAATCGTAGTTAATCATATAGAGGTCGTCCAGCAGATGTGTTGCGATACCAAGAGTGTAAGCCATGCGGTCTGTAAGCATTCTGGCATTGTTACGCATTACGTAGTCTGTCATCGGTTGTGCGTTGCTTGTCATAGTTGTGAACGCTATCAACATTGTTGCGAGTAAGTTTTTCATTGTCTTCATAACTTATCCTCCTATATTTTATAATTAGTAATTATTTTATTGTTTATGATTTCTTTTGTTCTTTTGACGCTGCAAAGTTATTAAGGTTTAGTCAGGAAATATCGGGATTATTCCTAAACATTGATTGTTTTTTCCCTATTGTTTGTAGGGAATTCCCCGATTTTTACTACTTTTGCACCAGATTATCAATTCTTACCTTAATATTATAACGCGCGCGTATGATACGTAAACTGACAGAATTGGAGATTGAACGATTGGAACAGCAGGGATGCACCGCCGAAAACTGGTCAAACATAGATGTGTCCGAAGACGGGTTCCGTGTTGAAATGATTAAGAACGTCTCCTTCATGGGTGATGTGGAAATAGGAAACATGCTTACATCCGTAGAATTGGAGGAAGGCTTTATGCGTCCGAGTTGCATTTCCGATGCTACCCTTCGCAATGTAAAGATAGGCGATGGATGTCTTGTGGAACATGTTCACGGGTATATCAATAATTACCATATTGGCGACAGAGTGATTGTCAGCAACGTTGGCATTCTCTCTACCCAGCCCGACACTACCTTCGGCAACGGTACCGTTGTCAGCGTTCTCAACGAGGGCGGTGACGGCAATGTTGTGCTCTACGACGGACTGACTGCCCAAGTGGCTCAGCTCATGATGGACTCACCTGCAGTCCGCACCATGGTGCTCAACGAACTGAAGTCCGAGCGAACAGAAGTCTGCGGAGTGATAGGCAGCGGCAGCCGCATCGTCGGTGTTGGTGAGATGAGCAACGTGCGTGTAGGTGAAGCCTGCGAGGTGCAGGGTGCAAAGCGTTTGTCAGAGGTAAGCATTCAGAGCAGTGCCGACGCTCCTACGCTAATCGGTGCGGACGTGGTGATGGAGAACTGCATCGTGGCAGCCAGTGCAACAATTATCGACGGAGCCAAGCTCTACAATTCATTCATTGGCGAAAGCGTTCATGTGGGTCGCGGATTCACCAGCGAAAGCTCGTTGTTCTTTGCCAACAGCCATGCGGAGAACGGTGAGGCATGCGCAGCCTTCTGCGGGCCTTTCACCTGTACTCACCACAAGTCCACTCTGCTCATCGGCGGTCAGTTCTCGTTCTACAATGCAGGAAGCGCCACCAACCAGAGCAATCACGCATACAAGATGGGCCCAATTCACTACGGAGTGCTGCAGCGCGGAGCAAAGACTGCTTCAGGCAGTCACATACTCTGGCCGGCAACCATTGGTACTTTCTCCATGGTGATGGGCAAACTCACCGTGCATCCGCGTCTTGAGAATCTGCCCTTCTCATATATCCTGTCAAGTGAGAACGGAGTATGGGTAGTTCCTGGCATCAATATAAGGACTGTGGGCACCTGGCGCGATGTGGGCAAATGGCCTAAACGCGACCATCGTCCTCGCAAGGCTCGGAAGGATCTCGTGAATTTCGCATTCCCCAATCCATATATCATTCAGTCGGTTGTTGAAGGCAAACGTATTCTCCAGAATCTGCTTGAGACTTATCCCGAGGCAGACGTGCTGGAATACGAGCACTGTTGCATACGTCGCTCTGCTGCTGTCAAAGGCATCAAGTATTACGACCTCGCCATTCGCCTCTTTGCATACGAAGTGCTCAATCATAATGCGGATTCCGACTGCGAGACCGGAGCCGACCGTTGGGCAGACATAGCCGGTATGCTGGCACCTCAGCGCGAGATAGACCGCATCATCGCCGATGTTGAGAGCGGAGCCATCGCCTCCTCTAGCGAACTCATCAGCGTACTCCGTTCCGTTCACAAGGACTACAACACCAACGCTGCCTCTTACCTCCACAATCTGCTGCAACAGGAAGGCGGCAACATGTTTGTCAACCTCGACTACTGGCTGTCCGAGGCTGAAGAGGCACACGCACTGTGGCTTCGTATGGTTCGCACCGATGCCGAACACGAATTCCAGCTCGGCGACGTGGACGAATCCGCCCTGCGTGAATTCATGGATAAAGTGAAGTAATTCAACGAAAACTATAACGAAAACGAAAACAATCACAAAATGAAAAAACTAATGACACTGATGCTGCTCATGGTTCTTGCCATCAGCATGCACGCTCAGAAGGAATACAAGTATGAATCCGTAGAAGGCGACCCAATGAAGGCACGCATCTACACACTCGACAATGGTCTTAAAGTTTACCTCACAGTAAACAAGCGCTCACCACGCATCCAGACCTATATCGCAGTACGCACAGGTTCGAAGAACGACCCTGCTGAAACCACTGGTTTGGCACACTATCTTGAGCACCTCATGTTCAAGGGAACCACTCTTTTCGGCACCCAGAACTACGAAGCCGAACGTCCGTTGCTCGACAGCATCCGTTCGCTCTATGAAGTGTACCGCACCAAGACCGACCCGGCTGAACGCACAGCAATCTACCACCGCATCGACTCTATAAGTGGTGTAGCTTCACGCATTGCCATTGCCAATGAATACGACAAACTCATGGCTGGTATCGGAGCAGAAGCCACCAACGCCCACACCAGCGAGGACGAGACTGTTTATCAGGAAGATATCCCTGCAAACGAGATTGAACGCTGGGCCATGATTCAGAGCGAGCGTTTCCAGAATATGGTGATTCGCGGATTCCACACCGAACTCGAAGCGGTGTACGAAGAGTATAACCGTGGTCTTACCAACGACTTCTGGAAGATATTCGAGAAGACGAATGCCCTGCTCTTCCCTCATCACCCATACGGAACACAGACTACCATCGGAACTCAGGAACATCTGAAGAATCCGTCAATTGTGAATATCGAAAACTACTTCAAGAAATACTATGTTCCAAACAATGTAGCCATCACCATGAGCGGTGACATGGATATGGATGAAACCATCCGTATCATCGACAGATACTTTGGCTCATGGAAACGCGGTGCAGACCCGGAACCAATGAAGATTGCGGCAGAAGAGCCTCTGAAGGGTGTTAAGTCTGCCGAAATCCTCGGTCCTCAGCAGGACATGGTGGTGCTGGCATGGCGTATGCCCGGACTGAAAGAGAACCAGCTTTATCTCATGGATGTAGTCAATAGCATTATTCAGAATGGCAAAACAGGTCTCTTTGATGTCAACCTCACCATGCAGCAGAAAGTGCTTGAAGCAGAAGCCTTCAATTCCACTATGACAGACTATTCTGCTTTCATGATTCTCGGTCTGCCGAAAGAAGGTCAGACACTCGACGAAGTCAAAGACCTCATGCTCACGGAAATCGGCAAGCTTCTCCGTGGCGAATTCGACACCAAAGTGCTTGAAGGCATCATCAACAACAAACGTCTCGACGACATGAGATCGCTTGAAAACAACGCATCACGTGCTTCCAAGATGTACTCATATTTCATCCATGGACTTGACTGGAAGGATTTCGTAGGCGAGAACGAACGACTGGCTCATCTCACTAAGAAGGACGTTGTGGATTTTGCCAACAACTACCTCTCTACCGAAGACTATGTTATCCTTTACAAACGCCAGGGCACTGATCCGAACGTGAAGAAGATTGACAAGCCTCAGATTTCACCTATCGAGATGAACCGCGACAAGACCAGCACCTATGTATCTGACATTCTCGCCATTAAGGTTAAAGACATAGAACCGAAATTCTTCGACCCTGCCAAGGATGTCGAGGAAACCCGTCTGAAGAACGGAGTCACCATGCTCTATCGTCAGAATACCGAAAACGAACGCTTCCTGCTCACCTACCGCATTGAACGCGGTGACAAGCACGACCATCTGCTCTCAGTTGCCACTGACTACATTGACTATCTCGGCACCAACAAGCGTTCGCAGGAGGAACTCGCTACTGAACTCTACCGACTGGCATGCGACGTAAGTTTCTCCAGTGGCTCATATAACACCGTTATACGCATCAGTGGCCTTGCAGAGAATGAGACCGCTGCCATCCGTATCATGGAAGACTGGCTTAAGAATGCCAAACCAGAGCAGGAAATCTACGACGAACTGGTTGCCGACATTCTCCGTGCCCGCGAGATGAACAAGACCGACGAGAACACCTGTCTTAGCCGATTAATGTCGTATGCACAGTTTGGTCCAGTCAATGCCAGCACCGACTTGGCAACAGAGGAAGAGTTGCGCAATGCCGATCCTCGCACACTCATCAAGAAGCTGCAGGACCTTGCCAACTACCCACAGATTATCTCTTACTACGGACCAACCTCAAGTGCCGACATCGTTAAGTTGCTCAACAAGACACATAAGGCCAACCCCAAGGCTCAGAATGTAGATGTTTGGTCATTGCCAACGCTTAGCGACCGCTACCAGCAACAGACCACCACTCAGAACGAAGTATATATCGCTCCTTATGAGTCCAAAGCCGTGAAACTGGTTATGTTCAGCAACAACGGACAGGTTTACGACCCAGCCCTCGATGCCGAAATCAACCTCTTCAACGAATACTTCGGCGGCAGCATGAACGCAATAGTGTTCCAGGAACTGCGTGAAGCTCGCGGTCTGGCATATTCTGCCGGAGCAGCCTACTCTACTCCTGGCTACATCGGTGGCAACAACACTTTCCGTGCCAACATCGGTTCGCAGAACGACAAGATGGGCGACTGCCTTGATGTATTCCATGAAATCATCGAACACATGCCAGCTGTTCAGAACGCCTTCGACCTCGCCAAAGACGCACAGATCAAGCGTCTGCGCACCTCTGTCACCACTGGTTCTGCCAACCTCAGCTACTACATGTGGCTGCGCAAGATGGGCTTTGACCATGATCCCGACATCGACATCTTCCGTCGCATGCAGACTCTCACTCTCGACGACCTTATCCGTTTCTCCAAGGAGAATGTAGCCGGACGCACATACAAGTTCCTTGTTCTCGGTGACGAGTCCAACCTCGACATGAAGAGACTTGAGTCGCTCGGCACCATTCACCGCCTCTCACTCAAAGACATTTTCGGATATTAATACACAAAATGATTTACGATATGAAAAAACTCATTGCAAAAGCACTACTGTTCTGCTTAGTAGCAACAGGTTTCGCTCTTTCGTCTTGCCAAGAAAAATTAGATGAAATAGAAGGAATGGACAACAAAAATATGTACTACAGCTATAAGGCTGAAAGTACTGACTTGAAATATCAAGAGGCTGTGGCTCCGTTTAACCTCGCTATTTCCAAGGCTGTTGGCTCCAAACCGATTCAGGGTGGTAATGACACAAAAGTGATTGATGCCTGCAACGCCTGCTACGACGAATTGAAAACGACGCTAAAGAAGAAAGGAACCGTGGATATTTTCAAAATTCGTCAATTGGACGGAAGACAGAAAAGAATTATGTTTTATACATTCAAAAAATAACAAAAAACCTCGGAAGTAACAATCTCATGTACTTCCGAGGTTTTTTATTTTCTATTGCTTATCCTATGAAACCATACTTCCTGGCTTCACGTCTTTCATTATTGTTGTGACTGCAAGTGAGCCGTCGTAGTTCTCGGCAGAGAGAATCATGCCTTCGCTTACAAGTCCGTTCTTGAATTCACGTGGAGCGAGGTTGGCAATAAACAATACTTGTTTGCCTTTGAGCTGCTCTGGTTCATAATGCTGTGCAATTCCGCTGACGATAGTACGTTTGTTGAGTCCGTCATCAATCAGGAACTTCAGCAGTTTCTTCATCTTTGGAACTCGCTCACACTCCAGCACTGTTCCCACACGGATGTCGAGTTTCTGGAAGTCGTCGAAATCAATAGTTGGCTTAATCGGTTCTGCCTTTGAGTTAGCAGCCTCATTTGCCTTGATGGTCTCAGCCAGTTTCTGCTGCTGGAAGGCAATCGCATCGTCTTCAATCTTGCTAAAGAGAAGAGATGGTTTTGCGAGTTGCTTGCCTGTAGGCAGGAGATCGGTACGTCCGAGCTGGTTCCATGAGAATTCGTCCATACACAGCATTTCGCGCAGACGAAGTGAAGAGAACGGAAGGAATGGCTCGAAAGCAATGGCGAGGTTGGCTGTGAGCTGAAGCGAAATGTAGATAACAGTCTTCACACGCTCTGGGTCAGTCTTGATAACCTTCCATGGCTCTTCGTCAGCGATGTATTTGTTTCCGATACGGGCGAGGTTCATAGCCTCTTTCTGTGCATCGCGGAACTTGAACTGGTCGAGCAGACGTTCGAGCGATGCTTTTACGTCTTGGAATTCTGCCAGTGTAGCACGGTCGGTGTCTGAAAGTTCACCGCATGCAGGAACTACTCCGTCATAGTATTTCTGAGTGAGTTGAAGAGCACGGTTCACGAAGTTGCCATATACAGCAACCAACTCGTTATTGCAGCGTGCCTGGAAATCAGCCCAGGTGAAGTCGTTGTCCTTTGTTTCTGGTGCGTTGGCTGTAAGTACATAGCGCAACTCATCCTGACGGTTAGGCATTTCTTCCAGATACTCGTTGAGCCATACGGCATAGTTCTTTGATGTAGAAATCTTGTTGCCTTCGAGGTTAAGGAACTCGTTGCTTGGCACATTGTCGGGAAGGATATAGTCGCCATGAGCCTTAAGCATTGACGGGAAAACGATGCAGTGGAACACGATGTTGTCCTTGCCGATGAAGTGGATAAGACGTGTTGATGGGTCTTGCCACCATGTCTGCCATGAACCGAGTTCTGGATGTGCATCACAAAGTTCCTTGGTATTGCTGATATATCCGATTGGTGCATCGAACCACACATAAAGCACTTTGCCTTCAGCACCTTCCACAGGTACTGGGATTCCCCAGTTGAGGTCACGTGTCACGGCACGTGGTTTCAGTCCGCCGTCGAGCCATGATTTGCACTGGCCGTAAACATTAGGACGCCACTCTTTGTGCTCTTGCAGAATCCACTTCTCCAGCCACTCCTGATATTGGTCGAGCGGCAGATACCAGTGGTTTGTGGCTTTCTTCACCAGCGGATTTCCGTTGATGGCATTATATGGGTTGATCAGTTCGTCGGGTGAGAGGTCTGCACCACATTTGTCGCACTGGTCGCCATAGGCGCCTGCATAGTGGCATCGTGGACATTCACCCATGATGTTGCGGTCGGTAAGGAACTGTTTGGTTTCCTCGTCGTAGAACTGCTCTGAAGTCTGTTCTATAAACTTACCCTCATCGTAGAGTTTACGGAAAAAGTCGGCAGCAAACTTATGGTGGATGTCGCTTGTAGTGCGGCTGTAGATATCAAACGAAATTCCGAATTCCTCGAAAGATTTCTTGATGATTCCATGATAGCGGTCAACGACATCCTGTACTGTGCATCCTTCTTTCTTTGCGCGGATGGTAACAGGTACACCGTGTTCATCGCTACCGCCTATGAAGAGCACATTCTCGCCTTTCAGTCTCAGATAACGAGCATAGATATCTGCTGGAACATATACCCCTGCGAGGTGTCCGATATGTACCGGTCCGTTAGCGTAAGGCAGTGCGGATGTAATGAGTGTTCGTTTAAAATTCTTTTCCATATTTAGTATATTGTTTATTTTCAGAGTGCAAAGTTACAAAAAAAATGAAGAGTGAAGAGTGAAGAGTGAAGAATTTATTATCTTCAGTAAGTAACTACCCCCTCCCTTGGGAGGGGTCAGAGGAGGGTCTCACTCCTGCACATACACCCTTTGGACTCGGGTGCTTATTCCTGTGAGGATTTCGTAAGGAATAGTGCCGATGGCATCACTGAGGACAGTAACCGGAAGGTCATCACCGAAGATTACGGCATAGTCACCTGCCTCACATTCTATGTCTGTAACGTCAATCATACACACATCCATGCATATATTTCCAAGATATGGTGCCTGCTTGCCGTTGACAAGGCAGTAGCAGTTGCGGTTGCCGAGCTTACGGTTCAGTCCGTCGGCATAACCGATTGGTATGGCAGCCACACGTGACGGGCGAGTGAGGGTGGTTCGCCGGCTGTAACCAATGGTTTCACCTGCTGGCACATCGTGAATCTGCAGGATTGTGGTTTTGAGTGTACAGACATTATGTATCAGTTGGTTGTTTCGTGGATTGATTCCGTAAAGACCAAGTCCAAGTCGAACCATATCCATGTGGTATTCAGGGAAATGTTCTATGCCTGCACTATTACAGATGTGGCGAAGAATATGGTGAGAGAAGGCTGTCTGCAGTTGCTTTGATGCTTTATCGAAAAGCTGGAACTGGTGGCGTGAGAATTCGTCGAAACCGTCTTCGTCGCTACCAACAAAATGGCTGAACACCGAACAAGGGATAATGGCGTTCTGACGTGTGAGACGTTCAATGAGTCTATCCATATCGTGAACGGGATCGAAACCGAGACGGTGCATGCCTGTATCGAGTTTGATGTGTACAGGGAATTCGGATATTCCTTCTTTTTCAGCGGCACGAATCAGAGCCTCAAGTATATCGAATGAGAACACTTCCGGTTCGAGTCCGTGGTCAAAGAGCAGTTTAAACGAAGTCATCTCAGGGTTCATCACCATTATATTTGCTGTTATGCCGGCTGCACGGAGTTCTGCACCTTCGTCTGCCACAGCCACAGCCATGTAGTCCACGCCTTGGCTTTGCAGTGTCTTGGCTGCTTCAATCGAACCTATTCCGTAAGCTGATGCCTTGACCATGCAGACGAATTTCACATGGTTGGTCTGTTGCTTATAGTAATTCAGGTTATCAACCAAAGCATTGAGGTTGACTTCAAGTATTGTCTGATGGACTTTCAGCGTAAGGCGGTCGCTGATTTTGTCGAAGCTGAACTGGCGAGCACCTTTGATAAGGATGAACTCTCCTTCAAGTGTGTCAAGGAGCGAACTTTGCAATAGTTCATCAGTGGTAAGGAAGAAATGGTGCTCCATTGGGAAGTAGTCGGCACACGAAGTGATTTCCTCTCCAACTCCGATAATTTTTTGGATTCCTCTTTGCTGAGCCATTTGTGCCACACGGCTATAGAGCGAGCGTGGCGATTCACCGCTCTGCATGATATCGCTGAGGATAAGTGTCCGGCAACGGTGCTGACGGTCTGAACTGTCAGGACGACGCTGCATGAAGTCGAGTGCGATATCAAGTGAGTGTATGTCGCTATTGTATGTGTCGTTGATCAGCGTACATGAGTTCACTCCGTCCTTCACTTCAAGACGCATAGCCACCGGTTCCAGTTTTGACATACGCGAACAGATATCGTGGAGTGTGAAGTGTGAAGTGTGAAGAGATGAACGCGAAGAATTATGGAGAAGTGCCACACATACAGCCATGCAGGTGATGGAGTTCTCTATCGCAGCAGAGTCGATAAAAGGAATGGTGTAGTTAAGCAGTTCACCATCAACGGAGAGATGTATGGTAGTGGAGTTGTCCGATTTCTCTATGCGTCGCACGCATAGAGTTGAGGTGGAGTCGTTGCTCCATGTTGTCAATGCAATATCTTCAGGCAGTGCTGTTGCACAATTTGCGATGGTTTCATCGCTGAGGTTAAGCACAGCACATTCACAATTCTGCATTAGTTGGAGCTTCTCCGAACATTTGATGTCGTAGGAGAGGAAATTCTCCTGATGCGCCTCACCTATATTTGTGATTACCGCCATTGTCGGACGAATCATCCGATTGAGCGTTTCCATCTCACCCGTGTTGCTGATTCCCGCCTCAATCAGCGCGATATCGGTATGAGAATTTATAAGCCAGAGCGAGAGAGGTACACCCACCTGAGAGTTGTAGCTGCGTGGTGAACGCATTACATTGCAGTCGGGAGAAAGCAACTGATAGAGCCATTCCTTCACGGTTGTCTTTCCGTTGGAGCCGGTAATGGCAATGACGGGGATGGAGAATTGCTGGCGGTGGTAAGCACAGAGGCGTTGCAGGGCGAGAAGTGTGTTTGGCACTTCCAGAAAAACGGAATTATGGAATTGCGGGTGTTGTCGCATTTCATCGGTGATAATCTGTACCACAAAATACCGCACACCACGGCTCATAAGCTGATGAACATAACGATGACCGTCGTTTCGCTCTGTTTGAAGAGCGAAGAAAAGTGTTTCCGACGGGAAGCACAGTGAACGTGAGTCAATGAGCAGCCAGTTTATGCTTTCTGCTGCGTTTTCGGGGATTTCAGAGTGGAGACTTGCTCCAATGATGTCTGCTATTTCTGAAATTTTGTATTGCATAAAGTAATTTCTTCGTCAAAGTCTATATATGGATGCTGCGCCTTGATTACCTCAATGCGCTGAAGGGTCTTTTGCAGAAAATCGTTGTACGCCTGATCATCGGTGTGAAGCGGACGGTGTTGAAGAGCGTCTGCTATTGCACCGCACCGAGCGGCTAATTGTTGTTCGTCTTTCGTAATGAACGTGTCGGCAAACCGATGATAGATATACTGAACAGCCAAGTCGGAAGGATGTACCATGTCGTCGACATAGAAGCGGTAGTCGCGCAGTTCGTCAAGCTGAATCTCGTATGACGGGAAGTAATGAGTGAAATCCATCTGTAGCTGATCTATCGCCAGAAGGAGTTCGGCTTTACTCAGTTGGTTCTGGTGAAGTCCGTCGCGCTTATGGCGAATGGGCGAAACAGTGAAAATTATCTGTAATTTCGGGTTCACTGAATGTAACAAATGCAGGAGTGTTGTCCATGAATCTGCAATGTCGTAGGCAGCAAGGCGAACACGCTGAAACAGCGTATCAGGCTGCTTATGGCAGTTGGCAACAAGCATTCCCGTCTCCTTTAGTCTGTAAATATAAGATGATCCGAATGTAACAATAAGAACATCACAGTTTCTCAGCCATTCTGCCACGCAATGCATGGTTTTGTTCAACTTTATAGCCAGTTCTTCTGCCGATTCTGCATGAAAGCTGCTATGGTGCATCCAGCTGAAAGCGTTGTTCGCCGTGAATATCTCTGGTGACTGAGCTGTATATTCCTGTTCGCTGATTGAACGAAGCAGAAGTGCGGCAATGGATGCGGGATTGTAGAGTGTACCGAACGGATTGACGAGACACTGATACTTCTCCCTTAGCAGTTTCTGCCCGATACTGTCGGCAAAACATGATCCGAGCAGCATCAACCGTTGCTGGTGTGTGATGCTCAGCGATGTCTTTGGTATGTCAACAGAAGTGGTAAAGTTCATAGTATCATCAATTTTTCTGCAAATTTACGAAACTTTGATGAAGTATGGTCTTGAGTTTGGCGAAAAATATGTATTTTTGCCAATATGTTTATAGATATCCACACTCATAGAATTGCAACGCAGCATCCTGACGTGTTGTCTGTAGTGAATGTAAGTGCTGAAAGCAACGGCCCGCTTCCACCATTTTGCAGCATGGGAATACACCCTTGGGATGTGACTCAGAACTGGCGTACCCAGCTTCAGCAATTAGAACAGCGCCTTTTATTTGTTGAAAACAACGAAAAAGGCTGCAATGTAGTTGCAATTGGTGAGTGTGGGCTTGACCTGCTTCGCGGCATTGACATAGATGTTCAGATGGAATGTCTGGAAGCGCAGTTGGATTTGGCTTGCAAGATGAACAAAGCGGTGATTATTCACTGTGTCCGTGCATGGGATAGACTTTTGCAGGTGGTCAAACCAACCTCTATGCCAAATCCTGTTATAATTCATGGATTTCGGGGCAAACCGGAGTTGGCTCAGCAGTTAATTCAGAAAGGATTCCATCTTTCCTTCGGTGAGAAATTCAATGCCGCCAGTTTGCGTTTGGCTTGGGACAAAGGCAGGATGTGGCTGGAGACCGACGAAAGCAATCTCAGCATTGAGCAAATCTACAACTCTGCCTCCAAGGCTCTAAGCATTGCTCCAACCGACATTTCGGTTCCCGGAACTATCACATCATTGGCAATTTCGGCTAATGGCTGAAGCACGAACAGCCGTTTCGACATCAGAGCGTGTGGAACCGTGAGTTCAGGCAGGTTGATCTGCAGATCACCATACATCAATATATCTATGTCGATGGGACGGTCGTGATATACGGCTTTTCCTCCTTCAGAACTGGATTTCTGCTTACGTCCCATTTCCCTTTCTATAGCCTGTGTTGCGGCAAGCACTTCAAGTGGCTCCATCTTTGTTTCCACAGCAACACAGCAGTTAAGAAACGGATGTTCACTCTGGAATCCCCACGGCTCGGTTTCTATCATAGACGACTGAGCCACCACCATGCCAACGGTGCTGCCTATATGGTCAATCGCATCATTTAGCAACTGCCTGCGATCACCAAGATTACTGCCGAGAGAGAGGAAGAGAAGACCCACCCCCTCAGCAGACCCACCCCCAACCCCTCCTAAGGTAGGGGAGTAGTTAGTCCCATGCGGATTATTAACAATCAATGGTAAAAACGTAAATAAATATAAATTGTAAATAGTTAAATCGCAAATATTTCTTAACTTTGCCCACTGCAAATATAATGCATTTATTTCATTTGATAAATTATTCACAATAATTCTTCCCTTAATATAGCAGATAACTCGCCCCTCCCTTGGGAGGGGTTGGGGGTGGGTCTGCTGGGTCTTCTTTTATATATGTACAGCATTTCAGATTATATACACAACGGTTTTCTTTATCTCAATAACACGCTGCGGCCGCGACATAAACGGCTGAGCCAACTCATGCTCTACAGCACTACTGTTTGTCAGTCGCGCTGTAAGCACTGTTCCATCTGGCAGAAGCCTGCCGAACATCTGTCGCTCGACGATATCAAACGTATCATGCAGAGCAAGTGTGTCACCCGCCGTACCGTGGTTGGACTTGAAGGTGGTGAGTTTGTTCTCCATCCCGAGGCAGAGGCTATCATGGAGTGGATGCAGCAGAACCATCCCAACTACACGCTTCTGACCAACGGCCTTGCAACAAAGAAAGTGATTGACTGTGTGCGTAAATACACACCCAGCCATCTCTTCATTTCGCTCGACGGACCAAAGGAAACATACAAGGAAATGCGTGGACGTGACGGTTTTGATCACGTCATAGAAGTGGTTGAGACACTGAAGGACGAGATTCCCACTTCACTTATGTTCTGCCTCTCTCCGTGGAACACCATGAAGGATATGGAATATGTCATTGAAATAGCCAAGAAATACAATATCGATGTACGCATCGGCATCTATGGCACAATGGCGTTCTTCGACACCACCAGCGAAATGCTTACAGCCGACAACTTCACCAGTCAGATTCCCAAGAACATCCACGACACCCAGGAAAACTACGACTTCGTGGCTCTCTATGAGCAGTGGCGCAAGGGCAATCTTCGCCTGCGCTGCCAGAGCATCCTTTCCGAACTGGTTATCCACAGCAACGGCGATGTGCCTATCTGCCAGAATCTTGATGTGGTGCTCGGTAATATTCACGAGAACAGCCTCGATGAGATTTTCAACGGGAAGCATACCAAAGCCACCCATTGCAAATACTCGCATGAATGTAACGACTGCTGGATCAACTTCCACCGTAAGTATGATATCATCCTTTTGCGCAATTTCGAACGTCTCATGCCTAAATGGCTGATTGAGAAATTCTATGGCAAATACCAATGGAGCGACAATCCTAAACAGACATACCGCAAATACCTGAAAAGTCTATGATACAACACCTGATTAAACGCTACAAACAAATGCGCAGCGAAGCTTTCCTTCGCAACTGCTACACAGCACAATATGCTTTCATAGGACTCGGCAACCACAGCCTTACCAACCTCTATCCTGTGCTTCAATACCTGCAGGTTCCACTGCGCTATATCTGTGTGACAAGTGAGAAGAAACGTTTGCTTGTAGAGAAGAAATACCAGGGTGTACGGGCAACTACTTCCATCGATGAAATCCTCAACGACAAGGAAGTGAAGGCGGTATTTGTAGCTACATCTCCATCATCACAATTCGGTATCGCCAAACGTGTGCTCGAGGCAGGTAAAGCCCTCTTTGTGGAAAAACCACCCTGCTCCTCACTTGAACAGCTCGACCAGCTCATTGCCGCTGCAAAAGAGCATCATGTAGGCATCACTTGTGTAGGTCTACAGAAACGCTATGCTCCTGCCGTTGTGCAATTGTGCAAGGTTCTGAAAGGCGAAAAAATCATAAACTACGACCTGCATTACCAGACAGGTCTCTATCCTGAAGGCAACGCCCTTCTCGACCTCTATATCCATCCGCTTGACCTTGTAACCCATCTTTTCGGAAGCGCAACCATAGTGGCACAGAAACAACTTGACAATCAGTCGCTTATGCTTATGCTTCAGCACAAGGATGTGGCAGGAACACTGGAACTCTCAACCAATTATTCATGGCTGCAAGCCAACGAGTCGCTGCATGTCTGTACCAACAGTCATGTTTACGACCTTGAGCAGATGGAAACACTCACACAGACAGGCAAACAAAGTTCACTGTTCGGAGTTCCCATGGAAAAAGTGCATTCAACTGTGCCACAGACTCGTATCTTGTTCTCCCGCAACAACTTCACACCAGTTCTTGCCAACAATCAGATCTACACTCAAGGCTTCTTCGGTGAAGTTAAGTCGTTTGTCGATGCTGTTGAACATGGCAGCAAAGGTATTCTCACCTCCCTTTCTGACGTAAGAAAGACTTTTGAAGTGCTTTTTGCAATCTCTTGATTCTCAGCGAGAAATTTTGATGTAAAATTTTTTCGTTTCATCAAAAGTTTGATGTCGTAGCATCAAACTTTTGATGGCGAAGTATAAAATATTTGATGGCGTGACATCAACTTTTTGATGCTTCGCCATCAAATTCATGATATCAAAGCATCAATTTCCCGACTTTTTTATCATAAAAAAACTGCAAGGAAGAATATTATTCTTCATTCTTCACTCCTCATTCTTCATTTTTTTGTACCTTTGCAGCGAATTTATTAAATTGGTGTGAAATGCGCCCTTATTTCGCTGATGAAGAAACTATATATAGAGACATACGGATGTCAGATGAACGTAGCAGACAGTGAAGTCATTGCATCTATTATGAAAATGGCAGGCTACGAAACTATCGACACTATTGACGATGCTGACGCCGTTTTGCTCAACACCTGTTCGGTGCGCGACAATGCCGAGCAGAAAATCCTTAACCGTCTTGAAGCGCTCAACGCACTCCGCCAGCGACGCAACGGCAAACTCATTATCGGAGTCGTGGGTTGTATGGCAGAGAGAGTTAAGGAAGACCTCATCGAAAATCATCATGCAAACCTCGTTGCTGGACCTGACGCCTACCTCTCGCTGCCCGAACTCTTTGCGGCAGCAGAACTCGGCCAGCCTGCTATCAACGTGGAACTCAGCACAACGGAAACCTATCGTGACGTGATGCCACAGCGTCTGCACAGCAACCATGTCAGCGGATTCGTAAGCATCATGCGTGGTTGCAATAATTTCTGCCACTACTGCATCGTTCCCTACACCCGTGGACGTGAACGTTCACGCGACGTGGAAAGCATATTAAAAGAGGTTGGAGATTTGCGCGACCGCGGCTTCAAAGAAGTAACCCTGCTCGGGCAGAATGTGAACAGCTATCATCTTCCGGGAAATCCGGAAATTCCAGATTTTCCGGCTTTATTAAAAAAAGTGGCTGAAACCTATCCTGAGATGCGAATCCGCTTCACCACCTCTCATCCAAAGGACATGAGCGATGAGACGCTGCGCGTGATTGCAAGCCACGATAATATCTGCCGACACATTCATCTGCCTGTTCAGAGCGGAAGCAACCGCATACTTCAGCTGATGAACCGCAAGTACACACGCGAGTGGTATCTCGACCGAGTTGCAGCAATCCGCCGGATTATTCCTGACTGCAGCATAACCACAGACATCTTCGTGGGTTATCACAGCGAGACAGAGGAAGACCACCAGCTTTCACTATCGCTTATGCGTGAGGTTGGTTACGACAGTGCATTTATGTTCAAATACAGCGAACGTCCGGGAACTTACGCATCACGCCATCTGCCCGACGACGTACCAGAGGACGTAAAGCTCCAACGTCTCAACGAGATGATTGCATTGCAGAACGAACTCTCTGCAGAAAGCTACAAGAAAGATATCGGCAAAGAATTCATAATACTTGTTGAAGGAGTCAGCAAACGTTCGCGTGAACAGCTCTTCGGACGCACAGGCCAGAACAAAGTCGTGGTTTTCGACCGCGGAAATCACCACATCGGTGACTTCGTCAAGGTAAGAATCACCGAAGCCTCCTCAGCAACACTTAAAGGTATAGAAATAGCTTAAAAGCCTAGGCAATCCTAGGAAAACCTAGGCACTCCTAGAAAAACCTACAACTACAATGGCAAGGAAATATAAGAAATCTGCTCTTTTCAAGACACAGTTCTTCACTACATGGCTCAGCACTACCCTCGTGCTTGTGCTCCTTGGAATCATAGTAACGTTTGTGCTTGTGGCACGTAGCCTATCCGACTATGTTCGCGAAAACATCAACGTCACCGTTCTTCTTGAGGACGATCTTGACACGGCACGAGTGAAAGACATTACAAAGCAGATAGAACTGAAACCCTATGCAAGGACCGTGGAGTATATCTCGCAGGAGCAGGCTCTCAAGACCTTGCAGGAAGAACTTGGTGACAATCCCGAGGAATTCCTTGGTTATAACCCACTCACAGCATCGTTCGAAATTAAGATCACGGCTGACTATGCCAACAACGACAGCCTTGCTTTAGTTGCCGAACAATTGCAAAAAGAAGACTTCGTGGTGGATGTGCTTTACGAAAAGGAACTGACTGCCGCAGTCAACCGCAACCTGCAACGACTCAGTCTTATCCTGCTTATCGTTGCCTCGGTTTTCACGTATATCTCTTTCCAGCTCATCAACAACACCGTACGTCTTACCATCTTCGCACGAAGATTCTCCATCAACACCATGAAGTTGGTTGGTGCATCGTGGGCTTTCATCTGCCGACCATTTATACAAAGAGCACTTTTACTGGGAGTAATTGCAGCAGTCTCAGCCTCAGCTCTTCTGTTCTTCGGCATACACTCACTCAAGCAATATGAACCCGAAATAACAACCGTTGTAACATACCAGACGCTAGCCATCGTTGGAGCTGCTGTATTCTGCTTCGGAATTCTAATAACCACGCTCTGCACCTACGTCTCACTTCGACGCTACCTTCGCATGAGCAGCAATGAGTTGTATCATATATAGAAGACCCTCCCCCGACCCCTCCCAAGGGAGGGGAGTAGTTACCACCATCCGGATTAAAACTCAAAAACTTAAGAACTTAAAAACTCAAAAACTCACATATGGCATTTAATAAAATCAACTACATCCTGCTGATTGTAGGATTTGCAATCGTAGTGCTCGGATTCATCCTGATGTCCGGTGCACCAACTACTGAAGAGGCTTTCAACCCTGACATCTTCAGCACACGCCGTGTTGTTGTCGCTCCATTAGTAAGCC
This sequence comes from Prevotellaceae bacterium UBA2852, assembly GCA_002350855.1. Next base: position 117,239 of record DEFM01000024.1, read on the forward strand.
TTTTCGGTTTCCTCTTCGTCATCGTAGCCATCCTTTGGAAGACACCAAAGAAAGTGAAGAGTGAAGAATGAAGAATTATTTATTGAAAATCTCTTAATTACAAAATACTATCATCCCGCATGGTGGTAACCACCCCCCTCCATAACGAAGTGTTCAGGGAGGGGCTGGGGGTGGGTCTGCTAAGGATGGGCTTATTTTTATGGATTGGTTAGAAGCCCTGTTGATGGGCATTTTTCAAGGACTTACGGAGTATCTTCCGGTAAGTAGCAGCGGTCACCTTGCATTGGCAGGTGAACTGTTTGGAGTGACAGACCCCGATAAGGTGATGATGTTCACGATTGCAGTACACGTTGCAACCGTGCTCAGCACATTAGTAATATTATGGAAAGAAGTGGCATGGATATTCCGTGGACTCTTCAAGACAGGAAACGCAATCGTTCCCTCAAGTTACGGCATCCGTAAACTCAATGAAGAGCAGAACTATGCGCTTGCCATCATCGTGTCCATGATTCCTGTGGGAATAGTTGGATTCTGCTTCAAGGATCAGCTTGAGGCATATTTCTCCAACCTCCTGCTTGTAGGAGTCTGCCTGTTGGTTACTGCTTCACTTCTCACCTTTACCTTCTTTGTAAAGGGACGCAGCAAGGAACACATATCTTTCGTTGACGCATTTATAATAGGTATAGCCCAGGCTATTGCGGTTCTCCCCGGTATTTCACGCTCTGGAAGCACTATCGCCACTGGTCTCATGCTCGGAAACAGCAAGGAACGTCTGGCACAGTTCTCCTTCCTCATGGTGATTCCTCCAATCCTCGGTGAGGCTCTCTTGGACGTCAAGAAGATGATGGAAACAGGAATAGAAAGTGCCATGGCTGGCATCAGCACTACCGCACTCGTTGTAGGGTTCATTGCCGCATTCGTTACCGGTTGCATCGCCTGCCGCTGGATGATCAACATAGTTAAGCGAGGCAAACTCATCTACTTCGCAATCTATTGCGCGATTGTGGGTATTATAACTATAATATATTCATTATCTAATTAATTAAACTTTGGAATCCCACAACTCTGAACATCTATCTACTCCCCTCTCTCTGGGAGAGGGGCAGGGGGTGAGGCTTCCCCTCTCTTGGGAGGGGGAAGGGGGAGGGTCTGCTATCCTATCCTTCAACAAGCCCTATGCGGTGACGTCGTTCCGCATAGTCTCAAGGGTAAGAGGAATTCTCAACCACAAGTTGGGAATTAAGAATCCTAAGAAGGGCTTGAAGGTTGGACATGCTGGAACTCTTGACCCCCTCGCTACAGGAGTGCTGATAGTATGTACGGGGAAGGCAACCAAGCAAATTGACCAGCTGCAAGCAGGAACCAAGGAATATATAGCTACTTTGCGACTGGGAGCAACTACTCCTTCGTTCGACCGCGAAACCGAAGAAGACCAGACCTTTCCTACCGAACATATCACCAGGGAAATGGTGGAACAGGTACTGACTAAGTTCGTGGGACGAATCGAGCAAGTGCCACCACAGTTCTCCGCAGTGAAAGTTGACGGCAAACGTGCTTTCAAACTTGCAAGACAAGGTGTGGATATAGAACTGAAACCAAAGGTTCTCATAATTGACGAAATCGAACTGCTCGACTGTCATCTTTCAAGTGAAAACGGTGTCAAACCTACACATATTAATATTAAGCAGCTCACAGAAGACAGCCTTGCACAACTTCAAGAGGAAAACAAAAATGCTGCAACCCTCTTCGCACCATCCATCACCCTGCGTATAGTTTGCAGCAAAGGCACATATATACGTGCACTTGCACGCGACATAGGAGAGGCACTTGGCAGCGGAGCCTACCTCACAGCACTCTGCCGCACCCGAATCGGAGACTATAAACTGCAAGATGCTCTCAACATAGCAACCTTCCAGCAATTGGTTGATGATAATGCTATCGTCTTAACTCCTTAACTTCTGAAAATTGACATAATACAATCATATAACTTTTATGAAACTATCTCAATTCAAATTCCGCTTACCAGACGAACTCATCGCAACACATCCTACAGAGCATCGCGATGAATGTAAACTCATGGTACTTCACCGTGAAACAGGAGAAATAGAACATCGTCTTTTCAAGGATATTATCGATTATTTCGATGAAGGCGACGTAATGATTTTCAACGATACAAGAGTGTTTCCTGCACGTCTTTACGGCAACAAAGAGAAGACCGGAGCACGTATCGAAGTATTCCTGCTGCGCGAACTCAATGAAAAACTGCGCCTTTGGGACGTTCTCGTAGATCCAGCAAGGAAAATCCGTATCGGCAATAAACTCTATTTCGGAGAGGACAACTCCATGGTAGCTGAAGTGATTGACAATACCACCTCACGCGGACGTACACTCCGTTTCCTCTACGACGGTCCTCACGATGACTTCAAGCAGACACTCTACAGCATGGGTGAGGCACCTCTGCCTGACGATGTTCGCAAACAAAGAGAGGCAACAGCTGAAGACCTGGAAAACTTCCAGACTATATATGCAAAGAACGAAGGAGCGGTTACTGCACCTTCCACAGGTCTGCACTTCTCACGCGAACTGGTGAAGCGTCTTGAGATAAAGGGAGTAGATCAGGCATTCATTACATTGCACGTAGGACTGGGCAACTTCCGAAGCATCGAAGTTGAAGATCTTACCAAACACAAGACAGACTCTGAGCAGATGTTTGTCAGCGCTGAAGCATGCAATCTGGTAAACAAAGCAAAACTCAACGGACACCGAGTTTGTGCAACAGGTGCTTCTGTTCTTCGTGCCTGCGAGACTGCAGCCGGTCCTGAAGGCATACTGAAGGAATTTGAAGGCTGGACCAACAAATTCATTTTCCCGCCTTACGATTTCACCGTTTGCGACTCACTGGTGATGAACTTCCAGCACCCGCTCAGCACCATGCTTATGCTCACCTGCGCATTCGGAGGTTACGATCCTGTAATGACAGCCTACCATGAAGCTGTTGAGAAAGGATACAAATTCGGTACATTCGGCGACGCATTGCTGATTCTCTAAAGGATTATATTATTATTTTGGACACAAAATTGCCACAAAATTATTCGCAAAATCGATTTTGCGACAGATTTTGCGAAGATTTTGCGTCCAAAAAACACATCCGGATGATGCCTATTAACTTATAATTACTATTCGTCATTATTTCCTTTAGGCTATTTTAGGTTATCTTAGGCAATCCTAATTTTTCCTAAGATAGCCTTTTTTTATTAAAAACCTCACGAAAAAGTGTAAAAATCCCTTTTTTGATAAAAAAACTTCAAAAAATGTAACGTGTTATTGAAGTTTTTCCTAAATTTGCCCCGAAATCCCTATTTGTGCTATCTAACTAAAGCCTTAACTGCAAACTAATTTGGATTTCATAAATAATTAACACATATTATTAACTAACTTAATTAACAACACAATGAAAAAGATTTTTACTTTTTTCGCAGCGATGTTAATGAGCGCTTCATTGTTCGCACAATGGGTAAAGCCCGTTCCTGCATTTGAGGAAATGAAGGACAGCGGTACAGAACCACAGTATCTCTACAATGTAGAGTTCGGTGGTTTCCTTGTTGGTGCAAATGACTGGGGAACTCGTGCATCTTTGTCAACAACAGAAGGTTGGCAAGTTAAAATGGAGAAACTCTACGAAGACGCGGAGAAAACAACTCCTTCAGGCTACTGGGCAATCAGAGACTCTGTGCTTGCTGGTAATAAGAAAGGTAAATGGAGCGAAGTTGACTGCGGTGGTTACAACGACATCTGGATTGACGGCGACGGACGTAATGGTGCCAGCAAGTGGATTGTAACAGCGCTTGGTGACAACAAGTACGAAATTACCAACGGTTTTGTAACTACAGGTAAGTTCGGTTGGGCTCCTTACATTTCTCCGGAAACAACAGATCCAGAAAACCCGATTTACGACAGTAAGAACACACGTCTTTGGATTCTTGACTACACTCTTGAAGCCGACCTTGGCATGGCTTTCTCTAAAGATTTAGTGTGTGGGTCTACCTGGGCTTTCGTTTCTCTTGAAGAATTCGAAGCTTGGAAAGATAAGGGTGCTATCTATGCAGCCGCTATGAATCTGAAAGAGCAAATTGAGTGGGCAGAGTCAAAGGGAATCACAGAATCAGCTCTTGCAGACGAAATCGCAGTTTACAACAACACAAACTCTACTCTCGACGAGTTGAAGGCAGCTGCCGCTTCTGCATACGACAAGGGTCGTTATACTGAAATTGCTCAATACTTCGACAACATCGTTCAGGGTGAGAAGAACGATGTTTCAGGTGTATTCGTAAACAACGACTTCAGCTCAGGCAACGCTAATGGTTGGGATATTACTTGGCAAGAAAAATCTACCGAGGCAACCAACATCGGTTACCAGGGTGGAAGAAGCTACACAAACGGTGAAGTTACTATCAGCGGCTTCATCGAAGCTTGGAAAGAGAATACTGCTCCTGCTTTTCTTGGTGATGGTTCTATCACTCAGACCATTCCAGGTCTGCCAGCAGGTAAGTACATGCTTGCTGTTGACGTAATCGCCAACAACCAGGGTCGTATTTCTGACGACAGCAACCCTAACGGTCTGCCAGACGACGTTGAGCTCTTTGCAAAGGCTTCTCTTGACGGAAAGACTTATAGCACTCCAATGGCAACAAAGAACGAAGCTCCAGAGCACTTCGAATTCGTATTCGTTCACACAGGTGGTTCTATGCAGCTCGGTCTCCGTGTCACAGGTAGTGCTGAAGCAAAGATGCCTGCAAACTGGATTGCAATGGACAACCTCATGCTCTACTACTATGGTGAAGTTCAGGAAGATCCTGACAAGATTCTCCTTGATACAGAAATTGCTCGCGTAGTTGCTCTCATCGATCCAGAAAACATGGAAGAAGTAGTAGCAGGTGATCCTGAAAAGGCTGCTTACGCTGATGAAATCACTGCTGCCAAGGCTGCAACAGAAAACTTCATCGAAGAAAAAGATAAGGTTACTGCAGCTTACAATGCTCTCGTTGCAAGTATAGAAGCTTACGATAACTTGTTGAACGTAGCTATTCCACGCTGGGAAAACAAGGTGGCTTCAATGGAACTTTCCGCTCCTGAATGGGATTCATTCTGTGAATTCGTTCAGATGGAAGATCCTGTAGAAGGTTATCCAACTCCTTCAGTAATGGCTATCAAGGAAGGTGACCGTTCATTGACAACAGCAGAAGTAAAAGCTTACATCGAAGCTGTTGACGAACTCTACAGAAAGGCTTTCCTCGCAGGTCTTACTGAAGGTACTGACTGCACAGACATGCTCACTAACGCATCGTTCAAGGACGGCTTTACTGGCTGGGAGAACGTAGGTGGTAGTGCAGGTACACTTGGTGGTCTTAAGGACTTCCCATGCGTTGAGGTTTATAACGGAACTATTCACCGTCACCAAGTTGTAGAAGGTGCTCCTGACGGTATCTATTCTCTGAAGTGCTATGCATTCGAACGTCCATGGAATAATGCAGAAGGTGTACCAACAATCTCTTACATCTTCATGAACGACTTCAAGACTCCTGTTCAGAACATTCGTGATGGTGGTATCACAGCAGAAGAATGTGTTGACGAAACCGTTGAAGGTGGTCCTATCAAGAACAACTTCCGCGAAGGTGGTGATCCCAAAGAACCATTCTACTCAACTGGTGGTACTACAAACGCAGACTCTCAGTTTGACAGAGACGGTGTAACATATTATGTTCCAAACGGTATGAGCGGTGCAAGCTACGCATTCCGCGCAGGTCGTTACGAACAGACTGTTTACGGTCTTGTTGAAGGTGGTAAGATGGATATCGGTATCTCTACAGGTGGTGTAAACACTGAATGGGTACTCTGGTCTAACTTCGTCCTCACTTACGAAGGCAAGTCTGCAGCTGCTCTTGAATCTATTCTTCCTATCTACATCAAGCAGCTTGATGACTACATCAAAGCAAACACTGCTAACATGAATGGTCTTGGTCTTACAGCAGCAGAAGATGCAGTTTCTGCAGCAGAAACAGCTCTTAATAGCGGTGACGGTGAAAAGATGTATCAGGCACTTATCGATGTAAACGCAGCTCTCGAAGCAGCAAAGGCCAACGTAGCAATTGTTGCAGAACTCACCACTACTACAACCAAGCTCACAGACGCTATCACAGACAATGAAGATACAGCAAGAAAGGACGCTCTTGACAATGCTGCTGCACTGGTAGCAGAAAGCGATGACGTTGACTCAATGACAGACGAACAGATGAAGGATCTTATTGCTCGTATGGAAGATGCTATTGCAGCTCTTAAGATTCCTGCAGACGTTGACTTTACAAAAGCTTCTGACGAGGAACCTCTTGAAGTAACTGAATACTTCGTTGAGAACCCAAGCTTCGAACTTGGTGACCTCACTGGTTGGACAGCTTATATTGGTGGTGACACTGGTGCTAAGGAAAACGGCAACGCTACTTACACTATCAACGGTGCAGACGGTAGCTACGTATTCAATACTTGGAGCGGAAGCGCACCTGCAGAAGGCTTCTGGTTGTCTCAGACCGTTAAGCATCTCCCAGCTGGTGGTTATACAATCTATGCTATCTTTGCATCTGACGCTAACAACAAGATTACTCTTGACGTTAACGGTGAAAGCACTGAATTCACAATGGAAGGCGACAAGGCTACTGCAAACAACGTAAGCCAGCAGTTCGCTATTGCAGAAGGTGATGAAGCTGTTATCAAGGTATCAAGCCCATCTTGGTTCAAGGCTGATAACTTCAAGCTCTTCTATCACGGTGCAAACAGCTCAATCTGTGTTGGTATCAACGAAGTTAGCACATCTAAGAACGCTAAGGCTGGTATCTACACTCTCAGCGGAGCACGTGTAACTTCTCTCCAGAAGGGTATCAACATCATCCGCATGTCAGATGGCAGCGTTCACAAAGTACTCGTGAAGTAAACAAGACTTCTATATAACAAGAAAGGTGCGCCCAATGGCGCACCTTTTTTTGTATATTAACTATAGATGCTATAGAATCTATAGAAACTATAATAGCTATAATTAAAAAAATATTTAAATAAGTTGTTGATATTCAGAAAAAAATTAGTAACTTTGCAGCCGCTTTGCGAAAGAATCTTCGGATTGGTATGCCGTGACTACGGTCGCTAAGCGTAATTAACATAACATCGGAGAGCATAAACAGACTCGCTCTACCTGTTATAATTTATAATTAATAATTTATAATTAGTATTATGTATTTAGATTCTGAAAAGAAGCAAGAAATCTTTAGCAAGTACGGAAAGTCTAACACGGATACTGGTAGCGCAGAAAGCCAGATCGCCTTGTTTTCATACCGTATTGCTCGTTTGACCGAACACATGAAGGCCAATCACAAGGATTATAGTACAAACCGTGCTCTTGTGCACCTCGTAGGTCAGCGCCGTCGTTTGCTTTCCTACCTCAAGGACAAAGACATCGAGCGCTACCGCGCCATCGTCAAAGCTCTTGGCCTGCGCAAGTAATTGCTTTAAAAAAAAGAAAAACTCCCGAAAACAGCAGTGTTCGGGAGTTTTTTCAATCTCAAACATGTTGCTGCGCAACAATTATAACCAGAAACACTATGCAAGATATTCGCAACATCGCCATAATAGCACACGTTGACCACGGAAAGACTACCCTTGTGGACAAAATGCTTCTGGCAGGAAATCTCTTCCGTGAAAACCAACAGACAGGAGATCTCATTCTTGACAACAATGAGCTGGAACGCGAACGCGGTATAACGATTCTTTCCAAAAACGTAAGCATCAACTATAAAGGTGTAAAAATCAACGTTATTGACACTCCGGGACACAGCGACTTCGGAGGAGAGGTTGAGCGCGTGCTCAACATGGCCGACGGTTGCATCCTGCTTGTCGATGCATTCGAAGGACCAATGCCACAGACTCGCTTCGTGCTGCAGAAAGCCCTGGAAATAGGACTTAAGCCTATCGTTGTTGTCAACAAGGTGGACAAACCCAACTGCCGTCCTGAAGAAGTGTATGAGATGGTGTTCGACCTCATGTACAACCTCGGTGCTACCGAAGACCAGTTGGACTTTCCCGTAGTCTATGGCTCTGCAAAGCAGGGATGGATGGGTGAAGACTGGCAGACTCCTACTACCGACATCACATATCTCTTAGACAAAATCCTTGAGGTTATCCCTGCTCCTGAAACTCTTGAAGGAACAGCACAGATGCTTATTACGTCACTCGACTACAGCACCTACACAGGTCGTATTGCCGTGGGTCGCGTACACCGTGGCACACTGCGCAGCGGTATGCAGGTAACCATCTGCCACCGCGACGGCTCTCAAGAGAAGACTAAAATCAAGGAACTCCATACTTTCGAAGGCATGGGGCACCGCTCGGCAACAGAAGTCAGCAGTGGTGACATCTGCGCCGTTATCGGTCTGAGCAACTTTGAAATCGGTGACACCATCACCGACTTTGAAGAACCGGAGGCTCTGCCTACTATCAGCATCGACGAACCTACAATGTCCATGCTGTTTACAATCAACAACTCTCCGTTCTTCGGCAAGGAAGGTAAGTTCTGCACCAGCCGTCACATCGGTGAGCGTCTTGCACGCGAACTTGAGAAAAACCTGGCATTGCGTGTTGAACAGAAAGAGGGTAGTACAGACGAATGGATCGTAAGCGGACGCGGTGTGCTCCACCTCTCTGTGCTCGTGGAAACGATGCGACGTGAAGGCTACGAACTGCAGGTAGGTCAGCCACAGGTAATCTACAAGCAGATAGACGGTCAGCGTTGTGAACCTATAGAGGAACTCACCATCAATGTACCGACCGACTTCTCTTCAAAGATGATAGATATGGTTACCCGTCGCAAGGGTGAGATGCTGTCGATGGAGGCACAAGGCGACCGTGTTAACATTGAATTCGAAATTCCTTCACGCGGAATCATCGGTCTTCGCACCAATGTACTGACAGCAAGCCAGGGTGAGGCAATCATGGCTCACCGTTTCAAGAACTATCAGCCGTACAAGGGTGACATGCAGCGCCGCACCAACGGAAGCATGATATCCATGGACAGCGGTACAGCAGTAGCATACGCAATGGATCACCTTCAGGACCGCGGAAAATTCTTCATCTTCCCGCAGGACGAAGTGTATGCAGGTGAAGTGGTCGGTGAACACGTTCACGAAAACGACCTTGTCATCAACGTAACCAAGACCAAGCAGCTTACCAACGTCCGCGCATCAGGTACAGACGAGAAAGCCCGCATCGTGCCACCAGTTCAGCTCTCACTTGAGGAAATGCTTGAATACATCAAGGAAGACGAGTACGTTGAAGTGACTCCAAAGTCCATGCGTATGCGTAAAATCATCCTCGACCACCTGGAGCGTAAACGTGCAAACAAGGAGTAAGTTAACTTCCTCAAAATGTAAAGACTACTTTGCAAAAATCAGCAAAAACCCGCATCTTGTGCACAAAATTCGCAAAAACGTGCAAAAAATTGATATTTTAAAGCAAAAAAATTGTAGTCTTTGTAATAATTTTACTACCTTTGCACCGCAAAAGTTAAAGTGTGCACATTTGCGTACACACATATATAATATATATAGACATCCGTTCTATGTGTATTTTTACTTGCAAATAAAGAGAAAACAACATATTCATTAACAAACAAAAAGAAGAAAATTATGTCTGAAATTGAATCAAAAGTAAAGTCAATCATCGTTGACAAACTCGGAGTAGACGAAGCAGAAGTTAAACCAGAAGCAAGCTTCACAAACGACCTCGGTGCTGACTCTCTTGATACAGTAGAACTCATCATGGAATTCGAAAAGTCTTTCGGTATCAACATTCCAGACGATGAAGCAGAAAAGATCTCAACTGTAGGTGATGCTATCAACTACATCGAAGAGCACGCAAAATAATTAAAACAACTTTAATTAAAAGCCCCCTCTAACTCCCCCAAAAAGGGAGCTTAAAACTCTTACCCAATTGGGGAATTTCTTCCCTTTGGAAGAGTTAGAGGGGGCTTTTTTTATTACAATATGGAACTAAAGAGAGTAGTAGTAACCGGAATGGGTGCAGTGACTCCCCTCGGAAACGATGTTAAGACCACATGGGAAAACGTCAAGAACGGAGTAAGCGGAGCCGGCCCTATCACTCATTTCGATGCATCGCAGTTCAAGACTCAGTTTGCATGCGAAGTAAAAGACTTTGATTCTACACAGTACATCGACCGCAAGGAAGCACGTAAGATGGACCTCTATGCCATCTACGCTATCTCTGCAGCTAAAATGGCTATCGCTGACTCAGGACTTGACTTCGACACGGTTGACAAAAACGAAATCGGAGTTGTACTTGGAGTTGGTATCGGAGGTATTCACACTTTCGAGGACGAAGCAGGTAACTATGCTATAAACGGAGCTGAACTCGGTCCAAAATACAACCCCTTCTTCATCCCTAAGATGATTGCCGACATCGCTGCCGGACATATTTCAATCGAATACGGACTTCATGGTCCTAACTACACCACTACATCAGCATGTGCATCATCAACCAACGCACTTGCAGATGCTTTCAACCTCATTCGTCTTGGTAAGGCAAACGCAATGATTACCGGTGGTGCAGAAGCAGCAATCTGGCCTGCAGGTGTTGGTGGTTTCAACGCAATGAAGGCTCTCTCTACCCGCAACGATGATCCTAAGGGCGCAAGCCGTCCAATGAGCGCAAGCCGCGACGGATTCGTAATGGGCGAAGGTGGAGTAGTTCTCATTCTCGAAGAACTTGAACACGCTAAGGCACGTGGTGCACACATCTATGCAGAAGTAGCAGGATGCGGTATGTCAGCAGACGCTTATCACATCACAGCAACCCACCCAGAAGGACTTGGTGCTAAACTCGTGATGGAACGCGCTCTTAAGGACGCAGAAATGAAGCCTGAAGACATCGACTACATCAACATGCACGGTACTTCTACTCACGTAGGTGATATCAGCGAGGCCAAAGCTATCAAGGAAGTATTCGGTGAAAGCGCATACAAGATGAATATCAGTTCTACTAAGTCTATGACAGGTCACCTGCTCGGAGCAGCAGGAGCTATCGAAGCTATGATCAGTGTACTGGCTGTAGAAAACGATATCGTTCCGCCAACAATCAACCATGATCCTGAAGATAAGGACGAGGAAATCGACTACAACCTCAACTTTACCTTCAACAAGGCTCAGAAGCGCGAAATCCGTGCTGCACTCAGCAACACATTCGGCTTCGGCGGACACAACGCATGTGCAATCTTTAAGAAGTACAAATAATAAAAAAGCCCCCTCTGACTCCCCCTATTGGGAGTTAGAGAAGGCTTTTCTTCTTATGTTTTCAAGACTTTACGATAGAATCAGGCTTCTCTTCCGCAAGGAAAAGGAGCCTTATTTACAACTTAACCGCATACTCGGTTTCATGCCCCACGACCTGAGCATCTATCGCACAGCGCTTATGCACAAGTCAATGCATAACGTAATGCGCGAGCATGGTGATACAAAGCACGACTCCGACAATGAGCGGCTGGAATTTCTCGGTGACGCAGCCCTTGGCTCAATCGTTGCCGACATCCTCTACGAACTCTATCCCAATAGGCAGGAAGGATTTCTCACAACACTTCGCAGCAAGATCGTGCGTCGCGACACACTTAACAAACTCGCTGTGAAAATAGGTCTTGACAAACTCGTTCTCTACGATGAGCGTATGAGCCATAAAGCTCATAACAGCTACATGAACGGCAATGCTTTTGAAGCATTTTTCGGAGCCATATACCTTGACAGAGGTTATGACTACTGCATGAGATTCATGCGCAAAGTGATATTCAAACGATATCTAAATATCGAAGAACTGTCACGCAAGGAGGTTAACTACAAAAGCAGGCTTATCGAATGGTGCCAGCATTATCAGTTGCCTATAAATTTTGAAATGGTGTCGCAAAAAATACAGGCAGACCACAACACTCCAGTATTCGTGTCACGTGTACTCATTGCTGGTATTTACTGCGGAATGGGCGAAGGATATTCCAAGAAAGAGAGCCATCAGGCTGCCGCACGACAGGCATACCGACACATCAAACGTGACAACAAGTTTGCGGACGGTTTGAAAGTAAAGAGCTAATCATCTCTTAAACATACATACGGCTAAATAGTCACCCTATGAACATAACAACGAAATTTCTTAATACACTATATTTTGCACGCAGGCAGAAAGCCATTGCGCGTTATTCAACCCAAGCACGTCAGATGCAGGAAAGAGTAATGGCCCGACTTGTAAACCGCGCACAACATACAGAATGGGGAATTAAGCATAAATTCTCCAATATTCACAGTTATGATGACTTTGCCAAGAGCATGTCTCTCAACACATACGAGGAACTCAAATCATATATTCACCGTATGCGTGAAGGCGAAAGCGATGTACTGTGGCCAGGTAAGGTACGTTGGTATGCAAAATCATCAGGAACTACCAACGACAAGAGCAAATTCATCCCTGTAAGCAAGGATGGACTTAAGCATATCCATTACCTTGGCGGAGCCGACTGTGTATCGAGTTATCTTAAGGTTAACCCTAAGAGCCGTTTGTTCTCAGGGGTGAAAAGCAAAAGCCTGATTCTCGGAGGAAGTCACGCTCCAAATCTCAATACTCCTAAAAGTCTGGTAGGTGACCTCAGTGCTATTCTCATTGAGAATGTACCACGTGCGGTAAACCTCACACGAATACCAGAGAAGAAAGTGGCTCTGCTCAGCGATTTTGAGGAAAAACGTGATGCTATTGCCAAGATTGCATTGTCTCAGAACGTTACGAACATTAGCGGTGTGCCTTCATGGATGCTTAGTGTTCTGAAACGTATGCTGGAAATCTCCGGAAAGGAAAAGATTGATGACATCTGGCCAAACCTTGAAGTGTTCTTCCACGGAGGTGTTGCATTCACTCCTTATCGTGAGCAGTACAAGAATATCATCACACTTCCAGGTATGCACTATATGGAAACATATAACGCATCGGAAGGCTTCTTCGGCATCCAGACCGATCTCAACGATCCTGCCATGACACTCATGGTGGACTATGATGTGTTCTACGAATTCATTCCAATGGATGAATTTGGCACAGCCAACCCACATGTGCTTCCGCTCTGGGAAGTAAAGCCTGGGGTGAACTACGCAATGGTAATCAGTACAAGTTGCGGTTTGTGGCGTTACATCATCGGTGACACAGTCCGTTTCACACAGACAAATCCATACAAGTTCATAATCACAGGTAGAACAAAGCACTTTATCAACGCTTTTGGTGAGGAACTGGTAGTTGACAACGCTGAAAACGGACTTGAGCAGGCATGTGTAGCTACAGGCGCTCAAATCCGCGAATATACCGCTGCGCCTATCTTCATGGATGCCAATGCAAAATGTCGTCATCAGTGGCTTATCGAGTTTGCCAAACGCCCTTCGTCAATCGAGGAATTTGCTACGATTCTTGACCGTTCGCTTCAAGCCATCAACTCTGACTATGAAGCAAAGCGACACAAGAACATCACCCTTCAACCTCTGGAGATTATCGAAGCACGTGAGAACCTCTTCGATGACTGGCTTAAGGGTAAGGGAAAGCTTGGCGGTCAGCACAAGATTCCTCGCCTCAGCAACTCAAGAGAGTATATCGATGAGCTGATTGGGATGAATAAATAGGAGGAGACCCTCCCCCAACCCCTCCCAAGGGAGGGGAGTAGTCAGATTACATAGATATAACCACTTATCGTAATAACGTAATAACGATATAACGTCATTACGTCAAAATTATTAATTACCAAAGTATGATATTCAGTAACAGCAAACATAAGGATCATTCTACTCCCCTCCCTCGCAGGGCAACTGCGCGGATAGCCGCTCAAGCAGTTGGTGACCAAAGGAAAGGTGGTAGGCAAGGGGGAGGGTCTGTAGGGTCTTTTATGGCTCTCCTTTTTGTTTCGCTGCTGCTTTTTGCTTGCGCCAATATCGGTACACCAGATGGCGGACCATACGATGAGACTCCTCCAAAGGTAGTGCGTACCACTCCGCATCTGGGTTCTATAAAGACCAAGACGAGGAAGATTGTAATTGAGTTTGATGAGAATGTAAAGCTCGACAACCCTTCGGAGAAGGTTATCATCTCTCCTCCGCAGATTAATATGCCTGAGATAGATGCTACGGGCAGACGTATTACCGTTGAACTTCAAGACACACTCATTCCTAACGCCACATACACCATTGACTTCAGTGACGCCATTCAAGACAACAACGAAGGCAATCCCATGGGTGATTATGCCTTTACGTTCTCAACAGGTGATGAAGTCGATACAATGCAAGTGTCCGGATATGTGCTTGACGCTTCGAACCTGGAGCCAATCAAGAATATGCTTGTAGGCCTCTATACCGTGGATTCCATCGAACCGCTTCCTGACAGCGTTTTTATGCAGAAACCATTCGAACGAGTCTCACGTACAGACAGCCGAGGCCATTTCGTAATTAAGGGTTTGGCGAACAAACACTATCGTGTGTTTGCCCTGAAAGATCAGGATCAGAATTTCTATTACAGTCAGCGCAGCGAGATGCTGGCATTCAACCACAGGGTATTCACACCTTCGTCCAAACCAGATATCAGAGTCGATACAGTCTGGCATGATTCCATCCACTACGACTCTCTTGTCTATGTGCCTTATACCCATTTCTACCCGGACAATCTCACCTTGCTTGCCTTTAACGAAAAGGTTATAACCAGAAACAAGCTCAAGGACGAACGTCTGCAACTGGAGAAATTCACCTTATACTTCACCGCGCCTGACTCAGTCCTTCCGACAGTAGAAGGCATGAACTTCGACAGCAACAATGCGTTTGTTATTGAGGCCAATCCCACTCGCGACACTATCACATATTGGATTCGCGACTCGCTCATCTACAACAAAGATACACTTGACTGCGTAATCCATTTCAATGCCCACGACACACTTGGCGTGCTTCGTGCAACGACTGACACAATCAGTCTTGTCTCTCGTCAAAGTTATGCAAAGGTACAGAAACGCAGACTGCAAGAGTGGGAAGAATATGCCAAGGAGTACAGGAAAAACTACATGGCAGAGCACAAGGACTCACTTCGTGCCGAACGCAAGTCAAAGAAAAAGAAGATAGAAGAAGAGGACATCCCTGTTCCGCCAATGCCAGAGGTCTTTCTTGAGATGAATATTGGGCGTACCACGTTTAGCCCTGATCAGAATTTGGATTTCAACTTCTCGGAACCAATTGACACAGCCTACATCTCTATGTTCAGTCTGAATGAGATAGTGGATTCCACGACTGTGCCACGGGAGTTCCTGCTTCGCCGGCATCCAAACAAGAATAATGCCTATCGCCTATATGCCGAATGGCAACCAGGTAGCAGCTACGAACTTCTGATTGATACCGGTGCCTTTGTAAGTATATACAACCATAGGACGGAAGGCACGAAACGCAGCGTCAAAGTGAAGGGTCTGGATTCTTTCAGTTCTTTGTTCGTAACCATCCAAAACGTTGACTCCAATTATATTCTGCAGCTTATCAATGGAAGTGACAAGGTAGTCAAGGAGAAGCGAGTGAAAGACGGTAAGGTTGACTTTTATTTCATAGATCCGGGAACATATTACCTACGCTTGTTCAACGACAGAAATGGTGACGGAGAATGGACTACGGGCAACTATATCGAACAGTTGCAGGGTGAAGAGACATACTACTATCCGGGAGGATTGGTTCTACGTGCCCAATGGGATGTTTCGCAGACATGGAACCCGCTCTTAACTCCTATCTACGAGCAGAAACCACTGAAGATAACTAAACAGAAACCGGATAAATCCCGCAAACAGACCAATCGCAACGCTGAACGCGAGGAAAAGAAACGCAAGAAAAAATAAAAACAAGCAGGACTAGAATTGTTTTTAGTCCTGCTTGTTTTTTTTGTGTCTGAGTATTCCTAAGATAACCTAGGGTAGCCTAGGAAAACCTATCTACTTAGAATGGCAGATCGTCAGTGTTGTCGCTCTGTGCGAAGTCAGGTTGTGGTGCTGCGGCTGGTTGTGCAGCTACTGCTGGTGCTCCAGGAGCAGCAACTGGAGCAGGTGCACCTTCCATAGTTCCTGCTGATGGAACTTCACCTGGAGTTACGCGGTCTACTCGCCATGCACGGATATCGTTGAACCAACGACCCTGATACTCACGGGCATTAACATCGAAGAACACATTGAGTTCTTCTCCCAACTGTATATTAAACTGACGAATTTTGTCTTCTCCGAAAACATTGAAACACATGCGGCGTGGGAACTGTTCGTGGGTTTCTATCACGTATTCCTGAATCATCCATGGGTTACCGGTTGTCTTTGCAACACCAGTTCTTGCCTCTAAAATTGCTATTACTTTTCCTGCTAATTCCATTTTGTTATTGATTAATTAATTTTATGCGAATTTACGACTTTCTGCCGTATTAAAAGAATTTTCGATAAATATTTTTCAAAAACGGAAAACAATTTATACCTTTGTATGCTAAAGGCAAATTCTTGTCGTTATTGCTATTATCAAGAATACCCTAATTGTTAAATATATAATACTTTCTTTATATGAAATTCAACGTTTCAAGCACCACACTCTGCAACCGCCTGCAGATTCTCAGTCGTGTTCTTCCAAGCAAAAGCACGATTCAAATTCTGGATTGCATTCTCTTTGAACTGGAGGGAAACAATCTGCGTATGACAGCAACCGACAGCGAAACCACGCTTGTTACCAACCTTGAAGTTCAGGAAGGTGAAGGTGGCGGTCGCTTTGCTATCAAGGCAACTACTATCATCAATGGCTTGAAAGATATTGCTGACCAGCCAATAACTCTCAACATCAACGATGAAAACTACGAAATCGTTATTAACTACCAAAACGGTCATAGCAACTTCATTGGTCAGAGCGGTGCTGAATATCCTATACCACAAGCTATCGGTGATAGCACACAGCAGATCAATATCGGTTGCGATGTACTGCTTGCTGGTGTCTCACGTGCTCTCTTCGCTACTGCAGAAGACGAGTTGCGTCCTGTAATGAATGGTATCTATTTCGATATCACTCCTGAAAGCCTCACATTCGTTGCAAGCGACGGACACAAACTGGTTCGCAACACCTGCACAAACATCCATAGTGAGCAGCCATCAGCATTCATCCTGCCTAAGAAGCCCGCAAAGACTCTGAAAGATATCCTGGCACGTGAATCGGGCGATGCATTTATCCAGTTTGACGAGCGCAACGCACAGATAGGAATGGAAAACTACACCCTCTCTTGCCGTCTGATTGAAGGCCGCTATCCTAACTATGCATCAGTAATTCCGAACGACAACCCTTACCGCGTAACGATTGACCGTGCTGCACTGGTAGGCGCTCTCCGCCGTGTGATGGTGTTCGCAAGCACCAGCACTTCACTTGTCAAATTGCATATCAACCAAGGCAATATGACCGTTTCCGCACAGGATATCGACTTCGCTTCTTCTGCTGAGGAAAACATCATCTGCGACTATAACGGCACTCCTATGAGCATCGGTTTCAAAGGTCCGTTCCTCCTCGACATCCTCAATAGCATCACATCTACTGAAGTGATACTGGAGCTTGCCGACCCAAGCCGTGCAGGAGTCATCGTTCCTTCTACCCAGGAAGAAAACGAAGATCTGCTCATGTTGCTCATGCCTATGATGCTTAACGAATGATAATCAATTAAAACATCACACTTACAGTCTTCGACATTGAGATAATACCAACAGCCTCATGGTCGAAGACTTTGTGCTTAATTACATATAATATAATTTAGGGGTAGGAATGCTTAAAGGAAAGAAAATCGTACTGGGCATTACAGGCAGCATAGCCGCCTACAAGTCATGCCTCATCATCCGCCAGTTGATTAAAGCCGGAGCTGAAGTACAAGTTGTTATCACTCCTGCAGGAAAAGAGTTCATAACTCCCATCACACTGTCTGCACTGACATCGAAGCCTGTCATCAGCGAGTTCTTTGCACAGCGCGACGGAACCTGGCATTCTCATGTTGCTCTCGGACTGTGGGCCGACGCCATGCTCATCGCGCCGGCTACAGCATCTACGATAGGGAAAATGGCTAACGGCATTGCCGACAATATGCTTATCACCACATATCTGTCGATGAAAGCACCAGTGTTCATTGCTCCGGCAATGGATCTTGACATGTACGCACACCCTTCAACCCAGAAGAACCTTAATACCCTGCGTTCCTACGGCAACTACATCATTGAACCTGGTACGGGATTCCTCGCATCACATCTCGAAGGCAAGGGCCGTATGGAAGAGCCTGAAGAGATCGTAAGGATTCTTGACGAGAAGCTTTCCTGCGACTCCGACAAATGCAGCAATCAATCCATCCTAATCACAGCCGGACCCACATACGAAAAGATTGATCCGGTAAGGTTTATCGGTAATTATTCCAGTGGAAAAATGGGAATTGCGCTTGCTGAGGAATGTCTGCGTCGCGGCATGAAAGTGGAATTGGTTCTCGGTCCTATCAGCATCACACGTCCTTCACATGCCAACCTCCATATCACCAACGTAGAATCGGCAGAGGAGATGTACAATGCCTGTATGGAGATATATCCAAAGGTCAATTCAGCTATACTATGTGCAGCAGTGGCAGACTTCACTCCCATCAGCACAGCAAACGAGAAAATCAAACGCAAGGGCGATGAACTCACCCTTCAACTGAAACCTACCCACGACATAGCAGCTGCACTTGGCAAACAGAAACGCCAGGATCAGACTCTCGTAGGCTTTGCTCTTGAAACCAACGACGAGCAGGCTAATGCAGAAGGTAAGCTCAAGAAGAAGAACTTCGACTTCATCGTTCTTAACTCCCTTCGCGACTCTGGTGCTGGTTTCCGCACGGATACCAATAAAATCACCATTATCCACAGCGACCTCACCCGCAAGGAATATCCACTGAAACCAAAATCCGAAGTGGCAAAAGATATAGTAGAAGAAGTATTATGCGTCGAATAATTATTTTATTCTTCATTCTTCATTCTTCATTCTTCATTTCAAATGCTCAAGAGCTGAACTGCAAGGTGAAGGTTACCCATACTCAGGTACAGGGTACCAATACCAGTGTATTTGAGACTTTGGAGAATGTGCTTAATGAGTTCATGAACAATCGTGCATGGACAGAACTGCAATTCGCACAGAACGAACGCATAGAGTGCAACATGACCATAAATGTAAAGCAGTACAAGCAAGATGACAATGCATTTCAGTGTGAACTGCTCTTCCAGCTCAATCGTCCTGTCTTCAACTCTACCTACAACTCTATTGTGATATCGATGCGCGACAACCAGTTCAATTTCCAATATAAGGAATACGAACCGCTCGACTTCAATATCAACAACATGGACAACAACCTCACCGCCATGTTGGCATACTACGCATATCTGTTCATCGGACTTGATTTGGACACTTTCTCTCCCCTTGGAGGCACAGATGTACTGCGCCAGGCAGAACTCATAGTTAACAATGCACAGACAATGAGTGAGACAGGATGGAAGGCATTTGAGAACAACCGCAACCGTCACGGTATCATCAACGACTATCTTGACGGAAGCATGGAACCTTTCCGCCAACTGATGTACAAATACCACCGTCTCGGTCTTGACGAAATGTCGAATAATGTGGACCGCGGACGCACAGCCATTACCGAAAGCATCGAAATGCTGAAGGAAGCTCATTCCAATAAACCTCTCAGCGACCTTCCACAAATCTTCACCGACTACAAACGCGATGAAATAGTAAATATCTACCGTGGTCAGCACGGCACAGCCAACGAACGGGAGTCGGTTTACAACATTCTCTCTGAACTGAACGCCTCACAAAACCGCGAATGGACTAAAATCAAGCAATAAAAAAACCAGCCAAAGACGCTACCGTTTTTGGCTGGCTTTTTTTATGTCCTGTTGTCTGAACCTATATCAATCTTCATCAAGGCGGAAGGGACGTCCTTCTTCATCGAAACCAAAACGGGGTTTACCACCTTTTGAAGCCTTATGATTTTTTGTTTTTGAGAATTTTTGCTCAAATGACTTCTTATCGTCACGGCGGAAACCTTTGTCGTCACGGCGGAATTTCTTTTCATCACGATGGTGTGATGATTTGCGGTCTTTGCCGAATGGACGGCGGTCACCGTCTTCTGGTTCATAATCGCTGCCGCGATCTCCCCATTTGAAATTATGGCGGTTGAGACGTGGCTCGTCGTCACCCTCGAAGAGAGGAGTTCTGTCTTTTGGGTTCTTACGTTCAAATGGCTTCTTGTCGTCACGATAGTCCTTGCGGTTAGGACGTGAACGGAAATAGTGTTCATCGTCGCGGCTGCCACCTGCATCGCGCCAGCTCTTTCCGTCAAACGTAGAGTCATCGTCACGACGGCGAAGTGGTTTGTACTTCGCATTGCGCTGACGTTCCTCGTCGGTCTTGATATCTTCGCCTTCACCCTTAAGGTCGCTCAGTTTGCCACTGAACACCTGATACTTGCGGAGTTCGCAAGGCAGAGAACCATTGTAGAGTGCGAATTTTGTTGATGGACGGAGACGGATTTTGTCGAAACATTCCTCGTGACTACTGAGAATCCAAGCCTCGTTACCTGCAAAGGCGCGCTTCAGGCGGTTGCCAATAGTGTCGTAGAGGTCGAGAATGTCATCGGTAGTGATGCGTTCGCCGTAAGGAGGATTGGTCATCATCATGGCTTCTGAGCCGTTCCAGTCGAAATCGTAGAAGTCCTGCTGGCTTACTTCAACCACCTTGCTTACTCCTGCACTACGCACATTATCCAGGGCAACGGCAACAGCCTGACGGTTGATGTCGTAACCATATATCTTGTGGTCGAACTCACGTTCGTCACTGTCATCGTTGTAGATGCGGTCAAGAAGATCCTCGTCGAAGTCTTTCCAGCGCTCAAATCCGAATTCCTCACGGAATACACCTGGATAGATATTCATTGCCATGAGAGCAGCCTCAATGAGTATCGTACCGCTTCCGCAGAACGGGTCAATAAGGTCACACTGTCCTTCCCATCCAGCAAGACGCAGCATACCTGCAGCAAGCACCTCATTGATTGGAGCAGCTACTGAGCCGGTGCGATAACCACGCTTATGCAGGCTTTCACCAGAGGAGTCGAGGGAAATGGTCACCTTTTCCTCTGCTATATGCACATTGATGCGGATGTCAGGATTACTGATGCTGACGTTAGGACGTTCTCCTGTGGTTTCACGGAAATAGTCGGCAATGGCATCCTTCACACGATAAGCCACAAACTTAGAGTGGCGGAAGGTGTTGGAGAATACTACGGCATCGATAAGGAATGTCTGGTTTACGTCCATATAGTCGCTCCAAGGCATTTTCTTTACTACCTCGTACACATCGTCAGCATCTGATGATTTGAATGTCTTGATGGGCATAAGTACTCTTACTGCTGTGCGCAGGCAGAAATTAGCCCTGTAGAGCATCTCCTTGTCACCGGTGAACGACACCATGCGATTTCCTATTTCTACGTCGTTGGCACCAAGTTCTATGATTTCTTTGGCAAGAACTTCTTCAAGTCCCTGAAAGGTCTTAGCTATGATTTGCATATTTTGAGTTTTTAATTTTTTTTAGTTTTTCCTAGGGGTTTTCTAGGTCTTCCTAAGTCTTCCTAGGCTATCTTAGGTTTTCCTAGAACGCTTCACACTTGTTGTGAAGGAGGTCTCTGCACCACTTGGCAGCCTGCAGGCACATCCTTAGTGACCCAGATGTTACCACCGATTACAGCTCCCTTGCCTATAGTGATGCGACCAAGGATAGTGGCGTTGGAATATACCACCACATTGTCTTCGAGGATTGGGTGGCGAGCTATGCCCTTAATCGGATTGCCAGCCTCATCGAGCGGGAACGAACGGGCACCGAGGGTAACACCCTGATAGAGCTTCACTCCCTTGCCTATAATACAAGTCTCACCGATAACTACACCTGTGCCGTGGTCAATAGTGAATGACTCGCCTATTTCTGCTCCCGGATGTATGTCAATACCTGTTTCCGAGTGAGCCATTTCAGTAAGCATACGTGGGATGAGAGGCACTCCGAGTTTCAGCAGTTCATGAGCCACACGATAGTTGGTCAGAGCCTTGATTACAGGATAGCAGGAGATGATTTCTCCGTGGTTCTTGGCTGCAGGGTCACCATTGAATGCCGCAATCACATCGGTAGTGAGTATTTCGCGCAGATTCGACAGTTTTGCCACAAACTGTTCCGTAATGTCGTCAGCCGCCTTGCATGCGTCCGGGCATTTATTGCATTCATATTCCAGACTTATCTCAATCTGTCCGCGAAGCAGTCGTGCCAGGCGGTCAACCCTCACTCCAATATAATACTTTAATGTATCCGCATAGACCGGAGTGTCACCATAGTGATAGGGGAAGATTATATCCCTGACTATGTCAATAATCTCTGCCAACGTCTTCTCCGATGGCATACGGAACACCTGGCTGTCCTGGTCGAACAACTTAGACAACGAGTCGATGTCGGATAGCTGGTCTACAGCCTCTGTAATAATCTTATGGTTCATTATTTTAGGTATTTTTCTATTATTTCTTCAGCTGACTCGTCACCCAGTTCCTTGGCACGTTGCAGGTTCTTGAGTGCAGCTTCTTTCTCACCCTTTTGAATTTGTGCAAATCCCATGATGCGATATGCATCTGCCATCTCGCTGTTTATAAGCAAGCATTTCTTGGCTTCTTCGATACATTCGTCCAGTTCGTTCACCCTGAGCAGCAATGCACTCTTCTCAACATAATAGAGTGCTTCGCGTGGAGCAAGGTCTATTGCCAGATTGATGTCGTCGAGAGCCTGCTGATACATTCTCGCCTTCACCTCCAGTCCGTAGCGCTCGTAGTAGAATTTCGCGTTTACCTTGTTGTTGTTTAGGTAGCAGTACTGATTATAGTCGAGCACGGCCTGACGATAGTGTCCGCGGGCTGCATGCAATTGTCCTCGACGCATGATGTAGTTTGAAGCCTCGGTCGGCAGAGGTGTGGAGAACATCGCAATGGCAGAGTCGAGCAATTGAATAGCCGTCTCAGTGGTGTCGCCTGCTGCCTCGTATGCCAGACTGGCTGCAAAGAGTGTTGCCGGTGAGCGATGCTTTCCCTCGTTGATATCGTTGTAAATGCTCAGTGCATCTGTTGCGTCACCTTTCGCCATGAGTATCTGTGCTTTCTGCAAACGGTATTCCAGCACCTTGTACTCTATAGTTTGCACTGCACTGTCACCAACTGCATCAGAGAGCAGTTTCTCCTCACCGCTGATAGCCTGGTTCATATAGTCTATGGCTAAGTCATAAGTCCATTTGTCATAGGCGGGAGTTGGCTGGTAGAGCAGTTTGGTATAGATAATCTCTGCCACGCCAGCGTTGGCAGCCGGTTTGTCTGTGGAAAGACGGAGATAGTTCTTGAGGTCTTTGTCTGCTTCGTCGAAGCGACACATATCAGTAAGCGGAGTAGCACGGCGGTGATAGCCCTCGGCATTGTTGGGGAATCGCTCCACAAACTGATTGAGCATGTCTATGTAGTCTTCATTGCCAGCAGAACGAGACTGGAAATAAAGATACACCAGAGCCTCCTCTTCTGCGTCCGGAATAGCTTTGGAGATATGAATGTTCTGCAATGCAAGAGAATTGTTCTTTGAGTTGATGGCATGCATTGTGAGATCGCTTCCCATACGTGCATCAACAGCCTGGCTATTGCCGCCTACAGGCGAAAGCACAATACCGAGCAACTCACCTGTTTCGCTCATAAGCACACCATTGTTGTACTTGGGAAGAAAAGCGTCTTTAAGAGTGTAGTAAACATACTTGTCCTCCACGATGTCACGTTTGAGCACGGTGGTAGACGGACAGGTAGTTATCTTCTGCTGCTGATAACCCAGAGCATAGACTCTGCTGCCGGCAAGCACGCCTGCCGATTGTGCAAAACCAATCGGAGAGGTCTTCTTCTGCTCGGTGGCAATCTTCACCAGTCCGTAGTTGTTGTCTATTCCGAGGATTCGTGTGACAGCATATTTCTTTCCGCCTGCGTCCACAACCACGGCACTATAAGCACCTTTCAGCAATTCACAGTCTGTCACAGCATGTCCTTCGTTATTGATATAAACAGCCGTACCAGACTTCAGCATATTCTGGTTCTGGTCATAGGAAACGATAGACACTATTGCTTTCTGAGCCTTTGCTGCCCACTTAGGAGCAGCACCCTCAATCACACTTGTCTTGGTAGCAGTGCTGTCTGTTGTCTGTGCCTTGGCACTCAGAGTTCCAAGCAGCAATAAAGCTGACAATAACATATAAAAGAGCAGACCCCCACCCTTGCCTCCCCCTGCATGGGGAGGAGTAGTTTGATTCTGACAATGTATAGTATTCTGCATAGAGTTGAGTTATTATTGTTTTTAGCAAATTATTAAAATCTTTATCAGCCAGAGACTAACTATTTATCCCCCCTGGGGGAGTTAGAGGGGGTCTCTTTTAATAGCACCCTCGCATTCTCAATCGCTGCATCGGTAATGGTTTCTCCGCTGAGCATGTGAGCAATCTCCTTTACCCTCTCTTCGTTGCTCAGGTGAACGATGTGACTGGTAGTGTCGTCGTCGCTGTCTTCCTTGTACACACGATAGTGTTCCGTGCCCAGTGCGGCAATCTGTGGCAAGTGGGTGATGCTGATAACCTGTCGGTTGCTCTGCCCCATCTGCTGCATTATGATTGCCATCTTCTCGGCAATACTTCCCGACACACCAGTGTCTATCTCGTCGAAGATGATGGTAGGCAGTTTCACTTCCTTGGCGATAAGAGCCTTGAGGGAGAGCATCACACGGGCTATTTCTCCGCCCGATGCCACTTGTGAGAGATTCTGCGGTTCTCCGTTTTTGTTTGCAGAGAAAAGGAACTGAATGGCGTCAGAACCATCCTCGCCGGCAAATTTTTCGTCATGCTCCACCGTAATAGTGATTCTTGCATTGGGCATTCCCAACGATTGCAGGCTCTTCTCCAACTCCTTCTGCAACGGTGCAGCAGCTTTCTTGCGTCGGTCAGATAGTTCAGTTGCCAGTTTCCTTGTCTGTCCCTGCAGTTCCTCCCATTTCTTCTTCAGCTCTGCTACGTTCTCGTCGCTGTTGTCTATGGCGTCAAGTTGAGCTTTCAGCTGTTCACGCAGCGCTATCAGTTCCTCCACAGTTTCCACATGGTGTTTCTGCTGCAGAGAATAGATGGTGTTGAGACGTTCGTTCACCTGTTCCAGCCTTGCAGGATTGTATTCCACCCCTTCAGCCAGTGATTCCATCTCGTTGGCAATATCCTTCACCTCGATGTAGCAGGAGTTCAGACGTTCATATAGTTCGTTGGCGGCAGTCATCTTGTCGGAGATGGTCTGAATGGCGGACATTGCATGGCGCATACCCTGCAACACGTCCGTTTCGCCTTCATTGTCGCAACCCTGTAGCTGACCCTGGGCTACATACAGATTCTGCTTTATCTCCTCTGCATGTTCGAGCATAGCTGCCTCCTCCTCCAGTTCTTCCTGTTCACCTTCCTGAAGTTTAGCCTCATCGAGTTGTTCAAACTGGAATCGCAGGTAATCTTCCTCGTCGCGGTTGCGGTTAGCCTCAGCCACAGCTGTTTCCCACTGCCTGCGTGCAGCCTGTGTCTGGCGGTAAAGAGAGCGATGCTGGTTGAACAGTTCAGCGTTCTTGGCGAATATGTCAAGCACACTGCGTTGGAAATCTTCCTTTCCAAGCAGCAGGTTCTTATGTTGTGAATGGATATCAATGAGTTTTTCACCGATATCCTTCAATAAAGTCAGGTTTACTGGAGTGTCATTGATGAAGGCGCGGCTTTTTCCGGCCTGTGTAATCTCACGGCGGACTATACATTCATGTCCGTCAAAATCCAGTTCATTCTCATCAAACCACCCATTCAGTCCGTATTCAGTGATATCGAATACAGCCTCCACCACACATCTCATTGAGCCACGCCTAATGCTGTGGCTGTCAGCACGACAGCCGCGAAGCAACTCAATAGCTCCAAGGATAATGGATTTTCCCGCTCCGGTTTCTCCGGTAATTACAGAAAATCCCTTGTACATTTCAATGTCAAGGTGCTCAATCAGAGCGTAGTTCTCTATGTGCAGTGATTTTATCACGATTGAGAGGGAGATTTTTTTATTTCTTTTGCAAAGTTAAGAATATATATTCAAATACAACTCCAAAAAATATTGAAATTAACAGTCTTCTTCAACCACTGTTATTTACTTGTCAATACTCACCAGTGTGTACTGGCAGCTGCCGAGACCAATCTTTGCTGCATGCTCGATGGTGTGCACACCGTGTTGCTGGTCAATACGATTCAACAAATCAGTGGGGTCGTTCTTAGCCGTTACTTTCTGGTGATTGATAATGTCGATGCAAGCCTGGTCAAGAGCCACGGGGTCGGTAGAAGCCAAAATACCATAGTCCTCGAGTTTTACAGGTTCAGGATGATCCACACAGTCACAGTCGATAGACATGTTGTTCATAACAGAGATATAGATTATTCCCTCCTGCCTGTTGAAATAGTTCACTACGCCCTGTGCGGCGGCAGCCATCGACTCCAGGAAACCATCCTGATCGCCAATGTATTCTGGTGTCCAAAGTTTCGACATATCGAGTTTCTCCATCTTACCTGCTGAATGGATGTATGCTTTGCCGTTCTGACTTGCACAGCCTATGGATAGATTCTTCAGCGCACCGCCGTAGCCACCCATGGGGTGTCCCTTGAAGTGGTTCAAAGCAATCATGAAATCGTAGTTGGCCATGTGTCCACCCACGATATCGTACTTGATGTGAGTCTGGTCCTTCACAGGTATGCGCATCTCGTCGTATTCGTCCATGATGTCCACAGGGAAGTACTTCAGAAAGCCGTGGCGTTCGATAACTTTCCAGTGATTTGCCGAATTATTGCGGTCGTCCTTCACATCTTCCGGAGCATTACCGTATGCTGTGTTGCATTCCACGATGGTGCCGTCTACTTCAAATACCAAGTCCTTGATAAGTTCGGGTTTAAGGTAGTTAGGATTACTGCCTTCGCCCGTGCTCATCTTGATTGCCACGCGTCCCTTTGCGGGAATACCCAGCGCCTTGTATATTTTCACTAAAGATTCAGGAGAAATCTCTCTGGTAACATATACCTTACTCTGTGCCATTGTCGTTGCCGTAGCCATAACCATTAATGCTGTAAAAATAAAAAATGTTTTTTTCATTATCACTGATATTATTTGTTTGTATGTTTATTCTGGCTGTAAAGATATGAAAAAAAATCAACTTTAGACATGAACCCGATAGTTTTTTGTCTATCAATTATCTTTAGCAGAATCTTGACCATTTTTAGAGCAGATTTCCAGACGCAGGTAGCCATCCATCGTTATGATAAATTTCGGTAATGCCATTTTATTTACCAATCCGATGAGTCATTATCAAACCTGTCCTCAGCATTATGTGAGATTATAAAATTCTCAAAATCATCTCGTTCTTTCCATTCAAAATAATGGCACAGCTTTATAAACTCATGTGTTGTAACTGGATTTTTCTCTGCCTCTTTTTCACAAATCTCCCATCCTTATTTGCGGACATATTCTATATAGAACAATGCCGAAGACATCCATCGTTTATCATTTAGGTTGATCGTTCCTCCACTCATTCGAAGTGTATGACCATTCTGAGCCAAGTGACTTAACTTGCCTCCTATATTTATCTATAGTTTTAAAATGATCAAACGGCTTCATATTTTCAGTAATACATTTCAATATACTGATATGCTTTCTCGAAGACCTCGTTGTCCTTAATCTGATACTTTATCCAAAGGATGGAACGAAGTTTCTTTTTAATCTCTCGACGTGCCGTTACGCTCTTGAACGCATCGTTGAACAGTCGGATGATTTTGACCACTTCATTGTCAATATCGTTCACCACCTGTTCTACGATGAAAGGCGTATCTTCTGTCTTGATACTTTGGAAGAGATCTGTCAAGGCTGCTCTTGCTTGCTCACGTTTGTCTTTTGGCTGTTCCATTTCCTTTTCGGCTTCAAGAAGCTCACGAGCCATCTGGAGCAGTTGCTTTAGATACTCAATGCTGGTAATAAGGTTCTGCTCCATACGCTCTCGAAGCTCATCCAATTTCTCGGCAAACTTCTTAAACTTTGTTTTGATAATGGTCTTCACGCTCTCTTCATCGAAAGCAAGGCTCTTAGCCACATTCTCAAAGACACCCACGAAGTCAACAATCAATCCGCACTTCTTGTTTTCGTTATATGTACGGTTGGTACGGCAAATTGCTTGCAGCAGCGTATGGTTCTTCATCGGTTTGTCCAAATACATACACTGAAGTATTGGGGCATCAAAGCCTGTGAGCAGTTTGCTGGTAACAATCACGAACTTCAATGGTGATAGTGGGTCACGGAACTGGTCGAGCAGCTTCTTTTCTTCATCACGAGTCCGCTTGTAAGCCTTGTATTCATCAGCTTTATCGCCAAAACGTGTGCATCACTATTAACAGCTGGGACAGAGACCCTAACGAGTAATCTGTCACTACTTATTTCGTATCTTGTTATACCAATTAAAGTTTGCGAGGCTTTTTGGCTATGCGCGAAATAATAGCGAATGCATTATTAATAAATTCGAGATTTCTCCCCCCGAACTATTGGCAAAGTTATAAAATCGATTGAAAATAAACAAAAATAAAAAGGAGAAAAACTTTCAAGACTGAAGTTTTTCTCCTTTACTTATTGATATTTATATCCCCTTTCCTACTCGACATACATCCATTATTCATACTACTCGCTAATCATACTTGATTCTGAAATAATCAAGGGTAGACTTATATTGGTCCTGTGCCGTAAGGCAGGTATCAGTAAGATAGCCGTCGATATTGCCCCACTCACGTAGACCACGATAATAGAACATCTTCAATTCATCGGTGATAATGAAAGGCACAATGCCGTTACGCAGACACTCCTTGAACATGATGAGACGTCCCACTCGCCCATTACCATCTTGGAACGGATGTATCTTTTCGAAACGGACGTGGAAATCAAGAATGTCTTCTAAGGAATGTTGCTCCTTGGTGTTATAGCCTTCTATCAGTCGTTGCATACTGTCGTGTACCAGTTCTGGCTCACAAGTTTTCTCTCCACCTACTTCGTTGGGCAGTTGCTTGTAATCACCGACGGCAAACCAAGCCTTGCGGCTGTCGGATGTTCCTGATTTTAGGATTCCATGCAGTGTCTTAACCTGTTCTTCTGAAAGCGGTTCTTCTGCCTTGTCGATAATCAGGTCGATACAGCGGAAATGGTTCATGGTCTCAATAATATCATCCACTCTTACCGTCTCATCAGCAGTCACGCCAATGGTGTTCGTCTCGAAAATATATCGTGTCTGGTCGTGAGTTAAGCGACTACCTTCGATATGATTCGA
Source organism: Prevotellaceae bacterium UBA2852 (assembly GCA_002350855.1). The sequence continues at coordinate 146,854 of DEFM01000024.1, forward strand.
GTTATAGGTCAGATCTATCTGTGTTTTGTGATAGATACTGCCTTTCATCTTCATTTCTTTCTGCTCGCGTAGTGAGGCAAGCAGTGGTGTTACTATGCTTTCCATCTCCAATGATTTAGTTCTATATTGCAAAAATACGAAATATATTCAACAACAAAATAAATAAAGGAGAAAAACTACTCGCTTCGCGAAAATCTCACAAATAATCCTTCAAAAAGTCTCAATAAAATCTTAATAATCATATTAATCTTAGCACGAAGTGCGGTGTTGAAAAAATAATCCTTGAGATCCTTGTTTTTTAACAATTGTCTTTTGACTGATAATCAGATGATTGGGATTTGTAGATAAATGTTAATTGGGTTTTTAACATTTGCATTTTGAGGAATAATGTTGTATCTTTGCTTTAGCAGGAAAAGGATACATAAGCCTATACGGTTTATGCATCCTTTTCTTTTTTGCATTTTGACAAAATGTAAGTTCGCCGGAGTTTCAACTCTGGCGAAGTCTTTTTTCTACGGAAGTTAACTTTTCAAAATGTCAAAGTTAAGTTTTTTTGGAACGGAAGTTAAGTTTAAATTTGAAAAGAGTTAAGTTTTTGAGTTTTTGAGTTTTTAAGTTCTTGACAGTTTGCATAGCGCTTGAGCATTTTGCATTGCAAGTTGCAAAGCAAAACTCGCAAGCACTGAACAAAACGAAAAAATGCATAAAAATGCACGGAGCGAATGCTTTTGCATTTTTATGCAAACGAAAAAGGGCTGACTGATGAGCGCTTGCTCTCCAATCAGCCCTTTTTAATGTTAAAAATCGCCTTTTTGCTTATTTATAACCAATCTAAATAAGCAGGGGTATTGGCATACTAATTTATCACGTATTTCTTGCCCTTGACAACAACGATGCCTTTGTAGCCCTTGCTGACACGCTGACCACTGAGGTTGTACCATACTTCGGGTTCGCCACATGGTTCTCCCCCCTTTAGGGAATTTGAGGGAGATGATTCAATATTTAAGATGCCAGTGGGGTCAACGGTGGAGAACTCAATAGGACTGCAAACCATGTAGGATGTACCCCAGAAATCATAATTATCAACTGCAGAGTAGTTGATAACACAGTACAATATGTGGATAGGATCGAAACTACCGTCCTCTTTGCGTTGATAACACATATTTCATTGTTTTCGCCTCATAGTCGAAAGCTCTGCGTCTTATAATTTTTAATATGTAATTATCATTACCATATTCTTACGCGGTCGGCGGGAGCGAGGTAGAGTTTGTCGGTTGGTTCTATGGGGAATAGGTCGTACCAGTAGTCTACATTGCGTACTATTCCGTTGACTCTTTCGCGTGGAAGAGAATGTATGTCCTTGTCTTTGTGCTCGTCTCCTTCACCCAAGGTGCGAACTTGTGCATACTTGGCAGAGTATTTGGCTTGCCATAGATATGCATAGCTCAGGAAGAAGCGCTGGCACTGCAGTTTGAGCTGATCACCCTTGAATCCGTTGTCTTGCAGGTGTTTCTCATAGGTTTCATAGGCTATGAGAAATCCTCCGAGGTCGGCTATGTTCTCACTTACTGTGTAATCGCCCTGATTGCAGAGTCCGGGCAATGACCATGGCATGACTTCGGTTTGGCTGTAGTAGTCGATTAGCAACTGTGCCCTGCGAAGGAACTCTTCTTTATCTGCTTGACTTGCCCATATTTCCCCTAAGTCTCCCATTTTATTGAATTTTGCTCCATTGGTATCGAATCCGTGTGTTATTTCATGTCCGAAGACGGTGCATGAAACGTAGTTGTGAACTTCATTGGCATTAGGATTGTACACCGGATCCATTATCCAAATAGGATAGATGTTCATGGAATTGTAGTTTTGAGAATAAAAGGCGTTGACGGTAGTCAAGTCGTGTTGATTGTTGATGATGGCATGGAATGAGACCTTCACGGTCTCCATACCTATGAGGCGACGGTTAAGATTGAGTTGTGCGCGTCGCACGGCCAGCACGTCATCAAAGAGCGTAGATTCTTGACTCAAATCGGGCAGTCCTTCGTCGAACCACTCATCGGGGCATCCTATACAGAAGGTCATTGCTTCAAGTTTCTCGATGGCATTATGCTTAGACTGGGCGCTCATCCATTCATTGTTTTCTATTCGTTGATGCAACACCTCCCTCATCTGGATACACATATCCAGTGTACGTCTCTTCATCTCTGGTGTGACGTAGGCATCGGTGTAAATCTTGGAAGTCTCGTAGTTCAGATAGCTCTTGGCAAAATTCTTCACTAAGTCTGCGCGAGTCTGCTCTTGTCCTTTCTCTTGATTATAATTCCCCAGTTCTTCATCGTCGAAACACACCTTGTCTTGGTTAATTAAGGGCAACATGATTTCTTGTTTCCATGTGTCCAGATCAAGATTCTGTAATTGTTGAAAGGCCTTCATCTGACCCTGAACAACGATGTCTGGTTGATCAGGGACTGCAGCGATGATGTAGGCATCTTCAAGAGATATTCCCAGATTCTCGAAAATAATATTAAGCATGGGCCATTGCTCTGTGTCGAAACTGCGTGTGGATTTGCCAGCGAGAGGTTTGGCACAAGCCAGCACATTAGCATCGTGGTTTATGCGCCATGACAGATCATTGTCCTTTTCCAGAAAACTTGCAGCAAATTCATCCTTAAAATTGCAAGACAGATATGCCGCCATGCGTCCATTGTGGGATAAGACGTTGAGTTTGAACGGACATCTATATCCCTCGAGCATGAGCTGTGCAGTGAGTTTCCACATCTCTTCTAAGGAGGTGACATCATTGATTCGGTCAATGACCGACTGCATCTTATTGCGTTGATGAGTCACGGCATTCGCATCCATCCGGCCAGCATCGGTCAACATCTTCTCCTGTGAAGGGAAATGCAAGGCAGCTATACGTTCATTAACAATATTCTGAAGACCTACCTTTATCCAAGAATTAATATCAGCCTTGTCTTCGTCCACGGTAGTGTTTTGCCAGAAACCGCCGTTGCAGTACATGAAGAAGTCGTCGCCCGGGCGAGTACTCTTGTCCATCATATCATCGCTGACAAGCCATTCCCCATTGTCAGTCACTTGTTTTGGTGAGGAATTGTCGTCGGAGCAAGAAGTCATCACAACTGCAGCAGCGCAGCACATCATGCCTATAGCAAGTATCGAAAATCTCTTTCTCATTTTTATGTTTTTATTAGTGTTTATTTGTGTTTGTCAGGGCAAAGGTAGGAAAAAATGAAAAATGAATGGTGAAGAATGAAGAATTTTTTTAAAACAACTATCACCTTAACCTTAACCTTAACGATAACCTTAACGATAACTTTAACGATAACGAAAAACTATGGTTGGTTTGTGTTTTTTTGCCATATTCACAAAAAGTTATTATATTTGCCAATGAAAATTTGATGTAACAGTGAACTTTGAGTGAAGAATCTATTGTAAATTAAAAATATGGAATTGAAGAAATTTGTTATTGGCGAGGATTTGCGGGAAAAGTGGAGCAAGTATGTGGGCGGCATTGTTTATGCTGAGTTCAGGAATACTGAGCATAGCGACGAACTATGGGCAGAGATTGACAGGTATGTGGAGGAACTGCGCAGCAAGTACACCGTGGACAGCATCAAGCAAATCAGTGGGATAGAAGCCACCCGCCAGGCTTATAAGGCGTGTGGAAAAGACCCAAGCCGCTATCGTCCGTCAAACGAACAGCTGATTCGGCGTGTGCTGCAAGGCAAGTCGCTCTACCAGATAGACACGGCGGTTGACCTCATCAATCTGGCATCAATGCGATATGGCTACAGCATAGGTGGTTTCGACTACGACCGCATCGTAGGCGATACCATTACTCTTGGCGTAGGTCGCGAAGGCGAACCCTACGAAGGCATCGGTCGTGGAGTGCTCAACATTGCAGGAATGCCTGTTGTGCGTGATGCCATCGGAGGCATCGGAACTCCCACGAGCGACAACGAACGCACGAAGATGTCGCTGCAGACCACCCGTCTGCTTGCTCTTGTCAATGGTTACGACGGCGATGCTGAACAAGTCCGCCAATGCTGCCAGTTTATCTGCGACCTCCTGCAACGATATGCAGACGGTAAGGAGTTTCAACAATTTTACCTTTAGATAACAACCATTTTATTACAACTGTTATACAATAACTTCATAATTTTGCATCAGACAATCTTCTTGATATAAAACACCGCACTTCGTGCTAAGATTAACAAGATTAATAAGAAGAAAACGATAACGAAAATGGTTTTAAGATAAAACACGAATTACCATATAATTCCCCATATAATTTTCCATTAATAATTATTTAGATAAAAACCTGTAGAACCCTTTCTTGTTTTTGTATATTAAATAAATCTTATTAATCATATAAATCTTAGTGCGGAGCACGATGTTGAAATAAAAAACAATCCTTAAAAATCCTTGACTGAAACAGCGCACTACGTGCTATGATTAAATGATTAAAATGATTAAATGATTAATCTTATAAATCTTTGTAATCTTATTAATCTTAGTGCGGAGCACGATGTTGAAATAAAAAACAATCCTTTTTATCCTTAAAATCCCTGATAAAAAGTATCCTTGACATAAGACTAAATAAAAAACCTAAGACAATGATGAAGATTTTTTTTAGAACATTATTGCTGATTATCGGCTCGGCGTTGATGCCGCAGTCGGTGATGGCACAGAGTGAGATCTATCCTCAGCATTTCGACCTGGAGGAAGTACAACTGCTCGACGGACCCTTCCAGAATGCCCTTCAAGTGAACAACAAACTGCTTTTGGAATACGACGTGAACCGCCTGCTCACACCCTTCGTACGTCAGGCTGGACTTAGCAGCAAGAGCGGCAGCAAGTACTACGGATGGACTACCACTCATCCCACATTTACCAACTGGGGCGACAGCGGATGGTCGCTCGAAGGACACGTGGGAGGACATTACCTCACTGCCCTGGCACTCGCCTATGCTGCAACGAACGACGCTGCAACACGTACAGCCATGAAGGAGCGTCTGGACTATATGCTCAACATCCTCAAGGACTGTCAGGATGCCTTCGACGGCAATACTGAAGGTATGGAGGGATTCCTCGGCGGCCAGCCCATCAACCAGATATGGACAGGTCTCTACAAGCGCGACCTCACAGAGTTCAAGAAATACGGTGGATGGGTACCCTTCTACTGTGAGCACAAGGTGCTTGCCGGACTTCGTGACGCATGGCTCTATACCGGCAGCACACTTGCCCGCGACCTCTTCCGCAGAATGTGTGACTGGAGCGTGAACGTAGTCAGTAACCTCACCACATCGGAGATGCAGGACATCCTCGGTTGGGAACACGGAGGCATGAACGAACCGCTTGCCGACGCCTACCTGCTCTTCGGCGAGAAGAAATACCTCGACGCTGCGAAGAAGTACAGCCATCAGTACATGATCGACGGTATGCAGACTCTCAACACCACATTCCTCGACGGCAAGCATGCCAATACCCAGGTGCCAAAGTACATAGGTTTCGAACGCATCTACCAGCTCGACCCCTCCATGAGTACCTACCGCAAGGCTGCACACAACTTCTGGACCGACGTTGCCACCCACCGCACCGTCTGCATCGGAGGCAATAGCATCAGCGAGCATTTCCTCGCCAAGAACCGCTGCGACCAGTACATCAACAACCTTGAAGGTCCTGAGAGCTGCAACACCAACAACATGCTCAAACTCTCCGAACTCCTCTTCGACGAGACCCACGATGCAGCCTATGCCGATTTCTATGAGGCTGCAACCTGGAACCACATCCTCTCTACCCAAGACCCTCAGACAGGCGGCTACGTCTATTTCACCTCCCTGCGTCCCCAGTCCTACCGCATCTATTCCACTGTGAACAAGGGTATGTGGTGCTGCGTAGGTACGGGTATGGAAAACCATTCCAAGTACGGACACTTCATCTACACTCACAGCACTGACAATTCGGTGCTTTATGTCAACCTCTTCACCGCTTCGAAGTTGCAGTCGGAGAACTTCGCGCTGACTCAGCAGACTCAGTTCCCCTACTCCACCACTTCTACCATCACCATCGACAAGGACGGCGAATACACCCTCGCAGTGCGCCATCCGGCATGGACCACAGCCGACTTCTCCGTCACCGTCAACGGTTCACCTGTAGATATATCAGCAACTGCAGGCAAGGCATCGTTTGTCAACATTCAGCGCTCATGGAAGAAAGGCGACGTAGTGGTTGTGAATCTGCCTATGACCCTGCGTGTAGAGGAATGTCCTAACTACACCGACTACATCGCTTTCAAGTACGGACCAATCCTCCTGGCAGCACAGACAACGGCTGTGAAAGCTGGTGATGACTCAGGACTGGAATACGAGAAACTGCAGAATGAATTTGCTGGCGAAGGCCGTATGGATCACTCTCCCGGTGCTGTTGGCAAGGGTCTGGCACTCTCCACCGCCCCGCTGCTCATTGGCGAACGCAGCAAGGTGCTTGACCAGCGTGTCAAGGTGAAGGATCTCGCTGCCCTGTCGTTCGAACTCGATGCCAAGAGCGAACAGAGCAAGGGCAATTGGGACAAACTCACCCTCGTTCCTTTCTACACCATACAGCATGCCCGCTACTCCTGCTATTTCTACCAGCAGACGGCAGAAGGCTATGATAACAGCGATATGGGTAAGGCTGACGCCGAGGAAGCAGCACTCGCAGAACGTACCATCGACTTCGTGGCAACGGGTGAGCAGCAGAGTGAGGCTGGACACCAGATGACCACCTCCAGCAACTCCACCAAGGGCAGTCACGACGGAGAGTTCTACCGCGACTGTGCCAGCGGCGGATATGTGCAGTATATACTCCAGAATCCTGACGTCCTCAAGGACAGCCTCTGCATCATGTGCCGCTTCACCACCGACGACAAGGGTCGTGTGGCAACTATCAAGGTAAACGGCAAGAAACTGGCAGACGTGACCGTTCCTTCAAGCTATGCAGGCGCTGATGACAACGGCTTCTACAACCAGGAGTTTGTTATACCGGCAGAGTACATGGTCAAGACCAACGGAGACGTGCGCACTCAGGTCATTTTCCGCATCGAGGCATCAGGCTCTACACCTATACCGGGACTCTACTACCTGCGTCTTGTGAAGCAACGCCCTGTGTCCGATCCCTACAGGTTCGTTTCCAGCGAATGGGTGACAGGCGACGTCAACCGCGTGGCACAGAGCAAAATTTCCTACGACAACGTAAACAACACACTTACAGTAAAAGCATCGGGCAACAACAATGTATGCCTGATGCTTAACTACCAGAATAAGACCTATAACGTTACCGCAGACCAGAAATACCTCATTGCCAAAGGCACCAATCTTGCCATCACATCCGGCAAGAACTACCTCTGGTGGCTCAACGGCGTGAACCGCGGTTCTTCGGTTGCTCCCTACTATGCAGGCACTGCTGACGACGGAGAGAGAGTCATTGCCTGGGACATCAGCACCAGCGGCATAGCCGACAACTGCCAGGGCGACATCTGGAACTTCTGTCAGGGACAGACCATCTTCGGCATGACTTCAACCACAGGCACATCGGTCATCAGCTACATCGGTTTCCAGTCATCCGTCGAGGACTTCCTCGCCTCAGTGGGAATCAACCGTATCAACGAAAACGATAACTCTTCACTCTACAATGGTATTTACGACCTCAGCGGACGCAAGGTCTCAGTCGATAATCCCAGTACCATCACTTCACATTCTTTACCAAAAGGCTTTTACGTAGCCAATGGACAAAAGGTCATGGTGAAATAAAACTCACCTCCATCGTTGTTTTCTGCACTTTCATGCCCATGTTCTTGTAGAATTGGAGTGCAGGATCGTTGCCTTCCCACACATTGAGGGTGATGTTATTGCAGCCGATACATTTTGCATAGTCGAGGACGTGCTCATACAGCGACTTGCCGACGTGTTTGCCACGGGCATTCTCATCCACACAGATATCATCAATATACAGTGTCTTGATGTCTTCAAGCAGTAGATTGTCCTTAACCTCCGATATCTGGCAGAAAGCGTAACCTAATACCATTCCATCGTCATAGACAAAAATGGGCTTGCTGTCGTCTTTGAGCAGGCTCTCTAATTCCTTTTCACTATATTTGGTGGTATGAGGTTTGAATAAATCAGGGCGTATCACATGGTGCACCATATTCACCTGGTGCAAAAGCTCTATGATGCGCTTAATATCCTCCTGTTTTGCTTTTCTAATCATTATTGTTAATTGTTTATCGGCTATGAAGCCGTCTGCAAATTTACTTCAATTAATCTAAACCATAAAACAAATGATATGGTTTATTTTCTGAAAGTTTATTATTCCTACATTTGCCTTATTATCAGAAAAGATGTACTTTTGTGGAGTTTAATTATAGAAAAGCTTATGGAGATTACCAAAATAAAAAGACAACTTGCCGTGCTGGCAATGCTGTTTTTCCTTGTGCTGCAGGCTGGTGCCCAGCAGCAGTTTAAACCTTGGACAAAAGGTGCATTTGAGACAGGACGATACCGCAACGTGTTTGTGGAGATGGGTTATTCGCAAAGCGATGTTGATGCCAAGTTGAAGGAAGTCTTCAACGATGTGTTTAAGGGGGAAAACAAGGTTTATTTCGAGGTTGGTGACTCCATGGGCTACGTCAGCGACATCAAGAACCACGATGCCCGCACCGAAGGTATGTCGTACGGAATGATGATTGCCGTGCAGTTTGGTGAGAAGGACATCTTCGACCGTCTGTGGCGATGGAGCAAGAAATATATGCAGCACCAGAGCGGACACCGTGAAGGTTACTTTGCATGGAGCTGCAAGACCGACGGCACGCATAACAGCGATGGTGCAGCCAGCGACGGAGAACTGTATTTCATCACCGCACTCATTTTCGCTTCGAACCGATGGGGCAACGACACAGGAATCAACTACAAGGCTGAAGCCCAACATATCCTTAACTGCATACAGCCTCGTGAATATACTCCTGAGCCAAGACCGGGAACAGGCAACGCTGGTCCTCAACCGACAGGACCGCAGAAAATCTACCTGATAGACCCTGAGACAAATCTCATAACCTTCACTCCCGACGGATTCGGACAACGGTTTACCGACCCCAGCTATCACATCCCTGCATTCTACGAAGTGTGGGCAAAATGGGGCGATGACGGACGTTCTGAACTATGGAACGAATGTGCACGCAAGAGCCGCGAGTTCCTGCATAAATGCATCAACCCACAAACGGGGCTGAACGCTGATATGTGCCAGTATGACGGCAGTGAGATGCGGATGCCGCGATTCCCGGGTATGCCGCAGGGACAGCAGAATACCGCTCCACGGCGCAACGGAAGCAATAATTTCCGCTACGACTCATGGCGCGTACCTATGAACATAGCGATGGACTATGAATGGAGCTGTGAAGATGGTGAGTGGCAGCGACAGTACGGTGAGACTATCCAGAACTTCTTCTACTCACAAGGCGTCAATACTTTCCTTGACCAGTACCGCACCGACGGCACTGTGCCTGAAGGCAATGAGATTCTCGGAGCAGGCGGTTTCCGCAAGCTGCGCCACAGTATTGGTCTTGTTGCCACTACTGCCGCAGCCTCGATGATGTGTTCACACGCAAAGAGCAAGGAGTTTGTTGACGCTCTCTGGAACGCCAAACATGAGCCGTTTGACGACGGTTACTTCGATGCCTATTACGATGGTCTGCTCCGCCTCTTTGCCTTCATGCACCTAAGCGGAAACTATCGAATCATCTGTCCTGCAAACTAAACTTAAAAACTTAAGAACTTAAGAACTCAAGAAACTTAAAAACTCAATACTTTCCATATCCGTTCCACATGTTGGAGGTAACGGATGATGCAGTGGAAACAGAAGGAGTGCTGCCTGAGACGAGAGTCATGCCTGTCGGCATCTTACTGTTTGAAGGAACCTTAAAGTAGAAATGGGTTGTACCGCCACTACTGAAGGAATACCAGCTGCCTTTAGAATAGGAGGCAGATTTCGATGTCACTCCTGTGAGGCTGCTTCCGCCTTCCAATCCTCCGATTGAAACCACATTGCCGCCAGTGATGTAGAGTTTGTAGCCGCCCTCGGTGTTGGCATCAATACCCACTTCAGGACTGGTAGTAGCTACCGCAAACACATTTCCACCCTTTATATAGAAATTGCCGTTGGCATCCAAACCATCATTGCCAGTGCTGTTACCCATCACATATCCTCCGCTGATGGTGAAATCGCTGGAAGAGTTGATGGCATCGTCGCCAGACTGTGCATAGACATAGCCGCCATTGATCTCGATTGTGCTCTTCGACTCGATAGCCTCGTGGCTGCTGGCTATTGCAACAATTGTTCCGCCGTTGATGACTATGCCGCCGGAATAGGTGTAGTTCTTGTTGTCACCGCCGCCGGGACCGCCACCTCCGCCACCGGGACCACCGTCACCAGATTGTCGGTCACTTCAGCGAAGTCAATCTTCATTGCGGTGATGTCGCTGATGGCAAACTCCTTACCCATGATGGTCAGTGTGGTGCCGTCGGTATAGGTCATTTCTCCTGTCTGCGATGCAGGGAACTTATATGTGACATCTCCTACGGAGACATTAAGATTCTGGGCGTTGACCGTCAACACCATGAGTGCAGCGGCAAGAATAGTAAGAACTCGTTTCATTTCACAGCGATTTTATAAGTTCCACTTTTACCCTTAATCACATACACACCGGGAGGTAAGTTCTTAAGTTCTTGAGTATTTGAGAGCTTAAGTTGGCGTCCGTTAAGGTCGTAAACCTCAGTAATGTTTTCCAGTTCCTCGTCAGTGAGAGACTTTATTCCTGTTGTCTCGTTTGAAGAAGAGAAATACATCTTACTCAGGTTTGAGAGAGCAAACGTCTGTTCGCCTGCAATAAGATTTGTTCCAGAGAAGGAGATATTAAGCGATGAAACCTCCACAGAGATTTTTGCCCCATCCGTCGTTTCAAACGTCAGATAGGTGTAGTCTTCGGCATGAACAGCCATCGTTCCCAACAGGAACGTCAGAAGAAAAAACAGCTTTTTCATTAGTTTGTAGTTTAGATAATTGATTGTTTTTCTGCTGCAAAATTAGTGCTTATCTGTCAATGTGTCAAACTATTGCAGATAATTAATGTTAAACGTAAGGAAAAGTATGGTAAAAGATTATAAAATGAAAGTAAAAGCACGGCTATTCTATCCAGTTCTCACGGTCAAGGCTGCGATAACCGATGGCTTCGGCGATGTGGTGACTGAGTATGCTCTCAGAGCCGTCGAGATCGGCAATAGTACGTGCAACCTTGAGAATGCGGTCGTAGGCACGTGCAGAGAGATTGAGCTTCTGCATGGCTGTGCGAAGGCGTTGCATACTGGTATCGTCGAGTACAGCGAATTTCTGAAGAAGTTTTGAGGTCATCTGGGCATTGCAGTGTATTCCTTTGATGCCTAAAAACCTGTTTTCCTGTATATTCCTTGCCTTAATTACCCTTTCACGTATTGTCGCAGAACTCTCACCCTTGGGTGCTTTGGATATGGCATCGAAAGGTACACTCTCTACCTCCACATGCATGTCGATACGGTCGAGCAGAGGACCTGATATCTTATTCAGGTAACGCTGTATCTGTCCTGGTGTACACGAACACTGGTGCGTAGGATGATGGTGATAACCACAGGGACAGGGGTTCATCGACGCAACAAGCATGAATGAACATGGAAGAGTAAGGTTGTAGCGGGCACGGGATATAGTTATGATGCGGTCTTCGAGGGGCTGACGCAGTGTTTCGAGTACGCTGCGCGAGAATTCTGGCAATTCATCGAGGAAGAGAACACCATTGTGTGCCAGACATATTTCACCTGGCATGAAGGAACTTCCTCCGCCAACCAGTGCCACATCGGAAACGGTGTGATGGGGAGCACGGAAGGGACGCTGGCTGATAAGCGTGGAATTCTGCTGAAGTTTTCCTGCAACACTATGAATCTGGGTGGTTTCAAGACTTTCCTCCAGCGAGAGTGGCGGCAGTATGCTTGGCAAGCGCTTCGCCATCATGGACTTGCCACAACCAGGACTGCCTACAAGAAGAATATTATGTCCGCCTGCCGCAGCTATCTCGAAAGCGCGCTTCACACTCTCCTGCCCTTTCACCTCATCAAAATCGTAAGAGAAATCCAACACCTGTGAGTAGAAATCCTCACGGGTATTGACAACAGTAGGTTCCAAACCTGAGATATTGTGGAAGAAATCCACTATTTCCCTGATGTTGTGAACGCCATAGACTTTGAGGTTGTTGACTACAGCTGCCTCACGTGCGTTTTCCTCTGGTACAAACAGACCTTCATAACCCAGTTTACGTGCTTTTATGGATATGGGCAGAGCGCCTTTGATAGGAAGGATGGTGCCGTCGAGACCAAGTTCTCCGGCAAACATATATCTTTCCATATTGTCGGCTTTAAGATATCCAAAGGTCTGCATCACTCCTATCGCCATTGGCAGGTCGAGAGCAGTGCCTTCCTTGCGTACATCTGCCGGAGTGAGGTTGATGATGACAGATCGGTTTGTAACATGGTAGTTGTTGGAACGAAGGGCTGAAAGCACTCGTTCCTGACTCTCCTTCACAGCATTGTCGGGAAGTCCAACGATGTTGAACCTCGATTGCTGACCTGAGTCATAGTTGTCTGTTTCAACAACTACCACCATTGCCTCAAGTCCCTGAAGTGTAGCACTATGTATTTTTGAAAGCATGATAAGAAAACATAGACCCTCCCCTTGCCCCTCCCTTATCGTTCGGCTTGCCGACGCTTGCTTGCAAGAACGGAGGGGAGTAATTACCTACTATGTGGAGGACTTATAAGTATATTATTATTGTTTGAAGATCTAACCTCTCCCTCCTTAACCGGAAGGTGAAAAGGGGTGGGTCTTCTATTTTATGGTAGGTTCTATAAATT